>JADZCN010000171.1 GCA_020851565.1 Acidobacteriota bacterium | reverse complement strand
GTCGCCGAAGTAGGTGTAGGGCACCTTGTACGTGTCCAGCGCCGCGCGCACCCAGCCCTCGTCCTGCGTCCGCTGCCACGCGTGCACGTAGCCGATGCGCGGCACGTCCAGGTCGTGCGCCTTCACGTTCGGCGTGCCCGGGACAGCGAACGCCGAGAGGCCCAGCTCCTTCAGCGTGGGCTCGATGGCGGCGCGGTCCGAGCCCGACACGAGGAACGCGCCGGCTCGGAACTTCCGCCCGCCGGCCTCGAAGTCCTCCTCGGCCGCCTGCATCTTCACCGACGCGTGCGTGAAGCGGAACTTCATCAGGTTGTTGTCGGTGGTGTGGTCCACGATCAGGGTGTTGCCGCTGCCTTCGACCCCGCCAGGCGCCACGGCGTCGGCCGTCAGCATCGACATCGGCTGCGCCAGGATGGACGCGTCGTTCACGGCGTGCAGCTTCACGTTCCGCATGAACTGGAACGTCCAGCCGGTGTCGTCGTACGGCCGCGGGTTGGCGGGTGCGAAGTTCTGGATGCCGAAGTACATCTCCGCCATCGTTCGATAAGGTTGATCGCCGCGGACGATGTAGTCGCCCGCCGCGACGCTCACGTTCCCCGCCTTGAAGGCGCCGGTCGCGCGGTGGATCTCCAGCCCCTGGCGCCGCAGCTCGTTCACGGCGTCGGCCGCGTCGGCCTTGCGGTACTGCGCGGCGGGGATCACCCACGCGTTCACGGGACCGGCCTTGCCCTCGTCAATGGAGCGCTTGTTCTTCAGCCAGTAGTTCTCGAGATACGTCTGCTTGTTCTTCGCCACGTGGTTGAGCGCGATGAGCACGCCCGACTGCTGGATGTTGGTGTTGTTGCGAGGCCCCCACTTGATGGACGGCAGCGGCGGGTTCGGCCGGAACCACTCGCGGCTGGTCGTCGTCGCGCCGGCCCGCGCCTCGTAGTTGTCCGGGCCGTAGCTCTGCACCTCGTAGAAGCGCCCGATCGCGTTGTGCGTGTGCGCGATGAAGAACATGTAATTCGGCGTCCACCCGTCGTAGAACCCGTAGGTCCAGACCCCGGGCACGCCGCGCTTGGTCATCTCCATGACCTCGGTCTTGGCGAGCAGCCACCACTCGTCCACGGTGATCGGGTCCAGTGCCTCGTTGTAGGGCCCCGTGCCGGTCGAGGTGTAGAGATAGGTCTGCATCTCGTGCAGGTCGTGCATGACGGTGGGCTTCCACTCGTTCTGGACGCGCGTCACGCTCTTCGTGAGCTCGAGGAACTGCCCCATGCCGTCGCGGTTGTTGTCGTGCGCGACGTACTTGCCCCAGTACATCAGCGGCAGGCGCGCCTCGCCCTGCGGCCGCTTCTTGTTGAAGTAGTAGGTGTCCACGTTCTTCTCGCGCCCGTCCACCTCGATGACGGGCGTGATGAAGGTGATCACGTTGTTGCGAATCTGCTGGACGAACGGCGTCTCCTGGACGATGAGCCGGTAGGCCAGCTCCTGCAGCATCTCCGGGCCGCCGTTCTCGGGCGAGTGGATGCCGCTGATCAACCAGTAGATGGGCTTGGCTGTCTGCAGCAGCTGCTGCGCCTCGGCCTCGGTGGTCTTCCGCGGGTCCGTCAGGCGGGCCAGCATGTCCTTGTACTTCGCCAGCTGCTTCAGCGTGGCCTCGTCCGCGATGGCCAGCAGGACGATGTCGCGGCCCTCCTCGGTCTTCCCGATCGTCCACAGCGACGCGCGGTCGGAGGCCTTGTCGAGCGCGGCGAAGTAGCGGTGGATGTCCCTGGCGTAGGTCAGCTCGCCCGGGGTGCCGACGATGCGGCCGTGGAACTTGAGGGGCGTGGGCACCGTGTCGGAGGCCGGGAGGTGGTCCACCAGCTCGGTCGTGATGCGCGGGTCCTGCAGGTGTTCCTTGATCTTCGCGGTGTACTCGGCGTCGACGCGCTGGGCGGGGGGCGCCTGCGCGCGGCGCGCCTGGGCGCCGGCGCCGCTCGTGGTCAGCGCGGCCACGGCCAGGGCCAGGAGAGCCGCCGTTGTCGTGCGGGTGGCGGTCGGGGTCATGGAGCCTCCTCGGGAGATGCGAAACCGGAATGAGTGCCATCCGCATCTTACGCCGGTTCGGCCGGCGCTATAATCCTCGCTTCTCCCCGAGGCGGGCGCCCGCGCCGACCCGTTTCAACCTGGATGAACGGACTGCAGCTCGGCCTGCTCGTGCTCGAAGCGGCGGTGATGGCCGCGCTGGTGCTGGCGCTCTTCCGCGCCCGCAGCCTCCTCGGGCTGTCGCCGCTCTACATCGTGATGGGCGGCTTCCAGTACCTCGAAGCCACCCTCTCGGTGCAGGTCGAGCTGTGGCCGGGCTTCGTGCTCTATCCGGCCTCCTCGGTGATGTTCACGGCGAACCTCTTCGCCGTGCTCCTGGTCTATCTCAAGGAGGACGCCACCGAAGCGCGGAAGCTGGTCTACGGGCTGGTGCTCGCCAACGCGGGCCTCACGCTCGTCTCGCTGCTCGTGAGCGCGCACTTCGTCCTCCCGGGCGGCGGCGTGAACGGCAGCGCCGCGCTGGGCGCGAGCGAGTTCATCAACAACGCGAAGGTCGCCACGGTGGGCGCGACCCTGCTGTTCCTGGACGTGGTCGGCATCATCCTGGCCTACGAGTTCATCAGCCGGTACGTCTCGTCGTTCTATCTCCGCATCCTGTCATCGCTGCTCGTCATCGTCGCGTTCGACAACCTGCTCTTCGTCGGGTTCCTCTTCTACGGCACGCCGGGCTTCGCGCAGGCGCTGGTGAACGGGATGCTGGCCAAGGCCGGCGCCACGGTGTTCTACGGTACGGTGCTGTGGACGTACCTCCGCTTCATCGAGCCGCGCGGCGTGGCCGCCAACGAGGGTGACGTGGCCGACGTGTTCCAGCTGCTCACCTACCGGCAGAAGTACGAGCTGGCGCGGCGCCGGATGATCCACGACACGCTCACGGGCTTGTACAACCGCCTGCACTTCGATGAGGTGGTGCCGCAGGCGCTGGCGCACGCACGGCGGTACGAGGAGCCGCTCAGCCTGATGATCCTCGACGGGGATCACTTCAAGAGCATCAACGATCGGTTCAGCCACCTCGAGGGCGACCGCGTGCTGACGCTGATGGGCCAGACGCTCGGCGCGGAGGTGCGCGCGGCCGACATCGCGTGCCGCTATGGCGGCGACGAGTTCGTCATCGCGCTGCCGCGCACGCACGCCGAGGATGCGCTCGCGCTGGCCCAGCGCGTCCAGGTGCGCCTGCGGGAAACGTGCGCCTTCGCGTCACCACCCTTCCCGTGGGGCACCATCACCGTCACCATCGGCGTGGCCTGCTACCCCGCCGACGGCGCCTTCGAGACGCTCGAAGAGCTCGTGCGCGTGGCCGACATGCGTCTCTACGAGGGCAAGCGCGCCGGCGGCAACATCGTCGTGTGGAAGGCCGAGGAAGCGGAGGCGCCCCGGATCGCGGGGACGTCGGAGGTGGCGCGGGCGTAGAGCGAGCAGGCCTCGCTGCGCTCGGTGGGCGCGCCTCTCGGCGCGGGGGCCGCGCGCACGCGCGGTGGGCACGCCGGCGGCGTGTGGGAGTTCCCCACCGAGCCGCGCAAGCGGCGAGGCCCACGGCGCGAAGCGCCGCCTACCCGGAGGCCCACCCGCAGGGCCTACTCGGGCCCACGGCGCGAAGCGCCGCCACCCGCCGGGCCTACCCGGGCCTCCGGCGCGCAGCGCCGCCCTATCCCCCCTCGTCCCCCTGGAACCGGTAGCCGACGCCGAACACGGTCACGATGTAGCGAGGGTTGTGGGGCTCGGGCTCGAGTTTCTGCCGCAGCCAGCTGATGTGCACGTCCACCGTGCGCGTCTCGGGCGTGGCCTGGTAGCCCCACACCGCGTCCAGCAGCTGATCGCGGGAGAACAGCACGCCCGAATGGCGCACGAGGTAGGTGAGCAGCTTCAGCTCCTGCGCGGACAGCCGCACCGGTTTACCATCCTTCAACACGATCCCGCTCACCGGCCGCACCACGACGTCGCCGAACGCGTACTCCGCGGGCTCGCCGGCGCGCGCCGCGCGCCCGCGCCTGAGTAGCGCCTCGATGCGCGCCATCAGTTCGGCGCTCTCGAAGGGCTTGGTCATGTAGTCGTCCGCGCCGCTCTTGAGGCCCACGACCTTGTCGGCGGTGGCATCGCGCGCGGTGAGCATCAGCACGGCGGTCTCCATCCCCTCGTGTCGAATCTCGCGGCAGATCTCGAGGCCGTCCTTCAGGGGCAGGTTCAGGTCGAGGATGATGAGATCGTAGGCGCCCGTGCGGGCCAGGGTACTGCCGGCCCGGCCATCCGCCGCGGTCTCGACGGCATAGCCTTCGGCCCGCAGGCGGTCCGAGAGCATCTTGCGGAGGCCCGGCTCGTCGTCCACCAGCAGGATGCGGGCGGGATCGGCCGGGGTCATCGGGGCCCCCACGTCACGCCGCCGAGTCGCTGCGGTGCGCCGCCGGGCGGCCGAGCGCCGGCAGGACGAGCGTGAACCGCGTGCCGTGCGGCTGCACGCGCGCGGCGCGCACCTGGCCCCCGTGCGCGCGGGCCACGTGGTAGACCACGCTCAGCCCGATGCCGCTGCCTTCCACCTGGCCGTCGCGGGCCATCCGGCCGCGGAAGAACGAGTCGAACACCCGCGGGAGCTCGTCCTCCGGGATGCCGGGCCCTTCGTCCTCGACGTCGACCACGATTTCGCCGCCGTCGGCACGGCTCGCGCGCGCCGACACCCGGATCGGACCGCCCGTCCCGTGGCGGATGGCGTTCACCACGAGGTTCTTGATCGCCACGCGCAGCGCCTCGCCGTCGGCCATCACCTGCGGCAGGCGCGGCTCGATGACACGTTCGATGGGAGCGGCCCCGGCGCTGGTCACCATCAGGCTATCGGCGACGGCCTGATCGATGACGCCGCCGAGATCGGTGGGCGCGAGGTTGAGCGCGGCGTCGGCGCGAATCTGCAGTCGGCAGCAGAGCAGGATGTCCGCAATCGTCTTGTTCAGGCGCCGCCCTTCCTGCTGGATGATGCGCCCGTACTGCCGCGCCTCAACGGGGCCGTCCACCACGTCGTCTGCGAGGTTCTCGCCCGCGCAGGTGATGGTGGCCAGCGGCGTGCGCAGCTCGTGCGACATGCGCGCAACCAGTTCGAGCTGGTCCCGCACACCTCGCTGCTCGCGGCGCACCGAGGCGACGAGCAGGCCGACGCTGAGCGCGAGCAGCGCCAGCACGCCGGCGCCGATGCCGAGGTTGCGCAGGCGCGCGGCGCCGACGGCCGCCTCGAGCGCGCCCTCCTGCCCCTTGATGAAGAAGCGCCAGCGATGCGCGGCCGCGTCGGGCATCAGCCCGCGCGCCGTCACCGGCGAGAGATCGCGCCCGTGCACCGCGAAGAGCGGCGCCATCGTGATCCATGAATCGAAATCCGTCGCCGCCAGCCCCGCGCGCGACTCGTAGAGCACCCGCGCCGGCTCATCGTCGCGGTTGATCAGGACGTCGTACGCCAGCGGAATTCCGCCCTCGACGCAGCCGGCGATGAGTGCCGGCAGCACGTCCGTCATGATGCGGTCCATGTCGAGGACGACCACGATCCAGCGGTTCTGCGCGGGGCCGCTCCCTCGCACGACCAGCGCCGGCACCTCGTCGAGGAGCGTCCGCTGCAGCGCGCGGGCGTCGAGCCACGCCGGTGCCGGGACGGATCGCCCGGCATCGCCTCCCGTGCCCATTTCGTGGACGGCGAGACTCCCGTCCGGCAGGCGATCCACGAGGAGGACCTGGCGGGCGAGCTCCTCGTGCCTCACGCCTCCCGGCAGCGCCGGCAGCGGGGCGTGAACGTCGTCCGATCCTTCGTCGGCGAAGCGGTCGTGGAACTCGGCGTAGATGCCGGCGAGCATCGCGTCGAACTGGGTGGAGAACTGGTAGGCCGCGGCCGACAGGTTGTTCCGCGCGCGCAGCTGCTCGAGCTGGGTCAGCTCACCCGTCCACCGATACTGCAGCACGGCCAGTGCGGGCAGCAACAGGCCGATGGCGACGACGAGGAGGAGCGTGCCCCGCCGGGCGAACCACGCCCCAGGCGTTCCCATGGGATGGATGGTAGCAAGTCGGCCCCGCTCCCGCGGGACCCTCCCCCGTTTTTACCACTTCTTAACGACCTCTTTGCGACCTCTTGAAGCCTCCGGCTGGACGCGGCCGGTAACCTTCTCCCTGGAAGGGCATGGGCATCAACCTCACCGGCGGTCTTGCGGTGTTTCTCGTCAGCGGCCTGGGCGGCATCTGGCTGGCCGGACAGGCCACGGCCGACGGCGGCGTATTCACGGCCGCGCAGGCGGAGGCGGGACGGAAGGCCTACCAGGCGCAGTGCGCCTCCTGCCATGCCGGCGACCTGGGGGGGCGCGACGACGCGCCGGCACTCACGGGGGACGCCTTCATGGCCACGTGGGGTGCGCGCACGACCACGGAGCTCTTCGACTTCGTGCGCACCACGATGCCGCCCGAAGGCTCATCCATGACACCGGACGAGTACCTGGCGATCGTCGCGCACATGCTCGGGCAAAACGGCGGGAAGGCGGGCAGCAGCCCGCTCACGGCCACGACTGGCGCCACCATCAACGCGGTGGCCACGGGCAAACGCCCGCCGTCGGCCCTCGACGTGCCGATGATGGCTCGGCGGTAGGGAAACAGGGCAACGCGTGCTGACCAGACGACGATTCATCGAGCGGGCCGCGCTGGCGGGCGGCGCCTCGCTGGCCTACGAGGCCATGACGGGCCTCGGCCTGATGGCCGCACCGCAGGCCGCGGCGCCCTTCAACCTGCAAGGCAGCGGCAACGGCACGAAGGTCGTCGTCATCGGCGCGGGGCTGGCCGGCCTCACCGTGGCGTACGAGCTCGGCAAGCTCGGGTACGCCGTCCAGGTGCTCGAGGCGCGTGAGCGCCCCGGCGGCCGCGCGCACACCATCCGCCGCGGCACCGTGAGTGAGGAGGACGGACCGTCGCAGACCTGCACCTTCGACGAGGGGCAGTACTTCAACTGCGGCGCGATGCGCATCCCGTATCACCACACCACCACGCTCGGGTACTGCCGGGAGCTGCAGGTGCCGGTGGAGACCTTCGCACTGGTATCCGAGGCCGCTTACCTGTACCAGTCGAAGACGCCGGCGCTGAAGGACCGGCGCGTGCGCTTCCGCGAAGTGCACACGGACATGGACGGCTATGTCTCGGAGCTGCTGAGCAAGGCCGTCGCCGATCACGCGCTGGACGAGGTGCTCTCGCCCGAGGATCGCGAGCGCCTCCTCGAATACCTCCGCAGCAAGGGCGCGCTCGATTCGTCGGGCAAGTACCACGGCGGGGCGCTGCGCGGGCCCGATCTCGCGGGACCACCGGAGGGCACGCCGCGCTACACGCCGCTGCCGCTCGGCGAGCTGCTCGGCTCGCGGACGCCGTACTACCTGGACCTCGGCTTCCAGTACCAGCAGACGATGGTGCAGGTGGTGGGCGGAACCGATCAACTCCCGCGCGCGCTGGCCGCCCGGGTCGGCAAGAAGGTGACCTACCGCGCGGCGGTGCAGTCCATCCGCCAGGGCGAGCGTGGCGTCACGGTCGCCTACAAGGACGCCCACGGCGCCCCGCACGAAGTGCAGGGCGACTACTGCGTCTGCGCGATGCCGCTGCCGCTGCTTGCGCAGGTGGACACCGACTTCCCCGCCGACTTCAAGGCCACGATTGCCAAGGTGCCCTACGCGGCCGCGGGCAAGATGGGTCTGCAGTTCAAACGCCGTTTCTGGGAAGAGGACGATCAGATCTTCGGCGGCGCCTCGAAGACCGACATGGAGATCGGCCAGATCGTCTACCCCTCGTCGGGCTACCTGGGGAAGAAGGGCGTGCTGGTCGGCTACTACCTGCAGGGCCAGGCGGGCCGGCCCATCGGCGACAAGACGCCGGACGAGCGGCTGGCGCTGGCGCTCGAGCAGGGCAGCCGCATCCACCCGCAGTACAGGGCCGAGGTCGAGAGCGGCTTCTCGGTAGCGTGGCATCGCGTCACGTGGAACCGCGGCTCATGGTCGAACACCAACCCGGCGGCGCGGCGGAAGCTCGCCGAGCCGCAGGGGCGCGTCTACCTCGCCGGCGATCACCTCAACATGAACGCCTGGATGCAGGGCGCCTTTGAATCTGCACGGCAGACTGCCACTGCCGTGCACGCCCGTGCCGTGGCCGAACAGGCCACGGCCCGGGTCTGACGACGTCCGCGCCGGTCTACGCCTCACCCGGCGCGGCGTCGTCAGGATCGTTTCTCGGGCCAGGCGGTGGCCATCGACCGGGGGGGCGCGCCCGCCGCCGACCGATCCGGCGCTACCTCCGATCGCGGCTCTCGAGTGCCGACAAGCGCTCCTTCAGCGCATCCCGATCGCGGCGGAGCTCGTCCACCATGGCTTCCAGCTCCTTCACCGCGTTGACGAGCACGGTGGTGAGGCGATCGTACTTGACGCCTTCCACCTCGCCGGCGCCGGTGAACACTGCCAGGCGCGGGTCGATCGCCGCCACGTGCTCCGCACCGAAGCCAACGTCGCGCATGCCGCCGTCCTTCCAGGTGAAGCTGATGGGGCGCAGGCGATTCAGCAGGTCGAGCCCTCCCGAGAACGGCGCGATGTCCTGCTTGTAGCGCAGGCTGGACGAGCAGGTGGCGATCTCGTTGCTGGCATTCCGGCACAGGGTCGTCGCGCCGGCGGTGCCCAGCGCGTCCACGCGCATGGTGCCAGCCACGTGCAGGGTCGCCAGCGGATCAATGGTGCCGATGCCAACCTGGCCGTCGTGATCGATGCGCAGGCGCTCGGCCGTGGACGTGGACCCGTTGGCCGTCGTGAAGAACGCCCAGCGTGTGCCGTTCGCCGTGGTCGTCCAGTTCTCCGTCGCCTCCGCGAACAGCGTCGCCCGGCCCGTCGTCGAGATCGCCGTCCCGTTGTGGCCGGTGGCCCGGAGGAACAACAGGTTGTCCCCGGCCAGCACGCCCGCCGGCGCTGCCCGCGTCCCCCGCGCCTTCCTGAACGTGACCACCGGGCCCGCGCCGCTATCGTCGTAGCGCGTCGCCTGCAGCGTGTCGCCGTTGATGGTTGAGTCGTAGACCAGGTCCAGCTGAGCGTCCGGCGCGGTCGTCCCGATCCCCACGCGTGTGCTCGCCGTCGCCCCGTTCACGCCGTTGATGCTGCCGAGTACGAGGCTGTTGCTCAGGTCCACGCGGGCGTGTGCTCCCAAGGCGGCCGCATTGTTCAATGCCGTGGCCGCCTCGCTCCGGTGCCCGATGAGCGTGAGCTTGTTGCCACTCGTCGTCGTCAGGCCGGCGCGGAAGCCCACGCCGGTGTTGTCGTTGCCCGACGTAAGCAGGACGAGCGCACCATCGCCCATGGCGGTGTTGAAATCTCCGGTGGTGAGACCGGCCAGAGCGGCGTTGCCGGCCACGGTGTTGCCGCTGCCATCGGTGAGCTGCCGCAGCCCGAAGCGTCCGAGCGCGGTGTTTTCGGAACCGGTGCCGAACAGTTCCAGCGCCCGCGTGCCGAGCGCCGTGTTCCTGGCACCTGAGAACGTGCCCCCCAGTGCGTTGAACCCGACGGCAGTGGTGTCGGCGGCCGACGAGGTGGCCAGAGCGCCGGGGCCCACGCCCACCGAACCGGCGCCGGCGCCCACGTGCTCGTGGTCTGCTCGTGCAGCCGCCGGGAGCACACCGTCACCACCGAACACCACGGCCAGCGCAACGTCGCCCGCCTCGCCGCCTCCCGTAAGCCCCAGCCCCGGATTCACGGATGTGATGTCACCGCCCGCCGACCCCGTCACCGGCTCGCACACCGCCGTACCGTTCTGGTTGATGCTCCTGAGCGCCTGGCCCGCGGGACACACCGTCGTCACGCGACTCTGGACGACCGTCGTGTCCACTGCCAGCGCAACGTCGCCCGTGGGGCCGCCACCGGTCAGGCCGGCCCCTGCGGCCACTCCTGTGATATCGCCGCCGGTCGAGGGCGTATTGGGCCGTGGGCTGCCGCCCGTGTTCGCGCCGAACGCAAACGTACCGCCGTTGCCGGCCGCGTCGCTCCACGTGCCGCTCAGCGTGGCGAACGTGATACGGGCCTGGACCGGAATCGACTGGCCCGTTGGGGAGACGATGTTCAGCCCGAAGGCGATGGTGCCGTCGGGGTTCAGCGCCGCCACGCCCACCAGCGGCGCCGTCTGAGCGGCGCCGCACTGGTCATCGGTTCCGTCCAGCGTGTACACGGAACCGTCCTGCCGGACGTTCACCGTCACCCGGTTGCAGAACGGCTGCAGTTGCCAGGTGAAGCTCCCGAGCGGCTGTGCAGCCGCGCGCTCCGCTGCAACAGTCATCCCCACGACAATCAGCACGCCAATCCACGACTCGCGCATGGCTCCTCCAGTCACATCACGTTCGTCGACGGACCGCCCCGACACTACGGATCGATCTGCAGCCTCACCAGGTTGCTCTGCCGCGTGTTGCTGCCCTGCACGAACAGGTCGAACGCTCCCGACACGCCGGGGGGCACGGTGACGCTGATGCTGCAGCATTCGGCGGGCGCCACGGGGGCGAACGACGTCGTTCCTGCCGGCGCGGCGAAGAGCTGGTACTGGACGCCGGTGCCCAGGCCCAGGTCGGTCCACGAGAACGTCACCGGGTCGCCGGCACCGGCCGAAGCGACCGAGACGCCCAGCGTGAACGGCGCCGCGGGCAGCACCTCGAGCGAGATCGGCGCGCTGACCATGCCCCCTCCGCTCACACGGATTGCGTAGGTGCCCGGCGCGATGTTCGTCGGGATGGGCAGCGCGACGCTGCAGCAACCCGCCTGCGCCACCGTCGACGGCCCCGCGATGCCGGGCCCGCTCAACACGGTGATGAGATAGCTCGAGACGATCGGTGTCGATTGCCAGGACAGGGTCACGGACTGCCCGAGCGTGACGGGCCCTGCGGGGCTGAGCGTGAGCAAGCCGGTCGACTGGCCGACGGTGACCGACACTTCGTCAGTCGGATCGCTCTGCCCATGAACGTTCGCGGCGCGCACGCGGAGGTGGTACGTGCCGGCCGGGACGTTGGGTACCTGCAGGGACGTACTGGTGGTGCTGAGGCTGGCAACTGGTGCGCCTCCCGGTGAGGCGGCCGCTTGCAACTCGTACACGGAGGGCGTGCCCCCCGTCGTCGCCGGCGTCCAGGAAATGTTCACCGTGGACCCGCTGGCGGACGCCTGCAGGTTGGAGGGGGCGGCCGGCGCCTGCGGACTGGCGGAGAACGAGACGTTGTCGATGACGGGGAAGCTCGCGCACAGCAGGCGAATCTCGAGGATGCGGGTCGGCGACACGATGCCGATGAACGTCCGGTTCGGCCGCGCTGCAGTGAACACGTTACCCGGCGGCGTGTACACACCGGTCGTCGTCCGCACCTGGACGATGAAGCTCTCCCCTTGTGGGAAGAGGCTCATGACGTCGCCACCCACGGCGTAGACGTCCGCAGGCGGCGTGATCACAATCGCGCTGTTCGCGCCGCCGACGTTGTTCGGCTGCGGCATGAACGGCGGGCCGTGCATCACCGCACCCGATCCCCAGTCGTAGTCCGGCGCGTAGGTGGGACTGACGACGCGCAGGTAGTAGGGCACCACGGCGTTGCTGGGGCTCACGCCGACGAACCGGACCCCGAAACGGCTGAAGCCATCCGCGTTGTCGAAGGCGGTGAACGAGCCGTTCGGCGCCACGCCCTCGAAGTCGATGGTCGTCACGCTGCCCGCGGCGGCTTCCCAGGCCGCCCGGTTGTTGTAGAGGGTGAACGGAAGCGTCTGGGCGTCCGCGGTCCGGCCGCCGGCCAGCCACGACGTCAGACAAAAGACACCCAATCCGATCACACGCAAGCTGATGCTGGCCACGTGACTGCTCCCTTTCCCCATCAGAGTTGGGCGCCGGTGCCCTTGCTCACGGCAGCACACCCCGGGGCTCGTCCTACGTGGCGCAGGCCGTGGGATTGTTCGTCGGGCCGGGATAGGATTCGGCGGGGATGGCCGACATCACCGACCTGCTCAACAAGTGGCACGACGGCGACCGGGGGGCGTTCGACGAGCTGGTGCCGCAGGTCTACGGGGAGATGCGCGCCATCGCCGCTCACCTGCTCCGGAACGAGCGGAAGGGACATCTGCTCGAAACGAGCGCCCTCGTGCACGAGGCCTACCTGAGGCTGGTGGACCAGACCCGCATCAACTGGAGCGGCCGCGCCCACTTCTTCGGGGCCGCGGCGACGGCGATGCGCCGCATCCTGGTGGACCAGGCCCGGCGCAGGCTCGCGAGCAAGCGAGGCTCCGGCGCCGCGCACCAGGACCTGGACCTCGCCGTCCGCGTCGCCGTGGAGCCCGACACGGACGTGCTGGCGCTCAACCTGGCGCTGGACGGGCTGGCGGAGGTGGACGCCGAACTCGCCCGGCTGGTGGAGCTCCGCTATTTTGCGGGGCTGACCCTGGACGAAACGGCCGACGTGCTGGGCACCTCGCCGCAGGCCGTGAGCCGCGACTGGACGGTGGCACGGGCATGGCTGGCGCGCCGGCTGAGCGCCGGCACCCCCGGCGAGGGGCAGCCGGCGTGACGCCGCCGATGGACCGATGGGCTGCCGCCAAGGACGCGTTCGCGCGGGTGCACGAGGCCGCGCCCGCCGAGCGCCCCGCGCTGCTCGAGGCCCTCGAACCGGTCATCCGCGACGAGGTTCGCTCCCTCCTCGCTGCACTGGACGAGTCGCCCCCGATGCTGGCGGATCGCGTCGGCGCCCCGGGGCCGGGTGCCCTCGTCGGCCCCTACCGGCTGGTCGGGGAGATCGGCCGCGGCGGCATGGGGACGGTGTATCGCGCGGTCCGTGCCGACGGCGAGATCGATCGCCCACTGGCGCTCAAGGTCGCGGGCGATCGCATCTTCGCGCCCGAAGCGGAGCGCCGCTTCATCCAGGAGCGGCAGATCCTCGCCACGCTGGATCACCCCAACATCGTCCGCCTCCTCGATGGCGGCATCGCGCAGGGCCAGCGCTACTTCGTGATGGAGCTCGTCGAGGGCAGACCCATCACCTCGTGGTGCGTGGAGCAGGCTCTGCCGGTCCGCGAGCGGGTGGCGCTCTTCCGCCAGCTCTGCTCGGCCATGCACTACGCGCACCAGCGGCTGGTGCTCCACCGCGACCTCAAGCCGGCGAACGTCCTGGTCACGCCCGCGGGTCAGGTGAAGGTGCTCGACTTCGGCATCGCGCAGATCGTGCAGGCCAGCACGCTCACGGCCGAGACGCGCACGGTCATGCACCCGCTCTCGTTCGCGTGCGCCAGCCCCGAGCAGCTGCGCGGCGAGCCGCTCTCGCTCACCTCGGATGTGTATTCCCTCGGGACCCTGCTGTACGAGGTCCTGACCGGCACGAACCCGCAGCTGCGGGAAGACGCATCGGTGGACGAGGCGCTGCGCCTGGTGCTGGAACACGAGCCGGCACCGCCCAGCCGCGTGAACACCTCGGTCGCGCGCGACCTGGACGCCGTCACGCTGAAGGCGATCGCCAAGGCGCCGGCGGATCGCTACCCGTCGGTGCACGAGCTCGACACCGACCTCGCACGCTGGCTGGAGGGCCGGCCGGTATCGGCGGTGCCACCGCGCCCGTGGTACGTCCTCGCGCGCTTCGTGCGACGGAACAAGGCGCTCAGCGCCACCGCCGCTGCGCTGGTGATCTCGTTGGTCGCGGGCGCCGTGGCCGTCACCCGGCAGGCACGCATCGCCGAGCGCCGGTTCGAGGATGCGCGGCAGCTGATTCACACCACCATCTTCGACATCCAGCCGAAACTCGAGTCGATTCCCGGTACGCTCGAACTGCGCCGGACGCTCATTGAGCAGACGATGAGGTACCTCGAGGCGGTGTCCGCGGACGCGGGGGAGAACGTGCCGCTGCTGCAGGAGCTGTCGAGCGCGTACGCGCAGCTCGCCCGCGTGGAGGGGGACATCAGCACGTCCACGCTGGGAAACGTGCCGGCGGCGGCGGAGCGGTTCCAGAGAGCGAAGGCCCTCATCGACACGGCCCTCGACATCGAGCCATCGAACCCGGAGCTGCTCCGGGACGCGACACTCCTGCACTCACGAATGGCCACGTTCGAGAACAGCCAGGGCCGGCCCGAGGCTGCGCTCGTGACGGCGCGGGCTGCCGTCGGCTACGCCGAGCGCAACGTGGCGGCGCGTCGCGGCGAGTACGACGCGCGGGAGCTTCGCGCGGGCGCGATCTTCTCCCAGGCCCTCAACACGCCCGCGGAGTCGTGGGAGGAGCGGCGCGCGCTCTTCGTGCGCGTGCGCGACGAGTACCGAGCGCTCGCCGCCGAGAATCCCGCGCGCGAGCCCGTGCGGCGCAACGTGGGCATCGTCACGCGCCACCTGGCCTCGATACACTACGACACCGGCCAGGCCGCCGAGGCCGTGGCGCACGCGACCGAGGCGCTCGAGGTGTCGGAAGCGACGCTGTCACAGCGCCCGGACGACACCGCCCTGAAGATCGAGGCCGCCACCGACGCCTACCTTCTCGGCATGGTGCTCGACCAGGCAGGCCGCGGTCCGGAGGCGGCTGCCCCGTACCAGCGTGCGCTGGCGCTGGTCGAGCCGCTCCGCGCGCAGGACGGTTCCAACGCGCGGGTGGCGCTCGTGCTCGGCGAGGCCACGCGCAACTACGCCGCCAACCGGCTGGAGGCGGGGGATCTTCGAATCGCGCGCCGGCAGGCCGAGGCGTCGGTCGCGCTCTTCGAGGCGCTCGGGGCCTCCAGCCCGCTGCCGCAGCCGCTGCAGTGGCGCTACGCCTCCGCGCTCGGCACGAGGGCCGATGTGGACGCCGCCGAGGGCCGGACCCGGCAGGCGTGCGCCGGCTACGCCCGCGCGAGGGACACCTTCGCGGCGGCCGACCGCGTGTCCGCGCTCACCGGTATGGTGAGGAGGGCCTTCGACCGTGTCCGCGAGCGCGTCGCGAGCTGCGGCGCCTGACCCGCACCTGTCCGCACCTGTCCGCACCCGCCCGCACCCGCCCGCACCCGCCCGCACCCGCCCGCACCCGCCCGCACCTGGGTGACACTTTCACCTGCAGGGGACATCTCGATGACGAATTCGAGGCCTGGATCCCGCTAAACTGACGCCGATCCGGCATTCCGAGCGGGCATGCCCCTTGCTCTATCGCAGGTAGCGAAGGAGTTTCCGCGATGGGTATCAACAAGCTGGTCTTTGCCGCGCTGACGATGGGCTGCCTGGCGGCAGCCGGGCTGGGAGGCTTCCTGGCCGTCCGCTACGGCCAGCCGGCGGTTGCTGCCGACACGCCGTCGGCGGTGCCCGTCGCGGCACCGGCACCGGGGGCTCCCGCCACGGTCACCGAATCGGAAGGGGTCATCACGCCGGCGCCGGCGGCATCGCCGGCCCCCCGCGTGACGCCCCCGGTGGCCGAGGCGGCCCCGGCTCCACGCAAGGCGGCTCCGGCTCCGAGCCCCCGCACCACCCGCGAGCCCGCGCCGAGCCGTCCGGCGCCCCGGCAGGAAACCCGGCGCGCCGAGGCAGCCCCGGCCCGCACCACGCCTCCACCGCCCGAGCCCGCGCCGGCGCCGCTGCCCGAGAACACCGGTTCGATGTGGGAGACGCGGGCGCCCGTGGAGCCCGAGGCGCCTCCGGTCACGGTCGCCGAGGCGCCCGAGCCGCCGGCCGCACCGGAGCTGATCGAGCTGCAGGTCCCGGCCGATTCCGTGCTGGGCATCCAGGTGGAGCGCACGGTGTCGAGTGAAACCGCCCGCGTCGAGGACAAGGTGACCGCCCGCGTCACGCGCGACGTGCGCGTCGGCACCCGCACTGCCATCCCGGCCGGCTCCATCGTCACCGGCTCGGTGACGGAGGTGGAGCGTGGCGGGAAGATGAAGGGCAAGGCGCGGCTGGCCGTGCGGTTCCACACCGTGACGCTCGCGGACGGCACCCAGCTGGCTATCCGCACCGACGCGGTGGTGCGTGAAGGCGAGTCGCCCTCGCGGGAGACGGCGGCCAAGGTGGGCGGCGCGGCCATCGGCGGCGCCATCCTGGGCGCCATCCTCGGGGGCGGCCGCGGCGCGGCCATCGGCGCCGGCGTCGGCGCGGCGGGCGGCACCGCAGCGGCCATGACCAACGACCGCAACCCGGCCACCCTGCCCGGCGGCACCAGCGTCACCGTCCGCGTGCAGCAGCCGCTGACGGTCACCGTGGCGAGGGAGTAGATCGCGTCGGGAGGTGAATGGCGCGGGAGTCGAGAACCTCCGAACCAGAACCTGAGAACCCGAGAACCCGAGAACCCGAGAACCCCAGAACCTCGAGATCCCCCTCCACCAGTCGCCACGGCCCCGACGGGCCGTGGCCTTTTTTCGCAGCTACAATGGATCAAGTCCCTGGAGGGTCTCGCATGCGCTTCGTCCCCGCCACCATCGCCGCTCTCGTCTTCGCCACCACGTTTACCGTCGCGCAGGAGAAGCAGACGCGCGCGGGCATCTCGAACTACACGAAGGTTGACGCCGTCGTCGCCTGCGGCGGCGCCACCGAGACGTCGGCGCTCGAGGGGTTGAAGGCCGACGGCTTCAAGTCGGTGATCAACCTGCGCATGGCCACCGAAAACGGCGCCAACGTTCCCGAGAACCAGGCGAAAGCCAAGGCGCTTGGCCTGAACTACTTCCACCTGCCACTGTCAGGGAGCGCACCGGACCCGGCGATCGTCGACCAGTTCCTCGGCGTGATCTCGAACACGGCCAACCAGCCGGTGTACATCCACTGCGCCTCCGCGAACCGCGTGGGGGCGGTGTGGCTGGTGAAGCGGGTGTTGCAGGATGGCTGGGCCGTGGACAAGGCAACGGCCGAGGCCAAGGCCATCGGCCTGTCGGCGCCGGGCCTCGAGAAGTTCGCGCTCGAGTACATCGCGACCCACAAGAAGTAACGCCTCGTCCTTTCCCCTTTCCACCGGCGGGACCAAGATGGTCCCGCTGGCGTCATTCGTGCAAGAGACCGACGCCAGGGGCCTCCCTCGCCCCTGAGTCGTCACGTTCGTGGACACCTTGTGGAGGGAATTTCCTATGCGTAAGCTTCCTTTCCTGGCCGTTTTCGCCCTTCTTGCGCTCGTGGCGCTGCCCGCGCCCGCGCGCGCGCAGCAGACCTGGCTCACGCCCTACATCGGCAGCTCCTTCAACTCGACCTTCGACGAGTACGACTTCGGCACCAAGCTCCACTACGGCGCCGCGCTCACCTGGCTGGGCCAGAGCGGCATCGGCTTCGAGGTGGACCTGGGGTACGCGCCGACGTTCTTCGAACCCGGCGAGGACGAGTTCTTCGACTTCGAGTCGAAGGGCAGCGTGACCACCGTGATGGGGAACCTCGTGATCGGTGGCACCGGCGGCGGGCTCAAGCCGTACGCGTCTGGCGGCATCGGGCTGATGCGGTCGAGCATCTCGGACGTGTCGGATCTGCTGGACTACGAGGACAACGGCTTCGGCGTGAACGTGGGCGCGGGCCTGCGGGGCGGTTCGGGCAGGCTCGGTATCCGGGGCGACCTGCGCTACTTCCGGCAGATCAGCGACCTCACGCCGCTGCGGAACTTCGAGCTGGGCGACTTCTCGTTCTGGCGCGGCACGGTCGGCCTGTCGATCGGCTTCTAGCCTGAACGAACCCGCGAGCACGAAGCACACGAAGGGCACGAAGATCGGGAAGGGGGGGCGGCCACCGCGAGATGGCTGCCGGGAACCTGAGAACCCCAGAACCGCAGAACCCGCGGTTCTGCCCCCCTTCGTGTTCCTCCTGGCTCCTTCGTGGCTTCGTGGTGTTTTTTTCCGGGTTTGACATGCCCGCTGGCACCGGGTGATACTACAGGGTCGTTCGTGCGGCGATTTCCTCGACTTGAGGCCGCATCGTGTCCAGCGTGCGCTGGCACGAGAACAATCTAAGTCGCGAGCCAGGCCCGCGACCAACGCGGGCTTTTTTTTTGGAGTCTGAATGGGCAACCGATACATCTTCTCCTCGGAATCCGTCGGCGAGGGCCACCCCGACAAGGTCGCCGACACGATTTCCGACGCCGTCCTCGACGCATGCCTCGCGCAGGACCGGACCAGCCGCGTCGCCTGCGAGACGTTCGTCAAGTCGAACGTCGTCGTCATCGGCGGCGAGATCACGACGAAGGCCAGGCTCGACTTCGTCAAGATCGCGCGCGACGCCATCCGCGAGATCGGCTACGTGAACGACGATGACGTGTTCCATGCGGATCGCGTGTTCGTGAACGTGCTCGTGACGCAGCAGTCGCCCGACATCGCGCAGGGCGTGGACGCGCGGAGGGCCGCCGGCAAGAAGACCGCCAAGCAGGGCGCGGGCGACCAGGGCCTGATGTTCGGTTACGCCAGCAACGAGACGCCGGAGCTGATGCCGGCGCCGATCATGTTCGCGCACCGCCTGGGCCGGCAGCTGACGAAGATCCGCAAGCAGGGCAAGGTGGCGTGGCTGCGGCCCGACGCCAAGTCGCAGGTCTCGGTCGTCTACGAGAACGGCAAGCCGGTCGCCATCTCGAACGTCGTCATCTCCACGCAGCACGCGGCGGACGCGTCCCACAAGGAGATCGAGGCGTTCTGCATCGAGGAGGTCATCCGCAAGGTGCTCCCCGCGAAGATGCTGACGCCGGACACCGAGTTCCTGATCAACCCGACCGGCCGCTTCGTCATCGGCGGGCCGCAGGGCGATTCGGGCCTCACCGGGCGCAAGATCATCGTGGACAGCTACGGCGGCATGGGCCGGCACGGCGGCGGCGCCTTCTCGGGCAAGGATCCGACGAAGGTGGACCGCAGCGCGGCGTACATGGGCCGCTGGGTGGCGAAGAACGTCGTCGCCGCCGGGCTCGCGGAGAAGTGCGAGATCCAGTTCGCGTACGCCATCGGCCACCCCGACCCGGTCAGCGTGCACGTGGACACCTTCGGCACCGGCGCGGTGCCCGACCAGGAGATCATCCGGGCCATCAACAAGGTCTTCAGCTTCCAGCCGGCGGAGATCATCGCCCAGCTGAACCTGCGGCGTCCCATCTACTCGAAGACGACCAACTACGGTCACTTCGGGAAGAACGACAAGGACCTCACCTGGGAAGCGACGAACAAGGTGGCGGCGCTGCGAAAAGCGGTGTAGGCACGGGGGGTTCGAACCACAGGGGTTCAAAGCACGGCAGGTTCAAAGCACGGGGGTTCGAAGCACGGGGTTCAAAGCACGGAATGTTCGAACCTGACGTGTTGCGAGCCTGCGTGCCTTGAACCTATCCGTGCTTTCGAACCTATTCGTGCTTTGAACCCGTCCTTTGAACCTCCGTGATAATCCCGACCCTCTCCACTCCCGCGCCCTTCCCCGCATCAACGACCGCGACGATGTCGCCGTACCGGAGCGAGCCGGCCCCCGCAATGTAGAGCGTCTTGTCGCGACGCGCGGCGTAGATCTCGCGCAGCCGGCCCGGCAGCTCATCCAGCGTCACGGCCTGCTTGTTGATCGCCATCCGGCGATCCGCCTCGTACTCGAGCACGATCTGATGGTCCACCACCGCGGGTGCGGCGGTCGTCTGTGATGGCAGGTCCACGTCCAATCCCTTCTGGGACAGCGGCAGCGACGCCATGAAGATGACCAGCAGGACCAGCAGCACGTCGATCATCGGCGTGATGTTCATGTCCGCGTGCGCGCGCAGCTTCGTCGGTTCCATGAGCTACCTCCTCTACTGCAGCTGGAAGTTCACGGTGACGGTCATCACGACCGGCACGGGCGTGCCGTTCAGCAGCGTCGGCGTGTAGTGCCATTGCCGCACGGCGGTCAGTGCCGCGTCGTCCAGCAGGGGGATGGACCGCAGGACGCGGGCCGCCTGCACGACGCCGTTCACGCCGATCGTCGCCTCGATGATCACGATGCCTTGCACGCGCGCCGCCTGCGCGATGGCGGGGTAGACAGGCGGCACGTCGCGGACCTTCGTCGGCGGCCGGATGTTCCCACCCACCGGCACCGGGGCCTGGGGCGCCGGCGGCGGCGGGGGCGGCTCGCCAATGACCGTGTCGATGCCGCTCGCGCCAGGCACGAGGCCCGTGAGGGGCTCGTCTGAAGGCCAGGGATCGACGGGCCGCGCGGGCTCGGGGGCAATCCCCTCGGGCGCAGCGGTCGGCGCGGCGTTGGGGTTCGGGGGCGGAGGCGCGGGATCCCGCGGCGCGGGCGGCGCCGGAGGCGGTGGCGCCGACGGCAATGCGATGGTCGTGTAGATGATGTCTGAACTGGCGAGCCCCGGCAGAACAACCGGGCCGAGGATGGTGCCGCCAACGATGGCGAGGATGGCTGCCGCGTGCGCCGCCAGGGACAGGGGAACGGTGTAGCGGCTGCGCGCGCCGACGCGCACGGTGGGTCGCTCGATATCGCCGAACAGATCGCGAGGCATGCCGGTCTCCTTTCGAGAGAGGACATTTCATGCGACGCGGCGATCGGCCGATCTCGCGCTGTTGAGTGGGTTAGACACCCGTACACACGGAACGGGCTCACACGGGGCTTCCCTCGCGCGAGCCCGTTCCTGGTTCTCGGGTTCTCGGGTTCTCGGGTTCTCGGGTTCTGGGGTTCTCGGGTTCTGGGGTTCTCAGGTTCTCGGGTTCTCCGACTCCCGACTCCCGACTCCCCGGCTCGATCAGTTCGCCCTGATCGTCTTGATGTTCAGCAGCTTCTTCCCGTCCTGCTCGGTCACCTCGCCGGTGATCGTCACGGACTTGGCGACGAAGTCCAGCAGCTTCGCGTTGTTGTTGGCAGCGAAGTCGCCCGTGACCTCGTAGATCGCCTCGTCGTTGAGGATGCCGACCGGCTGGCCGCGCTTGGCGCACGACAGGGCGCACGCCGCGTGACCGTCGCCCTTGCCGCCCGCGCCCTTGCTGGTGGCACAGGCGATGTCCACCACCTCGCCCTTGATCGTGACCTCGGCCCCGAACACCGGCACGGCCGTCACCACGGCGACGGCCGCGGCACACACCAACGAAATCATGTTGCGCATCGTCTGAGCTCCTCGAAAAGGTCTTGCACGCTGCGGACATGCTGGGGACCGCAACCTCAGCACTCTCCCGCCGTGTGGCCCTGTCTGTCAAGCAGGGCCGTCGTGCCGCCGGGGTTGAAGCCCAGGCGCTCCGGCAACGCGTCTCCGGGCGATCGTCATCGCCTTCGACGACGTACAATCCCGCACCGAGGTCATCGCCATGAATCGTCCCGCCCAGCCCGTCCGCCTCGCTGCGGTCACCGGCCTGCTCGTCTTCTCGGCGGTGTGGAGCGCCTGGCCGCGCGCCCAGGCGCCGCAGCCGTCTCCGTCCATCGACGAGGTGATCAACCTGAAACGCGCGAGCTCGCCCGCCCTCTCCCCGGACGGGCGGCTGGTGGCCTTCACCATCCGTGAAACCAACTGGGACGAGAACGCCTACGAAACCGAGATATGGCTGGCGGAGGCGGCCTCGGGCGAGCCACGCCAGTTGACCAACGCGCCGAAGTCCAGCCAGCAGCCGGCATGGGCGCCGGACAACCACACGCTGGCGTTCATCTCGGACCGCGACGGCAGGCGGCAGATCTATCGCATCGACATCACGGGCGGCGAGGCCGAGAAGCTGACGACGGTGGACGAGGGCGTGAACAGCTTCGCGTGGTCACCCGATGGCAAGTCCATCGCCTTCACCGCGATGGACCCGGTGACCGACGCGATGAAGGCACGCGAGAAGCGCTGGGCCGAGGTGGAGCTCGAGGACGAGGACCAGCGCTACACGCACCTGCACGTACTGGACGTCGCGACGAAGAAGGCCCGTGCGCTGACGTCGGGTGACTTCGTGGTTGGCGCCTTCGACTGGTCGCCGGACGGCGCGCGGATCGCGTTCGATCACCGCCTCACCAGCGATCCGTCCGATGGCGCCACCGCGGACATCTCGCTGGTAGACGTCACCTCCGGCACCCGCACGGCGGTGGTCACTCAGGCCGGGCCCGACTCGAACCCGCGCTGGTCGCCGGACGGCAGCCGCATCGCCTTCCAGTCGTCGATGGCGAAGCCGTTCTTCTACTTTCAGAACAGCGTCATCGCGGTGGTGACCCCGGGCCAGGCCAAGGTCGAGAGCCTGACCGACGCGTTCGACGAGGACCCGTCGATGGTGGCCTGGACGCCAGCAGGCATCCTCTTCTCTGCCTCCCAGCGGACCTACACGGCGCTCTTCACGTTGGACCCGGCCTCGCGCGCCATCCGGAAGCACCAGGCAGGCGACGCGTGGATCGGCATGCAGTTCTCGCCGTCGAAGGACGGGACACGCGTGGCCTTCGTCGCCTCCGGCCCCACGGCTTTTCCCGACGTGCACGTGGGCGCGGTGAGCGCGCTCGCGCAAGCGCGACGCGTGAGCGACATGCAGGCGCAGCTGGCGGCCTTCCCCACGCACGCGCGCGAGGTGATTCGCTGGAAGAGCCAGGACGGCGCGGAGATCGAAGGCGTGCTGCACAAGCCGGCGGACTTCCAGGCCGGGCGCCGCTATCCCCTGCTGGTGGTCATCCACGGTGGGCCGACGGGCGTGTCGCGGCCGCAGCCCTACGCGAGTGCCAGCTTCTATCCCATCGACGCGTTCCTCACGCGCGGCGCGCTGGTGCTCGAGCCCAACTACCGCGGCAGCGCCGGCTACGGCGAGAAGTTCCGCTCGCTCAACGTGCGCAACCTCGGGATTGGTGACGCGTGGGACGTGCTCTCGGGCATCGACCACCTGGTGGCGCAGGGCCTGGTGGACGGCTCGCGCGTGGGCAGCATGGGCTGGAGCCAGGGCGGCTACATCTCGGCGTTTCTCACCACGCGGCACGCCGACCGGTTCAAGGCCACCTCCGTGGGGGCGGGTATCTCGGACTGGATGACGTACTACGTGAACACCGACATCCACCCGTTCACGCGGCAGTACCTGAAGGCGACGCCCTGGGACGATCCGAAGATCTACGCCGACACGTCGCCCATGACCTACATCAAGCAGGCGAAGACGCCGACGCTCATCCAGCACGGCGACCAGGACGCGCGCGTGCCGGTGCCCAACGCCTTCCAGCTGTACCAGGGCCTCAAGGATCAGAACGTGCCCGTCCGCCTGTCACTCTTCAAGGGCTTCGGCCACGGCCTCACCAAGCCGAAGGCCAACCGCGCGGCGATGGAGCAGAACTGGGAGTTCTTCGGGAAGCACATCTGGGGCGAGGCAACGACGAGCCAGTGAGGCTTGGGGCTTGGGGCCTGGGGCCTGGGGGGCTTGAGGTCTTGGGGTCTTGAGGTCTTGGGGTCTTGAGGTCTTGGGGTCTTGAGGTCTTGAGGTCTTGGGGCATGGGCCAACAGGTGCTGTCTTCGTGAGCTTCGTGGTTCCCTTCGTGCCTTCGTGGTTTCTTTTCTCCTGACGCGGGGGAGCACGAGTGTGACGCGCACGATGGTGCTCGATTCCACCGACGTCAACATCCGCGCGCAAGGCCAATCCCACGCTCGCGGCGCCCCGGCGCGATCTCCAGCTCGAATCACTGGCGGCCGCGAGGCAGGCCTGGTGGTGGACGAGTTGACAGCCGGCAGGTGTCGTACGCCTACGGGGACGGCGGGGCCGCCCTGATCGTCCACAGGACGCCGGTGGAAGCACTGGCGGCACCTGATGATTGGGAAGTCCGAGCTCTGGCGACGAAGGTGTAGGTGCCGGGCTCCATGGACCCGTTGAACGGGAAGCTGATGTTCCTGGCGGGCTCGTCGATCGAGAAACCGGGCCCCGTGATGCGCAGGGCGGTGTAGGCACAATCGGCGGCGCTGCCGTTGCAGGTGAGGTCCACCTGCAAATCGTACCAGGACGGGCGGGTCAGGATGACGGTCGTGGCGTATTCCGCCACGCCCGCTCCCAGCACGGCCGGCTTCTGGACGGCCAGCGAGGTCTGGATGATCAGCGGGCTGGCTGGATCGATGATCGGCCCGGCAATGGGGCCTGAAATCGTATAGCTGGCCGACCCGACCTCGGGCTCGAGCGCCGGATTGGTCGTGAAGCTCGCGGCCGGCTGGATGGGCGGGCTCGTGTCGCTGATCTGCTGGGTACGCGTGCTCGAGTCCAGGCGCAGGACAACGGATCGGACGCCCTCGTCGACCGTGCCCGGCTGGCCCGCCTGGAAGGTGCGCGTGCGCGCGGGCAGCTGCAGGAGTTCGAAAGGAGGCGATCCAACGACGGCGCCCGTGATGGTCACGGTGCTGGTGCTGGCCGTCGGTGTGACCGTGACATTGCCGGCCAGCGGCGTCGTGATGATGCCTCCAGCCGGCGAGACGGTGGCGTTGGAGGCCGTGATGGCCAGCGACACCTCCACGCCCGACAACTCGGTGCCGTCGGTGAAGCGCATGCGGACGTCCACGGGCATCAGCGACGGCTGGCCCGGCGTGAGCACCGGCGGCGCAGCGGCATCGATATGGAGATCGACGCAGTAGTTCACCGCCGGCCGTTCGGCGTCCGGCGGCACCCCGAACAGCCAGTACACCAGCAGGGTGGTGATGTCGGACACGTACTCGGACACCCGCGGTTTGTCGGAGAGGCACCTCAGGTTGCTGGCATTCATGCCGGCGATGAACGTCAGCCGGGCCTCGGACTGCGCCTGGTCGATGAGCGCCCCGAGCGGAAGCCCTGCGTCACTGTTCGC
Source organism: Acidobacteriota bacterium (assembly GCA_020851565.1). Taxonomy (GTDB): domain Bacteria; phylum Acidobacteriota; class Vicinamibacteria; order Vicinamibacterales; family UBA2999; genus VFZN01. Next base: position 2,813 of record JADZCN010000171.1, on the reverse strand, counting down.
GCGGTCGTTGGTCGCGCCAAAGACCGGTTCGTAGACGAACCTCCAGGTGGACAGCTCGTCCAACGCGTCGAGCTGGGCCCGGGTATCGGGCGCACCAGGCTGCTGCGCCTGGCTCAACCGGGGCAGGATGCCCAGCCCCATCCACAAGTCGAGGATGGGGAGCACATCGTCGCGGAATGCGGTGCCGATGCCGCCGCCCTCCGCGGCGATCCTGGCGACCTCTTCGTCGTAGAGCGGCTGCAGCAGCTGGCACGCCGCAGTGTGCTGAAACGACATCGGCCGGCTGCACTCGGAGAGCCAGTCGTCCGTCAATGTCACCGCGGCAAGCGAGAAGTGGGGCACCTGCATGGTGACGACATCGCCGGCGAGCGTCGCCGACACCGCCTGCGCGTTCTGGCCGTTGTCGTCGGCGACGAGGCCTGTGATGCCGAATGCCGGCGGCTCGAAACCCGGCGGCAGCGTCATCGTGAGCGTCAGGGGTGGATCGAAGAACATGCCCGACGGCTCGGCACGGATGCCTGCCACCAGCCGGCCCGTCGGCGCGTCGCCGAAGGCGACCAGTGGAGTGATGCTGATGTCGGTGGGCACCCCTACGCTGCCGGGGGGCACCGTCAGCGACAGCACGGTCCCGTTGGCGGCGGTCGTCTCCACGGTGCCACCTGCCGGCGTCACCGTCACGGTGGTGGTGCGCGTCGGGTCCACCACCACGGTGGAGGCGCTCACCTGGACCTCCACCGCTTCCATCGCCAGCAGCTCTCCGGGGCCGAGAACGCCGTCGTTCAACGCGCCGGCCGTGACGGCCGCGAGGATGAAGCGGTAGGTGCCCAGCGGCTCCGCGCCCGTGAAGTCGTACGCGAAGAACGCCGGCTCCTCATACTGGAACGCCGCCGCCAGGCCGATGTTCCGCGCCACGGGCACGACCGTCCGCAGGTCGGAGAGGCGCCCGAAGCGGGCCCCGATGCCAGGGCCGGCCGAGACCACCGTGACGCCATCGGGCAGCACCACGGCGAAGACGAAGTCCGCCGCCGGCCCGCCGCCCGGGTTGCTCACGCTGACACCGGCGACAAGGCGCTGTCCCGGGACGATGGAGGTGCGGTCGAGCGTGAGACCGAGCGTGGGCACCCCCTGCTGGGCCCGCAGCTCCGACGGGTAGGGAGCCAGCAGGATACCGAGCAGAACCAACAGCAGCCGTCGACGTGCGCGCATGGGGGCCTCCGCGCCCGGTCGCCGATGTGGAGACCAGGCATTACTTCGATGAGAGGCCGCCCTGGGGGCGTTTGCTCACGGGGGCGTGGGTCTTGGGGTCCTGGGGTCTTGAGGTCTTGAGTCTTGAGGTCTTGAGGTCTTGAGGTCTTGAGGTCTTGAGGTCTTGGGGTCTTGGGGTCTTGAGGTTTGGCTTCGTGACCTTCGTGGTTCCCTTCGTGACTTCGTGGTTTCTCCTCGCTAGCGGATCGCCGAGAACGGGATGTCCAGGATCGGGTACTGCTCCCACTCCCGGTAGTTGAAGTGCCACCACTCGTTGGGCTCCACGGTGAAGCCGTGGCGCTCCATCGCCTGGCGCAAGAGATCCCGCTTGCCACGCGCCTCGGGCGGGCCGCCGGGGTAGTCCGGGTACGAGCGGCGCGTCATCTCGTCGTAGCCGCCCGGCATCGCCACCACCGTCCCCAGTGCCAGGTCGTACATCGTCAGGTCCACGGCACAGCCGCGGTTGTGCTTCGAGCCGGTCTTCGGGTCGGCGACGAACTCCCGCTGCGGCCCGCTGGTCATGTCCCAGAACAGCTTCGTGATGGCCCAGGGGCGGTAACCGTCGTGGATGAGGAGTCCGTAGCCGTGCCGGGCGAGGTCCTTGTGTGCGGCGAGCAATGCCCCGGCCGCCGGCCGCTGCAGGAACGCGCGCGCCTCGGGGTACACGGGCTTGCCGAGGAAGTTGTTCGTGCCCGCGTAGCGGATATCGTGCCTGATGGTGGGGTCGAGCTTCACCAGCTCCACGAGGTCCGCCTTGCGCGTGGCCTTCGAATCCACGGGCGGCCCCGTCTGCGCGGCGAGAGTGACCGCCGCCAGGCTGCAACAGACGAAAACGAAACCACGAAGGCCACGAGGAACACGAAGGACGCACGAAGCATTCATTGGGATTCTCCCGTCGCTGGTCGCCGTAGGATACCCCGGTGACGAGGCACGAGGTGGAGAAGACCGACGTGGGCGAAGACATCCTGGTACTTTAGTCAGACCGTCTGAGACATCCGTGGCGCCCGTCCGTCTACTTCTTTGAGCTGCCTGATGGGGCCCCACTCCCGACCAAAGCACGCGACACCACCCAAGGCACTGGGCCGGTCGTCGAGGATTTCCACTGAACCGCAGCAAAGCAAGTCAGCAGCTGAGCTGGAACCGACATCGGCCAGCCCGTCCGTCCCCCATAGATCGGCTTTCACGGAGATTGCACGAGTCCGGTTGCCAGGCCCGCCCATATCTCGTCATCGGCATGCACGTCACGTCGACGTACCTGAACCCTGGAGGCAGTCATGCAGATCCGCCGTAAAGTGTCCTGTATCCAACTGTGCGCGCTGGTGGCGGTACTCGCCACTGAGTGACGCCGACGCACAGTATTCTGGGTATGTCGAGATTCTCCAGGGATCGGTAGTTTGTCGTCAGGGCATGCTGGGGCAGTCATCCGGTCCGCTGCTCTCCTGAGATATAACCGAATGTTGTGGATCGGCTAAATGACAGAAGGCGGCGTATCCTTCGTGTGAGTTCAAAACACACAAGCCCGGTTAGCAGCCGGGTGAAGGAGACGCCACCCATGCTGAGAGTAGTCG
>JADZCN010000170.1 GCA_020851565.1 Acidobacteriota bacterium | reverse complement strand
CGGCGTGGACGCGCTGCCCATGCCCATGACGCCGGAACGGGTCTGGCGCGCCGTGCAGACGGCGAAGAAGGGAGCCTGAGATGTACGCCTCGTCTTTCGCGTATCACCGCGCCTCCTCGGTGGCCGACGCACATCGCTTGCTCGCGGCCAACCCGGGCGCGAAGATCCTGGCGGGCGGCCACAGCCTGCTGCCCGCGATGAAGCTGCGCCTCGCGGCACCTGCCGCCGTCGTGGACATCGGGCGCATCGCGGAGCTGAAGGGCATCACCGCCGCGGACGGCGGCCTGCGCATCGGCGCCATGACGACACACGCGGAGGTGGCGGCGTCGCCGCTGGTCGCGAAGAGCTGCGCGATCCTGGCCGATGCCGCCTCGCGCATCGGGGACCCGGCCGTCAGGAACCGCGGCACCATTGGCGGCAGCGTCGCGCACGCGGACCCTGCCGCGGACCTGCCGACGGTGCTCACTGCCGTCGGCGCGCGCATGGAGATTGCCGGCGCGTCGGGCACGCGCTCGGTGGAGGCGGCCGAGTTCTTCCAGGGCATGATGACCACCGCTCTCGGCGAGAGCGACATCCTCACTGCCGTGTGGGTGCCGACGATCGGCAGCGGCCGGGGCGCGGCCTACGCGAAGTTCCCGCACCCGGCTTCGCGGTACGCCGTCATCGGGGCGGCAGCCGCCGTGGACGCCTCCGGCGGCGCCTGCACCCGCGCCATCATCATCGTCGGCGGGATCACGGGGATGCCCACCCGCCTGCCGTCCGTGGAAGCCGCCCTCACGGGACAGCCACTCACGGACGAGGCGATTGCCTCGGCCTGCAGCAAGGCGGCGGGGGATCTCTCCGGCGACCTGATGGGCGACATCTTCGCGTCGGCCGAATATCGCCGCGCCGTGGCGGGCGCCTACGTCGCGCGGGCGGTGGCCGCGGCGGCCAAGCGGGCGAGTTGAGCACCGAGCCGCTCGTCCGCTCGATAGACGACGTCCAGGCGCGGCTGGCGGCGGAAGGGTACGTCGCCGACCGCGCGCTGGCGACGTCCATCTATCTCGCCGTCTCGCTGCGGCGTCCGCTCTTCCTCGAGGGCGAGGCCGGCGTCGGCAAGACCGCGGTGGCGCGGGCGCTTGCCTCGGTGCTGGGCACCGAGCTCATCCGCCTGCAGTGCTACGAGGGCCTCGACGTCTCGCACGCCGTCTACGAGTGGGACTACGCGCGGCAGCTGCTCGAGCTCCGCATCCTCGAAGCGGCGCACGCCGTGGACCGCGCCGCCGCGCGACAGGAGCTCTTCAGCGAGACGTACCTGATCAAGCGGCCGCTGCTCCGCGCGCTCGAGGGCAAGCCGGGTAAGCCGCCCGTGCTCCTCATCGACGAGATCGACCGGGCGGACGAGGAGTTCGAGGGCTACCTGCTCGAGCTGCTCTCGGAATTCCGCGTGACCATTCCCGAGCTCGGCACCATTGCCGCCGCCGAGCCGCCCATCGTCATCCTCACCTCGAACCGCACGCGCGAGGTGCACGACGCGCTGAAGCGGCGCTGCCTCTACCAGTGGATCGAGTATCCGACCTTCGAGAAGGAGCTGGCCATCGTCGAGCGGCGCGTGCCGCAGGCAGACGAGGCGCTGTCGCGCCAGGTGACGGCCGTGGTGCAGGAGCTGCGAACGGCGGAGCTGTACAAGACGCCAGGCGTCTCCGAGACGCTGGACTGGGTGTCCGCCCTCGTCGCGCTCGACCGTCACGAGCTGGACCCAGCCACCATCGAGGAGACGCTCGGGGTGGTCCTGAAGGCGCGGGAGGACATCGAGGCGATGAAGGGCGAGCGCTTGACGGGCCTCCTCTCGCGCGCGATGCTGCACGGGGTGCGGAAGAGCGGGTGATCTGATCCGACTCCCGACTCCCGACTCTGAATGTATACGGCACTCCCTCGATCCGAACTTCGCACACTCCTCGTCGCCTGCCTGCTGATCCCGTTCGCCTTTGCGGGCATGGCCCAGGCGCAAGGGCGGCCTGATTGCGCGTCGCCGCAGCCGCCGAGCATCGGTGTCGCCTTCGGCCGATCGTCGCCGTACATCGAGCTGGCACGCGGGGCCGTCGACGTCTCCGGGCCCGGCACGGTGGCCGTGCGAGGTGGCGCCCAGTTCGCGGGACGTGCCGACCTGTCGTTGAGCGGGCCGCTGCGCCTGCGCATCGAGGCGGCCCGGGCGCGGTGGGACATCCGGCAGAGGACGTACAGCCCGGACGACCTCACGGTAACGGCAGACGAATCCGTCGATCACATGTCGGCGCGTCACCTCGTGGCGCTGGCCGGCTTCAGGCTCGGTCGTGCGCCGGCGTGCGCGCACGTCTCCGCCGGGGGCGGCGTCTACGCGCTCGGGTTCCGAGACGAGTCCGTCTGGCGCCCCGGGGCCTCACTGGCGGCCGGTATCGAGCTGCCGACGGGCGGGCACGGGGCGATACAGGTGGATGCGGTGCTGCACCTCATCGGGACGCGGGACGCCCACCCGATCGCGAGCACGGCGGTCCCCAACTTGAACCTGCTCGTCGGATGGGCGTACCGGTTCTGACCGACGAGGGCCGACGCCCGTATAATCGCGACGTGGATCCCCAGCCGCTCGCCCTCGACACCACGCCCGAGATCGAGCAGCGGCAGGTCGAGGCATGGCGGCGCATGCGGCCCGCCGAGAAGCTTGCGCTCGTGCTGCAGATGAGCGCGAATGTGCGCCAGCTCGCGTTGGCTGGCGTGCGCCGGCGGCATCCCGGCGCGTCAGAGCGCGAGCAGCAGCTCCGATTGGCGCAGGTGATCCTCGGAGACGAGCTCGCGAGGGCGGCGTACCCCGAGATCGACACGCTCGACCGCCCGTGAGCGCGAGATCGGCCGGCGTCAGCAGCAGCGACGGACGGACCGACTCCCGATCCCCGACCCCTGCCCCAGACCCCTGACCCTGATCCCTGATCCCAGACCCTGATCCCTGACCCCTGACCCCTGATCCCTGATCTCTGGCTGATGCCCCTGACCGCCAACCTCCTCGTCTTCGGCCGCCTGCTCCGCTCGCTTGGCCTCGACATCTCCGGCGCGCACATGACCGACGCCGTGGAGGCGCTGCTGCTCGTAGGGCTCGCGCGGCGCGACGACGTGCGGTACGCGCTGCGCGCGTTGTGGGTCCGCCGCCGCGACGAGCTGCCCGTCTTCGACGCCGCCTTCGACGCCTTCTGGCAGGACCACGGCGAGCGATGGGGACGGCGCGACCTGCGCGCCATCGGCGAGCCGCGCACCGGCATCTCCATCCAGATCGAAACCGTGCTGCCCGAGCTGGACGAGGCGGCCGGCGCCGCGGACGCTGATGACTCCGAGCGCCCGCTGCCCGAGGGCGAGGTGCAGACCTGGAGCGCCGTGGAGGCGCTCCGCGACCGGGACCTCGCCGACATGACACCCGCCGAGCTCGCCCAGGCGCGCGCGGTCCTCGAGTCGCTCACGTGGGATCCGGGCGAGAAGCGCACGCGCCGGTGGGCGGCCGGCGCGGGCCCGCGCATCGATCTGAGGCGCGCCTGGCGCCAGAGCCTCACCACCGGCGAGATGGTCACGCTGCCCACGCGCGCACGCACCACCCGCCGCCGCCCCATTGTCCTCTTCGCGGACGTCAGCGGGTCCATGGAGCGCTACTCGCGCATGCTGCTCCACTTCGCGCACGTCCTCACGCGCGCCAACCACAAGGTCGAGGCCTTCGTGTTCTCCACGCGCCTCACGCGCATCACCCTGGATCTCCGCACCCGCCGCATCGACGATGCGGTGACGGCAGCGGCACGTCGGGTGCCGGACTGGTCCGGGGGCACACGCATCGGGGACGCGCTACGAACCTTCCACGTCCGCTGGGCGCGCTACGTGCTCGGCCGTGGCGCCGTGGTGCTGATGGTGTCGGACGGCTGGGACCGCGGCGACCCGCAGGAGCTGGCGCAACAGGTCGCTCGGCTGCAGCGCAGCTGCCATCGGCTCATCTGGCTGAGCCCGCTCCTGGGAACGGCGGACTATCGACCGCTCACACGCGGCCTCGTGGCGGCGCTCCCCTACGTGGACGACTTCCTGCCCGTGCGCACGCTCCGGAACCTGGAGGATCTCGCCTCCCACCTCAACCGACTTCCGCCCCGCCGCGCGCCGCGCCGGCAGGCGGTGGCGGCGCGAGCGGCGATAATGCCGTCATGACCCTCGAAGGCACCTACACGTTCAGTGCTCCACGCACGCGCGTCTGGGAACTGCTCATGGACCCGGCCGCGCTGTCCTCGTGCATCCCCGGCTCCGAGGGGCTCGAACCCATCGGCGACGACCGCTACCGCGCGAAGGTCGTCGTCTCGGTGGCGATGATCAGCGGGTCGTACGACGGCACGGTCTCGATCCTGGACAAGGTGGAGCCCGAGTCGTTCCGCCTGGCCATCGAGGGCCAGGGCAAGGCGGGCTTCGTGAACGGCGACGCGCGCGTGGCGCTCCGCGAGGACGGCGACACCACCATCGTGGACGTGTCCGGTACCGCGGAGGTCGGCGGCATGATTGCGCGGGTGGGCCAGCGGCTCATCGGCAGCGTGTCGAAGATGATGCTGGACCGGCTGTTCGCGTGCCTGCAGGGGAAGGTGTGATCGGGGTGCAGGGGTGCAAGGGTGCACGGGTGCTCAGGGCACGCGCGCGCAATAGGCGCCTCCGGTGCACGTCTCCGGCACGTAGGTCTCGCTCTCCACGAGCCACTCGCCGCCGATCTTCCGCCACTTGGCGAAGTAGCTCCCCGTCAGCTCGATCTTGCCGTCCGGATCGGTCCACGACCCCGTCCAACGGCCTGATTCCGACGCCATCAACCACGGCATGAAGACCCGGACCTCTCCCGGCGTGCGCCGGTAGACGACGTCCGGCCTCGTGCGGAACTGGTCCGCGAAGCTCGCAATGTTCGCCTCGCGCGACTCGCGGTGGATGGAGTTCGACGTGACGACGATGACGTTCGGCGAGAGGATGGCGCCAATCCCGGCCGTGTCGTGCCGCGCGATTGCCGCGTTGGACGACTCGCGGCGCGCGCGAATCTGCTGCTCGTCGGTCGCGGCCTGGCCGTGGACGAGGCCCGCACCCGATGCAATGGCAAAGGTGACCAGTCCCACCGCTCGCATCGTCTGCGAGAGTCGGGCGATTTGGCGCGGCAGCGACATGCGCAGACGATAGCCTATCTGGCCCTCCCGGCGGCTGCCCTCAAGACCTCAAGACCTCAGGACCTCAAGACCTCAGGACCTCAAGACCTCAAGACCCCAGTGAATCGATCAACCCCTGCGCCCACGCGATCTCGTCGTCGTTGACCAGGTGCCCCATGCCCGGGTAGATGCGCTTCGTGACCGATGCGCCCATGCGCGCGCACAGCTCCGCGCTCTCGATCACGCGCGACGCCGGGACGTGGCTGTCCACGTCGCTGCACCCGAAGAAGACGGGCGTCCCGTCGAAGCGCCCCGACTCGTCCCGTGTCGTGCCGGGTGGTCCGATGGCGCCGCCGCTGAACGCCACCACACCGCCGAAGCGCGAGGCGCGCCGCACGGCGAACTCGGTCGCAAGGCACGCGCCCTGCGAGAAGCCGAGGACCACGACGTGGTCGCGCGGGATGCCCGCGGCTTCGACGCGCGCGACGAGCGACGCCAGCACCGCGATGCCCGACGAGATCCCGGGCTCGTTGCTCGCGATCTCCGCCATGAAGCTGTACGGATACCACGAGCGATTGGCGGCTGCCGGCGCCAGGTACGTCACCTCCGACCGCGCAAGCCTCAGCACCAGGTCCAGGATGTTCTCCGGGCCCGCATTGCGGCCGTGGACCATGATCACGGCGACGGGCGCCTCGCCCAGTGGCTTCCCGACCTCCAGCACGGGCTGTCCCTCGTGCGGCGCCATCAGCGGTATTCCACCGGGACGAGGTTGGCCTCGATCGACGCGCGATGCGGCTCCTCCCACGGCGGCAGCTTCAGCCCTCGCCCGAGCGAGGCGAGGTCCTCGTCCACCGTGAACCCCGGCTGGATGGTTGCCACCTCGAAGAGCACGCCGCCGGGCTCCCGGAAGTAGATGGACTGGAAATAGCAGCGGTCGCGCACCTCGGTGACGCCGATGCCCAGCGACACGAGCTCCTCGCGCAGGCGGAGCTGCTCCTCGTTGCTACCGATGGCCATCGCAACGTGATGGACGGTGCCGAGGCCGTTGATCGCCGGAATGGCCTCGCGATCCTCCACGACGTCCACGACGTGGCCCGGCGTGTCGCCGCCCGCCGTCAGGCGCGTCCGGTTGGCCGAGATGGCGGCTTCCTCGTAGCCGAGCACGCTCGTCATGAACTCGACGGTCGGCGCCGAACGCCGCACGAGCAGCGTCACGCTGTGGAGACCGCGAATCGCCGCCTCGGCACCGACGCCGTGGCCGCTCCATGGCGCCCGCGTGTCGCGATCGCTCCCGACGAGTTCGAACCACAACCCCGATGGGTCGTCGAAACGAACCACGTCCTCCCCGAAGCGCGCGCCGATCTCCTCGATGTGCCTGGCGCCGGCCTCCCGCAGCCGAGCACGCCACGCGTCCATCGATGCGGCCGGCACCGAGAACGACGTCGTCACCACCTGGCCGGCGCCCTTGGTGCCGACGCGCACACCGTAACCCTTGTAGGGAAACGTCGTCCAGATGGTGCCCGGAGCGCCCCGCTCGGTGCCGTAATAGAAGTGGTAGACGTTGTGGTTGTCGAAGTTGACCGTCTTCTTGACCAGCCGCATGCCGAGCAGGTTCAGGCAGAAATCGAGATCCGCCTGGGCATCGTCGACCGTGGCCGTGACGTGGTGCAGCCCGAGGATCGTGTGTGCCATCGCTCGATTCTAGCGGCAGGCGCCTGTCCAGGGAACACGAAGGGCACGAAGCGCACGCGCTATGCGCCTCGTGTCCTTCGCACTCCCGTGGACAGGCAGAGGCCGCGCCTACGGCGTCGTGGGCGCCAGCACGAACGCCCGCACGTCGAAGCGGTCGTACTGGTTCTGCCGTGACCAGCCGTCGGTGCCCATGTGCCAGACGCGCAGGTGCTCCGCGAAGCCCGCCGTCGTGCAGGCATCCAGCAGATTCGCAACCGACTCGGTCGGCGCCGCGGGCATGGTGGCCGCGCTCGCGGCGGCAACACCCGGGACGTCCACCTCGGGCGGCGACACCGCACCTCGCTGGACGTAGAAGTCGAACGTTGCGAAGCGGTTCCTCTGGAGGGCCAGGAACGGCATCGCCACGGTCGAGGCCGTCGAGCTGTAGTTCATCACTCCACACTCGTCAGCGGCGGCACTGCCATCGAGCGTGGGCGCGCCGATGGAGGCAAAGCACGGGTTGTTGTCCACGCGCACCGTCAGGGTCATGCAGTTCTTGACGGCGTCCACCAGCCCCAGCACCGACGCGTCCTCGGTCTGGATGGTCCCGGAGAGATCCGCGCTCTCCGGCACGCGCCACGTGATGCCGAGCGCCTCCGGATCCACCATGGCGCCGGCCGCGGTGAAGAGCTCGACCTTGATCTGCCAGAGGCCGCCCTGGTCGGGCCCGAGGGGCGTGCCGCCATCGTCGAAGCCCACGCCGGGAGCCACGGCCGTCGTCGGGATGACGGCGCTCTGCGTGTCCAGCACCGCGTTCGGGATGGACCACTGCCCTGTCGGCGGCAGCGCAGGCGGGATCTCGTAGAGGTGCGGTGTGCCGCCCACGGTGAACGGCCCGAGTGGATACTGCTCGAGGATGAGGTCACCGGCCACTTCGTGCGTGTAGTGCCGGTTCACCGCCTCCGTGCTCGGGCGCCACTCCAGGTCGGACTCCGCCGGCCGCTTGTACGACACGCGGTAGTACTTCACGCCGAGCGTGTCGCGCAGCGAGTTGTCGAACTCGAGGCGCGGACGCAAGGTCGCGGCCCACGGCGCCTCATCGTCCAGCAGGCCGAACTTCGCGGGATCGTGGCCGGCCGCCCCGACTCGCGTGGTGGTGTTCGCGCCGTGGATGCGCCAGACCGAGGTGTTGCCAATCGCCATGAAGAGCACCCAGTTGTTGGGTGCCACCACGGGTGGACAGGGCGGGCAGGCGCGCGCGAGCACGTGGCTCGTGACCAGCGTGACCTCCGTGCCGCACGCGTAGTTCCACCAGGTGTGGCACGCCACGGGCGTGGGCGCATAGATCGTCACCCAGAAGCCCGGCCAGAACCGCTGTCGGGCGACGAAGTAGAGGTCGGGCTGATCGGCGGAGATGCACGACCGCCAGGCGATCGCGAAGAAGTGCCCGCACTCGTCGGTCGTCACCGTGGCAATGCGTGTCCGGGTCACGCGCAGTGGAAACAGCCAGCAGAGGATGGGCCGCAGCACGTCCAGGTTCGCCACGACCGCGCGCTCGAAGACCGGGCGGGCGGCGCGCGCGGCCAGCGCAAGGTCGGCCGGCAGCGACGACACCCGCCGCATCACCGCCGGCGGATCGGGCTGCGGATCGAAGCCGCGGATCGCTCCGGGACGCAGCTTCGGAGGCAGCGGCTGCGGATTGAGCCCGCGCGGGCCAAGCGGGTCGACCACGAGGTCGCCGAGCTGGAACGGGTCCGGGGGCGGTGGAGGGAAAGGCCACCGGATGGGCGGCCATGGCCCATCGATGATGTCACGGAGTCGGTCGAGCTCGAGGTCCGGCAGCCGCGCGATGATGAGCGGCCACGGATCGACCTCATAGATGTCCACGGTCGCACCGCAAATCGGCAGCTGCAGCGTCACGCCGCCCGAGACGATCCGCTTGAGCAGTGTGCCTTTCACGACGCACAACCGGCCGATCCAGCATCGCCAGATGTCCGGGCGCACGTCGAACTCGAGTGGACCGGGCAGCTCGGCCTTGGGCCGGATGGCAACATGACGCTCGACGCCGCCGCGGCGCAGCACCTCGCCCGCGTTCACCTCCTGGTCGTCGATGTCGGGACCGAGCACCACGCGGACGGCCTGGGGCTCGTCAATGGAAGGAATCGACAGCTTCGCGTGCCCGTCCTTGTTGAGCGTCTGGCGGTCCAGCAGCGCGCCGCCCTTGCTGAATGCGTAGGCGGCGACGGCGGGGAAGTCCTCCGGCTTGTCAGTGATGGTTGCGCGCACCTCCAGGGAAACGCCGCCCTTGCTGCGGGTGGAGTTGGTCATGGCAGCCTCCGTTCGGATGGACTCGACTCGGGGAGAGCCGTCGCCCACTATACCGCCGCCTGTCTCCGTGGAGACGAAGACCACGAAGCCGCAATCGAGGCGGTCAACGAGATTCAACCGGCGTCTGCCGGTGAAGGGGCAGCCATGCCGGAGTATCCTTGCCACCACGGTTGGCGCCGGCCGGACGGGCAGCCCCTCTGCATGACGACCCCCAGCACTTCTCCGCCACGCGTGCTCGGCTTCTGGGCGGCGGTCTCGATCGTGATGGGCAACATGATCGGGTCGGGCGTCTTCCTGCTGCCCGCGTCGCTGGCCGCGTATCGCGGCCTGAGCCTCGCCGGCTGGCTCGTGTCCGCCGCGGGCGCGGTGATGCTGGCCCTCGTCTTCGCGCGCTTGTCGCGCCAGTATCCGGCGGCTGGAGGCCTCTATGCCTACACGCGCGCGGCCTTTGGGGACACCGCGGGCTTTCTCATCGCCTGGGGCTACTGGCTGTCGACGGTGGGCACACTGGGCGCGCTCGCCGTAGCGCTCGTCGGCTACCTCGACCCCTTCGTCCCGTCCCTCGTGCGCACGCCACCGGCCGCGGCACTGCTGGCCATCGCCACCATCTGGATCGTCGTCGGGGTGAACGTCGCCGGCGTCGCGCTCGCCGGCCGCGTCCAGATCGTCACGACCGTGCTCAAGCTCCTCCCGCTCGTCGTCGTGGGCGTCGGCGGCCTGTTCTTCCTGGACACGACGGCGTTCGCCATCCCTCCTTCCGACACGACGCCACTCGGCAGCCAGTTGATGGCCGTTGTCACCCTGACGCTGTGGGCGTTTCTCGGCCTCGAGTGCGCCACGATTCCGGCGGCGAGCGTCCGCGACCCCGCACGCACGATTCCCCGCGCCACCATCGTCGGCACGGTGCTCACCGCGATTGTCTACATCGCGTCCACCGTCGGCGTGATGAGCCTCGTGCCACCGGAGGCGCTGGCCTCGTCGACGGCACCCTTTGCCGACGGCGCGCGCCGGCTGGTGGGGCCGTGGGGCGGTTCCCTGGTGGCACTGGGCGCCGCGGTGTCGTGCTTCGGGGCGCTCAATGGATGGGTGCTGATGGTCGGCCAGCTGCCCATGGCCGCGGCGGCGGACGGGTTGTTTCCGCACGCGTTCGGGCGGCTCTCCCCGCGCGGCACACCGGCGGCCGCGATGATGGTCGGCGGCGTGATGAGCACCGCGCTCGTCGCGATGAACTACTCGCGCGGCCTCGTCGAGCTGTTCACCTTCATCATCCTGCTGAGCACGCTCAGCACGCTCGTGCCCTACGTGTTCTGCTCGCTGGCGGTGTGGTTGTTGCCCGGCCAGCCTGCGCCGTCCGGGGCGGCCGCCGTCGTGTCCGCCCTCGCCTTCCTCTACAGCATCCTCGCGATCATCGGAGCCGGCGCGGACACGGTGCTCTACGGCTTCGTGCTGCTGCTCTGCGGCCTGCCGCTGCTCGTCTGGCTCCGTCGTGCAGGAACGGGTGCGGGATGACGGCCTTCAACGAGTACGGTCCGCTGATGCGGGTGCTGCTGCGGCCTGCCCGCGAAGCGTTGGGCAACCCGGATCGGGTCGCTGCCGAATGGCGCGCGCTCAACTTCACCGCGCCTCCCGACGTGGAGGTCGCCGTCGGGCAGCACGCCGCGTTCCGTGGGCTGCTCGAGAGAGCCGGGGCGCGCGTCGAGTCCCTGGATGGCCCGGGCCTGACCCTTGATTCCATCTACGTGCGCGATGCCTCGATCGTGACGCCAAGGGGCGTCGTGCTGTGCCGCATGGGAAAGGCTGCGCGGAGCGAGGAGCCGAAGGCGCAGCGGCGCCTGTTCGACGCGCTCGGCTTGCCGATCGCGGGCACGATCGAGGCGCCGGGCACGATCGAGGGAGGCGACGTCGTGTGGTTCGATGCGAAGACGGTCGCCATCGGCCGTGGATACCGGACCAACGACGCGGGCATCGCGCAGTTTCGCGGGCTGCTGGGAAACGACGTCGAGGTGCGGGTCGTGCCGCTCCCTCACTACCGCGGTCCTGCGGACGTGTTCCACCTGATGTCGATCCTGAGCCCGGTGGCCGGGGATCTCGCCGTGGCGTACTCGCCGCTCATGCCGGTGCCGTTCCGCGAGTGGCTCCTGGACCGCGGGCTCCGGCTTGTCGAGGTCCCGGACTCGGAGTTCGAGTCGATGGGCCCGAACGTGCTGGCGGTCGGCCCGCGGCGCGTCGTCATGGTTTCTGGCAATCCGGTGACCCAGGCGCGGCTCGAGTCCGAGGGCGTCGAGGTCTGGACTTACGACGGCTCGGAGATCAGCCTGAAGGGCGGTGGCGGACCAACCTGCCTGACGAGGCCGCTCGCACGCGGCTAGCGTCCCCATCGGTTCCAGGCCGGCGGTTTGCAGTACAACAGAGGCTGCGTGGCGCCCACTCTCAGCGATCTCCTGCCCTACGGCCCGGAGGTTACCAACGACCTGATCCTCGACCGCTTCCTCGACTACGTCTCCGGCCGGGGACTCGCACTGTACCCCGCGCAGGAGGAGGCGATCCTGGCCCTCCTCGATGGCCAGAACGTGATTCTCAACACACCGACGGGCTCGGGCAAGACGCTCGTCGCCACGGCGATGCTCTTCGCGGCGCTCGCGCGCAACGAGCGCGCGGTCTGCACGTTCCCGATCAAGGCGCTCGTCAACGAGAAGTGGATGCAGCTCTGCCGCGACTTCGGGCCGGAGTACGTCGGGCTCTCCACCGGCGACGCCTCGGTCAACCGCGACGCGCCCATTCTCTGCTGCACGGCGGAGATCCTCGGCAACATCGCGCTCCGCCAGGGCGCAGAGGCCGACATCCAGCACGTGGTGATGGACGAGTTCCACTACTACGCGGACCGCGACCGCGGCGTCGCCTGGCAGACGCCGATCCTGACGCTGCCGCAGACGCGATTCCTCCTGATGTCCGCCACGCTCGGTGACACGACGCCCTTCGAGCAGCGGCTCACGGTGCTGAACGGGCGCCCGAGCGTGACCATCAAGTCGGCGGTGAGGCCCGTGCCGCTCACCTACGCCTACGCGGAGATCCCGCTCCCGCACACCATCGAGAAGCTCGTGGACGAGGGCAAG
The DNA here is from genome assembly GCA_020851565.1 of Acidobacteriota bacterium. Lineage (GTDB taxonomy): Bacteria > Acidobacteriota > Vicinamibacteria > Vicinamibacterales > UBA2999 > VFZN01. The sequence goes on along the minus strand of JADZCN010000170.1, from coordinate 42,219 downwards.
GTGCCGGCCTACGTCGTCCACTTCACCCAGGCGGACGCGGCGTCGAGCGCGCAGGACTTCACGAGCCTGAAGATCGCCACGCGCGAGCAGAAGGCCGAGATCGCGGAACGCATTGCGACGTTCGACTTCAGCAGCCCCTACGGCGGTGTCATCCGCAAGTGGCTGCGGCACGGGGTGGGGCTGCACCATGCGGGGCTGCTCCCGAAGTATCGGGTTCTCGTCGAGCAGCTCGCGCAGCTCGGGCTCCTGAAGGTGATCTGCGGCACCGATACGCTCGGCGCCGGCATCAACGTGCCCATCCGCACCGTCGTCTTCACGAAGCTGTGCAAGTTCGACGGGCAGAAGACGGCGCACCTCAGCGCGCGCGAGTTCCACCAGATCGCCGGGCGAGCCGGGCGCAAGGGCTTCGACGACCAGGGCTTCGTCGTCGTCCAGGCGCCCGAGCACGTCATCGAGAACCTGCGCCTCAGCGAGAAGGCGAGGGACGGCAAGAGGGTGGTGAAGAGGAGGCCCCCCGAGCACAACTACGTCCACTGGGACGTGAACACCTTCACACGCCTGATCAACGCCCAGCCCGAGCCCCTCGTCTCGCGCTTCCAGGTCTCGCACGGGATGCTGCTGAACGTGCTCAGCCGACGCAGTGACGGCTGCCGGGCCATGCAGCGGCTGATTCGGACGTCGCACGAGCCCGAGTCGGCGAAACCCGCGCATCGCCGCCGCGCGTGGCAGCTCTTCCGCGCCCTGGTCCGCAGGGCCATCGTCGAGCTGGTCCCGCGGACGCCGGAAGGGGCGAAGGTGCGGGTGAACGTGGACCTGCAGGACGACTTCTCGATGGACCAGGCGCTGTCGCTCTACCTCATCGAGACGATTCCCCTGCTGGATCCCGACTCCCCGACCCATGCGCTGGACCTGCTCACGCTGGTCGAGTCGATCCTGGAGAACCCGGAGCTCATCCTGCGGCGGCAGCTGGATCGCATCAAGGACCGCGCCATCGCGCAGATGAAGGCGGACGGCATGGAGTACGACCAGCGGATGGAGGAGCTGGAGAAACTGGAGTACCCGAAACCGCTGCGCGACTTCGTCTACGACACCTTCAACGCGTTCGCGGACCGGCACCCCTGGGTGGGCGAGGAGAACATCCGGCCGAAGTCCATCGCGCGCGAGATGTTCGAGACGGTCAAGTCGTTCCCGGAATACGTGCTCGAGTACGACCTCGAACGGTCGGAGGGCCTGCTGCTCCGCCACCTGAACAGCGTCTACAAGGTGCTCAGCCAGACGGTGCCAGACGGGGTAAAGTCGGACGAGGTGCTGGAGATCGAGTGGTACTTCAACACGATGGTTCGTGGAGTCGACGCGTCGATCGCCGAGGAATGGCACAAGATGCGCGATCCCAGCTACGCGCCGCTCGCGTCGCGCGAGATGGTCCGAAGCACGGAGGTTCGAAGCACGGAGGTTCAAAGCACGTACGACGTCACGGCCGACCGGCGCGCGTTCACGGCCGCGATCCGCGCGCGGATCTTCCAGGCGTTGAAGGCGTGGTCGCGGGGCGATGCGGCGGCGATGATGGCGGCGCTCGACGTGCCCGAGCGCCTGGATCCGCCAGTCGATCCGTGGACGCCCGAGCGCGTGAAGGCGACGCTCGAGACCTATGTCGCCGACCACGGCGCGCCGCGCTTCGATCCCGAGGCACGCAACGCGCGGCACACCTACATCGCGGCCGCCGAGGGACAGCCCACTTGGCGCGTCCAGCAGATGCTCGTGGATCCGGAGATGCTCAACGACTGGGTCGCCGAGTTCGATGTGGACATGGAGGCTTCGCGCGCGAGACAGCTACCTGTGCTGTGGCTGACGCGAGTGGGGCCGCTGCAGTAGGGCTGGGCTGCGGATGGGCCGGCCTGCGGCCGGTGGGCGCGCCTTGCGGCGCGTGGGCGGCCCTTCGGGCCGTGCGCACGGCTTCTCCGCGCGGATCTCGGTGTCTCACCTCGCCGAAGGCGAGGCCCTCACCGTGCGAAGCCAAACCCCTACCGCGCGCCAGCGCGGCCCTACCGAGCGAAGCGAGGCTCACCGCGCGCGGCCCACCGAAGGCCTACCGAAGGCCTCCACGGCGTAGAATGGGCCACCCTCCCGCATGATGGACCTCACGCACGTCCGGTTCACCGCGGCTCCCCGACGCAGCCCTCCCGCACCGGGACCGGTGGCGTCGTCCCATCCTCAGCCGCTCGAGGTACAGGATCCTGCCGGCATCGTTGAAGGGCTGCCACGACGCGTGTTGCGGCAAACCGGGCTCGATCCGGCCGCGTATCGTGCGGCGCCCCTGCGACGGCGAGTGCCGGCCTGCCTGCGCGCGATGCGCGCGTCGTCTGAGGCCGAGGCGTGCGCCCGCCTCGAGGACGAAGCCGTGCTCAACATCGCCCTGGACAGCCTGCTCATCGGCGTGTCCGGGTTCTTTCGAGACGCCGCCGTGTGGACAGCACTGCAGGGCAGAGTCCTCCCCGACCTGGCGCGCCGGCGTCCCGGGACAATCCGGGTGCTCAGCATCGCGTGCTCCAGCGGCGCCGAGTTGTACAGCGTGGCGATGCTGCTGGCCGAGGCGCGCCTGCTGCACCGCTCCGAGCTCGTCGGCGTGGACTGCCGACCCGGAGCGCTGGCGGCGGCCCGGGCCGGCCTCGTCGACGCCGTGGCGCTCGAAACGGTCGCGCCGGAGCTGCGGGATCGGTACTTCGAGCGCACGGGCGCCGCCTGGCGCGCCACCGGCGCCCTGCGGCATCGGTCCACCTGGCAGCTCATGGACGCCACGAGAGTCCTCCCCGCCGGCTCCTGGGATCTCGTGCTCTGCCGGAACTTCCTGATGTACCTGCGCGACGACATCGCCGATGCGGTCTGCCGGCGCGCCATCGCGTCGCTTTCCCCCGGCGGCCTCCTCGTGCTCGGCAAGGCCGAGCGCCCGCCATCGTGCTCGGGGCTCACCACCGTGAGCCGGTCCATCCACCGATCCGATGGAGCCTGAAGCCATTCTCTCGATGCGGGCGCCCAACCGGGCGGTGTCGCTCGCGTTGTCGGCGGCCCTGATCCTTGCGTGGGCCTACATCCGCCTGGTGCTCTTCGAGACGACGCAGTTCCCGCTCACCTACGCGCTGCCTCTCCTGGTCTGCATCTGGACACGCGACCGCACCGCTCTCTGGGTGATGGCGACGACCTTCGTGGTGTTCCACGCCGTGAAGGTGTTCGCGCTCGTGCCGCCGGGCACGCTGACCCCGGGCGAGATGGCGGCGGAATTCGGCGCCACGGTCACCAACATCGGCGTGGGCGCGGTGGCCGTGCACCTCGTCATCGGCCTCCGCGCGCGGCTCGAGACGGCCCTCGAGGACGTGCGTGCGCAGGCCGACGAGCTCCGCGCGCAGGGGGAGGAGCTCGCGCAGCAGAACGAGGAGCTCGCCGGGCAGGCCGAGGAGCTGTCACAGCAGGGCGAGGCGCTCGCCTCGCAGAACCAGGAGCTCGAGACGCAGGCCGGGGAGATCCGCGCCCTCAACGACGCGCTCCAGGGGCGCGAGCGCCTGCTCGAGGCATTGCTCGACATGGCGCGGCGCTCGCCCACCGAGGCAGAGGCGCTGCAGCACATCGCGAGGGCCACAGCCGGGCTCTTCGGAGAGGGCATCGCGGCCGTGGCCGTGTACGAGCACGGCGCGGAAGGCCCCGTCCGACGCGCGCTCGCCACCATGACGCCGGGGACGGTGGACCCGGGCCGACTGCCCGGAGAGGCGCTGGTCTCGCACGCCATCGCGTCGAATCGAACGGCCGCGCTCGACGACGTCGCGCTCCGCCCGGACCTGGTGCCCGAGGGCATCACGGCAGCGGGGGCGATGCTGGCCGCACCGATTCCCCTCGGCGACAAGGTGCCTGGCGCGCTGGTCATCCACGCGGCGCGCGCGCGGACGTGGGTGGACGAAGACTTCCGCCTGGCCGGCTGGCTGGCCGGGCAGTGCGGGCGCGTGCTCCTCGCGCTGCGCCTGCAGGCCGAGCTGCGCGAGGCCGACCGCCGGAAGAGCGAGTTCCTGGCGACGCTTTCGCACGAGCTGCGAAATCCCCTAGCCCCGATGCGCTACGCGCTGCACCTGCTCGAAGCGGGGCGCGAGCACGACGCGGCGGCGCTGCCTATCCTCCAGCGCCAGTTCAAACAGCTCGTGCGCCTCGTGGACGACCTGCTCGACGCCACGCGCCTGTCCAGCAACAAGATTCAGGTCCGGAAGACCCGCACCGACCTGTGCACCGTCGTGCGACACGCCGTGGACGGCTGCCGCCCCGACGTCCTGACGGCGAGGCACGCCCTGGCCGTGGAAATCCCGGCCGAGCCCGTCTGGGTGGACGGGGATGCCGAGCGGCTGGCACAGGTGGTGACGAACCTCGTCAACAACGCCATCCGCTACACCCCCGCGGGCGGCCAGATCACCGTTGCCGTGGCGGCCCCGCCCTCGGAAGCGGTCCTCACGGTCACCGATAACGGCGCGGGAATCGAGCCGTCCGATCTGGAGCGCGTGTTCGACATGTTCACGCAGGTGGGCAGTCCCGGCAGCGGAGGCCTGGGCATCGGCCTCGCGCTCGTCCGGGGGATCCTCGGGCTCCACGGCGGGCGGATTGAGGCCCGCAGCGACGGCGCTGGGCTCGGCAGCCAGTTCCGCGCGATCCTTCCCCTGGCGGACCGTCACGAGCCGCCGGGCCCGCCAGGCCTGGTGACGCCAGTCCCGGGCGCCACGCCGCTCCGCGTGCTCGTCGTCGACGACAACGAGGACGCCGCGGTAATGATGGGGGCGCTGCTGGAGAAGCATGGCCACCAGGTGCGGATCGCGCACGACGCCCGCGCCGCGCTGACGGCCCAGGCCGAGTTCGCCGCCGACGTGGCCCTGCTCGACATCGGCCTCCCGGGGATGGACGGCTACGATCTTGCGCGGCAGCTTCGTGCCGCAACGTCGCACCCGATGCGGCTGATTGCGCTCACCGGCTGGGGCCAGGTGGCCGACCGCCAGCGCGCGCGCGCCGCCGGATTCGACGCGCACCTCACCAAGCCGGCCGATGTCGACGCCGTGCTGGCCGCGTTACGAACGACGGAAGCCGCGGGAGACACGCACGCATGAAAAGAATCGCACTCGTGCTGCTGGCAGCCTTCGTCGTCGCCCTCGCCGGCGGCGCATTGTGGGTGCGCTCGCTCCTGGATCCCGAGCACGTACGGCAGATGCTCGAGCGACAGGCGTCGGCGGCGCTGGGCCAGCCGGTGGCGATTGGACGCGCGGACGTGTCGTTCTGGCCGCGCGCCGGCGTGACCCTCACGGACCTGGTCGTCGGACAACCGGCAGCCATCACGCTCGCACGCACCGAGGTCAGCACCGCCATGCGCGCCCTGATGAACCGGCGCATCGAGGATGCGGAGGTGATCGTCGAGGACAGCACGCTCGACCTGCCTCTCCTGCTCGCCACGCTCGGCCGCCTGTCGTCGGGCGGCGGCGCCCCCGGGGCCGGTGGCGACGGGCGCGATGAAGGGCTCGCGAAGGGCGTGACGCTGGTCAACGTCCGCTCCCTGGCACTGCGGGACGTGCGTGTGCGCGCGGGATCGCGCGAGGCCGTCTTCAACATGGAGTCGTCGCTCGACGGTGATCGGCTGGAGATTCGATCGGCGTCGGTTGCCTCGGACGTCACCTCGCTCGCGGCGACGGGCGCCATCGAGAGCCTCGCCAGCCGGAAGGGCCGGCTCACGATCACTGCGGAGACACTGGACCTGGACGGCCTCGTGGTCTTCGCTCAGGAGTTCGCCAGGCAGGCTGTCTCTCCGGGCGCGGCTGGGGGCGCCGGAGCCGCGGCCCCGGCTGCGGGCCCGATGGACCTGACGCTGGTCCTCGAGGCGGCGCGTGGCACGGTCGCCAGCATCTCGTTCGAACAGCTCACGACCACCGCCGCGGTGACCGCAGGAGGCGTCTCGTTCGATCCGCTCTCGCTGGGCGTGTTCGGCGGACGGCTCGAAGGCTCGATGAACGTGGACCTTTCCGGCGCCGAGCCCGTGCTCGCGGTGAAGGGCTCGCTGGCCGGCGTGGACATGACGCGCCTCACGGAGTTCGCCGGCCAGCCCGGCTCGGTGACCGGCACACTGAGCGGCTCGCTCTCGGCCACCGGGCGCGGCACGGATCCGGCACGGGCCCTGGCTCGGGCCCGCGGCCAGGGCGCCGCCACCATCACCGACGGGACGATGAAGGGCCTGCAACTGGTGCGGCCCATCGTCCTGGCGTTCGGCAAGCCCGACGCGGCGCAGCCGGTGGACGGCGGCGAGCGCTTCTCCCGCCTGAGCGCCACCTACAGCCTCGCCAACGGCATCGTCACGTTGAGCGATTTGGCGTTCGACTCGCGGGACGTGGAACTGGACGGCGCCGGCACGCTCACCGTCGAGGGCCGCGCGCTCGACATCCGCGCCGACGCGAAGCTCTCGAAGGAGTTGACGTCCCAGGCAGGCCGCGACCTCGTGCGATATGCCGCCGAGGACGGGCAGGTGACGCTGCCGGTGACCGTCACCGGCACCGTCGAGGCGCCGCACGTGGGGGTCAACCTGGGCGACGTGGCCGGGCGCGCCGTCAAGAACGAGTTGAAGAGGCGGACCGAGTCGGCGATTCGGGATCTCCTGAAGCGGGCGAAGCCCAGGAAGCAGGAGTAGGCTGCACGCCATGCCGCGCCCGACCGTCTTCGTCTGCCGCGGCTCGACGTGCCGGCATCACAAGGCCTACCACGAGGTGCGGGAGTCCCTGGCTGCCGTGGCCGACATCGCCGACGTCCGCTGCCAGCACATCTGCGAAGCGCCGGTGGTGGGCGTGGCCATCAACGGATCGCTCGAGTGGTTCGAGCGCATGGGATCGGAGAAGGCCCGGCGCCGCTTCGTCGATCTCGTGGCCGGCAGCGGGCGGATGCGCAAGGGCCTCGAGAAGCGGCGCGTCCCGAAGCGTTCGGGGCGACTCAGATAGGATTTCGCCCCAAGACCCAAGGCCCCAAGACCTCAAGACCCCAAGACCATGCGCAACCAACTCTTCCCCTCCCTGCTGCTGGCCGCCGCCCTGGCCGCGTTCGCCTCGCAGCCGCTCGTTCACTCCCAGGCGCCCGTCTTCGACCTCGTGATCCGGGGCGGGCGGGTCGTGGACGGCACGGGCAACCCCTGGTTCCTCGCCGACGTCGGCATCAAGGGCGACACCATCGCCGCCGTGCGGCCCGGGTTGGATGCTGCGGGTGCGCGCGTGATCGACGCGAAGGGCCTCGTCGTCTCGCCGGGCTTCGTGGACGTGCACTCCCATGTCGAGCCGCGTGAGGGCGGCGAGGACATGATTGGCAACCCGGCCACCGAGAACAACGTGCGCCAGGGCGTCACGACGGTGATTGGCGGTCCTGATGGCGGCGGCCCCGTGGACGTGGGCGGGTACCTGGAGAAGGTGGCGGCCGCGAAGCCCGCCATCAACGTCGGCGTCTTCATCGGCCATGGCTCGGTACGTGGCGAGGTGGTGGGCCAGGCTAACCGGCCCGCGACGCCCGAGGAACTGGAGAGGATGCGCGGCCTGGTGCGCGCCGGCATGCGCGCCGGCGCGTTCGGCCTCGGCACGGGCCTCTTCTACGTCCCCGGCAACTACGCGCCGCTCGAGGAAGTGATCGAGCTGGCGCGCGTCGCTGGTGAGTTCGGGGGCATCCACCAGTCGCACATGAAAGACGAGGCGGCGCGCGTCCTCGACAGCGTGCGCGACACGATTGCCATCGGCGAGCGCGGCGGGCTCCCCACGCAGGTGACGCACCACAAGATCATCGGCAAGGCGAACTGGGGGAAGAGCGTGGACACGCTGCGCCTGATAGACGAGGCGCGTGCCCGCGGCGTGGACGCGACGATCGATCAGTACCCGTACACCGCGTCGAGCACGTCCATCCAGGGCGGGCTCGTGCCGCAGTGGGCGCAGGAAGGGGGCCGCGAGAAGATGCTGGCCGGGCTGCGCGACGAGACCACGCGGGGCAAGGTGCTCGAGGCCATCGCCACGGCCATCGAGACCGACCGGGGCGGCGGCGACCCCGGGAACGTGGTGCTGGCGGCGTGCGCCTGGGATCCGAGCCTCGCCGGCAAGAGCCTCGCGCAGGTGCTCCGCGACCGCGGCCGGCCGGTCACCATCCAGCGCGCCGCCGAGCTCGTGGTCGAGATCGTCGAGAAGGGCGGCTGCAGCGCCGTCTACCACGCGATCAACGAAGAGGACCTGGTGCGCATCATGCAGCACCCTGCGACGATGATTGCGTCCGACGCGGCTCCGGGCGCGCCGGTGTTCGGGCGGAACGTCCCACACCCCCGCGCATACGGCACCTTCGCGCGCGTGCTGGGCGTGTACGTCCGGGAGAAGAAGGTCCTGACCCTCGAGGAAGCTGTGCGGAAGATGTCGGGCTTCCCTGCCGCGCGCATGGGCCTGCTCGATCGCGGCATCATCCGGCCGGGCCTGAAGGCGGATGTCGTGGTGTTCGACCCGGCCACGGTCAAGGACATGGCCACCTTCGAGAAGCCGCACCAGTACGCCGTGGGCGTCTCGACCGTGCTGGTGAACGGCCAGCTGGCGCTTTCCGACGGCAAACCCACCGGAACGCGGGCGGGCATGGTGCTGAAGAGGAACCGGTTCTGAGGTTCTGGGGTTCTGAAGGTTCTGGGGTTCGCTGAGCGCGATCACGCTGCCACTCGAACCTCAGAACCAGAGAACCTCAGAACCCCAGAACCTCAGAACCCCAGAACCTGGCTATTCCCGTCCTGCCGTCCCAAGCGACACATCCGCCAGGCCGGATCGGATCATGTACCAGTAGAGCAGCACGCCCGGAAATGCGATCAGGGTCGTCAGCAAGTAGAAGTTGACGTAGCCCATCGACTCGATGAGGCCGCCAGCGGTGGTGCCCGTCAGGAAGCGGCCGGCGATGCTGGCGAGCGCCGAGAGCAGGGCGTACTGCGTGGCGGTGAAGCGCAGGTTGCAGAGCGCGGACAGATAGGCCACCACCGCGACGCCCCCGATGCCGCTGGCGAAGTTCTCGAAGCCAATCGCGGCGGCCATGCCGAGGTTGCTGTGCCCGTACGCGGCGAGCGCGGCGAAGCTGAAGTTCGACACCGCCATCAGCAGCAGGCTGACGAAGACCGCGCGCTTCATGCCCCACGCGGCGTACATCGCTCCACCGACGAACACACCGGAGAGCAGCGCGACGAAGCCGACGCCGACGTCGTAGAACGCAATCTCGTCGTTCGAGAATCCCAGGTCTTCGAAGAGCAGCCGGAGCGTCAGGTTGGCCAGCGTGTCGCCGATTTTGTGGATGAGCACGAAGACCAGCACCACCAGTGCCCCCTTGCGGCGCAGGAACTCGGCCAGCGGGCTGAAGTAGGCGACCACCGCCTGCATCAGGCCTCCGGGCGGCGGGGGCGCGATTCGACGCGAAGGCTCCCCCATCACGACGCCCACCAGCATGGCCGGGAGGGCGAACAGCACGCAGGCTGTGTAGGCCGTTGACCACCCATACCGCGCGGCCAGCACCAGTGCCAGCGCCCCGGACGAGGCGGCGCCGACACGCCAGCCGTACTGGTGCATCCCTGCGCCGGCGCCGAGCTGCCGCGGCTCGAGTAGCTCGATGCGATACGCGTCGATGACGATGTCGTTGGTAGCGCCGGCGACGCCCACCAGGATGGCGGCTGCCGCGACCACCGGCAGCGCGGTCGAGGGGTCGGCCGTCCCCAAAAACACCACCGCGGCCATCACCAGCAGGCCGGCGAACCACAACCACGAACGCCGCTGCCCGTACCGGCCGAGCAGCGGGATGCGGACCGTGTCCACGAGCGGCGCCCAGATCCACTTGAAGTTGTAGGCGAGAAACGTCAGGGCAAAAGCCGTGACGGCGCTCTTCCGGATGCCGTACTGCGCGAGCCGCGTCGTGAGCGTCGCGCCGATCATCGCGAAGCCGAAGCCCGAGGAGATGCCAAGGAGCGCGGCGGCGAGCGGCGCGGCCTCGACGTACGGTCGCGCGCCGGCGGGAAGCCGGTCGCGCCAGTCCCGGGGCCGTGCGGCGCCTGGTGAGGTCATGGCCCTCTACTTTATGTCTGTTGAGAGAGAATGCCGCCATGGCCATCGCCCTCACCGTCAATGGGCAGCCGCGCACGATCGACGTGGAGCCGGAGACGCCCCTGCTCTGGGTGCTCCGCGACACGCTCGGGCTGACCGGCACCAAGTTCGGCTGCGGCATCGCGGCCTGCGGGGCCTGCACGGTGCACGTGAACGGCGAGCCGATGCGCTCCTGCGTCCTCGCGGTGTCCGACCTGGAGGGGGCCTCCATCACCACCATCGAGGGCCTTGCGCCTTCAGGGGTGCTCAACAACGTCCAGCAGGCGTGGCTCGACCAGCAGGTCCCGCAGTGCGGCTATTGCCAGACGGGAATGATCATGGCGGTGACGGCCCTGCTGAGCGAGAGACCTAACCCCACCGACCAGGAGATCGACGAGTCGATCACCAACATCTGCCGCTGTGGAACCTTCGCGCGCGTGAGGAGGGCCATCCACGGCCTCGCCGCGGAAGCGGGGGGCACGCGATGAACAAGTGGACTCGTCGCGCGTTCATCGGCGCCGGCGCCCTCGCCGGCGGAGGCCTCGCGCTCGGAGTCCTCGGCGTGGCGCTCGCGCCCGGCCGCCACAGCGTCGTCCCGGACGATGCGGAAGGGGCGGGACAGCTCAACACCTGGATCCTCGTGACGCCCGACAACATCGTCACCGTCCTCGTGCCCCACTGCGAGATGGGACAGGGCGCGCAGACCGCCCTCGCCATGATGGCCGCCGAGGAGATGGATGTGGACTGGAGCCTCGTGCGCGTGAAGGAGGCGCCCGCGCTCGACGAGTACGCGAACGGATATGTCGTGCGCGCGCTCACCGGAGAATCGGTGCCAGGGCCGATCGAGGTCGGCCTGGACTACGGCACTTATCGCCTCGCGCGGTGGTTCGGGCTGCAGGCCACCGGCGGATCGATGTCGGTGCGCACGACCGGCCAGTACGGGATGCGCGTCGCCGGCGCCGCGGCGCGCGAGATGCTGGTCGCGGCGGCGGCCGAACAGTGGAACGTGCGAGCCGCGGAGTGCCAGGTCGCGTCCTCGCGCGTCTCCCACGCCGCAAGCGGGCGTTCGGCAACCTTTGGCGAGCTCGCGCAGGCGGCGGCGCGGCAGTCCGTGCCGTCACGGCCCACGCCGAAGGACCCGCAGGCGTATACGCTGCGCCGCACCGCGCGCCGGCGCTTCGACATGCGATCGAAAGTGGACGGCAGCGCCGTCTACGGTATCGACTTCACCTTGCCGGGAATGCTCCATGCCGCCGTGGCGATTGCGCCGGTCAACGGCGGGAAGCTCGTGTCGGTGGACAGCGCGCCGGCCGAGTCCATGCCTGGCGTGAAGCGGGTCGTGCGGCTCGAGGAGGCTGTCGCCGTCGTCGCCGACAGCTACTGGCGCGCCAGCCGGGCGCTGGAGGCGCTCGAGCCCGTGTTCGACGACGCGGGGCATGGGGGCGTGTCGAGCGCCACCATCTTCGAGGCGTTCGACGAGGCGCTGGCCGCGCCCCCCGAGATGCCCGCAGGCGCGGCGAAGGTGATCACGGCCGACTACCGCGTGCCGTTCCTGGCGCACGCGACGATGGAGCCGATGGCCTGTACCGCGCGGGTGACGCCCGAGGGCGCGGAAGTCTGGGCCGGGACGCAGGATCCGCTCAACGCGAGGAAGACGGCGGCGGAGGCGCTGGGCCTGGAACCGGGGCAAGTGCGCTTCACCAACCTGGCGCTCGGCGGCGGCTTCGGGCGGCGGCTGCCCGGCTCACTGGACTTCGTCGGCATGGGCGCGCGCATCGCGCAGGCGATGTCGCCCGCGCCGGTGAAGATGATCTGGAGCCGCGAGACCGACATGCAGCATGGCTACTTCCGGCCCGCGGCCATGTCGCGTCACGCGGGTGCTTTGGACGCGAGCGGCGCACCGGTCGCGGTCGCGTCGCACTACGTCGGCGGCGGCGATCGGGAGTCGACGTTCATGCCCTATGTGATCCCGGAGAAGAAGGCCGAGGGCCGGGAAGCGCCGCACCACGTCCGGACCGGGGCATGGCGGTCCGTGCTCAACTCGCAGCACGGCTTTTTCAAGGAGTCGTTCATCGACGAGCTGGCGCACGCCGCCGGCAAGGATCCCTTCGCGTTCCGCCGGGATCTGATGGGCGAGCATCCGCGCTTCAGGGCCGTGCTCGAGCGCGCGGCGGCCATGGCGAGCTGGGGACGGGCGCTGCCGAAGGGCGAGGGCCTCGGCATCGCCATCGCCGAGTGCTTCGGCTCCATCGTTGCGGAGGTCGCTCACGCGGCCCTATCGCCCGAGGGCGTGTTGAAGGTGAAGCAGGTGTGGGCCGCGGTGGACTGCGGCGAGGTGGTGAACACCGACACGGCCGCCGCGCAGATCGAGGGCGGCATCATCTTCGGGCTGTCCGCGGCGCTGGTGGGCGCGATCACCATCGACAAGGGCCGCGTGGTCGAGAGCAACTTCCACGACTACCAGATGATCTACCTCGCGGACACACCGGCCATCGAGGTCCAGTTCATTCCCTCCACGGCGCCCCCCGGCGGACTGGGGGAGCCGGGAGTGCCGCCGATCGCGCCCGCCGTCGCGAATGCCATCTTCGCCGCCACCGGCATCCGCGTGCGCGAGCTGCCTTTGCGGCGCGTGCGGCTGGCCTGAGCGGGCGCAAGTCCATTGGCGATTGAAGATTGGTGATTGAGCGATTCAATGACGATTGAGTGATTGGGGCATTGCGCATTGGATTGGGTGATTGGAGGATTGTGCGATCGGGGCATTCGCAGCGCACGTGACCTCGCACCTGCCCGCACCCGTTCGCACCCGCCGCACCTGCCCGCACCTGCCCGCACACGCCCGCACCCGTTCGCACCCGCCCGCACCCGCCCGCACCTGTTACGATTGTTCCCCGATGAAACTCGTCGCACTCGTCGCCGTCCTCCTCTTCTCCATCGTCCAGGCCCCGGCCCTCGTCCCTGATCCGCCGAAACAGTGCAGTGACTGCGCCGACTGGAATCGGGACACCGAGCCGTCACGGCTGTTCGGCAACACCTACTCGGTCGGCACGGCCGGGCTGTCGGCGCTGCTCGTCACCTCGCCGGCGGGCCACGTGCTGCTGGACGGCGCCCTTCCGCAGTCCGCGCCGCTCATCGACCGGCACATCCGCGCGCTGGGGTTCAGGACGGAAGACGTCAAGCTGATCCTGATTTCTCACGGGCACTACGACCACGCGGGCGGCGTGGCGGCGCTGGCCCGGTTCACGGGCGCGCGCGTGGCGGCCAGCCCGTCCACGGCCGCGGCACTCCGCCGGGGCGAGAACACGGAAGACGATCCGCAGTTCGGGTTCGGCCGGAAGGACAACGAGTTCCCCGCGGTAGCCACCGTGCAGGAGCTGAAGGACGGCGAGGTGCTGCGCGTGGGCGACATCGCCATCACCGTGCACTTCATCCCCGGGCACGCGCCCGGCAGCACGGCCTACACCTGGCGGAGCTGCGAGGGCGGCGCCTGCAAGGACATGGTCTACGCCGACAGCCTCTCCGCCGTCGCGGCGCCCGGCTTCCGCTTCACCGGCGGCAAGGACTACGCGTCTCGCGTGGACCTGTTTCGACGCAGCATCTCGCGCGTGGCGGAGCTGCCCTGCGACATCCTCGTGGCCCCGCACCCGTTCGCGGCCGCGGGGAAGACGTGCAGGACCTATGCAGCCGATGCGATGACGCGGCTGGAGCAGCGCGTGGCGGAAGAGGCAAAGAGCCGCTGAAGGGCACCATCCGCATGAGCGCCACCTGGTTCGAGCTGCACCGCACCATCGTCATGCCGGCCCTGTGCGACGCCTACGGGCACATGAACGTCCGCCACTACGCCGCCATCTTCGACGAGGCCGGGTGGCACGTCCTGGCCAGGGCGGGCGTGTCGCTGACCGACCTGCGGGCCCGCGGGTTGGGCACCGTGGTCGCGTCGCTCACGATCGACTTTCACCGGGAGCTCACGGCGGGACAGCTCGTGCTGGTGACCGGCGCCATTACCCGCGTCGGCCACAAGAGCCTGCACTACGAGATGCGGCTCTACGAGGCGGATTCGATGACGCACTGCGCGACGCAGAAGACCATCGAGGTGTGTTTCGATACCACCCGTCGCGCGTCGGCACCGCTGCCCGACGACGTGCGGGAGAAGCTCGTGCAGCACGCGCTCTGAGGATGCCGACGGTCCGCATGGCGTCCGTGTCCCCCCGCGCGGTCGCTCAGCCAGGCAGGCACCGCACGCCCTCGCTCAGCCCGCGCTCGCTCAGCCCGCCAGGCGCCGCACGCCCTCGCCGAGCGCCCGTTCACCCAGGTCCGAGAAGCGCAGGATGAACTCGTTCGCGGGCGCCGCGCCCAGGTAGTACGCGCGCGTGTCGCGCAGTGCCACGCCCGATCGACGCGCGCGAGTGGCGATGTCCGGCGCATCGAACCGCACCACCAGGTGCATGCCCGCCGAGTCGCCCAGTACGGTGGCGCGAGCGCCGAAGCGCCGATCGAGCGCGTCCAGCAGCGCCTGCCTGCGGGCTTTGTACACGCGCCGCATCCGGCGGACGTGCTGCTCGAGATGCCCCTCCCGGATGAAATCCGCCAGCGCCGCCTGCTCGAGATACGCGGTCTGGCGATCCGCGTACCACTTCGCCCGGACGAACGGCTCCACGAGCGTGGATGGCAGGACGACATAGCCGATCCTGAGCCCCGGGAACATCGCGTTCGAGAGGGTGCCGACATACACCACGCGTGATGCGTCCCCGAGCCCCTGGAGCGCGGGCAGCGGCGCCCCGACGTAGCGGAACTCGCTGTCGTAGTCGTCCTCGATGACGAACGCGCGCCGCGCGCGCGCCCACGCGAGCAGGTCGAGCCGCCGCGCCAGCGACAGCGAGGCGCCGAGCGGGAACTGGTGGGATGGCGTGACGTAGGCCAGCCGCGCGGAGGGTGGCAGCGCGGAAGCCAGCAGGCCATCGGCATCCACGGCCACGGGGCGCAGCGTCGCGCCGGCAGCCGCGAAGAGCTGGCGCGCGCCGGAATATCCCGGCTCCTCGACGACGACCTCGTCACCCGGATCGACGAGCACACGCGCGCAGAGGTCCAGCGCCTGCTGCGATCCGCTGACGATGACCACTTGATCCGCGGCGCAGCGGACCGCCCTCGACCGGCGCAGGTAGGCCGCGATGGCTTCCCTCAGCGGCTCGTGCCCGGCCCGGTCCTCCGCGTGACGGCGGAGGCCCTGGCCGATGCGCCGGAGGTGGCGCCGGACAAGGCGGCTCCAAACGGCAAACGGAAAGAGGTCCAGATCCGGGCCGGCGTTGGAGAGATCGAGCACGCCGGCCGGGCTGGGCTCGCGCGATGCGATCGGGCCGAGCCGCTCGACGAACGCAGAAAGCCGCGCGGGTGCGGCGGCGGCCCGCGCCGCCGAAGGACCCGCCGGCCCGAGGGCCCGGTCCGGCAGTTCCTGGCTCACGAAGGTCCCCGAGCCTCGATGCCCGTCCAGATAGCCCTCTGCCACGAGTTGCTCGTACGCCGCGGTCACCGTGGCGCGCGACACCCGGAGAGCCGCCGCCAGCTCGCGCGTGGAAGGCATGCGCTCCCCGGGTGCGAAGCGGCCGGCGAGGATGCCGCGCCGCCACTCCTCGTAGATCTGGCGGTGCAGGGGGCGCTGCCGGCGGCGGTCGATGGCGATGGGCGTGCGCAAAGTGGACTGGTCAAATGTATCGAAAGTGGAAGTGTTGTGCTATCCAGGCCGGGCTACCCTCTCCACCATGGCTGGCATCTCTTCCCCTTCCATTCCCGTGACCGACCGGACGCGGCTGAAGCGTCTCCCCAAGCGGGGCGTGTTCGACCGCGCTGCCGTCTACGACATCCTCGACGAAGGCTTCGTGTGCCACGTCGGATTCGTCGTGGACGGACAGCCGTTCGTCGTTCCCACCGGCTACGCGCGGGTCGGCGACGAGATCTACCTGCACGGCTCCGCCGCGAGCCGCATGGTCCGGTCGCTCGCCGCCGGCCTCGACGTCTGCGTCACCGTCACGCTCGTGGATGGCCTGGTGCTGGCCCGCTCGGCCTTCCACCACTCGATGAACTACCGGTCGGTGATGATCCTCGGGCGTGCACGCCTCGTCACGGATCCCGCGGAGAAGACCGAGGCCCTCCGCGCGTTCACGAATCACATCGTGCCGGATCGATGGGACGGGCTCCGCCCCGTGACGTCGCAGGAGCTGCTGGGCACTTCCGTCCTGGCGCTTCCCATCGAGGAGGCGTCGGCGAAGGTCCGGAGCGGTCCTCCCGTGGACGACGAGGAGGACGTGACCTGGCCGGTGTGGGCGGGCGTGATCCCCCTGTCGCTCGAGCCCTCCGCCCCCGTGGCCGACGACCACGTGGGGCCGGATGTTCCATCGATCGACGTACGGCAGGCCGTGAACCGGCGCCGAAGGGCCGGCTGACGCGTGCTCGCTCCCATCCCGCTGCTGCTCGCCGGCCTGGCCCTCGTCATCGCCGCGTTCGCCTACGCGTGGTGGCAGAGCGCCTCGGTCGGGCGCCACCCGCATCGCGCGCCGACACCGAAGCAGCTGGGGCTGGGCGCCGTCACGCTCTTCTTCGACACGCTCGGCATCGGCAACTACGCGCCCACCACGGCGGCGTTCCGCTTCATGCGGATGGTGCGGGACGAATACATCCCCGGCACGCTCAACGTGGGCTCGTCGATACCGGTCGCCATCGAGGCCTTCGCCTTCGTCGCCGCCATCGCGGTGGATCCGATGACGCTCATGGTGCTCGTGCCGATTGGCGCGGTGGGTGGCTACGTGGGGGCGCGCGTCGTGTCGAGCCTGCCCCGCCGCCCCATCCAGCTGGGCATGGGCGGAGCGCTGCTCGCGGGCTCGGCGCTGATGCTGATGACGAACCTGCAGTGGATTCCCGGTGGCGGCACCGCGATTGGATTCGCCGGCGTCACGCTCGCCCTTGCCGCCGCGGTGAACTTCTGTCTCGGCGCGTTGAATGCGCTCGGCGTCGGCAGCTATGCCCCCAGCCTGATCGTCTTCAGCCTGCTCGGCATGGACCCGAGGTCGGCGTTCCCGATCATGATGGGGTCGGCCGCCTACATGCTGCCGATGGCAGGCATCAAGTACGCGCGCACGAACAAGTACGACGGCCAGGCCGCCCTGGGACTCATGTTGGGCGGCATTCCGGGCGTCCTGGTCGCCGCGTACGTCGTGAAGAGCCTCCCGCTCTACGCCATCCGGTGGCTGGTGGTGGTCGTCGTCCTCTACGCGGGACTGTCCCTGTTAAGAACGGCTGTGCTGGCGCGCACGGTCCGACCGGTCCAGATGGCGGAGGAGGTCTCCCGATAGCGGAGCGGGTGCGAACAGGTGCGGGCGGGTGCGAACAGGTGCGGGCAGGCGCGGGCAGGTGCGCGCGGGAGCGAACAGGTGCGAACAGGTGCGAACAGGTGCGAACAGGTGCGAACAGGTGCGGGCGGGCGGGTGCGGAGGGGACGGAGAGGGTCCACCCTCACGCGCTGCCGATCGCGCTGTCGCCGCACCGTCGTTCTGCCGACAAGACGGGCTCCGAGCCGCCCCCGGCCCTCCGTTGAGGCCCCGGCCGCCGAACTAACTCCCGCGAGGAACGGGGACCAGCCGCACGATGGGCGTCGGCGCGCCGTCGAACCCTCGCGCGTTGCCGTCCACCGCGATGTAGATGAAACCATCCGGCCCCTGCTGCACGTCGCGGAGACGGCCCATGCCCTGGAGCAGCGTCTCCTCCTGCACCACGCGCTGGCCGTCGAGCCTCAGGCGCACGAGGCGCTGCCCGCTCAGGCCGCCGACGATCATGTCGCCCTTCCAGCCCGGGAAGCGATCGCCCGTGTAGAACAGCATGCCGGAAACCCCAATCGACGGCACCCATACGTGCCGGGGCGGTTCCATGCCCTCCTTGAGCGTGCCCTCGTGGATGGCCTTGCCGGTGGTGTAGTTCACGCCGAAGCCGACGACTGGCCAGCCGTAGTTGAGCCCGGGCCGTATGAGATTCAGCTCGTCGCCGCCCTGCGGGCCGTGCTCGTTCTGCCAGATGTCGCCGGTCACGGGGTGAACCGCCATCCCCTGCGCATTGCGATGGCCGTACGTGTAGATCTCGGGGAGCAACCCCGCCTTCCCCACGAACGGGTTGTCCGCCGGCACGCGCCCATCGTCGTGGAGGCGTACGGTGGTGCCGTTGTGCCGCGAGAGATCCTGCGCGGGATGCTTCGCGAGATCGCCAACCGCGGGCCACTGGCGGTCCCCGAGCGTGACGAACAGGTAGCCGGCCTTATCGAAGAGCATCCGCCCGCCCCACATCGAGCTGCGGTTGGTGCCGTTGCCGGGCGCGTTCGCGTGGAAGATCTCCTGCACCTCCGAGAGTCGATCGTGCTCGAAGCGGCCGCGCGCGACGGCCAGGTTGCCGAAGCCCTTCTCGCCGGGCTTGACGTAGCTGATGTAGAGTAGCCGGTTCGTCGCGAAGCCGGGGTGCAGCACCACGTCGCGGAGGCCCGCCTGCTCGCGCCCGTCCTGGGAGAGCGCGCCCTGGCCAAGCGCGAGGATGGGCGGAAGGCCGGCGACTGGTTCGGGGAGCAGCTTCCCGTTGCGGACGATGCGGAGGCGGCCGGGGCGCTCGGTGACGAGCATGTCGCCTTCCGGCGTGAAGGCCATCGCGAACGGATGGACGAGCTCGGGCACGACGACCTCGACGCGGAAGTCGTGCAACGCCGAACGCAGAGGGGCGGGATCCTGTCCCTCGGGCCGCAGATGCGCAGACACAGAACTGACGGGCCGCAGATCCGCAGATTCCGGGACGGCGGGCCGCAGATGCGTGGACGCGGACTCAACGGGCCGCAGATGCGCAGATTCCGGAACGGCAGGCCGCAGATGCGCGGACACAGAACTGGCGGGCCGCAGATCCGCAGATTCCGGGACGGCGGGCCGCAGATGCGTGGACGCGGACTCAACGGGCCGCACATGCGCAGACGCGGATTCAACGGGCCGCAGATGCGCAGATTTCTCGAGGGCCGACGTTGCCCGGGACTCTGGCGTGGCTGCCGCGGCCAGGAGCAGCGCGGCGACAGGAACGAGCGCATGAAGGCGCGGCATGGTGCGGCCACGATATGGCAGCGGCGCAGCGGGACGCAACTCCACGCCCCCGGAGCCTCAGAACCCGAGAACCCGAGAACCTCAGAACCCCAGGTGTGCTACTTCGGCGGGCAGGTTTCCGCGATCATCGTCACCGAGGTGATGTTCAGCCGGCTGACGGGCTCGGCCTTGATGAAGAGAGCCTTCACGAGCACGGTGTGGCCCTTGTGCGAGGGCAGGTTGTACTCGGAGACGCCGATCAGGTGAAACGTGTTCTTGCCGGAGGTTGGTCCCTTGTAGGGCCGGCCCGCGGGCGGGCCGTTGGCAATGCTCGGCTCCGGCTCCGTGGCGCTCGTGAGGAGCCACCTGTCGCCCTCCTGCGCCAGGCAGCCCGCGACGGCGACGATGGGGACTTTCTCCACCGGCGCCTGCGCCGCGAGCGAAACACCAGACGCGACAACCCAGGCGAGGGACACCGAGACCACCATCCCCGTAATCTGTCCACTCATTCGACTGATTCCCCTCGACTTCCGCTTGCCCACGCTACGGCGGACAGCCCCGCCGCCCGGTTCCGGGCGTCTGGTTTCCCGACTCCCGACTCCCGCTTCCCGACTCCCGACCCGATCACTGCCGCTGCCGCGGCTCACTCGTCGCCGTCTTCTTCGGCATCTTCGTCAGGTCGTGGCTGTCCACGGAGAACTGCGTCGTCGGCTGGTACATCTCGTCCCAGCTCTGCTCGGACCAGTAGACCGGCAGGTGCGGCGCCGGGTTCCACTTGTTCTGCGGCGAGTTGTCGTAGATGGCCACGTTGATGATCTTGCTGCCGGCCGGGACCTCGAGCGGCTTCTCGAGCTCGTACTGGACCTGCCAGTTGAAGTCGTAGTTCGGCACGTCGAGGATGGTCTCCTCGCGGCCGTCGGGGTACACGACCCACCACTTCATGCTCTTGCCGCGCAGGTGCATGTGCGGCGTGAGCGCGTAGAGCGTGATGGGCTCGTTCACCGGCGTGACGCCCATCATCTTGAAGTTGCCCTCGTAAGGCGGAATCGTCGGTGTCTTGCCGCGCCGTCCCGTGGTGTCATCCGACTCGTAGAGCACTTCCTTGCCCTGCGCGAAGTAGAGGCCGCGGTTGCCGCTGCCCGGGACCGGGTCGCCGGCCTGGAGATTCAGCACCTCGTGCGTTACCGTGCCCTTCGCGAACCAGATGCCCAGGCGGCTGCGATCCTTCTCTTCCTTGCCGGTCGGGTTGTAGTGCATGACCCACCGGATGTACTTGCCGGCGGGGATGCGCTTGGCAAAGCCGGCGGGATGCTCCTCGGTGCCGCGCCCAGGCACGTACGAGATGAGCTTGTTCGCGCCGGCCAGTGGCTTGTCGTCGCCAGATGTAGCGGAAGTCCCCATCGGCTCGGTGGGCGGCACCTGCTTGCCGGCTGCGTCGTACAGGTAACCCTCCTTCACGGTGTAACCGTCCGGAATGTCCACGACGTAGGCGCCGGAGTGATGGACGACGGCGAAGTTGCTCGGCCGGATCTCGATGGCGCTGGCGAACTTGTCCTCGGTGAAGGGAATGGGCTGGTAGAAGTACAGGTACGACTCGGCGCCTTCGGCCTTGATGGTCCACTCGAGCGGCATCTCGAAGACGTAGTCCGGCTCGCCCAGCTGCCATCCCGAGGCGAAGGTCGGCACAGGGGGCATGTCGGCGGCGTCGCCGCGCGGCGCACCGGCGGCCACCCAGGCGACGATGGTGTCGAGCTCCCGCTGCGAGAGGCTGCGGTCGTTCCGCATCTTCATGGTGTGCGCGGGGTCCGCGCCCCAGGGCGGCATCTCGCGCGAGACGGTCTTCTTCTGGATGGCACGCGCCCACGGGCGCGTGGCCTCGTAGGTGAGGAACGACATCGGGCCGATCTCGCCCGGCCGGTGACAGCTGGCGCAGTGCTTGAAGAGAATGGGCGCGACGTCCTTCGTGAACGTCGGGCCGCCGGGAGCCGCGGCTGGAGGAGTCTGGGCCGACGAGACCGTGACCGAAGTGAGCGCGAGGACGAAGGATCCTGCCAGAACCGCGAGCGCGCGCGTCATATCGAACTCCCTTGAACCGAGCGTTTCCGACGGCGAGGACACCTCGGCCGTCCGGGGCCTGGGTCGGCCTGGGGCGGAATCATAGCCCAGGTGCGGGCGGGTGCGAATGGGTGCGGGCAGGTGCGAACGGGTGCGGGCGGGTGCGATCAGCTGCGGCGCCGGGCCGACTTCGGCTAGTTGTGGCCCTCCCCAAAGCGCCCGACCATGCCCGGGCCCAGGCTCTCGTGGCCATCGTCGGATCAGGTCTCACCTGGAGCAACGGCCCAGCCGCCAGCACACGCCCGCACCTGATCGCACCTGCCCGCACCTGTTCGCACCCGCCCGCACCTGTTCGGACCCGTGCCCCTTCAGAGCCGGTTCCGGCCCTGAGCGCGCGGCAGCGAGACGCCGAGCTTCACCGCGAGCGTGGGCGCGATATCGCGCATGTCGATGATGCCCAGGTTCCGTCCTGCCGGCACGCCCTCCCCCACGATGAAGAAAGAGGCCTCCATGTCGCGAGGCCCCGGCAGGTAGCCGTGAGTGCCGCCGGGCGAGGCGGCGGGCCGGACGACCTCGCCTGCAAGAGCGCTTCCTGTCTTGAACCCTGGAGAGAGGCCGACCAGAAAGGCCGCACCGGGAAAGCCGCCGAGCGCGCGGATGGCCTCGCCTTCCTCGACGCGCACGACGGCATCGGGGTGCGCGGCGCGCAGGCGCGCGATCGCCTCCCCCGACTGCGTTCGCGCGGCTTCGTCCGCCGGGTCTTTCAGCATGATGGCGGCCGACCCGCCGGCACCCCACGCAAACGCGCGCCAGGCCGTGACCTTCCCCTGCGGGTCCACGTCGATCAACCCCGCCGTCGCCAGCGCCGCGTTGATGTGGACGTCCTCCTTCGCCGTGATGTGGCCATGGTCCGAGACCACGGCCAGGATGAAACGCCTCGCGTAGGCGCGCGCTGCTGCCTCACGGATCTGCCCGACGAGCGCGTCGAGGCCCTCGAGCGTCGTGAAGGTCGCCGGGCTGTAGGGCGCAGTGTGATGCTGCTCCTCGTCGAGCGAGGAGAGATACGCGGTCAGGAAGTCGGGCCGCTTCCGCTCGATCATCCACGCGACGAATCGCGCGCGCTTCTGGTCGTCGGCAAGCGTGTACTGGTAGCCCGCCGGGTATGGGCCCGCGTCCTTCTCCGCTTCGTCGAGGAGGCCCGGCGTGGAGAGCGCACGCAGCAGCTTGCGGTCCTCGCCTGGCGCGCCGTGCCAGTACTGGACGATGTTGTGGCGGATCCGCGCGCCGACGGTGACCGGCCAGTCCACGTTCGCGGTGACGAGGCCGGCCTCGCCCGCCGCGTCCCACAGCGTGGGGACCTTGATGTCCTCGGCGTACCAATACCAGCCGTTCGCGTTCTGCCCGAGCGGATCGAACGGGCCGTTGTTGAGGATGCCGTGCACGGCGGGCGCGACCCCGGTCACCAGCGTCGTGTGGCTGGGATACGTGACCGTCGGCGTCACGCCCGTGACCCCCGTGGCGTACGCCCCCTCGGCAACGAGCCTGCGCAGGTTGGGGACCTTCAGGCCATGGCGGTCGGCATCGAGCACGTAGTCGGGTTTCAGGCCGTCGATGGACAGGAGCACGACGGGGACGCGCTCGCCCTGCGCGTGCATCGCGGGGTAGGAGGCGAGCCACGCGAGAGCCAGGGCGAGGACGGTGAGCCAGCGGCAGGGGGCACGCGCGATCACGGCGCCATCATACGTGCCCACCGGGCCGGCGCGGGCGACAATGAGTGCCGATGATGCGGATCGGGGCGCACATGTCGGTGGCGGGCGGCGTGTCCCTGGCGGTGGACCGCGCCGCCCTGCACGGCTGCGAAGCGCTGCAGATCTTCGCGAAGAACGCGAACCAATGGCGCGGGGCGCCGCTCAAGCGCGACGAGGTCCGCCGGTTTCGCCGTCGCCTGGACGAGACCGGCATCACCCCGGCCGTCTCACACGCCAGCTACCTGATCAACCTCGCCACGACGGATCAGGTGCTGCGCGCCCAGTCGGTCGCGGCCTTCATCGATGAACTGGAGCGCGCCCACACGCTGGGCCTGCTGGGCGTCGTGATTCACCCGGGCACGTGCACGGCTGGCTCCGAGGTGGATGCCCTGCGCCAGGTCGCCGATGGAATCCGCGCAGCACTGAAGGCCCACCCACGACGCCGGACGATGGTGCTGCTGGAGCAGACGGCGGGCCAGGGCCGCTCGCTGGGACACCGGTTCGAGCACCTGGCGGCCATCATCGATCACCTGGACGGCTCGCCGCGCCTCGGCGTCTGCCTCGATACCTGCCATCTCCTCGCGGCCGGCTACGACATTGCCAGCGCGGACGGCTACGCGAGCACGTTCGAGTCGTTCGACCGGCTGGTCGGCTTCAGCCGGCTGCAGGCCGTGCACGCCAACGACTCGAAGCGCCCCTGCGGGAGCCGCGTGGATCGGCACGAGCACATCGGCCGCGGCTGCCTGGGCCTCGACCCGTTCCGACGACTGCTGCACGACGCGCGCTTCGCGGGCCGGCCGATGCTCATCGAGACGGAGAAGTCACCCCACCGCGGCCGCGCGGACGCCATCGTACGGGACCCACTCGACACGGAGAATCTGGAGACGCTGAAGAGACTTCGGGACACGTGAAGCGTCGCCCCCGGTGCACCCTGCACCCGTGCACCCGTGCACCCTGCACCCCTGCACCCGTTACTTGCAGTAAGTAGCCAACGCCTGCTGCACCTCGAAGATCGCCGTTCCCCGCCGGAAGGTCTTCTGAATGGGCGTCGCCGAGCTCGAGACCCAGATGCGCAGCTCGGAGTCGAGGTCGGTGGGGCCGGCGGTCTCCACCGAGAAGCGCGTGATGGCCCGGTAGGGGATGGAGTGGTACTCGGTCTTCATCCCCGTCATCCCCTGCTTGTCCACCATGATGAAGCGGCGGTCGGTGAAGATGAACAGGTCGCGGACCAGCGAGAAGGCACGCTGCACCTTCTCGCCCTCCGCCAGAATCTTTTCGAGGTACTCCTCGACGTCGGCGACGTCGGCTTCCGAGGCGTTTCCCAGCAATCGCGAGAGCAGGCCCATGCGCCGCACGGTGTCACAGTCGGGCTGGCGCGGTCAACGCCGGCGCGTCAGAGCTCGCCGACGGGCACGCGATCCGCGACGATGTCCTGGAGTTGCTCGTACTGGAACGGCTGGGCGAACAGCTCGAGGCTCTTCTGCCGGCTCCGGAACAGGTTGGCGATGAACCGCATGCGGTCGTCCAGCACACCCCAGTCCGCGGCTCTCGGGCTGCCGTCGCCCCGGCCGTCGTACCTGGCGAGCACGCGCACGAGCTCGGGATGCTCGATGACCTGGAGGACGTCCGGGAACATCGCCGCCGTCGGCAACTCCGGGACTTCTGCGCCGAGCCTCAACTCGCCGTAGGGCAGCCTGATCGTCATCAGGTTGCGCGTCACGAGCCGGCGCCAGGTGCTGGCTCCCCAGGCGAGCAGCGTGCGCTCCAGCGCGTCGCGTCGCCGCTGCAGGGCGCCCGCGATGAAGCGGGGCAGCAGCGCGATGACGCGTGTGGCCACGCGCTGGACCAGGGGATCGCCGAGCCCCACCGTGAGGGGCGCGTTCAGGGCCTCGACGATGTTCGGCTGCAGGCGGATCTGCTCGTGCAGGCCGACCTTGATGTTGCCGAGCAGCATCAGCTCCGCCTTCCGCTTGAGGTTCGGCTCGAACATCGCCTCGTAGTAGTGCGCCAGCGCCTCGGCCAGCGTGTCCTGCCCGCCCGCCTCGGTGTGCCCACGCTCCAGCTGGGACAGGAAGCGCGCCAGCTTGTCGCGGTCGTACTCCTGATCCCGGTGGAAGGTCTGGATCATCCGCGCGAAGATCGGCGCGAGCTCTGCGAAGACCTTCAGGTTCCCCGCGGACACGGTCTCGGTGACGATGTCCTGGATGCGCTCGAGCCGGGCCGCCACCATGCCGCGCCCGGCGGCCGCCCGCACCTGGTCCCCCAGCCCCTTGAAGGGCTGCGCCCGCTTCCTGAGCGACAACCACGCCAGCGGGCGGAAGGCCTCGCCGCGAATCGAATAGCCGGCGGTCTTCGACGCGTTGCACGCGAAGGTGCACCAATTGGCGTCGCCGTGGCCGAGCATCAGGGCCAGCTCCTGCGACAGCCGGTGGTACATCTGCGTGATCTTCAGGTTGCGCAGCACGAGGTTGCTGGTGCGCACCACTTCGTCGCAGTCTTCCAGGGTGACGGTCGAGCGGGTGCCCAGCTGCGCCACTGGCGCGCGGCCGCGGATGGTCCGGTTGAGGCGGGCCACGACGACGCGGGTGAAGAAGGCCAGCACCTTCGGGTGCTCGTTGACGAGCCGCTCGAAGCCGGCGCGGGACAACACGAGCAGCTCGGAGTCACGCAGCGCGTCCACCGAGGCCGAGCGCGGCTCGTTGGAGAGCAGGGCCATCTCGCCGAGGGCTTCTCCCGGCCCGACCTCCGCGATGTCCACCTCGCTGCCATCGTCGCGTCGGCCGAAGACGCGGAGGCGGCCGGTGACGATGAAGTAGAGGCAGTCGCCCGCGTCGCCCTGGCGCATCAGGACGGCCCCGCGAGGCAGCGTCTCCCAGCGAAGCTCGGTCTCGAGCGACGTGATGGCTGCCTGATCGAGGCCGGCGATGGCTTGTGAGAGCGCGTCGATCAGCTCGGCCGGGCCCGGCCGGAGGCGGCGCGTGCGCGCCCAGCGGAGGCGATGGTCGAGCAGGTGGCGGAGCGAGTCGCGAATCGCCGCATCTCGAGCCAGGACATCGTCGAGCGCGTCGCGCGACAGCTCCAGCAGGGTGGCCTCCGAGGCGGCCGTGACGGTGGCCATGCGGGTCGCGCGCTCGAGCAGCGCCCCCTCGCCGACGAACTCGCCCTGCCTTGCCTCGCCCAGCAGGGTGTCCTCGCCGCCGTCATCGCGCGCGGTGACGGCCACGCGGCCGCTGGCCACGACGTACAGGCAGTCGCCCGGCTCGCCCTGGCGCATCAACACGTCTCCGGGCGCAAGCGTCACCTGTCGGCAGGCGGCTGCGAGGTCGTGAAGGGTGTCCTGCGGAAGCGCGTCGAACAGGTGCGTCGATTCGAGCCGGGTGACCGCCCGGCCCAGGGCCGACGGCCCGGTCGCAGGTGGCTGATCCCGGATCGTGTCCATGCGCGCCTTCGCCTACAGCCAGCGGCCGATGCGCGAGAGGATGCCGTGCCTGCCCAGCAGCAGCGGCAGCGCCCTGAGCGCGTGACGGTACTTCCTGTCGCTGTACGGGAACCAGAACGGCTCGGTGCGCCAGAAAGTGAAGCGATCGACGTTCACGTGCACGATGTCGCACATGTCGCGAAGCCCGTCCTCGCCCTGCACCCTTCCGTACCCGCTTGACTTGATTCCGCCAAACGGCGCCTCCGCGAAGGCCGCGTGGGTGAGGATGTCGTTGACCATCACCGCCCCGGCAGCCAGCTGCTGCGCACGCGCCAGCGCCTGACGACGGTTGCCCGAGAACACGTAGGCCGCCAGGCCGAGATGAGAGCCGTTGGCCAGCTCGAATGCCTGCGCCTCGCTCTCGACGCGCATGATGGGAACGACGGGGCCGAAGATTTCTTCGCGCATCACCAGCATGTCGTGGGTACAGTCGGCCAGCACGGCGGGCTCGTAGAACTGCCCCGGTCCCGGGAGGCGCCGGCCGCCGGTGAGCAGGCGCGCGCCCTTCTGGCACGCGTCCGCCACGAGGCGCTCGGCGGTGTCGATCTGCCGCGCGAAGGTGACGGCGCCCAGGTCCACCTCGTCCGACGCTGGGGCTCCCTGCCTGAGGCCTCGGGTGAGCTCGGCGACGCGCGCCACCAGCGTGTCGTAGTTCGCGGCCGTTGCGTAGACGCGTTCGACGCCCACACACAACTGGCCGTTGTTGGCGAACCCGCCCCACACGATGGCACGAGCCGCGCGCTCGACGTCCGCATCGTCGCAGACAATGAGCGGCGCTTTTCCGCCCAGTTCCAGCGTGCACGGTATGAGCCGCTCGCCGCAGGCGGCCGCGATGCGGCGCCCGGTCGACACCGCCCCGGTGAAGTTCACCTTCTGGATGCCCGCGTCGATGAGCGCGGCGCCGGTGGGGCCGGCGCCGGTGACCACCTGGAGCAGGTCTTCCGGCATGCCCGTGGCGTTCCACACGTCCTTCGCGGCCAGCAGGCAGAGCGGCGTGACCTCCGAGGGTTTCACCACCACGGCGTTGCCTGCAGCCAGCGCCGTCAGGGCGTCGCGGAGCGCCACGTGGAAGGGCGTGTTCCACGGCGCGATCACGCCAACGACACCGCGGGGCCGGTAGACGATCAGGCTCTTCTTGTGCTTGAACCACCGAAGCGCCACCCGGCGCGGGCGAAGGATCCGCGGCCCCCGATGCGCGAGCCACGTGACGACATCCGCCACCGGCAGGATCTCGTGGGTCAGCGCCTCGAGGCGCGGCTTCCCGGTTTCCCGCGAGATGAGCGTGGCGAGCGTGTCCGCGCGCTCGACGATCAGGTCGCGGAAACGGGTCAGTCGCCGGCAGCGTTCCTTCAGGGGGAGCGCGGCCCACGCCGGTTGCGCATCGCGGGCGCGGGCGACGGCGGCGCGCACGGCCGCGGCGTCCATGATGGGCACCTCCGCGATGCGACCGCCGGTGGCCGGGTCGTACACGGGGGCCTGTTCCATGGCTTCCGCCTTATCCATCATCTGTCGCCACAAGGCAAGCGCCGATGTATGCTCCCGCGCATGACGAGAACGGCTCGCGCGCTGGCGCTCGTGCTCGTGGTCGGCGGCGCCGCCTCCCTCGCGGCGCAGGCGGCGTGGCTGCCGGACGAGGCCGAACGCGCGATGGCCGGGCAGCTGGCGGACCGCCTCACGTCCATCAGCAAGCCGCGCGACCCCGCCGGCCTGGCCGAGGCCACGCGCAAGATCGTGCAGGCCGTGCGCGGGCAGCTGGAATCGTGGACGGCCCAGGGGGCGCTCGACAAGGCGCCCGCCTTTCCCATGCTGAAGATGCCCAGCGCGAACAACCGGCACCTGGACGCGATGGCGCGGTATCAGCTCTGCAACCTCGTGCTGTTTCGCCAGTTCGAGTCCGCCGCCGATGCGCAGGACCGGCGCGTGGGTGCGTTCGGCCTGACGGCGGTCACGATGGCCGTCGTGTACCTGATGCCGCCCTTCGTCGCGGCCGGCGGGAACCCCGATCGCGTGGAGGCGTTCCTCACGGGCGCCCCCATGGAACGGGTGAACACCGACATCCAGCAGAAGCCGGACCTGCTCGCTCACGTCGAGCGCCAGTGCGAGCCCATCGTCGGCGAGCTGCTGAGCACCGCGTTCTGATCCTCTCGGTGGCTGCCGGCGGAGAGCCTACCGCGGCATCTTCCCGTCCCGCATGGCCGCGTGGTACAGCACGGTGGCGGTGACGGCCGCCGCCTGCTTCAGCGCGTCCGGCTCGATGCGCTCCACGAAGTCGGCATTGGTGTGGTGGGTACGGACGTCGTAGCCCACGTAGCTCTGCACCGCCTGGAAGCCCGGCAGCTTCAGCGCCGTGAACGCCAGGTGATCCGTCGCGCCGATGCCGCCGGAGGTCGTCTGGGTGACTCCCAGGTCGGCGAGCGGCCTCAGCCACTGCGCCACAATGCGCTGTGCGGGCTCGTTGCCTTCCATGTAGAAGCCGGTGACCGGCGGGAAGCCGTTGTCGAAGTTGAAGTAGGCCGACAGGTTGTTGCGCGCCGCGGCGTTGGCCTCGCCTTCGAGGTGCTGCTTCACCCACGCGCGCGAGCCGAGCAGCCCCTGCTCCTCTCCGGCCCACAAGGCGATGCGAATGGTGCGCCGCGGCCGGACGCCGAGGGCCTTGAGGATGCGGACCGCCTCCATCACCGTCGCCACGCCATCCGCGTTGTCCGTGGCGCCGGTCGCGGTGTGCCAGGAGTCCAGGTGTGCGCCGGCCATCACCACCTCGGTGCCCAGGGCCGCGTCGGTGCCGGGGATCTCGGCGATGACGTTGTGCGTGTTGCGGTCCGACTCGTCATAGCGGCCCTGCACGTTGACGGCAAGCGTCACGGCAATCCCCTGCTGCAGCAGGCGCGCGACGAGGTTGTAGTGCTCGGAGACGAGCACGACCGCCGGAATGGCGTTGGCGCCGGCGTCGCGCCCGGTGACGAAGACGGTGCCGTGCTCCCCGATGTTCGGCTCGAGCGTCACGCCCACGTTCTCGGCCTTGAGGCGCGCCACGAGGTCTGCGGCGGGCATGGCCGGCTTGGCCTGCGGCCTTCCCGTGCGCAGGTCGCCCGAAGCCGGTGGGCGATCTTCGCGGATGAAGTACTCCTGGATCGGGCTCGTCATCACGATCGCGCCCTTCAGCGTTCCCGCGCGGGTCTCGAGATCCCCGGCCGACGGATTGGGCAGCCAGACCGGCGTCGCCGTGATCGGTCCGCTGGTCGACGCCGACCATCCCTTCGGGTAGCCGGTCAGCGGCATGTAGCGGGGCTCGATCATCTCCACGGAGAAACGCTCGAGCGTCCAGCCGCGGCCGAACTCGAAGGGCTCGGCGTGCACGTTCGCGAGGCCCCAGCCCCTGAGCGCGTCCTGTGTCCACGCCACGGCCCGCTTGTGCGCGGGCGAGTTGGTCAACCGGGGGCCGATCACGTTGGCCAGCTGGTTGAACGTGTCGAGCACCTTGCCGCGATCGAACGCTTCGGCGCGGATCTTCGCCACCATGGCGGTATCGACCGGTTCCTGCGCGAGGAGCGGAGCCGAGAGGGCGATCGCGATGCCGGAGGCGAGCAGTCGTCGGACCATGCGGCGGATTCTAGCGGATGGGGACAGTCCCTGTGACAATTGTTAAATCTGTCACAGGGACTGTCCCCTAGAACACCGCCAGGGTATTCATCGGCGACCCCGTGCCGCCGGTCACCGGCAGCGGGTTGAGCACCAGCTGGAACTCCCACCGCTTCAGCTTCGCCGCGGTCTCGGCCAGGCGCTCCAGGTCCTGATTGTCCAGGATGTGGATGCCGAGCGCGGTGATCACCAGCGTGTGCACCGGCAGGTTCACCCCTTCCACCATCGACGGCATCACCTCCGAGGCGGCATCACTGCCGAGAAACGCCACGCCGCGCGCCTTCAGCCACGTGGCAATGGAGGCGTGGAAGCCGGCCGCGCTGGTCCCGACGGCCCACGGGCCTACCTTCGCGCGCCGCGCCCAGCGCCCGGTGCGGAGCAGCAGCGCGTCGCCGGGCCCCACCTTCACGCCGGCCTTCTTCTCCCAGGCCTCGACGTCCTCCTGGTAGACAGCGGTCCCCGGCTCGAGGTACTCCACGCCCTTCAGCCGCGGGATGTCGATCAGGATGCCGCGGGTGATGATGCCCTGCTTCAGGGTGTCGATCCCGAGCTTCGTGCAGCCCTTCTCGGTGTTCACGTCGGCACGCGCATAGCCGTTGTAGGTCTGGTCCTTGTAGAGGATGTGGCACAGCGCATCCAGGTGGCTGTGCGCGTAGCCGTGATACGAGACGCGATACGTGTCGGTGGTGAACCCGCGGTTCATCGTGTGCTCGAACGGCAGCACGCTGTCCTCGGCCTTCACGGTGATGGGGTTGTGCACCAGCGAGACGGTGAGCCCCAGTTTCACCAGCGATGCGGCCTGGCGGCGCTTCGCGTCGGTGACGAGGTTGGCGGCGCCGAGCTGATCGTCCGGCCCCCATCGCCCCCAGTTCTTCACCTGCTGGAAGAGGGCGTCGTACTCGTCGGCATTGCGCGGCGCGCGCGCGCCCGACGCCGCCGGCGCCTGGCTACCCGCCAGCAGGCCCGACAGGAAGAGGACGGCTGCGACGGAAACAGCGCACGCGGCAATCGGTGAGGTGTTCATGGGGACCTCACTCTAGTTCCGGCCACGCTCACGAGTCGAGCCCGGAGACCGGAGCCCGGACCGACCTACGGTCGATCGCCAAACGCGTCGAGCAGGATGGGCATCAGGGTGTCCATCCGCGCGACCGCGGGCCGACGCGGCTGCAACCCCTCCTGGAAGCCGTGGCCACGCAGGCGTTCGAGCAGGGCCGGCCGGCTGGCCACGACGTGGACCGGCACCTCCCAGGACGCGTCTTCCCCGCTCACGAGGGCCGGCGGCTGGTGGTCGCCGACCATGACCAGCACCAGGTCGCGGTCGGCGCGGTGGCGCAGATAGCCGGCGAGCGTGTCGTGCGCGTAAGCCAGGGACCTCGCATAGCCCGGACCCAGATTCGTCCAGTCCGCCACTTCCTCGTAAGCGCGCATCAGCTCGTCCCTGTCGTAGGGCGCAGGAGTGAGGAGGCGTGCCCAGTCGGATTGGTACGGCGGCACCGGCGTGAACGGCGCATGCGTGCTGATGGTCGGCATGAAGACGAACGCGGGCGCCCTCGGCCCTGGTGCGACCACCAGGGCATCCATCCGCGCGAGGACGAACTGGTCCGTGACTCCCCACCAGCCGAACGGGGGCCCCTCGTACTCGAGGTCGGTGACCCCGTAGATGCGGTCGAACCCGTAGAAGGCGCCCTCCGGCCAGGACGCCTGCAGCCCCGGCATGATGGCCACGGTGCGGTAGCCGGCACGCGCGAAGGCGGTGACCATCGTGTCCCGCCGCTCGGCCATCAGCCGCATGTTCAGATCGGGATCGCGGACTTCCGTTCCCGACAGCAGGCTGATGTGTGCGAGCCACGACTCGCCGCCGAAGGTCGTCGAGTGGGCCAGCGCCGTCACCACGCCTCGGCCGGTGTCACCGACGGCATCGGCCAGCCGTGCTCGCGCCGGCGCCAGCTGCTCCACGAACTCGGGACGATCCCAGCTGGCCGCGCCATAGGACTCGAGGAAGATCAGCAGCACGTCCGCCCCGTGCACGCGCGACAGGTCGGAGCGCACAACGGGCGCGGCCGGCAGGGGACGATGCGCCAGGCCGGAGGCCTCGCGCGCGAACTCCAGGGCTTCCTCCGCGATCGCAAGCGTGACGGGCGGGGCGAATCCGAGCCGCGGGAGGACAGGGGCGCCCGCGTGCCGGACGACCGCGATGCCGAGCACCATGACGGCGCCCACGGCCAGCCATACACGCCCGCGGGGATCGGCGCAGGCATCGGCGACACGCCCCACGGCCCAGCGGACCGGGACATAGAGGAGCAGCGGGACGAGCACCACGCCCGCGACAAGGCCGCCGAGAACAACCGGCTGTGCCACGGACGCGAACATGGCACCGACGTCCGGCAGCAGTCTCAGATCCCAATAGAGGTTGACCCCACGGCCATAGAGGGACCGTGTGGTCACGTCCGCATAGCGGCCGATGACGAGCACGACCCACAGCGCGGCGAGTGCGCGACACGTCGGGAGGGCGACCCGGCTCCGCCACGCAGAGGCCAGGGCCAGGCCGAGGACCAGCAGGGCGGCCTCGACCGACACCTGATCGCTCACGCGAACCCTGAGCGTCGGCCAGACGCTCTCGAAGGTGAGCGAGACATTGAGGATCGCCAGCGCTGCGATGAGCGCGGCCCGCCGCGCCCAGAGAGCGGCGCCGCCCGTCAGAGCGGCCCCTCCGGCACCCGGCCCGCCACGATGGCCGACTGCTGCTCGAACAGGAAGGGCGGCTCGAAGAGCTCGAGGCTCTTTTGTCGCGATCGAAAGAAGTTCGCGATGTAGCGCATGCGGTCGTCCAGCTCGCTCCAGTCGATGGCGCGCGTCCGCGCCCCGCGGTCGAAGCGCTGGAACAGCTCGACGAGCTCGGGATGCTCGAGCGTGGCCAGCAGGTCGGGGAACAGGCGCTTCGCCGGCAGTTCCGGCAGGTCGTCCCCGAGGCGGAGGTCGCCATAGGGCAGGCGGATGCGCATGATGCGCGCGGTCACCAGGCGGCGGGCATGCCGGCAGACGATGGAGCGGGCGCGCTCCTCCGCGTGCCACGACCGCGGCAGGCGCGAGAGCCACGGCGCGAGCGCCGCGACCAGATCGGCCATCGGCCGATCCAGCGCCTCGTCGATGATGGGGTCCACCCTGATCTGCTCGTGAAGGCCGATCTTGAGCGACCCGAGCAGCACGAGCTCCGCCCGCCGTTTCGGGTGCGTCTCGAACGCAGCCTCGTAGTACGCCGTGACCGCACCGCGCAGGAGATCCTGGCCGCCGGCCTCGGAGGCGCCCGGCGCGAGCGTGGCGACGACGCGCTGCAGGTCCGCGGGACAGTAGGTGTGGCGCGTGGCGCAGGCCTCCACCAGCCGTACGAACACCGGCCCGATCTCCGAGAAGATCAGCCGATTCCCCTCGGCAATTCGCTCGCTGACCGCGTCCAGGGCCGCGTCCATCCGCCGGACGATACGCCACGTCCTGATGCGATCCAGGAGGGGCGCGGGCAGGCGCTTCAGGACGAAGCGCGCGGCGGGCCTCACGACGGGCACGTCCTCCCGGCGAATCGACGAGCCCGCGGTCTTCGACGCGCGGCAGGCGAAGCCGAACCAGTTGACGTCCTGCGCGCCCAGGAGCACGGTGAGGTCGAGCGCGATACGGTGATAGAGCTGCGTGATGCGCAGGTTGAGCATCACCGGGTCGCGCGTGGCGACCGCGTCCTCGCACTCGGCGATGGTGACGAAGGGATTGGCGCGTATCGACGCGACCGCGACGCGCGCCCGCGCGCTGCGGGCCAGGCGCTCAGCCATGACGCGCGCGAACATGCCGAGCGCCTGGGGCGCCCGCGCCACGAGCAGGTCGTAGCCCGCCTTGGACAGGCGCAGAAGCTCGCAGGGTGTCTCGGCGCGCACGCTGGCCATGCGGCGGTCGCCCGACACGAGGGCCATCTCTCCGACCGACTCACCCGGGCCCACCTCACCCAGCCGCACGTCGTGCCCGTCGTCGCGGACGGTGAAGACGCGCAGGCGGCCCGAGACGACGAAGTAAACCGCATCACCGGGATCGCCCTGCCGGAGCAACAAGGCGCCAGCGGGCAGGCTGACCCGTTCGAGCTGGTCCGCGAGGGCGGCGGTGGTGTCGGCGTCCAGCGGCCCGGTGAATCCGTGCAGCAGCTGCGTGGTCTCCGCCACGGACGGGTGCGGGCCGTCGGTCGCAGCCGTGGCCGAATCGGAACTGGTGGGCGAGGTTGAGAGCACGCTGGGGAGGGACGGTACCACAGGCGGAGCGCAGCCACGGGGCAGGCCGGGTAATTTGACCAACTTGACCAATCATAAGCGTTGAGATAGCCTCGGCCCATGGAGCCGCTCACCCTGAACCTGTACGAGGCCAAGACCCGCCTCTCCAGCCTGGTGGAGCAGGCGGCGGCCGGCACCGAGATCATCATCGCCAAGGCCGGCAAGCCGAAGGCCAAGCTCGTGCCCATCCGCGACGTGGCCCGCCGCCGTCCCGGCAGCGCAAAGGGGAAGATCTGGATCGCCGCCGACTTCGACGCGCCCTTGCCGCCGGCGCTCGCCGAGGCGTTCGCCGGCCGGGGTGAATGACGCTGCTCCTCGACACGCACGTCGTGCTGTGGTGGCAGCGCGACGACCGGCGGCTGAACAAGGCGGCCCGGCGCGCCATCGCCGAGGCGGATGTGGTGTGGGTCAGCGCGGTGTCGGGGTGGGAGGTGGCCATCAAGACGGCGCTCGGGCGCCTCAGGCTGGACGAGCCGTTTTCAGTGCTCCTGCGCGCAGATGACTTCACGGAGCTGCCGCTCACGCTGGCGCACACCACGCGGCTTCAGGCGCTGGCCCCTCACCATGCGGACCCGTTCGACCGGATGCTCGTGGCGCAGGCGCTCGTCGAGCGTGCCACCATCGTCAGCCACGACCGCGCGCTCGAGCCGTACGGCGCGCCGGCGATCTGGACATGACGCTATAATCCGCCTCTCCACAGGAGGCCAATCATGTCGATGATGCGACGCCTGACGTCCATCGCGGTCGCGTGCGTGCTCGGGTCCCTCGCTGTCGGCGCCCAGGCGCCGGCGAAGCAGGGGGGCGGCGAGCCGAAGACCACGTGGTACTTCTACACGGTGAAGTGGGGGCTGCAGGACGAGTTCGTCGATCTCTTCCAGCGCAACCACTATCCCATCCTGAAGGCCAAAGAGAAGGCCGGGCGATTCTCATCCGTGCGTGTCTACGTGCCGGAGTTCCACGGCGACGGCCGCGCGGACTGGACCTTCGCCGTGGAGCTGGTCGTCCCGCCCAACCCGCCATCCACGCCGACCGACGAGGAGATCATCGCGAAGCTCTATCCCGACCGCGCGAAGTTCCAGCGCGAGGAGCAGCGGCGATTCGAGATCCTGACGGCGCATTGGGACACGCCGCTCAACAGACTGGATCTGGACGCGCGGAAGCCGACGCGCTGACGGCGGGTGGTACGAGGGAGTGCCCGTCGTCCCGGGTTGGTGGTCGTGACGAACCGCTGGGACGAGCGACGCTCCGCCGGCGCGACGCGCCACTAGAATGGCCGTTTGGAGGACCCACATGACCACCTGCCGTCTCTTCGTGTTCGTCGCGATGATCGCCGCCGCATCGCTGGCCGTGAGCGCCCAGACGCGCACAGGCCTGATGGGCGACCTGCTGGCTGACGTCGGCGGCGTGGAGAGCAAGATCGTCGGCCTCGCGAAGGCGATGCCCGAGGCGACCTACGCGTGGCGCCCCATGCCGGGCGTACGCTCGGTGGGCGAGGCCTTCACGCACGTAGCCGCCGACAACTACTTCATGCCCGCGGCACTCGGCATCGCGCCGCCGGCCTCCACCGGCATCTCGGGCACCGACTACAAGACCGTCGAGGCGTACGAGAAGAAGGCGCGGACCCGCGCGGAGATCATCGCCGAGGTGGAGCAGTCGTTCGCGTTCCTCAAGAGGGCGATGAACGACACCCCCGACGCGAAGCTCGACACGATGCAGAAGATGTTCGGCCGCGAGAGCAGCGTCCGCAGCACGTGGGTGATGACGGTGACGCACGTGCACGAGCACCTCGGGCAGCTCATCGCCTACGCGCGCAGCAACAAGGTGGTCCCGCCCTGGAGCCAGTAGGACGGGCGGGCGGCTGCGGCTTCTGAACCGCCGGGCGCGGAGACGCGGGGCCTCCTGACGCCGCGCGGCCTTCCGGTAACGTCAGGCGCGATCGCCGCGCCTGGCCTCCGGCCAGCGCGCGATCCCGTCGGGCGTGCGCGCGCGCAGCGCGCGCACCATCGCAAGGGCGCGGCGCATGCGCCGCTCGCGGGTGGCGTCCCACGGGAAGCCGTAGCCATCCCGGATGGCGCGAGGCAGCAGGCCGACGGTCACGAGCTCGCCCACGGCCGGGAGCGGCCATGCGACCCGGCCAATCGCCGGCCGCAGGATGGCCGGCGCAAGCCCTCGCGCATCCGCCCCGACGGCGACTCGGCCGCTCCCGATCTCCTCGGTCATGTAGTCCTGGAGCCGCCGCCACGTGCGGGGCACGCCGCCCTCGGCCGCACCGAGTGCCACCGCAAACGGCGCCGTCTCGCAGCAGTAGACGTCGAGATCGTCCGGGGTGAAGGGTCCGAGCACGGGCTCGAGGGCACGCACGTGCGAGTCCAGGAGCGTCGCGTGCACCCACAGCAGGAGCGCCGGGTCGTGCGCCGAGTAGGGCGTGCCTCGCGCATGCGCGCTGGCGGCGGCAGGCAAGGTGCCGTTCACGCGGTCGTGAACCCTGAGGATCCTCTGCACCGCCGCCCCGGCCTCCTCGTCGGTGCCGAACGTGAGCCGCCGCATCGCGCGGACGGTGGCGTGCAGGCGCGCGAGCGGCGCGAAGAGCGAGGACCGGAAGCCGCTGTGCTGCGCGACACCTGCCGCGACCAGCGGGTGCGCCAGCTGCAACAGGATCGCGCGCGGCCAGGCCAGCAGCGCCAGGCGCTCGCCGGCGATGGTCCACGTGATTCCGCCGGGCCGCGGCCTGGAGACGGGGCCGGACGGGCGCGCCGCCGGGTCGTGCGCTCTCATGGCGGCCGCTGTTCCTCGCGCGCCGGATGCGGGCTGCGGCTATCATCCCGGAGGGGTGCCCGACCATGATGCTGCGTGAACTGCACTCGCCGGACGAGCTGCGCGAGTCGATGGCCTTCGCCGCCGAGGTGTACCGCGACATCCCCGCGTGGGTCCCGCCGGACGAGCATCAGCTCGTCGCCCAGGTGAGCGGGCAGGCCTTCGGCCGGGCCCACGCGCGGATCCAGACGTTCAGGATTGAAGACCACGGCCGGATCCTCGCGACGGCCACCGGCGTCGTGGACGATCTCTTCAACACCCACTGGCGGGACGCCGTCGGGCACGTCCTGTTCTTCGAGGCGCTCCCGGGTCACGAGGCCGCGTCGCGGGCGCTGCTCGACGCCACCTGTGACTGGCTGAAACGGCAGGGGTGCACGGCGGCGCGCGTCGGCTTCCTCTATGGCTGGCAGCTGCCCCTCACGATCGACGCGTACGACGAGGTGCCGACGGCGTTTCACAGCATCAATCCGCCTTACTACCACCGCTACATCAAGGATGCCGGCTTCGCCACCGAATGCGGAGCGGTCGAGTACATGATCGACTTTACCCCGGAGCTGGCGGCCCGCTACGAGCAGATGGTGGCCAGCTCGGTCTCCCGCGGCGTGGTCATGCGGCCGTGGCGCCTTTCGGAACCGAAGGCCGACGCGGAGCTCTTCTCACGCATCTACAACGCCACGTTCAGCGCACACTGGGGCGCACCGCCGTTCACGGTCGAGGACTGCGAGGACCTGATCGCCGAGCTCGGCCCCGTGACCCAACGGACTTCACCGCCTTCGCGCAAACATCCGGCGAGACGACCGGGGCGGTGCTCGCCGTGCCGGACATCAACCAGGTGCTCCATCGCTTCAGGGACGGCGGCCCGACGGGTGCCGAGGCGTTTGCGGCGGCGCTCGACACCATCGATCACGGCGTGCTGATCTCGATCAGCGTGCTCGAGCAGGCGAGGGGCACGGGCCTGAACCTGGCCATGGCCGCGCGCGTGTACCTGGCCATGATGGCGCGCGGGTACCGCAGCGCCAGCTACACGACGGTGCTCGACACGAACCGCCGGTCACGTCGCACGGCGGAGAAGCTCGGCGGGCGGATCCGGCGGAACTTCGTCGTGTACCGCCGGGAGCTGGCCTGACACGCCCCGCGCCGGGACCAGGCAGCGCGCTACCGTTCCACCAGGCGAGCGGCCAGCGTCGCCCGAATCCGGCGTGACTGGGCAGCACTGAAGCCTGCCCGGACCGTGTGGCCCAGCGCGACGTGGGGCCGCATGATGCCCTCACTGGTGTGCGGCTCTCCGGGCAGCAGCAGGTGACCCAGCTCGTGCGCGATGACCCGGCCCAGCACGCGAGCCGGATCGACGGGCCAGCGCGCCGACAGGTCCGCGACGCGGCTGGTGAACACCCAGGCCCGGCCGTACGCCGGCGCCGCCCGGCCGAGGACATCGCCCTCCTGGTGCGTGGCGCCCGAGGGGGCAGCCGGGAGGAGAGAGAGCGCCAG
Source organism: Acidobacteriota bacterium (assembly GCA_020851565.1). Taxonomy (GTDB): domain Bacteria; phylum Acidobacteriota; class Vicinamibacteria; order Vicinamibacterales; family UBA2999; genus VFZN01. The sequence continues at coordinate 3,486 of JADZCN010000170.1, read as the reverse complement.
ATGCACGCGACCATCGCGCGGCGCCGCCGTCACCGGTCGCAGCAGCGGCGCGGCCCACACGACGGTGACTCCCGCCGGCCGCATCACGGCCTCCACTTCGTCCTCGGCGGTCAGCCATTCACGTTCCGGCACGCGCGCGTGGTTCTCCAGGTGAACGACCACCACCGAGTCCCGGGCAGCCGCCGCGCGCGCGACCCCGGCGGCGAGCAGCGCCACGAGCGATCCCACCCGCGCCATGGTCGAAATTCGAGTCACGGCAATCCCTCCAGCCCGTGGAGGCGGAATCCCGCGGCGCGAACGGACACGGTACGCGCGAGGCGGTAGAATCGCCGGACCCGTGCCTTCTTCTCACGACGTCACCATCCTGCTCAGGGCGTGGCGGGCGGGTGACGATGCGGCGCTCGGCGCCCTGATCCCGATGGTCGAATGCGACCTGCACCGCATCGCGCGCCGCTGCCTGCGCGGCGAGCGCGCCACGCGCAGCGTCTCGGCGACGGACCTGGTGCACGAGGCCTTCCTCCGACTGGTCGGGCTCGAAGCCATCGACTGGCGCGACCGCGCGCACTTCCTCGCGATGTCCGCGCGCGTGATGCGGCGCGTGCTGGTGGACCTCGCGCGGGCACGGCAGGCCGAGAAGCGCGGAGGTGAGATCGTCCGCGTGACCCTGGACGAGGCGTTGGTGCCCGGCGGCGCCCGCGATGCGGATCTCGTCAGGCTCGACGAGGCACTCCAGTCCCTGGCGGCGATCGACGCGCGCAAGGGACGAGTGGTGGAACTCCGCTTCTTCGGGGGGCTCACCGCGGAGGAGACGGCCGCGGTCCTCGACGTGTCGGCCAAGACCGTGCTCCGCGACTGGGAGTTCGCGCGCGCGTGGCTGCGGCGCGAGATGAGCCGCGGGGACAGCGGCGCGTGCCGGAGCACCGCATGACGCCCGAACGCTGGCAGCGCATCGAGGAGTTGTTCCACGCGGCGCGCGAGCGTGCGGCGGCCGAACGTGCCTCGTTCCTGGCCGAGGCCTGTGAGGGTGACGCCTCCGTGCTGTCCGAGGTCGAGGCGCTGCTGGCCCATTCCGGAGAATCGCTGCTCGACGGCGGCGTGACCCCGGCAGTCGCAGCCGCGGCCCCGCACGCCGCGGGGCGCCACGAAGAGCGCACGCTGGGTCCGTACGTGCTCGGCCCGCTGATCGGGGCCGGCGGGATGAGCGAGGTGTACCGCGCGCGCGACACACGGCTGGGGCGCGACGTTGCGGTGAAGATCCTGCCCGAAGCCGCCTGGGGGCACGGGCCGGACGACACGCGTCGAGCGCGGTTCGAGCGCGAGGCCCGCATCCTCGCGCAGCTCGCGCACCCGAACATCGCCGCCGTCTACGGCGTTGAGGAGGCCGATGACCTGCGGGGAATCGTGCTCGAGCTCGTCGAGGGCACTACGCTCCAGGGCCGTCTCGGGAGCGGGCCGCTTCCGGCGGAGGAAGCCATCGCCATCGCGCACCAGGTGGCCGATGCGCTCGAGGCAGCTCACCAGAAGGGCATCGTCCATCGCGACCTCAAGCCGGCGAACATCCAGATCACGCCGCAGGGCACCGTGAAGGTGCTCGACTTCGGCCTCGCCCGGATGGACGGCCCCGACGTCGGCGCGGAGAACGGCTCGGGGGTCCTCTCCACCCGTGAGGGCGTCGTGCTGGGCACCGTGGCGTATATGAGCCCCGAGCAGGCCCGCGGGCTCGCCGTGGACAAGCGGACCGACATCTGGGCGTTCGGCTGCGTGCTCTTCGAGATGCTGACCGGCGCACGTGCCTTTCCCGGGGACACCTCCGCCGACGTCATCGCGGCCATCACGCGGGGCGAGCCGGACTGGACCCGGCTACCTGCCGCCACGCCCCCCGGCGTTCGACGCCTGCTCCGCAGATGCCTCGCGAGGGATCGGGAGCATCGGCTCCGTGACATCGCGGACGCGCGCCTGGAGCTGGACGACCCGGCCGACGATGCCCCACGGGCCTGGCCGGATGCGCCGTCGGCCGCGCCGGCGCGCACGAGGATCCGCGCATGGGCTGCGGCAGCGTTGTCGGTCGTGGCGGTGGCCGCCGTCCTCTGGGCCGTTGCCGCTCGACCGCTCCCCGAACCGACAGGCCCGTTGCGCCTGGCCATCGAGCTTCCGCCAGGCGTCTCGATTGCCCTGGGCCGCGGGTCATCCGTCGCCGTGTCGCCAGACGGCGAGCGCATCGCTTTTGCCGGCGTGGCCGATGGCCGGACGCGCCTCTACGTGCGCGCGCTGTCGAGCGCCGAGAGCGTGCCACTATCGGGCACCGACGGCGCGATGAACCCGTTCTTCTCACCTGACGGCAGGTGGCTCGGCTTCTGGGCCGACGACCAGGTGAAGCGCGTGTCCGTCGGCGGCGGTGCAATCCTCCCGGTCGCACCCGCCTCCTATCACGGCGCCACGTGGGGGGGGATTGTGCCGAACTTGACACCGCATGGCTGAGTAAGGGTAAGCTCTCGGCATGTCTACACCCTGGAGGAAGTGGACCGCCCGCATCGGCATCGGTCTTGGGGCGCTTTGGACCATGGCCAGGTGGCTCTGGGACGCCGCGAGCAATATTGCCCAGGCGCGCGAGTTCTTCGAGAACAGGGGGCCGATCATGGACTTGATCGGCAGCATCCTGCTCTCTGGCTGGATTGGCCCCCTCGTGGTAGTGGCATGCTTGGTTACCTACGCTGCGCTAGAACGTGGTTGGCTTGATCGAAGCCCGGATGCCGGCGTGTGGCGTACCCATGAAGCACGGTTTGAGCGGTTGACCGGCGATCTGTATGCAATCTGGAGCTACTTGACCGAATCCGGCCAGGTGTTCTGGGGCATTCATAAGGGCGAGGCCGGGGCAACAACGCGCGAATTACAGGCGTTCGAAGCGGAAGCCGCCGCCGCTGCCGCCGACATTGCGAAGATGGGTGATGCGGCTCCACAGAAGTTCAAAATGCTCAACGCGTCAGCCGTGGATACGTGGCTGAACACAGTCGGAGCCCTCGTCGATCCCAAGACTGATTTTGAGGGTAATGGCATTCTTGAAGGCCGGCGCACTCTCAGCGGGCCTATCGAGAATCTCATAGAGGCATCGAGAATCGCCTGCGCGCGGCTGGGCGCCGGGGCTGTTCAACTCTCACCACGGGCGCGTCAGTCCAGATGCTTTGAACTGACGAGACTCATCAAGAATCTCGACGCGGAAATCAACCTTGCCGTCGATAACGGCTATGCAGAGCAGAATCGGAAGTCTATTGAAGGATGGATTCAGGAAGCAGGCGATTGGCTGTCACTTCAGTTTGGTCCCGAGCAGAGACAGCTCTTCTTAACGGCCCCGCCATATCCGCGAGATATAACCGAATGTTGTGGATCGGCTAAATGACAGAAGGCGGCGTATCCTTCGTGTGAGTTCAAAACACACAAGCCCGGTTAGCAGCCGGGTGAAGGAGACGCCACCCATGCTGAGAGTAGTCG
>JADZCN010000169.1 GCA_020851565.1 Acidobacteriota bacterium | reverse complement strand
GCGGGGCCGCGTGCTGGCGGTCGGGCATCTCTTCCGCTTCCACCCGGTCGTGGGGGAACTCGCCCGCGTCGTGGCCAGCCGGCCGGATCGTCCGCGCGCCATCGACGGCCGGTTCGTCAATCCCGCCGGCGAGCGCGCCGGCCGGGACGCCGCACACCTCGAGTTCCTGCACCTGTTCGACATCGTCGACGTGCTGTTCGCGGTCGAGCCCGACGTCGTGCTGGGCCGGCCGCATGGGGAGCTGACCAGAGCCAGCGTGCGGTACGCAGGCCCCATGACGGCCACCTTCGAGATGGGATGGTGCGGCGACCAGGCGCACCGCACGCTGCGGCTCGTCTACACGGAGGGCTCCGTGCTCGCGGACTTCATCGACAACACGGTGACCGCCTTCGGGCGGCACAACCAGCTCGAGCGGCACGTCTGTCCTTCCCGGCCCGTTGCCCTCGGCGAGCAACTCCGCAGCTTCGCCCGGGGCCTGGCGGGCCAGCCCGGCGGCGTCGCCACCGGCGAGGCAGGCGCCCGCCTGGTGCGTATCGCGACACGTGCGGTGCCCATCGCGGCGCCGGCACGACCCCGAGTGGCCGTGATAGGCGGCGGCATCTTCGGCGCCACCTGCGCCATCGAGCTGTCGCGCATCGGCGAGGTGACGCTGTTCGAACGGCATGATGCGCTGATGACCGAGGCCTCGGCCCTCAACCAGTGGCGGCACCACACGGGATTCCACTACCCCCGCAGCTACGACACCGTGCGCGAGATTCTCGCCTCGCGCGCGGCGTTCGAGGCGGAGTACGATGCGGCCCTCGACCGGAGCGGCCCGGCCTACTACTGCACCTCGACGACCGGCGTCGAGATCCCGGCCGAGCGGTTCCTCGCGGCCTGCCGTCTCCACGGACTGCAGTTCGAGGTCGTCGCACCGCCCACCGACCTGGTGGACCCATCGAGGGTGAGCGTCTGCGTGCGAACCGACGAGGCGGTGTACGACCTGGCACGCCTCAGGGACATCGTTGGGCGTCGGCTTCTCGAAGCCGCCGTGGAGTGCCGCCTGGAAACGGCGGTCGTGGGCGCCAGCCTGGACGAGGCTGGCCGGAAACGGCTGAGGCTGGCCGGGCCCGGCTCGGGCGGCGAGGCGACATTCGATTACGTCGTCAACGCAACCTACGGAGGGCGGAACCTCCTGGCGCGCTGGCTCGGCCTGCCGGTCGCGCCGTTGCGCTTCGACCTGTTCGAGATGCTGTCGCTGCGGCTGCCGGCGGCGCCGGCGTCGGTCACCGTGCTCGACGGCCCGTTCACCACGCTCGTCGGCACCGGCCCGGATAACCGGTTCCTGCTCGCGCACATCCACGCGTCGGTGGGCCGGAGCGCCATGCCCGATGACGGCCTGCCTCCGTCGTGGTCGCCCCCGGCTTCCAACCGGGCCAACATCCTCCGGCACTCCGCGCGTTACCTGCCAATCCTGCGGCAGGCCACCGACGTCGAGTCGGTCTGGACGACCAGGACCGTCGAGGCCTTCGCCAGGGATTTCGACGCGAGACCCACCGTCGTGACCGCGCACGGCTTCGGCTGCTGGTCGGTGCTGGGCGGCAAGGTCGTCACCTGCGTCAGCAACGCGCGCGAGATCGCGGATGCCATCGCGATCGAGCAGGGCCACGGGGCGCCTCGTGGGAAATGACCCCGCCGGCGGTCCGTCGGGCGCCGAGGTTCGGGATCCGAGCCTGTTCCGTCGGCTCCTGTCGCGTGTGGACGATGCCGGCTGCCGCGGTGTGCAACTGAGCGCGCACGTGATGACCCTGTACGCGCTCGCGCGCCAGGCCTGCGGACCCATTGTCGAATGCGGAGTGGGATCGGGGTTCTCCACGCTGGCGCTGCTGGCCGGTGCGGACGAGGCCGGACTGCCGGTGACGAGCTACGACGTCCACGCCGGGACCAGGGACGCCGCACTCAGGACCATCGGTCTCGGCGCGGACGACGCCCGCCTGCGTCGCTGGGCGTTTCACGCCAGGGCCAGTCACGAGGGGGCCGCGGACTGGCCGGACGGGACGCTCGGCCTGCTCTTCCTCGACACCACGCACTTCTACACCGACACACGGCGGGAACTCGGCGCCTGGGCGCCACGCATGCACCCGCGCGGCGTCATCTGCGGACACGACTACCTGCTGCACCTGGATCCGCGGTGGACCGCCACCGGAGTCAAGCGCGCCGTGGACGAATTCGTGTCCGCCGTCGAGGGGCGCTACCAGCGCGTACTTCACCGGCGGGACCACGGTCTGTTCATCCTGCTTCCCCGCGACGACGGGCGCTGGTGAGCGCGATCGGCGGCCGCGGGATCGGCGGCAGGGTTCCCCTGGCGACCGGGGGCCGACCGCGCGCCACGCAGCGCTGAGCCGGTTTCGCCCGTGACAGGTTACGATCGAGCGAAGGGCCAGGTGGCCGGGCACGCCGCGGGCATCGAGTGACGCCCGCGGTCACGGAATGGAGAGAGAACACGCCATGACTCGGGTTCT
>JADZCN010000168.1 GCA_020851565.1 Acidobacteriota bacterium | reverse complement strand
GTGTGGTCGAACTTCGACATCGAGGAGAAGGAGATCGAGGCCTCGCTGGCGTGAAGGTCTTCGGCATCGACCCCGGCTCCGAGCGCACCGGGTTCGGGTGCGTGGACAGCGACGGGCGCCGCCACCGCCTGGTGCGGTGCGGCGCGATCCGGGTCGAGGCCGCCGCTTCCTTTCCGGAACGCCTGGGCGCCATCTATCGGGCGCTGGCCGACGAGATCGAACGGTGCCGGCCCGACTGCGTGGCCGTCGAGAACCTGTTCTACTCCACCAATGTCCGCAGTGCCCTGAAGCTGGGGCACGCCCGTGGCGTGGCCATGCTGGCCGCCGTGGAGCACGGGGTACCCGTCCTCGAGTACACGCCGGCCGAGATTAAGCGTGCCGTGGTCGGCTATGGCCGGGCCGAGAAATCACAAGTGCAACAGATGGTGAAGCTCCTGCTGCGCCTCGACGCGGTGCCGAGCCCGCACGACGCAGCGGATGCGCTGGCCGTGGCCATCTGTCACCTTCACCAGTCGGGTCTGGCGGCGATGGCCAAGGAGCAGGAGCGACGCGCCGGCGGGCGCGCCCAGGCACCGCCGCCGAGGAGCTGGCGCCAGTACCGGCCGCCGACGCGATGATTGCCCACCTGCGCGGGCGCGTCCTCGAGAAGCACCCCAACCGGCTCATCGTCGACGTCGGTGGCGTGGGGTACGACCTCGCGGTGCCGCTCTCCACCTTCTACGCCTCAGGGGAGCCGGGCGACGAGATCGCCCTTCGCGTGCACACGCACGTCCGCGAAGACCAGCTCGCCCTCTACGGTTTCTCGACGTCGTTGGAACTGGCGGTGTTCGAGCGCCTCATCGGGGTGTCCGGCATCGGCCCGAAGCTGGCGCTCGCCGTGCTCTCGGGCATCGAGCCGCGAGAGCTGGTCGGCGCCATCGAGCGTGGGGACATCGTCCGCCTGACGCGGATCCCCGGCGTGGGGAAGAAGACGGCGGAGCGCATGGCCGTGGAACTGCGAGATGGGCTGCCGCTGGCCTTGAAGGGGCTGGGAGGCGAGGCCCCCCCGCCCTCGGCGGGTGACGCGCGGCGCGACGATCTCGCCTCCGCGCTGGCCAATCTCGGCTACGATCGACGTGCCGTGGACAAGGCGCTCGATGCGGTGCTGAAGGACCTTGCCGAGGCCTCGTTCGAGCAGCACCTGCGAGCCGCGCTGAAGACGCTGTCCCGCGCCTGAGGATCGTCAAGTGAAACCACGAAGACACGAGGGATCACGGAGTTCACGAAGCCTTTCCGGCTCTGACCTTCGTGTCCCTCGTGCTTCTTCGTGCCTTCGTGGTTTCTTCCCTCGATGACCGACCCCCGACTCGTCTCGCCGGCGCGGGTGGACGACGACGCGCAGTACGAGGCCGGGCTGCGGCCGCGGCGGCTGGACGACTACATCGGCCAGGATCGCGTCCGCGAGAACCTCCACGTGTCCATCGCGGCCGCGGCGCAGCGGGGCGAGGCGCTGGACCACGTGCTGCTGTACGGGCCGCCCGGGCTGGGCAAGACCACGCTGGCGTACGTGATTGCGAACGAGCTGGGTGTGCCCATCCGCACCACGGCGGGGCCGGTGATCGAGAAACCGGGGGATCTGGCAGGCATCCTGTCGAACCTGCAGCCGCGGGAAGTGCTGTTCATCGACGAGATCCACCGCATGGCGCCCTCCATCGAGGAGATCCTGTATCCCGCGATGGAGGACTTCGAGCTGGACATCGTCATCGGCCAGGGCCCCGGCGCCCGGTCGGTGAAGGTGCCGGTGGAGAAGTTCACGCTGGTGGGCGCGACCACGCGCGCGGGCCTGCTCACCGCGCCGCTCCGGGCCCGGTTCGGCATCGTCCACCGGCTCGATTTCTACACACCCGCCGACATCGAGGAGATCGTCCGGCGCTCGGCGCGCATCCTGGACGTGCCGATGGACGCCGATGCGGCCCGGGAGGTGGCGGGGCGGTCGAGGGGCACGCCGCGCGTGGCGAACCGGCTCCTCCGGCGGGTCCGCGACTACGCGCAGGTGCGGGCCGACGGCCGCATCTCGCTGGACGTGGCCCGGGCGGCGCTGAAGCTGCTCGAGGTGGACGCCCACGGCCTGGACGAAGTGGATCGCCGGCTGCTGTTGACGATCATCGACAAGTTCGGCGGGGGGCCGGTCGGGCTGGGTACGCTGGCGGCAGCCACGAGCGAGGAGCCGGACGCCATCGAGGACATGCACGAGCCGTTTCTCATCCAGCTGGGATTCATCGAACGCACCCCGCGCGGCCGCGTGGCCACGGCGCGGGCGTACGACTACTTCGGGCGCACCCTGCCCGGAAGGGGACTGTTTTGAGCGAGATGCTGAGAGCGAAACTGGCGGGCGCCGCGCCGATCCGGCGGGCCGCCATCAAGAGCCTGGCCACCTATGTTCCGCCGCGCGTGCTGACCAACGCCGACCTCGAGAAGATGGTCGAGACGTCGGATGAATGGATCATGCAGCGGACGGGCATCCGCGAGCGGCACATCGTGGACCCGGGCGTGGCGACGAGCGATCTGGCAACGGAGGCGGCGCTCGAGGCCATCCGGCGGGCCGGTCTCACGCCGGCCGACATCGACCTCATCATTGTCGGGACGGTGACGCCGGACATGCTGTTTCCCAGCACGGCGTGCCTGGTGCAGGACAAGATCGGCGCCACGCGGGCATGGGGCTTCGACCTCTCCGCCGCGTGCTCGGCGTTCACCTACTCGCTGACGGTGGGCAGCCAGATGGTGGCGGCGGGCGCGGCCACCAACGTGCTGGTGATCGGGGCGGACGTGATGTCGAGCATCATCGACTACACCGACCGCGCGACGTGCGTGCTGTTCGGGGATGGCGCGGGCGCGGTGGTGCTGGGCGTGTCGGACGACCCGTCGATTGGCATCCTGGACTTCGAGCACCAGGTGGACGGCAGCGGTGGCCCCGCGCTGTGCATGCCAGCGGGCGGCAGCAAGCGCCCCGCGTCGCGTGAGACGGTCGACGAGCGCCTGCACTTCGTCAAGCAGGAAGGGCAGGCCGTGTTCAAGTTCGCGGTGCGCAACACCGGTGAGATTTGCGAGCGGCTGCTGCAGCGCAACCAGGTGACGGCCAGCGAACTGGACCTGTTCGTTTCGCACCAGGCGAACCGCCGCATCATCATGTCGGCGGCCGAGCGCATCGGGATGCCCGCCGAGAAAGTGATCATCAACATCGATCGCTTCGGCAACACCACCGCGGCCACCATTCCGCTGGCGCTGAACGACGCGGTGAATGCTGGCCGGCTCAAGCGGGGCGACCTCATCCTGCTCACCTCCGTGGGCGCGGGATTCACGGTGGGGTCCGTGCTCGTGCGCTGGGCCTACTGATCGCCTCGACCTGCCCCGCCAGCTGCCCCGGCTCACAATCCTGAAAGGCACGGCCCATCCGGGCTGTGCCATTTCAGACCATGCAATCCTGCGCACTCACGTTTCTGTGAGCCTAAGTCTTTGAAAAGCTGAGGGTTGCGACCCTGTTCCAATTTGGGTCAACGCCGCTTCGCTGCACCGGATTGAAGAAATTGCGATAAGTCACTGTTTTTCAGTGACTTGGACCGTTTTGTCTGCCATGCGCGTGACGGTCCGTGTGCCAGTTAAAGGCACCCCTGCCAATTGTCGTCACCCGATCGGGAGGACGAGGAATCGCACAACTGCATGTGAGTGCACGAATTGCCCGTGCTCCCGGCGCCTGCGTGGAGTTGGCCAGCGCCTTGCTCAATGTCGGGCCGGTAACGATTATGTTCATGCGTCGCTCCTCCACGATTACGTTGTTGTGCGGGCTCGCCCTGCTGCCGACGCTGGCGCTCGCGCAGCCTGCCGCGCGTCTCGACCGATCCCTGGCCGAGGCGCAGCGTGAAGGTCGTTCGTCGCGGGTGATTGTGAAGGCCAGGGCCGGGTATCGCGCCTGGCTGAAGCAGCAGCTCGCCGCGCAGGGCAAGCACGTCGGGGCCGAGCACGAGTCGATCGACGCGCTGTCGGTCGAGCTCTCGGCGGCCGAGGTCGAGGCCGTGTGCGGGGATCCCGCGACGAACGGATGCTCGGTGGATGCGGTGGTCTCTCCCAGCGCGTCGTTCTCCCGGCTCGGCACGGACGACACGGTTGCCAGCAACACGGCCCTCGCGGCCCTGGGGCTGTCCACTGGTCGCCGCGCCGGCGCCGGGGTCACGGTGGCGCTCATCGACTCGGGCATCCATCCCTCGGCGGCCTTCGCGGGCCGCGTCAAGGCTTTCTTCGATTTCACCCAGGCCGACATCACGCGTTCGGCGCCCCACGACGACTACGGCCACGGCACGCACGTCGCGGGCCTGATCGGCGGGCGGCAGCACGCAGACGACGTGGCCGTGCAGGGCGTGGCGCCGCTGGTTCAGTTCGTGGGCATGAAGGTACTGGACGCGACCGGCCGTGGCCGCACGAGCGACGTCATCCGTGCGATCGAGTTCGCGGTGGCGAATCGGCGCAGCCTCGGGATCGACATCATCAACCTCTCACTCGGCCATCCGATCTTCGAGGCGGCCGCCACCGATCCGCTCGTGCAGGCCGTGGAGCAGGCCGTGCGGGCCGGCATCATCGTCGTGGCCTCGGCCGGCAACTACGGCGTGGGCGCGAACGGGCAGGTGGGATATGCCGGCATCACGTCGCCGGGCAACGCGCCGTCGGCCATCACGGCGGGCGCGTTCAACCACAACGGCACGGCCGGGCGCGGCGACGATCGCGTCACGCCGTACAGCTCACGTGGCCCCACGTGGTACGACGGCCTGGCCAAGCCGGACTTCGTCGCACCGGGCCACATGCTGGCATCGGAGCTCGCGCCGGGCAGCGCGCTCGCCGAGACGCATCCCGCGCTCGTCGTGGCCGGCCCGTCGGGCAAGCCGTTCCTGCGCTTGTCGGGCACGAGCATGGCCGCCGGCGTGACGAGCGGCCTGGTGGCGCTCCTCAAGGACGAGCTCCCCACCCTTACGCCCAACCTGGCGAAGGCCCTGCTGCAGTTCACGGCGCTGCCGCTCGCCGACGAGAACGGCGTGGCCTATCACGTCCTGGCGCAGGGCACCGGCGCCGCCAACGGCGAGGGCGCGCAGCGCCTGGCCTCGGCCATCAACCGCCGCGTGACCGATGTCGAGCAGACGTGGCTGACGATGGCGCACTGCGATGCCAGCCTGCGGGAAGAGGGCGACGCCAATCGGTGCCAGACGGTCGTTGGTGATCAGGCCTACGCGTGGGCCGGCAACATCGTGTGGGGCGACAACATCGTCTGGGGCGATTCGGTCTTCTACAACCTGCCTGTCTGGGGCCTCAACATCGTCTGGGGCGACAACATCGTGTGGGGCGACAACATCGTGTGGGGCGACAACATCGTCTGGGGTGACACGGTCGCCGGCCAGAACATCGTGTGGGGCGACAACATCGTGTGGGGCGACAACATCGTGTGGGGTGACAACATCGTCTGGGGCGACAACATCGTCTGGGGCGACAACATCGTGTGGGGCGATCACCTCGTCCAGCCCCGCGACTATTCGGATCCGCGATTTGCCGGCTTCAACATCGTCTGGGGAGACCTGGCGGCCGCAAACATCGTGTGGGGCGACAACATCGTCTGGGGCGACAACATCGTGTGGGGCGATAGCGCGGCCACTCGAGTGGATGGAGGGCAGCGCTAATGGACAAGATGGGATATCAGCCGAACCTTCAGCGTGCGGTCACGACGGTCCAGCAGGCGCGTACCGCGATCCTTCCAACCATCACGCCCGACTGGCGGCAGCAGCTGCCGACGCTCGTGGGCGCGCGCGTCACGCTGCGCGAGCTCAAGCTGTCGGACGCGCCGGCCCTGCTGGCGACGATGACCGCCGAGGAGGTGGCGCGATTCATCTCGACGCCGCCCGACACCATCGACGGCTTCGAGCGCTTCATCCAGTGGGCGCAGCGCGAACGCGAATACGGGCGCTACGCCTGCTTCGCCGTGATCCCCCACGGGATGACCCATCCGATCGGCCTCTTCCAGCTTCGCCAGCTCGCCTCCGGCTTCACGACGGCCGAATGGGGCTTCGCCATTGCCTCGGCGTTCTGGGGCGGCGGCTACTTCGTCGACGCGGCCCGGATGGTGGTGGACTTCGCGATCGACACCGTGGGCGTGACGCGCCTCGAGGCGCGGTCGGCGGTGGCCAACGGCCGCGGGAACGGCGCGCTGCGCAAGCTGGGCGCCGTGCAGGAAGGCGTGCTGCGCCGGGCATTCCGCAAGGACGGACGGCAGTTGGATCAGGCGCTGTGGTCGATCCTCGCCGCCGACTGGCGCCAGGCCAAGGCGGTGTGGCGCCCGGAGATCGTCCACTAGGGCGAGCCTTCGCCTGCATCCATGAAGTGCGCACCGTGTCAGGTCCACGCCCGAAGAGGCCGACCGTGAAGAAGGTGTTGCTCCAGCCCGAGCCGGAGCGCCACGCGCCGACCTCGTCGCCGGACGTGGCGACCGTAGTGGCGCCGCTCGACTGGCGGCAGGGGCTGCCCACCTTCCGGCTGGCCACGTGCACGCTGCGCGAAGTGGAGATGTCGGACGCCGCGTCGCTGATGGCGCACCTGAGCAGCGAGGAGGTCTCGCGGTTCATCCTCCCGCCGCCACGGTCGCTGGAGAGCTTCGAGAACTACATCCTCAAGGCGCTCCGCGACCGTCAGGCCGGGCACTACGCGTGCTTCGTGGTGGTGCCCGACGGTATGGACGATGCCGTGGGCGTCTTCCAGCTGCGGCAGCTCGAAGCGGGCTTCGCGACGGCCGAGTGGGGATTCGCGATCGGATCCGCGTTCTGGGGCGCAGGCCTCTTCATGCAGTGCGCGAAGCAGGTGCTCGAGTTTGCCTTCGAGACGGTAGGCGTGCAGCGGCTCGAGGCGCGGGCGGCGGTGATGAACGGGCGCGGCAACGGCGCGCTCAGGAAGATCGGCGCGGTGCAGGAAGGCGTGTTGCGCCGCTCGTTCAAGCGCCACGGCCAGTTCTTCGACCAGGTGCTCTGGTCGGTCCTGGCCGAGGACTGGCGCATGCAGCGAAGCGCGCGACGCGGACGCGTCCACTAGATCGGTCGGCCCAAGTCACACGGTTTGGCCCGGGCATTCCAGGGATGTCCGGGCCCTTTTTTTGTCGCGCGCGGTACACTCGCCTGCGTGCTGGTGTCCGAGTTCGACTTCGACCTCCCCCCGGAGCTCATTGCCCAGGAGCCTCCGGCCGAGCGCGGCGCGTCGCGGCTGCTCAGGCTGGGCCGGGAGGACGGCGCCATCTCGCATCACCGTTTCTCGGACCTGCCGGACCTGCTGGCGCCGGGCGACCTGCTGGTGGTCAACGATACGAGGGTGTTTCCCGCGCGACTCATCGGACGGCGCCTGCCCGGCGGCGGGGCCGCCGAGTGCTTCCTGGTGAGGCCAGGCGCCGAGCCCGACACATGGGTGGCGCTGGTACATCCCGGCCAGCGCCTCAAGCCGGGCTCGCGGATGGTGTTCGAGCGCGAGGGGCACAGGATCGACGCGGAGGTGATCAGCCAGCACTACCACGGACGGCGGCTCGTGAGGCTGCAGTCGCCGGGCGGCACGCGCGTGTGGGACGCCATCCACGCGGTGGGACACATGCCGCTGCCGCCGTACGTGAGGCGCGAGGACACGCCGGCGGATCGCGAGCGCTATCAAACCGTGTACGCGCGCGCCGAAGGGTCGATCGCTGCGCCGACAGCCGGCCTCCACTTCACGGGGGCCATCTTCGACGCGCTCCGGCAGCGGGGCATCGAACGGGCGACCATCACCCTTCACGTGGGGTACGGCACCTTCCAGCCCGTCAGAGTGGAGGACGTCAGCGATCATCGGGTAGAGGCCGAGCATTTCGAGGTGTCGGCCGAGGCCGCCACCGCGCTCACGCGCGCGAGAGCCGAGGGCCGCCGTATCGTGGCGGTCGGGACGACGACGACCCGCACGCTCGAGTCGCTGGAGCTGGACGGCGACAGCAGCGTGCAGCCACAGTCGGGTGAGACCGCGCTCTTCATCCGGCCGGGCCACGCGTTCCGCCTCGTCTCGGGGCTCATCACGAACTTCCACCTGCCGCGGTCATCGCTGCTGATGCTGGTGGCGGCGTTTGCCGGCCGCGAGCGGGTCCTGGCCGCCTACCGCGAGGCCATCGCGGCGCGCTACCGCTTCTACAGCTACGGTGACGCGATGCTCATCCTCTAGGCCCGCGCACGTTAGGCTATAGGCGCCCATGAAGCTCCCGTACGAAGAGTTCGACCTCTCTCACGTCCGCACCTATCCCCTGCAGTCCAGGTCGAGCAAGGTCCACGTGTCCCAATTCGGGCGGCCGCACCAGAAGGGCGGTGGCGTGGCCGCGCTCGTCGACAGCCTCCCGCGCCTCCTCGCGGGAGACGATTTCAGGGCGGTCGTCTCCGCGATACTGGCTGCCCGGCGCGGCGGCCGCGCCATCATCTGGGGCGTGGGCGCGCACGTGTTGAAGACGGGACTGTCACCCGTCCTTACGGATCTGATGACCCGCGGCTTCGTTTCGGCTCTCGCGACCAACGGCGCGGGCCTCATCCACGACTTCGAGATCGCGCTGGCGGGATCGACCTCCGAAGACGTCGATGCCGCCCTGGGCCCGGGCACCTTCGGCATGGCCGAGGAGACGGGGGCGGAGCTCAATCGCGCGATCCGGGAGGGCGTGGGACAGGGGCTCGGCCTCGGGCAGGCCGTGGGGCGACATCTGATCGCGCGCCGGCCACCGCACGTGGACCTGAGCCTGTTCGCGACCGCCGCGCGCCTCGAGGTCCCGGTAACGGTTCACGTGGCCATCGGCACCGACATCATCCACATGCACCCCGAAGCCTCGGGTGCGGCCATCGGCGAGGGCAGCCTCCGCGACTTCCGGTACTTCACCTCGTCGGTCGCCCGGCTCGCCGGCGGGGTGTACCTCAATTGCGGCTCCGCGGTCGTGCTCCCGGAGGTGTTCCTCAAGGCGGTGGCGATCGCGCGGAACGCCGGGCACTCCCTCGACGGGTTGACGACGGTCAACCTCGACTTCCTGCGCCAGTACCGGCCACAGACCAATGTCGTGGCGAGGCCGACCGCCGGCGTGGGCCGGGGCTATTCCCTCACCGGCCATCACGAGATCCTCATCCCGCTCCTGGCCGCTGCGCTCGTCGAAGGAGCGGACGGATAGGCCCCGATGGCGAAGGGCCCACTCGCGGCGGCGCTGTTCGGAGCGGCGTTCTTCGTGTGGGTCCACGGGCCATCGGTCATCGACCCGTCGAACGTCGATTGGTTGATGCGTTCCGACTGGCGATTCCAGTTCCTCGGCTGGCAGTTCTTCCGCCAGGAGCCGTGGTCCTGGCCGCCGGGGCTCATCAATGGCT
The DNA here is from genome assembly GCA_020851565.1 of Acidobacteriota bacterium. Taxonomy (GTDB): domain Bacteria; phylum Acidobacteriota; class Vicinamibacteria; order Vicinamibacterales; family UBA2999; genus VFZN01. Next base: position 33,754 of record JADZCN010000168.1, on the reverse strand, counting down.
ACAACCGTGCACCTCATGGGTCGGCCATCGGCCTCACCGACTCGATTCCCCTGGTGGCGTTTGCGTTGAAGCCGCTGTCGGCCGCCTTGCCGATGCCATTCCAGTACCTCGGCGCGTGGCTCATGATCTGCTTCGCGTTGCAGGGGTACTTCGGTGCGCTGCTCGTTCGAGTACGGTCGGCATCGGCGATGCACCAGGTCGCCGGCGGGGCGCTGTTCGTCCTCCTGCCCACGCTGCTCAACCGCACGGTGCATTCGGCCCTGTGCGCGCAGTGGCTGATCCTCTGGGCCATCTGGGTATACGTGCGCCATCGCCCTCACCACGATGCGCCGTTCGACCACCTCGTCGGGATCGGCGTGATTGCCGGGCTCGTACACCCGTATCTGGCGGTCATGGTGCTGGCCCTGGAGGGTGCGCTTGTTGTTCGCGTCTGGCTGGAGGCCGGGTGGCGTGGCGCGGCACGCGCGGCCGACGGGGCGGCGCTGGCCCTGGTTGGCGTGGGCGCGGGATGGTGGGCATCGGGGCTCTTCTCGCTGCCCGCGGACGCGCTGGCTCGTGAAGGGCTCACGACGTTCTCGGTGAACCTGCTCGGGCCTGTCTCCCCCAACCAGTGGTCGGCGCTGCTTCCCGAGCAGCGGATTGGCGCCGGAGGCCAGGGCTTCGAGGGCTTTCAGTACATGGGCGCGGGCGCTCTCGCGCTAATCGTCGTGGGCCTGGCCGTGGCGGCCTTGCGCACCCCGAGCGGAAGCTGGCGCACGATGATGCCGCTGCTGGCCGTCTCCCTGGTGCTGGCCGCATATGCCCTGAGCCCACGGGTGACCTCCGCCGATCGCATCCTCCTGGACTACTCGACGGCGTGGCTCGAGCGCGCGAGCGTGTTCCGGGTCACGGGCCGCTTCTTCTGGCCTGCGGCCTACACGATGCTGACGCTGGCGCTCGGCGCCGTGGTCTCGAGGCTCCGCCCGCCGATGGCGTCGGTGGTGCTGTGCGCCGCCGTCGCCCTGCAGGCCATCGATCTCTGGCCCGGCTTCTCGTCGCGGCGCGCGATTGCCCACAGTCCGGCCGCTCACCGCTGGAGCTATCCGTTCACGTCGCCGGAATGGGGAGCCATCCTGTCCCACTACCGGCACCTGGCGCTCGTGCTCCCTCCGCAGTGCGGCACCGCGCCGGTCACGTTCGAGGCCGCGGGGTACCTGGCGAGTCTTCACGGGCTCAGCGTCAACACCGGCGAGCAATCACGCTGGGACGACCTGGCGATTTCCGATTACTGCGATGAATTCCGCCAGCGGCTCACGGACGGGCGCTTCGACGACGACACGCTCTATCTGCTGAACCGAGGTTATCTGGGCGACGTGCAGAAGGGTGAAGGGCTCGCCTGCGGCGAACTGGATGGCGTGACATGGTGCGCCACCGCGCGGTCCCGCGCCGCCTGGCGGGCGCGCGTTCCCGGCCCGTTACATCCGTGAGTGCGGCGGTCACGCCCCGAGTGGAAGCCCCCTGCTGAACCCGTGTACAATCGGTGGTTCGTGCCGGAGTAGCTCAGCCGGTTAGAGCGAGCGTCTCATAAGCGCTAGGTCGGCGGTTCGAGTCCGCCCTCCGGCACCACTCGACTTGCCCTGGGGCCGCGTCTCGCCGGTCCCTTATCCTGAGCCCATGAGCCTCGTCGACCGCGTGCAGGCGTTTGCCGGCCGGCATGGCCAGTGGGCGGCCGGGACGCGCGTCGTGGCGGCCGTGTCCGGTGGTTCCGACTCGGTGGCACTCCTCTTCATCCTGGACGAGCTGGCCCGAAGAAGCGCGCTCAGGCTCGCGGGTGTGGCACACCTCAATCACCAGGTTCGCGGCGCCGAGGCGGATGGCGACGCCGCGTTCGTGGAGGCCCTGGCCGCGCGGCTCGGGCTACCGTTCGACCTCGGCCGCGTCGATGTCCCCGCGCGTGCCCGCGCCAGCCGCTGCTCGGTCGAACTGGCGGGCCGGCAGGCGCGACTGGAGTTCCTTCGTCAGTCCCTGGGTCGGCTGGGCGGCGATGTCGTCGCCCTGGCCCACACACGGGACGATCAGGCCGAAACCGTGCTGCTGCGCCTGGTACGTGGTGCCGGCCCACGCGGCCTGGGCGGCATGGCGCCGCGAACGGACGACCGCGTGCGGCCGTTGCTCGACATCCGCCGCGACGAGCTGCGCGCATGGCTCGGCACTCGCCGCGAGGCGTGGCGCGAAGACAAGACCAACGACGACGTGGGCGTGGCGCGCAACCGCGTCCGCCATGAGGTGCTGCCGCGCCTGGCGCTGCTGAACCCCCGGGTCGGGGAGGCCCTGGCGAGGGCCGCGCGAATCCATGCCGCCGACGCCCGCCTGCTGGATCAACTGGCCGCCGTGGAGGCGGACCGGCTCGTCGTGCACGAGGCGTGGCAGGTGCGGCTGAGCCTCGACGACCTGGCCCGCCTGCCCGAGGCGCTGGCGCGCCGCGTGGTGTTGAGGGCGCTTGAAACACTCGACCCGTCCAGGGCGTATGGATGGGAAGAGACCGACGCCGTGCTGGATCCGGCCCCTGATGCCAGAGTCAGGGACATCGGGCCGGTCCGGCTGGAACGAATTCGCGGGTTTGCTGTCTTAACCAATAGGGGCGCTCGGGCTTCCCTCCTGCCGTCGTTGCCCTCGGACGAGTCGGCGGTACCGCTCGAGGTGCCCGGCACGGCCCATCACCCCCTGGGCCACTGGGTGGTCGAGGCCGCCGGCCCCATGCCCCGGGAACTGGCGGGCGCTGCTTCGACCCATCGCGCCGTGCTCGATGCGAACGCTGTCGGCCGGAGGCTGACGGTTCGCGGCTGGCGCCCGGGCGACCGGGTCGAGCCCCTGGGGCTCGGCGGGCACAAGAAAGTGCAGGATGTGTTCGTGGATCGGAAAGTGCCGCGGGAGGAACGCGGGCTGGTGCCGATCGTGCTGGACGGAGAGGGGCGCATCGCCTGGGTCGCGGGCCACGTGGTGGGCGAGGCCTTCCGCGTGACCCCCCGTTCGGCGGCCGTGGTAGTCTTGACCCTGAGGCGGTAGATTCGCCCGGAGGCAGTGTTGAACTCGACCTTGAAGAGCCTCGTATTCTGGATGGTCCTCGTCGTCGTCGGGGTCCTCGTGTGGAATTTCTCGTCGAATTTCCAGCGGAAGGAAACCCCGGTCAGCTTCAGCGAGTTCGTGTCGTGGGTGGACGCGGGGCAGGTGGACGCCGTCACGATCACGGGCAGCGAGATCACCGGGACGACGAAGGGCAAGGAGTTCTTCCGCACTTTCGCGCCCCTGCAGTACGAGGGCCTGGCCAACCGCCTCATCGAGAAGCGCGTCATCGTCAACGCCAAGGAGCCCACCGCGTCGCCGTGGGCGGCGCTGCTGCTCTCGTGGGCGCCCATCCTGCTGGTCATCGGCTTCTGGATCTTCTTCATGCGGCAGGTGCAGAGCGGCGGCAACACGGCGCTGTCGTTCGGCAAGAGCAAGGCGAAGCTCTCGTCGTCGGCGCAGAAGAAGGTCACGTTCCGCGACGTGGCCGGAGCGGACGAGGCCAAGGAAGAGCTGCAGGAGATCATCGAGTTCCTGAAGGAGCCACAGAAGTTCCAGAAGCTGGGCGGGCGGATCCCGAAGGGCGTGCTCCTGATGGGGCCGCCCGGGACTGGCAAGACCCTGCTGGCACGCGCCGTGGCCGGCGAGGCCAACGTGCCGTTCTTCTCGATCAGCGGGTCGGACTTCGTCGAGATGTTCGTCGGTGTCGGCGCCTCGCGCGTCCGCGACCTCTTCGAGCAGGGCAAGAAGAACGCGCCCTGCATCATCTTCATCGACGAGATCGACGCCGTGGGCCGGCACCGCGGCGCAGGTCTGGGCGGCGGCCACGACGAGCGCGAGCAGACGCTCAACCAGCTGCTCGTCGAGATGGACGGCTTCGAGTCGAACGAGGGCGTCATCCTGATGGCGGCCACCAACCGCCCCGACGTGCTCGACCCGGCACTGCTCCGGCCAGGCCGCTTCGACCGCCGGGTCATCGTCAACCGGCCCGACGTGAAGGGCCGCGAGGGCATCCTCGCGGTACACACGCGCAAGATCCCGATGGCCGACGACGTGGACATCCGCGTGCTGGCGCGGGGCACCGCGGGCTTCACCGGCGCGGATCTGGCCAACCTGGTGAACGAGGCGGCCCTGCAGGCCGCGCGCGCCAACAAGAAGCTCGTGTCGATGTACGACTTCGAGTTCGCCAAGGACAAGGTGCTGATGGGCGCCGAGCGGCGATCGATGATCGTCACCGACGAGGAGAAGAAGGTCACGGCCGTGCACGAGGCCGGCCATGCCCTGCTGGGCGTGCTGCTGCCGCACGCCGACCCCATTCACAAGGTCACCATCATCCCGCGCGGCATGGCGATGGGCCTCACCCAGCAGCTGCCCGTCGACGAGAAGCACAACTACTCGCGCGACTACCTGATGGATCAGATCGCGATTCTGATGGGCGGCCGCATCGCCGAGGAGCTCACCACCGGCGATGTCACGACGGGCGCCGGCAACGACATCGAGCGCGCCACCGATCTCGCCCGCCGCATGGTTTGCGAGTGGGGCATGAGCGATGCCATGGGCCCGCTCACCTTCGGCAAGAAGGAAGAGCAGATCTTCCTCGGCCGCGAAATCGCGCAGCACCAGGACTATAGCGAGGACACGGCCCTCAAGATCGACGCCGAGGTGAAGCGCATCATCACCTACAACTACGACCGCGCGACCGCGATCCTCACCGAGCACAAGCAGCGCCTCGTGGCCATCGCGGACGCGCTCCTCGCCCGCGAAGTGCTGGATGCCGATCAGGTGCGTCGCCTGTCCTACGGCCAGCCCATCGACGAGCCGACCGCGCCGGAGTCGGCACCCCAGGCCGGCGACGCCGCGCGCGATCGCGCGCGGGAGAAGGAGCGGACGCCGCTGGTGGCGCCGCTGCCCAAGCCGCTCACGCAGGAATAGCTGGTCGCCGGGGCTGAGAAGCCCCGGCGCTCCCCATCCGCGCGCGTTCCGGACCGTGCCGCATTCGGGTCGACAGCGCTTCTCCATCCCGCTCCCGGGTCGTTCGCCGCTCACGCTCGGCGACCGCGCCCTGGTGATGGGCATCCTCAACCTCACGCCCGATTCGTTCTCGGCCGACGGCCTGCTCGCCGATCCCGCGCGGGCGCTGGACACCTTGCGAGCCATGGAAGAGGCCGGGGCCGACATCATCGACATCGGCGCGGAGTCCACGCGACCCGGAGCGGCGCCCGTGGACGCGGCGGAGGAGATTGCGCGCCTTCGCCCCGTGCTGCGCGCCATCGGCGGCCGCGCGCGGGTGCCCCTCTCCATCGACACCAGCAAGGCCGCGGTCGCCAACTTCGCGCTCGACGAAGGCGTGGCCATGGTGAACGACGTGAGCGCGCTCGACTCCGACCCCGCGATGGGGCCCCTCGTGGCCGCCCGCGGGGTGCCCATCGTGCTCATGCACATGCGGGGCCGGCCCACGGACATGTACGCCGAAGCCTCCTACGACGACGTGGTGGCGGAGGTGATGCGGCACTTGCAGCGGCGCGTAGAGCGTGCCGTGGGGGTCGGAGTCGCGTGGGACCGCGTGCTGCTCGACCCGGGGATTGGCTTCGCCAAGCGGCCTGAGCACAGCTTCCGCGTCCTGGCGGCCACGTCGCGACTCCTCGCGCTGGGCCGGCCGCTGCTGGTCGGGCCCTCCCGGAAGTCGTTCATGACGGCCGCCACGGGGCCGATGCCAGCCGCCCAGCGCGACTGGCCCACCGCGGCGGCCGCCACCGCCGCCGTGCTGGGCGGCGCGCACATCGTCCGCGTGCATCGGGTCGCCGAGATGGTGCAGGTGGTCCGCGTGGCCGAGGCCATCCGCGCCGCTTCGGTGTGAGGGGGGCGGGCGCGCTGCCTTCCCGCCCGTGGCGGGTCCTGCGATAGGATCAGCTGCCACCCCTCCCTTTCAGATGACCTGGCTCACCGATCTGCTCCAGCGCCCTGCCGTCACCTGGTGGGACCTTCTCGACATCGCGATCGTCTCGGTCGTGGTGTACGAGCTGCTGAAGCTGATCCGCGGCACGCGGGCCGTGCAGATGGCCATCGGGATCGCGGTGGTGGTCGGCCTCTTCTACATGTCGCTCGGGCTGCAGCTCGAGACGCTGAACTGGCTCATCCGCAACATCGTCGGCTACGTGGTGTTCGCCGCGATCGTGCTGCTGCAGGCAGACATCCGGCGCGCCCTCATGCACCTGGGCCGGGCCCCGATCTTCCGCCGCTTCGAGCGCCAGGCGAGTGACGACGACACCATCGAGGAGCTGGTGGTCGCGGCCAGCGCCCTGTCGGCGAAGCGGACGGGCGCCATCATCGTGATCGAGCGGCGCGTCGGGCTTCGGAACTTCATCGAGAGTGGCATCCCGCTCGATGCGAAGCTCACCTACGACCTGCTGGTCAGCATCTTCCAGCCGACCTCGCCCCTGCACGATGGTGCGGTCATCGTGCAGGGCGATCGCGTCGCGGCAGCCGCCTGCTTCCTGCCGCTGTCGGTGAACCCGCGCCTCAGCCGCGACCTGGGGTCGCGGCACCGGGCCGCCCTGGGCGTCACCGAGGAGAACGATGCGGTGGCCATCGTGGTCTCCGAGGAGACCGGCGGCGTCTCGCTCATCCTCGACGGCGCCCTCGAACGTAACCTGGATGCCGAGCGCCTGCGCGCCCGGCTCAAGTCGCTGGTCACGCTGCGGCGCACGCTGAGCACGGCGCGGACGGCCGACGCGTTGAGCTGATGCCGTCGCTCTCCATCCGCAACTTCGGGCTCAAGGTGCTGTCGATCTTCATTGCCGCGCTGCTGTGGCTGGTGGTGGCCGGCGACAGCGTGGTGGAGCGGGTACTGCGCGTTCCCGTGGAGCTCCAGAACCTGCCGTCCGATCTGGAAATCGTCAGCAATCCGCCTGACACGGTGGAGGTGCGGCTGCGGGGGTCCTCGGGAACGCTGAGCCGGATGGCGACCGGGGACGTGGCCACCGTGATCGACCTGCGGGCGGCGCGTCCCGGACGGCGTCTCTTCCACCTGACGCCCGGGCAGGTGAAGGCGCCCTATGGGCTCGAGACGGTCCAGGTCTCTCCGGCCACGCTCACGCTGGAGTTCGAGACATCGGGTGTCAGGGTCGTGCGCGTGACGCCGACCATCGACGGCCGGCCGGCAGCCGGCTTCGAGGTGACCGCCGTGCGGTCCGAGCCCGAGACCATCGAGGTCGCCGGGCCGGCCAGCGCGTTGAAGCAGCTCCGCGAGGCCATTACCGAGCCGATCTCGGTGGCCGACCGGCGGGACACGGTCCAGGAGGTGGTGACGGTAGGCGTGATCGACCCCTCGGTTCGGGTCCGGTCGCCGCAGACCGTCACCGTGACGGTGACGATTGCTCCGGTGAAGCCATGAAACTGTTCGGAACCGATGGCATACGCGGCAGGGCCGGCGCGGCACCGCTGGATCGCGAGACGGTCTCGCGGGTGGGCGCGGCCCTGGTGCGGGCGCGGGACGGAGGAAACGGCCCGATGCGCGTGCTGGTCGGGCGCGACACGCGCGAGTCCGGCACGTGGATCGAAGAAGAGTTGGCCCGCGGATTGACGGGCGAGGGCGCGGAAGTGGTGAGCGCGGGCATCCTGCCGACCCCGGCCGTGGCCTACCTCACCCCGGGCGGCGGCTTCGATGCCGGCATCGTGATCTCGGCCTCGCACAATCCGTTCGAGGACAACGGCATCAAGGTGTTCTCGCGCTCGGGCGAGAAACTGGCCGAGCCGGTCGAGGCGCGGATCGAGTCGGTCGTGCACGACGGGTCGTGGCAGGTGAAGGCCGGCGCCACGCCCGCCGTCACCTGCCGGGATCTCTCGGCGGCGTACCTGGACCACGCGCGGCGCATCCTCGGCGACGCCGGTCCGCTGCAGGGCTCGCGCCTCGTCCTCGACTGCGCCAATGGCGCGACCGCGCTGATGGCGCCGGCATTCTTCCGATCGCTGGGCTTCGAGGTGGAGGCCATCGGCGTTGCGCCCGATGGCCGGAACATCAACCTGCACTGTGGGTCCACGCACCTGGCGGCGGCCCGCGAGCGGGTGGTGAGTACCGGCGCCCGGCTCGGCATCGCCTTCGACGGCGATGGCGACCGCGCCTTGTTCGTGGATCATCGTGGGCACGTCGTGGACGGCGACGCCGTGCTGCTGATCGCGGGGGAGCAGTTGATGCGCGAGGGCCGGCTTCCGGGTGACGCGCTGGTCGCCACCGTCATGAGCAACATCGGCCTGGAGATCGCGCTCAGGGAGCGTGGCATCGGGATGGCCCGGTGCCCGGTGGGCGACAAGTACGTCATGGAGGAGATGCGGCGGCGCGGGCTGGCTCTCGGCGGTGAGCAGTCGGGCCATATCATCTTCGCCGAGCACCTGATGACCGGTGACGGCATCGGCACCGCGCTCGAGGTGCTGCGCATCATGGCCGCGACCGGGAGGGAACTCGCCGATCTTGCCTCGGCGCTGGTCACCTACCCGCAGGTCCTGGTGAACGTGCGCGTGCGCGAGCGTGCCGATTACATGCGCGTGCCCGCCATCGCCGACGCTGTCCGCCGCGTGGAGGCGAGCGTGGACGGACAGGGCCGCCTGCTCATCCGCTATTCCGGGACGGAGCCGCTGCTGCGCATCATGATCGAGGGCCGGCACGACGAGGAGATCAAGGCCTGGGCGGAGGAGATTGCCGGGGTGGTCCGCGCGCACCTCGCGTGATGGCGCGTGCCCCCTGCACCCCTGCACCCATGCACCCTGCACCCATGCACCCAAAGCTGTCCGTCAACGTGAACAAGGTCGCCACCATTCGCAATTCGCGTGGCGGCCGGCTGCCATCGGTCATCGAGGCCGTGCGGGTGTGCATCGACGCGGGCGCGCCCGGCATCACGGTCCACCCGCGCGCTGACGAGCGGCACATCACGCGGCGGGACGTCCGGGAAATTGCCGACGAGCTCGCCCCCCTCAGGGGGACCATCGAGTTCAACATCGAAGGCGACCCGCGCCCCGACCTCGTCGCGATGGTCATGGCGGTCCGGCCCGACCAGTGCACGCTGGTTCCCGTGTTGCCCGGCGAGATCACCAGCCAGGCCGGCTGGTCCGCCTCCACGCCGCCGGAGGTGCTGGGCGACGTCATCGCGCGCATGAAGGGCGAGGGCATCCGCGTCAGTGTCTTCGTGGATCCGGAGCCGGAGCCCATCCGGTGGGCACGCCGGCTCGGCGCCGACCGCGTCGAGCTCTACACCGAGCCCTTCGCCCGGGCGTTCGAGCGCGGGCCCGACACGGCCGGGTCGTCCTTCGAGCAGTACGCGGCGGCGGCGCGCATCGCGCACGAGGAGGGCCTGGGGGTGAACGCCGGTCACGACCTCGACCTTCGCAACCTGACGATCTTCCATGCGCTGCCGCACCTGGACGAGGTGTCGATTGGCCACGCGTTGATCAGCCACGCCCTGTTCGTCGGCTTGCGCCGCGCCGTCACCGACTACCTGGCGGCGCTCCGGGGAGCCCACGTCTGATGCGGGCGCGTCCTGGCCGGTACCGGCGGCTGTGGGCACTGGCCCTTCTGACATTGGCCATCCCGTGGGCGTCGGACGCGGCGGGCCGGCCCGTCACGCTGGCGTCCCTCGACGGCACGAGCCTCGCGGGCCAGCTGTACGAGGCGGCCTCGCGGCCGGCGCCCGCAGTGGTCCTGGTCCACATGCTGTCCCGCTCGAAGGCCGACTGGGACTCGCTGGCCCAGGAGCTGGAGCGGCGGGGCATCACGGCGCTGGCCATCGACCTGCGCGGGCACGGCGCCTCGGGCGGCTCGGCGGGCGCGCTCGGGGAGATGGTGCAGGACGTGCGCGCCGCCGTGCAGTGGCTGGCAGCACGACCTGGCGTGCGGCCGGATGCGGTGGGCCTCGTGGGTGCCTCGCTCGGCGCGAGCCTGGCGCTGCTGGCCGCGGTCGAGCAGCCGCTGGTGCGCGTTGCCGCCGCGGTGTCGCCCAGCCTCGACTACCGGGGCCTGCGTGCGGGCACCGACGTGATGCGGAAACTGGGAGATCGAGGCATCTGGCTGGCGTGCAGCACCGAGGATCCGTATGCGCTGCGAACCCTGAAGGAGCTGACCGAGAGCTCGACCGTCCCGCGTGACCAGCAACTCAGCACCGTGCCGGCGCACGGCACCCAGCTGCTGGCCGCGGATCCCGTCCTGGCGCGGGCCCTGGTGGACTGGCTCCACCAGAGGTTGCTATCCTGACGAGTGGCGATGCGAGCTGATTCGATTGTGTTTGCGGTGGCTGGCGTGCTGTTCGGCGTGATCGTCGGCTGGGTCCTGGGCAGCCAGCAGGCGAGGACCACCGTGCCCGTTGCGCCCGTGGCGCAGGCGGCGGCCGGCCAGGGCGCGGCCCAGCAGCCGGGCAGCCAGGCGATTCCGCTGGATCAGGAGCGCGTGCGGGCGCTCGAATCCGTGGCCCAGCAGAACCCGAAGGACGCGCAGCCGCGCGTGCAGCTCGGCAACATGTACTTCGACGCCGAGCAGTATCCGCAGGCCATCTCGTGGTACGAGCAGGCGTTCGCGCTCAACGGCGGCGACCCCAACCTGTCCACGGACCTCGGCGTGGCCTACTACTACACCAACCAGCCGGACCGCGCGATCAAGCAGTTCGAGCATTCGCTCTCGATCGATCCGAAGCACACCAAGACACTCCTGAACATGGGTATCGTCCGCGCCTTCGGCAAACAGGACCTCCAGGGCGCGGCCCAGGCGTGGGAGCAGGTGGTGGCCATTGCACCCAACAGCCCGGAGGGCCAGGCAGCCCAGAAGGGCCTCGAAGGATTGAAGAACGCTCATCCGACGGGTGCCACCGGAGACAAGTAGCCGTGCTGCTCCGCACGCTGCTCCTCTTCCTCTTCTTCATGTTCCTGGCTCGCGCCGCCTGGCGCCTGCTGGAGGGCGTGGCGCGTGGGGCATCAGGAGACGCACGACCCGGCGCGCCCGGCGGGCGCCGGACGCCGTCCCAGCCCACCGCCGTGAAGATGGCGCAGTGTCCCGTCTGCGGCACGTACGTCGTGCCCGAGAAGGCCATCAGCGGCGTCGGCCGCGGGCAGGCCCTGTACTTCTGTTCCGAGGAGTGCCGCGCGAAGTACGCGGCGTGAGATGGCGGCACGAACCGAAGAGCAGATCCGGGCGGACATCGTGGAGTGCGGGCGCCGCCTCTGGCACCGCGGCTACGTCGCGTCGAACGACGGGAACATCAGCGTGCGCCTGGACGACGGGCGGCTCATCACCACGCCCACGGCCGTCTCCAAGGGGTTCATGACCCCGGACATGATGGTCGTCACCGATCTCGACGGGAAGAAGCTCGCCGGCGAGCGCAACGCGTCGTCCGAGCTCAAGATGCACCTCGAGGTGTACCGGAACCGCCCGGACGTGCGGGCCGTGGTCCATGCCCACCCCCCGACCGCAACCGGCTTCGCCGTGGCGGGCATCCCGCTCGATCGGGCCGTCCTGGCCGAAGTGATCACCACCCTCGGGAGCATTCCCATCGCCGAGTACGCCACGCCTTCCACCGAGGAGCTGCCGGCGGCCGTCCGCAAGTACATCAAGGCGCACGACGGGCTGCTGCTCGCCAATCACGGCGCGCTGGCGGTGGCGGGCGATGTCTACGCGGCGTACTACCGCATGGAAACCATCGAGCACTTCGCCACGATCAGCCTCGTGGCGCGCACGCTCGGCCGCGAGCATCTCCTGTCGAGGGGCGAGGTGGATCGCCTGCAGGGGCTGCGCGGGATGTACGGCATCGCGTCGCCGGCGCCAATCTGCACCGACGAGACGACGGCGCCCGTGTCGGGTGGGCAGCTGGAATGCCAGGTGGTGCAGGCGCCGGAGGCCGTGGGGGCGCGGCTGGTGCCCGACAGCCCGGGCCGGCCGGCAGCCATGGCCCCCGGCAGGGATGCCGAGATTCGGCTAACATACCGTGAACTCACCGCGCTGATAGAGGATGCGGTGAGGCAGTTGCGATAGGTTTGAGGTCTTGAGGTCTTGAAGCCTTGAGGTCTTGGAGTCCGGCTGGCCCAGGACCTCAGGACCCCAGGACCTCGCGGAGGAGCGAATGGGCGAAGCACTGGGCATGGTCGAAACCAAGGGGTTGGTCGCGATGATCGAAGCGGCCGACGCCATGGTCAAGGCCGCCAAGGTGACGTTGGTGGGCTGGGAGAAGATCGGCGCCGGCTACGTGACCGCGATCGTGCGCGGCGATGTGGCGGCCGTGAAGGCGGCCACTGACGCGGGCGCCGCCGCGGCACGCCGCGTGGGTGAGCTGGTCTCGGTGCACGTCATTCCTCGCCCGCACGCCAACCTCGAAGACGTCCTGCCCATCGGCAAGGCCAACGCGAAGAGCTAGGCCCGTCGGGCCGCGGCCATGCTTCTCGCGCGCATCGTCGGCACCGTCGTGGCGACCCGCAAGGACCCACGCCTGGTCAGCAACAAGCTGCTCCTGGCGCGGCCCGTGGACCCGCGCGGCAAGGCCGAGGGCAACTACCTGGTTGCCGTCGACACCGTGGACGCCGGCGTCGGCGAGACCGTGCTCATCGTCAGCGGCAGCTCTGCACGCATGGCCTCGGGCATGAAGGACTGCCCTGTGGACGCCGTCGTGGTCGGGATCATCGATCACGTGGACGTGCAGGAGTAGCGTCATGCAGCTCGCCCGCGTCATCGGCGACGTCGTCGCCACACGGAAGGATCCCTCGTTCGGCGGCATCACGCTGCTGCTCGTGCAGCCGCTCGGCGCCGATGGCGAGGCCGTCGGGCGCCCGCTCGTCGCGGTGGACTCGGTCGGCGCGGGCGCCGGCGAGCACGTCTTCTTCGTGCGCGGCAAGGAAGCCAGCTTTCCCTTTCATCCCGTCGAGGTGCCGGCCGATGCCGGCATCGTCGGCATCGTCGATCACTGGACGACAGGGGAACGCGATGCAGTGGTCAGGCCGTCTCGGCGCGCCGGGCAGACGGCGGAACGCAGTGTCGGGGGCCGGGCGAAACGGCGCGCCGGCACCGAGGCGGTACGGAGCGCCGGGACTTCAGTCCCGGCGTCAGGAGACCGCCGATGATCCTCGCCCGCGTCGTCGGCCAGGTCGTGTCGACGATGAAGCGCCCCCAGTTCGAAGGCGCGAAGCTCCTGCTCGTGCAGCCGGAGACGCCTTCGGGCGAGGCGCGAGGAGCCACGCTCATGGCCATCGACTCGGTGGGCGCCGGTGTCAGCGAGCGCGTCATCGTGGTGCTCGAGGGGCGCGCCGCCGGAGAAGCCCTGGGACGGAGGCTGTCACCCGTGGATGCTGCCATCGTGGGCATCGTGGACCACGTGGACGTGGAGCCGGAGCAGTGATCGTGCCCACCTGCCCGCCATGACCGACGACGAGATTCGCCAGCTCGTGCGAAGCGCCATCGCGAGACACCTGGGGCCACAGCCACAGGCGCCGGCTGCGTCGGGCCCGCCCCCGGCGGCCGCGGTGCCGATCGGCTTCGCCCGTTACGCCATCCCTCGTGCCGCGGACGACGTGATGTGCGTGATCGAGCCGGCGGTCCGGTGCAATCACTGCGGCTACTGTCAGTGCCATGGACACTAGGACGGGTGCGGGCAGGTGCGGCAGGTGCGAACGGGTGCGTGAGGGGACGTAGGTGAAACCGGGCATTCTCGTCACCCGCAGGCTTCCGTCCTCGGTGATCGCGCGCCTCGAGGCGTCGTGTTCCCTGGATCTCTGGACCGGTCGCGAGGCGATACCTCGAGAGGAATTGCTCTCGCGCGTGGCGGGCAAGGACGCGCTGGTGTGCCTGCTCACCGACACGGTGGACGCCGCGGTGCTCGATGCCGCGGGGCCATCGCTCAAGGTCGTGGCGAACGTCGCCGTGGGCTACAACAACATCGATGTCGCGGCCTGCCGCGCGCGCGGAGTGGTCGCCACGAACACGCCGGACGTGCTGACCAACGCCTGCGCGGACTTCACGTGGGGGCTCATCCTGGCCGTCACCCGTCGCCTGGGTGAAGGTGAGCGGGTCGTGCGCGCGGGGAAGTGGCAGGGCTGGGGCCTGGACTACATGCTCGGCATGGAGCTCCGCGGCAAGCAGCTCGGCATCGTGGGCATGGGGCGCATCGGGCAGGCGGTGGCCGAGAAGGCGCCGGCCTTTGGCATGCGCGTCGTCTACAGCGCGAGGAGACCGGTCGACCTGCCCGGTGCCGAGCACATGCCGCTCGATCGCCTGCTCGCGACCTCCGACGTGGTCTCGCTGCACTGCCCGATGACCGACGAGACCCGGCACCTGATCGACCAGAAGGCGCTCCTCCGCATGAAGCGGACCGCGTATCTCATCAACACGGCGCGCGGGCCCGTGGTGGACGAGGCGGCGCTGGCCTGGGCGTTGAGAGAGGGGCGCATCGCCGGGGCGGCGCTGGACGTGTACGAGCGCGAGCCCATTGTCCACCCGGACCTGCTGCCGCTCGAGAACGTGCTGCTGATTCCCCACCTGGCGAGTGCCACGACCGAGACGAGGACGGCGATGGCCGACCTTGCCGTGTCCAACGCGCTGGCCGTGCTGGAGGGGAAGCCCGCCCTGACGCCCGTGTAGAGGGAGACCGAGAGGCCTTGAAGTCTTGAAGTCTTGAGGTCTCGAGGTCTCGAGGTCTTGAGGTCTTGAGGTCTTGAGGTCTTGAAATCGTGAGTGCTCGAGGACTGTCTCACAGATGAAACGCCCGAAACCCGCCGTCGTCGAACACGTGATGCGCACGCTGGCGCGCGAGATCGACGGCATGGAGCTGCCGGCCATCGAGAAGATCTCGGAGAGCCAGCAGGAAGATCCCTTCCAGGTTCTCATCGCCACGCTGCTCTCGGCACGCACGCAGGACGCGACGACGCACGCGGCGTCCACCCGGCTCTTCCGACGTGCCCGCACGCCAAAGGGCATGGCGAAGCTCTCCGTGAAGGAGATCGAGGAGCTGATCTACCCCGTGAGCTTCTACCGGAACAAGGCCCGCCACGTGAAGGCGACCGCGGAGGTGCTGGCCACCCGGTTCCGCGGCCGGGTGCCGGGGACGCTCGAGGAGCTCGTCACGCTGCCGGGCGTGGGGCGGAAGACCGCCACGCTGGTGCTGATCCTGGCCTTCCAGAGCCATCGCCATATCTGCGTCGACACGCACGTGCACCGCATCTCCAACCGGATGGGCTGGGTGCAGACGAAGACGCCCGAACAGACCGAGCAGGCCCTCTACCGGAACACGGATGCCCGCTGGTGGCCCTACATCAACCTCTACCTGGTCACCTGGGGGCAGAACGTGTGCCGACCGGTGTATCCTCGATGCGGGGCGTGCGCCATTGCCGACACATGCCCGCGCCTCGACGCGCGCGCGCAGGCGGCCATGGACGCCTCGTCAACCAGGCGCCGGCCGATGCCGGCGCGGCCCAACCGGAACCGACGCACATGATGACCAGAGCATTCGGAACGACCCTGTTTGCCGTCTTCTGTGGCACGCTCGTGCTGATGAGTGCATCGCACGCGAGGGCGCAGGCCGCGCCCGCTGCCACGTCCCCGGGCGCCGGCCCGGTGATCGTCGTGGAGACCGTGAAGGGCTCCTTCGAGTTCGAGACCTACCCCAACGAGGCGCCGAAGACCGTCGCCAGGATTGTCGAGCTGGTGAACAAGCGCTTCTACAACGGCCAGCGCGTGCACCGCGTGGTGCCCAATTTCGTGATGCAGCTGGGCGACCCGGCCACGCGCGACATGACCAAGCAGGCCGACTGGGGCCGCGGGGGCAGCGGCACGCCCATCGGCGTGGCGGAGATCACCAAGACCCGCACGCACGTGCGCGGCGCTGTCGCGATGGCGCACGCCGGCGATGCCAGCAAGGCGGACAGCCAGTGGTACGTGACACTCGCGCCGCAGCCGAGGCTCGATGGTCAGTACACCGTGTTCGGGAAGGTCATCTCGGGCATGGACGTGGTGAGCAAGCTCGCGGTCACCGATCGCATCGTCAGAGTAACCGTGCGGGGGGCAAAATAGCGACCTTCCCCTCGAGCATCGGGTAGCGCGCCACCAGCTCGCCAGGCATCCGCGCCGTCACCGGCTGCCCGATCAGGTGGCGCACCATCGTCGCGTCGGCGACGGCCTGCGCGGCGAAGTGGTTGTTCATGTAGAGATAGAGCTTCCGCACCTGGGCCCTCGCCGCTCTCAACTTCTCGACGATGGGCGCGAGCTCCTTCTCGCCGTACAGGTAGTTGTAGCGATCCTCGGCCTGCTCGTGCGTCCACCACTGGGCGGCATTCCGGCCGTGCATCCGCACGTACATGAGCCGCGGGGAGTTCGGTGCCAGGTCCTGCCGGATGGACGACTCGAACTTCGGCTCGTCGATCTGCACCCAGGCGGCATCCACGGTGGCCAGCAGGTGCTCGGTCTCCTGCCGGGTGTCGCTCCACGAACGGTGGCGGAGCTCCACCGCGAGCGGGTAGGCGCCGAACGTGCGGAGCAGCCAGGCCAGGTACTCGCGCGCTTCGGGCGTGTCGTGGAACCGCGACGGGAACTGCACCAGCAGCGCGCCCAGCCGGCCGGCGGCGGCCAGCGGCTCGATCCCGGCCTTGAAGGCGTCCACGTCGGCCCGGGACACGGGGGAGGCGTCGGCGGCCGTCGCGGGGTGGGTGAACTTCTGGAACAGCTTCACCGAGAACTCGAAGTGTGGCGGCGTGCGGCGGACCCATCCCAGGCTGACGGCGGGGCGAGGCTGGCCGTAGAACGTGCTGTTCACCTCCACCGTGTTGAAGCGCTCGGCATAGAAGGCGAGCTCGTCGAAGCCGCGTTGCCGGTCCCCGGGCCCGGGGTAGAAGATGCCGTCCCAGGTCCCGCGACCATCGGGATAGTGCCAGCCGGAGGTGCCGATGCGCAGGTCCATGGCGCGTTCTACAATTATGGATTCAGGTTGCGCCGGTGCTGACCATCAACGAGATCTTCCATTCGATCCAGGGCGAGTCCACCCACGCGGGAGAGCCCTGCGTGTTCGTGCGGCTGACGGCCTGCGACCTGCGCTGCCGCTGGTGCGACACGCCGTACGCGTTTCACGAAGGGCGGAAGATGTCGGTGGACGACGTCGTGCAGGCCGTAGAGGGCCATGGGTGCCCCCTCGTGGAGATCACGGGCGGCGAGCCGCTGCTTCAGGCCGATGTCGTGCGCCTGATGGAGCGCCTGCTCGCGTCGGGCAAGACCGTGATGATCGAGACCGGCGGCCACCGCAGCATCGCTGGCGTGCCGGGTGGCGTGATTCGCGTCATGGACATCAAGTGCCCGGGCTCGGGCGAGGTCGAGAAGAACGACTGGTCCAACATCGCGCTGCTGACACCGCGCGACGAGGTGAAGTTCGTCATTGCCGATCGCGCGGACTACGAGTTCGCGCGCGACGTGGTGAGCCGAGAGCGGCTGGCGGAACGCTGCGGAGCCGTGCTCTTCTCGCCCGTCCACGGCGAGCTCCATCCCCGGCAGCTGGCAGAATGGGTGCTCGCCGATCGGCTGCCGGTTCGCGTGCAGCTGCAGCTCCACAAGTACATCTGGGATGCCCAGACGCGGGGCGTCTAGGAAGCGAGAAGTGAGAAGCGAAGGCCGCCCTCCTGACTTTGCGTACAATGTGACGCCATGACCCCTGCGGTCGTCCTCCTGAGCGGGGGCCTCGATTCCTACACGGCAGCCGCCGTCGCCCGCCGGGATGGGTTCGAGCTCTTCGCGCTCAGCTTCAGGTACGGGCAGCGGCACCAGCTCGAAATCGAGTCAGCGCGCCGCGTGGCCACGCACCTGGGGGTGTCGCGCCATCTCGTGCTGGATCTCGACCTGTCGGCCATCGGTGGCTCGTCGCTCACCTCACCCGACATCCCCGTGCCGAGGGATCGCCAGGTGGATGCCACCGGCATCCCGTCCACGTACGTGCCTGCCCGCAACACCATCTTCCTGTCCATTGCGCTCGGCTGGGCCGAGGTGCTGGGCGCCTCTGACATCTTCATCGGCGTGAACGCCCTGGACTACTCGGGCTATCCGGATTGCCGCCCCGAGTTCATCCATGCCTTCGAGCGGCTGGCGCGCGTAGCCACGCGCGCCGGTGTCGAGGGGCGCGCGCTCACGGTTCACGCGCCGCTCATGCGGATGACGAAGGCCGAGATCATCGGCCTCGGCATGGCTCTCGGGCTCGATTATGGCCTGACCATCAGCTGCTACGATCCTGCGCCGGACGGCGCTCCGTGCGGGCACTGCGACAGCTGCCAGCTGCGGGCGACGGGCTTTGCCGCCGCGGGCGTGCCCGATCCGGCGGGTCGGCCGCTCGCGCGCTGATCATGGTGGTCTCGCTGCGGCAGCAGGTCCTCGCCATCAGCGCCGCGCTGACGCTGGTCGTCATCGCCGCGCTGTTCTACGCGTCCCGGCTCACCTACGAGGAACAGGTGCGTCAGCTCCAGGACGAGGCGACAGCCATGACCTCGACCGTCGTGGCGTATCTCGAGCGCAACATCCAGGCCGCCGACTCGGTGGCCGAGACCGCCGCGCGGCATCCGGACCTGCAGCGGCTCGCGCCGGGGGCGCCCGCGCGGGTGCTGCGGCCGCTGACGGAACCCGAGCGCGGTTTCCTGAACGCCGTCGTTGCCGACGCCGGCGCTCGGTCGGTGTCGTGGGTCCTGCCTCCCGCGGAGGACGTTGAGGGGCAGCTCTCCCGCGAGTGGCTGGCGGGCGTGGCCGCCAGCGGCCGATCGGCCGCAAGCCCCCTGCTCGGGTCGCCCGACAGCCGGGCGCACTCCATCGTCCTGGCGCATCCGATCATCAACGACCAGGGGACCATTGTCGGCGTGCTGGGCCTGGCCGTGCACCTCGAGCTCCTGGAGGTCGTGCTGAGACGGATCCCGCTGCCGGCGGGCTCGGTGATCACCGTCACCGACGAGCGGAGCGTCGTGGTGGCGCGCAGCCTCGAGTCCAGCCGCTACGTGGGTCGTCCGGTCGAAGGCACCCCCGCGACGCTTCGGCCCCTGCGCGAGGTGCCAGGCAGGGACCTCCGCACCGGCGTGGATGGCGTCGAGCGCGTCTTTGGCAACGCCGTCGTCGAACGCGGGCCATGGCTCGTGAGCGTGGGCATCCCGACCGCGGTGGCGGCGGCCCGTACCGTGCCGATCTACCGGCGTGACTTCACCATCGTGCTGGGCGCGATGGGCGTGATCCTGGGGCTGGGGCTCTTTCTGGTTCACCGGTGGCTGGCGGCGCTGCACGAGGTGGGGCGCGCCGCGGAGCGAGTGGCGAAAGGGGACCTTTCTCCCCTGGAACCCAGGCATTTCGGCTCAAGCGAAATCGACCAGCTCCACACCGGCATCGTGGGCATGATCAACAGCCTTCGTGAGGCGCAGGAGGCGGTGGCGGCGCAGATGTCAGAGGAGCGGCGGGTCCGGGAGGAGAAGGAGTCGCTGCAGCGGCAACTCATCCGGCAGGAACGGCTGGCCGCCATCGGCGTACTCGTCTCTGGGGTCGCACACGAGCTGAACAACCCGCTGCAGGCCATCATGGGTTTTGCCGAGCTGCTGCAGCTGCACAAGGACGTGCCCGAGCCCGTGCGGCAGGACCTGTCACTGATCCGCCGCGAGAGCGCGCGTGCCAGCGGCATCATCAGGAACCTCCAGAGATTCGGACGGCAGACCTCCGAGCCCTCGCCCGTGAAGCTGAGCGACGTGGTGGCCTCGGTCCTGGAGCTGCGTCAACGCAAGATCGAGTCACAAGGCATTCGCCTGGACATCGAGGATCAGTCCGAGGCGAGCGTCTCGGCGGTGTTCACCGAGCTGCAGCAGGTCGTGCTGAACTTCCTGATCAACGCCGAGCAGGCGGTGGAAGTGCTCGACGTGCCGAGGCGCCGCGTGAAGATCCGCACGAGCGACGGGCGCAACTCGGCGCGCCTCGAAGTGGAAGACCACGGCGACGGCGTGCCGCCCATGGACGAGGCCAAGCTGTTTCAGCCGTTCTTCACCACCAAGCCCGTCGGAGAGGGTACGGGACTGGGGCTGTCGGTCAGCTACGGCATCATCACCTCCCACGGTGGCGAGATCGGCTACCGGCGCTCCCACACCGGCGGCGCCATCTTCTATTTCGAGCTTCCGACACGATGAAGACCGAGCGCCTCTATTACTCCGATGCCTATCGCACCACGTTCGAGGGACGCGTGGTCGCCTGCGTGGCCCGTTCAGCGCCCGCCGCAGGCATTCCCGCCTCGTACGCGGTGGAGCTGGCGGCGTCGGCTTTCTACCCGACGTCCGGCGGCCAGCCCTTCGACACCGGCACGCTGGGCGATGCGCGCGTGCAGGACGTCATCGACGAGGACGATGGGCGCGTGCTGCACGTCACTGACCGGGCGCTCGAGCCGGGGAGCGTGGTGACGGGCACCATCGACTGGGCCCGGCGGTTCGACCACATGCAGCAGCACACGGGGCAGCACGTGCTGTCGGCGGCCTTCGACCGGCTGTTCTCGAACCGGACCGAGAGCTTTCACCTGGGCGCCGAGTCGTGCTCGATCGATCTGGCTCGCGAGGTCTCGGCCGCCGATGTCGCGCGAGCCGTAGACGAGGCCAACCGCATCGTCTGGGAGGACCGCCCGGTGAGCGTACGGTTCGTGTCGGAGCAGGAGGCCGCCGCCCTGCCCCTGAGGAAGGAGCCGGCCCGGGGCGGCACGCTGCGCGTGATCGAGGTCGCCGATTTCGACCTCTCCGCGTGCGGCGGCACGCACGTCGCCCGCACGGGCGGCATTGGGATCATCGCCGCCAGCGGGTGGGAGAAGTTCAGGGGCGGCTCGCGGCTGCACTTCCTTTGTGGCGGACGGGTCCGCCGGCGGTTCGATCTCTGGCGCGACGCGCTGGCCGCGACCGTGAAGCACCTGTCCCTGACGCCGGAGGAACTGGCCGAAGGCATCGAGCGCCTGCAGGGCGAGAACAAGGCCCTGCAGCGCGCGCTGCGTGCCGCGCAGGAGAAGCTGGCGGGCTACGAGGCCAGGGCGCTGGTGGACCGCGGTACGCGCGTCGGATCCCGGCTCGTGATCGTGGAAGCCGTGGCGGACCTGGATGCGGCGGGGCTGAAGGCGATGGCCGCCGCGGCCGCCAGCGAGCCCGGCGCCGCGGTCGCGCTGTTCAGCGCCACCTCGCCCGCGCTGGCCGTCGTCGCGCGCCACGCGAACGCGGGCGTGGATGCGGGCGCGGTGCTGAAGGCGCTGGTGGGGCAGTTCGGCGGGAAGGGCGGCGGCAGGCCGGACCTGGCTCAAGGGGGCGGACTCCAGGGCGACTCGGCCGCCCTCGTTACCGCCGCGCGCGAACTGCTGTCGCAGTAACACGAAACCACGAAGACACGAAGAACTCGAAGGGCGGCACGACGTCATTTCGGGGGTGTCACGCGCGACTCTCCCGGAGAACTTCGTGTCCTTCGTGATTCCCTTCGTGTCGTAGTGGTTTCTTGTCCCTATCTGGGCGCCATGCGGAGCGCGCCGTCGATGCGGATGACCTCGCCGTTCAGCATCTCGTTCTCGATGATGTGCCGCGCGAGCGCGGCGTATTCGGCGGGGCGGCCCAGCCGGGACGGGAACGGCACCTGCTGGCCGAGCGACACCCGAGCGGCCTCAGGCAGTGCCGCCAGCAGCGGCGTGTCGAAGATGCCGGGCGCGATGGTCACGCAGCGGATGCCGAGCGCCGCGAACTCGCGTGCCACCGGCAGCGTGAGCCCGACGATGCCGCCCTTGGACGCCGCGTAGGCCGGCTGTCCAATCTGGCCGTCGAAGGCGGCGATCGAGGCCGTGTTGATGATCACGCCGCGCTCGCCGGTCTCGAGCGGCGTGTTCTGCGCCATCACCGCCGCCGCGAGGCGGATCACGTTGAACGTGCCCACCAGGTTCACGCGGACCGTCTTCTCGAAGAGATCCAGCGGGTGCGGGCCGTTCCTGCCAAGGACCTTGGCGGCGGGGCCGATGCCCGCGGCGTTCACCACACCGTAGAGATTGCCGAAGGCCGAGACGGCCAGATCCGCTGCCGCCTTGACCTGCTCCTCGCTGGTGACGTCCGCCTGCGCGAACCGTGCCTGCGCGCCGAGCGCCTGCTCGGCGGCCTTGCCGGTTTCGGCGTTGACGTCCAACAGCACGGCGTTGCCGCCCGCCGCCAGGATGGCCTCTGCCGCAGCGCGCCCCAGGCCCGAGGCGCCGCCAGTCACGATGAAAGTGCGTCCTGAGATGTTCATGATGAGTGAGGACTACAATTGTATGCCCATGCATTCCCACGACAAGCACTACTACGACGGCGACTGGCAGGCCCCGTCCGGCGCCGACACCATCGAGGTCCTCTCTTCCGCCACCGAGCAGGTCGTGGGTCGCGTGCCCCGCGGCAGCGCCGAGGACGTGGACCATGCCGTGAAGGCTGCGCGCCGCGCATTCGGGTCGTGGAGCCAGGTTCCGGTGGAGGAGCGCGCCCAGTGGCTCGAGAAGCTCGCCGCCGCCCTCAAGCCGCGCGTGCCGCAGATTGCGGAGGCCATCTCGCACGAGGTGGGCACCGCCATCGGGTACTCGAAGAAGGTGCAGGCCGAGTTCCCCGTGATGATGGTCGGGATGAACGCACGCTTCATCCGGAACGCGAAGCTCGAGGAAGAGCTGGGCAACTCGCTCGTCGTCAAGGAGCCGGTCGGCGTGGTCGGGTGCATCACGCCGTGGAACTATCCCCTGCACCAGGTGGTCTGCAAGATCGGGCCGGCGTTGGCGGCCGGCTGCACGGTGGTCCTCAAGCCCGCGGAGGCTGCGCCGCTGAGCGCGTTCATGCTGGCCGAGGCCGCGCATGAGATTGGCCTGCCCGCCGGGGTCCTCAACATCGTCTCCGGAGATGGGCCCGTGGTGGGCGAGGCCATCGTGACGCACTCCGGCGTGGACATGGTCAGCTTCACCGGCTCCCTCCGGGCCGGCCGGCGCGTGGCGGCGCTCGCGGGGGACGACATCAAGAAGGTGTGCCTCGAGCTCGGCGGGAAATCCGCCTTCATCGTGCTCGACGACGCGCCGTTCGACAAGGCCGTTCCGGCGGGCGTGAACAACTGCATGCAGAACTCCGGGCAGACGTGCTCGGCGTGGACACGGATGCTGGTGCCCCGCGTCCGGCACGACGAGGCCGTGGAGCTCGCGAAGGCACAGCTGGCGAAGCTCACGCTGGGCGATCCCTTCGACCCGGACACCAGGCTGGGCCCGCTGTCGTCCGCCAGACAGCGCGAAATCGTGCTCGGCTACATCGAGAAGGGGCGGGCCGAGGGCGCGACGCTCGTCGTCGGCGGGGGCCGGCCGGCCTCGCTGCCGACCGGCTACTACGTGGAGCCGACGATCTTCTCGAACGTGTCCCCGTCGATGACCATCGCGCAGGAGGAGATCTTCGGGCCGGTGCTGTCGGTCATCCCCTACGACACCGAGGCGGAGGCGATTCGCATCACGAACGACTCCATCTATGGCCTGGCCGGCGGCGTGTGGAGCGGGACGAAGGAGCGTGCGATGGCCGTCGCCCGGCAGCTGCGGACAGGGCAGGTGGACGTCAACGGCGGCCGCTACAACCCGCTGGCGCCCTTTGGCGGCTACAAGAAGTCCGGTGTCGGGCGCGAGATCGGACCGCTGGCCCTGGACGAGTTCTTCCAGCTCAAGGCCATCCAGCAGTAGGAGCGGGCTGACCCTTGACGAAGAACCTGCCCGGGCTCGTCGCGGCGGTCGCCGTGATGGTCGTGGGATTCTGGCTGGCCGATCGCATCGGCGGCGCCATCCTCGCCGCCCAGGGCCTGAGTGGAAGCAGCCCCGTCTCGGGCGTGCCGGTCGCGATTGTGCTCGGCCTGCTGCTGCGAAACACGCTGCCGCTGCCCGCGTCGCTGACGCCGGGCCTGAAGTTCGCCACGACCACGGTGCTCCGGCTGGGCATCGTGCTCGTCGGCATCCGGCTCAGCTTCTTCGACGTGCTGAAGCTCGGCCTCGCGGGACTGCCGGTAGTGATTGCCGCCATCACCACCGGCCTCGTCTTCGTCACCTGGTTCAACCGCAAGCTGGGACTTCCGCCGCGGCTGGGCACCCTCGTCGCGGCCGGCACGAGCATCTGCGGCGTGACGGCCATTGTGTCGACGGCGCCCGCCATCGAGGCCGATGAGCGCGAGGTCGCCTACGCGGTGGCCAACGTCGTGGCGTTCGGGCTGTTCGGCATGCTCGTCTACCCGTACCTGGCGCACGCGGTGCTCACTGGTTCGGAGACGATCGGCCTGTTTCTCGGCACCGCCGTGCACGACACGTCGCAGGTGGTCGGCGCCGCGCTCACCTACAAGCAGATCTACGCGGACGACGTCGTGCTCAGAACGGCCACGGTGACGAAGCTGACGCGGAACATCTTCCTGGCAGCGGTGATTCCCATCCTCACGTGGATGCACGTGCGGTCCACGCACGGGCACCGGCACGCGATGACGCTTTCGTGGACTCAGTTCGTGCCGGGCTTCGTCCTCGGCTTCCTGGCGATGGCGGTGGTGCGCTCTGTCGGGGATGCAACGCTCGGCTCGTCCGGCGCGGCCTATGGGGTGCTCGACGCGTCCGGGTGGCGCTGGTTGACCGCCTGGGTGGGCGATTTCTGGGCTTCGCAGCTCTTCCTTGGCACCGCCATGGCCGCCGTCGGGCTGAACACCAGCTTCAAGGTGTTCCAGGGCGTGGGCCTGAAGCCGTTCGCCGTCGGACTGGCCGGGGCGCTGGTGGTTGGGGCGGTCGGGATGGGGATGGCTGTCGCCCTGGGCCGGTTCGTGACCATCTGAAGGCAGAAGCGGTGCATTTCTGCCTTTTTGCCTTCCGCCTTTTGCCTTCCGCCTTCAGACCCCCGCCCGCCGTATACTTCCCGGAACGTTCGGGGAACACATGAAACAGCTGCTGGCCGTTTCGTCCATCGTGTGCGCGCTCGGGCTCGTCGCCTCGGCCCGGGAGCAGGCGTCGGCCCCCGCGGCGGCGCCGGTCCGTCCGGTGCCCTCGCACGCCGGTGAGCTCTCGACCGCGGCCCAGACCGAGACCGTGAAACAGTACTGCGCCGGCTGCCACAGCGACCGCGCGAAGGCCGGCGGCCTCTCGCTCCAGGGCTGGACGGCGGAGCAGGCGGGCGAGGCGCGCGAGACCGCCGAGAAGATGATCCGCAAGCTGCGCGCGGGCATGATGCCACCAGCGGGCGCAAAGCGGCCCGAGGGCCCGGTGCTGGCCGGCCTCGCCACCGCGCTCGAGCAGTGGATGGACGCCCTGGCGGGCCCGACGCCCGACCCCGGATGGCGCCCGTTCCAGCGCCTGAACCGAGCCGAATACGCGCGCGCCGTGAACCAGCTGGTCGGCCTCGACGTGGACGTCACGCCCTTCCTGCCCGCCGACACCATCAGCGATGGCTTCGACAACGTGGCGGACGTGCAGGCCTTCTCGCCGACGCTGATGGAAGGCTACCTGCGCGCGGCGAGCCGCGTGGCCACGCTCGCCATCGGCGACCCGACGACCTCCGCCACGCAGGCCACCTACAGCCTCCCCAAGACCGCGTCGCAGCTGGAGCGCGCCGACGGCGCACCGCTCGGTACGCGCGGCGGCGTCTCGGTGGACCATACCTTCGTCGCCGACGGCGATTACGTCTTCAGCATGGACTTCTACGCCGAGCCGTTGGGCCTGCTCTACGGCAGCACCTCGGCGGAGGAGAAGATGGAAGTCTCCATCGACGGCGCGCGCGTCGCCCTCGTCGACATCGATCCGCGGATGAGCGAGGAGAAGACGGGCCTCACCGTCAAGACCGCGCCCATCCACGTGCGCGCGGGCACGCACCGCGTCACCGCGGCCTTCCTCCAGAAGTTCGACGGCCTCATCAACGACCTCATGGCGCCCATCGAGCACACGATGGCCGACACCGAGATCGGCACGGCCTACGGCATCACCACCCTCCCGCACCTCCGCAGCCTCAGCATCGTCGGTCCGCACCGCGTGACGGGCGTGTCCGACACGCCCAGCCGCCGGATGATCTTCACCTGCCGGCCGACGACAGCCGCCGAGGAGGAGCCCTGCGCCTCGCGGATCGTGCGGCGTCTGGCAACCCAGGCGTTCCGGCGGCCGGTCAGCGAGAAGGACTTCGGTCGCCTGATGACGTTCTACGCGCGCGGCCGGAGCGGCGGCAACTTCGAGCGCGGCGTCACCAAGGCGCTCGAAGCCATCCTGGCGAGCCCGCAGTTCCTGTTTCGCGTCGAGGAGCAGCCGACGCGCGTGGCCGCTGGCGCGGTCTACCGGCTGGGTGACTACGAGCTGGCCTCGCGTCTCTCGTTCTTCCTCTGGGGCTCGGGGCCGGACGAGGAGCTGATGACGCTGGCTGGGAAGGGCCGGCTGGGCGCGCCCGGTGTGCTGGCGACTCAGGCGCGGCGCATGGTGGCCGACCCACGGTCGGAAGCGCTGGCCACCCGCTTTGCCTCGCAGTGGTTGCGACTGCAGGACCTGCTGCGGACGACGCCGGATCCCATCCTGTTCCCGTACGCGGACCAGACGCTGTCGGTCGCGCTGAAGAGGGAGACGGAGCTCTTCTTCGACAGCCTCGTGCGCGAGGATCGAAGCCTCTTCGACCTGCTCACGGCGGACTACACCTTCGTCAACGAGCGTGTCGCACGGCACTACGGTATCCCGAACGTGACGGGGCAGGAGTTCCAGCGCGTGACGCTGCCGGAGTACCGGCGCGGCATCCTCGGGCACGGCAGCGTGCTGACGCTCACGTCGATTGCGGATCGCACCTCGCCGGTGATGCGCGGCAAGTGGGTGATGGAGGTGCTGCTGGGCGCGCCGCCCCCGCCCCCGCCGCCCAACGTTCCCGCGCTGGAGGAGACAAAGGGGACCAGCGCCACCGGGCAGATGCTCTCGGTCCGCCAGCGCATGGAGCAGCACCGGTCGAACCCGGCGTGCAACTCGTGCCACCGCGTCATCGACCCGCTGGGCCTGGCGCTCGACAACTTCGACGCCACCGGCCGGTGGCGCGTGAACGACGGCATGGTGCCGGTGGACGCCTCGGGCACGCTCTACGACGGCACCACGATGGAAGGCCCGGCGGGCCTGCGGAACGCGGTCCTCAAGTGGAAGGACGCTTTCCTCCTGAGCTTCACGGAAAGCCTGATGACCTATGCCCTGGGCCGTCGCATCGAGGCGGCGGACATGCCGATGGTGCGAAAGGTCATCCGCGATGCCGCGGCCGACGGTTACCGTCTGGGCGCGTTCATCACGGGCGTCGTCGAGAGCCCCGCCTTCCAGCGCGCGCGCGTCCCGAAGGCCGCGACGGAGACCACCATGCCGGCGCCCGCGCCCGGCCACTGACCCAAGATCTCAAGACCCCAAGACCTCAAGACCCCAAGACCCCAAGACCATGCTGATCACCCGCCAGCACCTGTCCCGCCGCACGATGCTTCGCGGCCTCGGCGTGACCATCGCGCTCCCGTTCCTCGATGCCATGACGCCCGCGGGCGCCGCGCGCGCCCAGGATCGCCGCCGGCCCGTGCGCCTGATCGCCATGGAGATGGTCCACGGCGCAGCCGGCAGCACGGCCTATGGCATCCGGAAGAACATGTGGTCGCCAGCGGCGACCGGCAGCGGCTTCGACCTCTCGCCGACGAGCCTGCGCTCGCTCGAGCCGTACCGCGACTACCTGACCATCGTCAGCAACACCGACTGCCGCAACGCCGAGGCGTTCCTGCCGCCCGAGATCGGCGCGGACCACTTCCGATCCGCCGCGGTGTTCCTCACGCAGGCCCGCCCGAAGCAGACGCAGGGCTCGGATGTCTACGCGGGCACGTCGTTCGACCAGATCTACGCGCAGAAATACGGCGGTGAGACCCCGATCCCGTCGATGCAGCTGTGCATCGAGAACGTGGACCAGGCGGGCGGCTGCTCGTACAACTACTCCTGCGTCTACACGGACACCATCAGCTGGGCGTCGCCGACCGACCCGATGCCGATGATCCGCGACCCGCGCGCGGTGTTCGACCAGCTGTTCGGCGTGGGCGCGACGCCGGAGGCCCGGCGGGCGCGGCGGCAGGACGACCGCAGCATCCTGGACTGGGTGACCGAGTCGGTGAACGACCTCAAGGCAAAGCTGAGCGTCGCGGACCAGGCCCGGCTCTCGGACTACCTGGACGACGTTCGGGAGATCGAGCGGCGGATCCAGAAGGTCGAGGCGTCGAACACGAGCGGCGAGCCGCGCGAGCTGCCGGGTGCGCCGGTGGGCGTGCCCGACTCGTTCGCGGACCACGTGAAGCTGATGTGCGACCTGCAGGCCGTGGCCCTGGCCTCGGACGTCACGCGCATCTCCTCGTTCAAGCTCAGTCGCGACGTGTCGAACCGGGTGTTCAAGGAGAGCGGATCGAACACCGCGTTCCACACGTCGTCGCACCACCTGGACCGCGACGATCGCATCGAGGACTTCCAGAAGATCAACACCTATCACGTCGGCCTGCTGCCGCATCTCATCGAGAAACTGAAGGCCACGCCGGATGGCGACGGCACCCTGCTCGACAACACGCTCGTCATCTACGGTTCGTCGATGGGCAACTCGAACGTGCACAACCACAAGCGGTGCCCGCTCATCCTGCTGGGCCACGCGGGCGGCGCGCTGAAGGGCAATATGCACGTGCGCGCGGCCGACGGCACGCCGATGGCCAATGCCATGCTGGGGATGCTGCAGGGGCTCGGCGTCGAGGCGGCGCAGTTCGGCGACAGCAGCGGCGTGATGGACCTGAACAGCCCGGGCGTGCCGGCCACGGTGGCGCTATGAAGCCAGTCGGAGCGGCGGGACTTCAGTCCCGCCGTAGCCTCGCGGCTTCGTTCTCCCTGCTTGCCGCCGTGGTGCTGGCCGGGGCTCTTCACGCCGCGCCCGGCGACCTGACGGTGGCCGACGCGGCCCGTGCGGGCGACCTGGCGGCCGTGCGCGCGCTGCTGAAGAACGGCGCTGACGTGAACGAGGCCCAGGGCGACGGGATGACGGCCCTGCACTTCGCGGCCCAGCGCGGTGACGCCGACCTTGCCAGCCTTCTCCTGACGGCGGGCGCCAATCCCAGGGCCATGACGCGGCTGGGCGCCTACACACCGCTCCACCTGGCGAGCCTCGCCGGCCATGCGCGCGTGGTGGCGGCGCTCATCGCGGCTGGCGCCTCGGTGGACGTGCCCACCGCCACCGGCGCGACGCCGCTCCTGCTCGCGGCGCGCTCCGGCAGCACCGACACGGTCATGCGGCTCGTCGAGAACGGCGCCGCTATCGACGCGATGGAGGCCGCGCACGGCCAGACGGCGCTGATGGTGGCCGCGGGCCTGGACCGCGCGGACGTCGTGAAGCTGCTGCTCGCGCGCGGCGCGAATGCCACGGTGGCATCGAAGGTCGTGGACCTGAACGCGCTCACGATGGCTGTCGAGGCCGATCCCCTGCAGGGGCAGATCCGCCAGAACGTGCCATCCGAAGCCGAGCGCAGGCAGGTGCCAGGGCTGACGCGTCCCTACCGGTACAACGAGCTCATCGGCGCCCAGGGTGGGCTCACCGCGCTCCACTTCGCCGCGCGCCAGGGTGCGGCCCGTTCGGTGGCGGCGCTCCTCGAGGGCGGCGTGCCCGTCAACCTGCCGAGCCCGGGTGACAAGGCGACGCCGCTCCTGGTCGCCGTCATCAACGGCCACTTCGACATCGCGGCCACGCTCATCGACAAGGGCGCGGATCCGAACATGGTGAGCGACGCGGGCGTCGGTCCGCTCTACGGCGTGCTCAACGTACAGTGGGCACCCATTGCCGCCTACCCGCAGCCGCGCGCGCACCTGCAGCAGGGCCGGTCGTACCTCGAGATGATGCGCCTGTTGCTCGCGAAGGGCGCCGACCCGAACCAGCGACTGGTGAAGAAGGTCTGGTACTCCGGCTACAACTTCGATCAGTCGAGCGTGGACGAGATTGGCGCCACGCCCTTCTGGCGCGCCGCCTACGCCGCCGACGTCGAGGCGATGAAGATGCTCATCGCCGCGGGCGCGGATCCGGCCATCCCGACGATGAAACCGATGTCCCGGCGGTTTGGCGGGGGGGCGGGCGCAGAGGACCGGTCCGGCGTGCCGCCGGTCCCGGTGGGCGGGCCCAACGTCACGCCGCTCCAGGCCGCGGCCGGAGTGGGCTACGGCTTCGGGTTCGCAGCCAACTCGCACCATTTCGCGCCGACGGGTCTGCTGGCGGCCGTGAAGTATCTCGTCGAGGAGACGGGCGCGGACGTCAACGCGGTGGACGCCGACGGCAACACCGCCGTGCACCATGCCGCCGCGCGCGGCGACAACGAGATGATCCTCTATCTCGTCTCGAAGGGCGCCATCGTCACGCGCGTGAACCGCGCGGGTCAGACGACGGTGGACATGGCCAATGGCCCGGTGCAGCGCACGCAGCCGTTCCCCGAGACGATCGCGCTGCTCGAGAAGCTGGGCGCGAAAAACAACCACAAGTGCGTGTCCTGCTGAGGGGCCGCGCCATCGGCGCGGTAGGCCGGGTGGGCCGCCCTCCGGGCGGTGGGCCCTCGCTTCGCTGGGTGGGAGAGCTATCTCCTCGTGAACCCCGCGATCAGGACGAGCGCCTTGTCCATCAGCTCGTCGATCTCCCTTGACGGCACGGTGTAGTTGTTCGCGAGGAACGAGAACACCAGCGGCTCGTCGTCCGCCGTGAGCACGTAGCCGGAGAGCGAGCGGATGTTGAACATCGAGCCGGTCTTCGCCCAGACGCGCTTCTCGGCGGGTGTGCCCTTCATGCGCGCCCCGAGCGAGCCGGCCACGCCCGCGACGGGGAGCGCGTTCCGATAGGGCCCCAGCAGCGCCGGGTCGTTCCAGATCCGGGTCAGGAGTGCCGCGAGCGCCTCGGCACTGACCATGTCGTACCGCGAGAGGCCGGACCCATCGAAGGCCGCGTACAGCTCGGGCGCGACGCCCAGGGTGGTGAGCGTCTCGCGCAGTGCCTTCAGCCCCTCCGATTCGCTCGCGGGCGCTCCCGGGGGCGACAGCGTCCACAGCAGCGTCTCGGCGTAGCCGTTGCGGCTCCACTTCTGCAGCACGTCCACGATCTCGAAGAGCGGCGCCGACTGATCCGTCACCCAGGTCTCGGCCTTCGACAGGTCCAGCGGCTTTACCAGCGCGTCCACGTCCATCGCGGCGCCGCTGACGAACACGCCCTTGCGCGCCAGCGCCTCGCGGAACGCGTTCACGAACAGCAGCGTGGGGTTCTCCACCGCCGCGTACTCGATGCGCGGCTTCGCGCCGACAGCGATCTGCCCTCGCACCGTCAGGATGGTGAACCCCGGCACGCGCTCGAGGACGATGCGCGTGGGCTCGCCCTCGGCCACCGTGGTGACGTCGTGGTCGATGAGCATCCCGCTGCCGGGCGGCGACGTGCTGATGATGGCGCGCGCGCCCGCCTCGAGGCCGGGGCCGATCATCAGCTCCACCTGGTTCTCGTGGTACTGGAGCGCGCCCACGGGCGCTCCATAGCCCAGCGCCAGATCCTCCCACGACCAGCCGGAGCCCCAGCCCGGTTCGGCGAACGCGTTGTCGTCTCCGATGAGGTTGCCGCCGATGACCTTCACGCCGCGAGCGGCAATCTGCCCGGCCCAGTTGTCCAGCGCGGCCCAGCGATCCGGGTGGCGCGGGTTGATCGTGGGGTCGCCGCTGCCGACGACGATGAGGTCGCCCTCGAGCGTGCCGTTGTCGAGGAGGGTCCCGTTGGCGAGGACCCTTGTCGTGTAGCGATAATCCCAGCCCAGCCTGGCGGCGGCGGCGGCCGCGGTCAGCAGCTTCTGGTTCGATGCCGGCACCATCATGCGGCGCTCGTTGAGCGCGTAGAAGGTCTCGCCGTTCGTGAGCGAGCGCACCAGGACCGCCAGGTGCGCGTGGCCCAGCGTGGGGCTCGTGAAGAGTTCCGTGAGGTCCGACTGGAGCTGCTCCGCGGGGGAGAGCGCCGGAGCGGGCGGGGGCTGGGGCGGCGGCGCGGGGATGCGCGCGGCGCAGGCGCCGGCCAGGAGCGAGCTGGCCAGCGCCAGGGCGCACGCGCGCGAGCGGAACGTCACGGCTTGGCCGTGGCCTCGGCAGTGGGCGCCGGCGGGGCCAGGGCGGCGTCGAGTGCCTGGAGCGCGGCGTCCACGACGGCCTGATCGACCTCGCCGGTCACCTGCTCGCCCTCCCGGTTCCCGTAGTGCTTCTGGCCCGCTCGGCCGACGCGCACGCGCTCGAACTTACCGCCGTCGTAACTCACGGCCACGTTCAGGATGGGCGCGCCGAGGCCGGTGCTCGTCGAGGAGGACACGAAGGTCGTCACGCGCAGGTCGGTCAGCTTGTTGAGGAAGTCGTCCACCTTCACGCGGTCGGTGTCCGCCGCCTGGCCGCCTTCCGGCGTCACGCGCCACTTCTCGGTGTCGCCGTCCTTGACCTTCTCGAACGTCCAGGTTCGTGCGGGCCCGTCCGTGGCGCGGGCGATGCGCACCCGCTCCATGGAGAAGGGACGCGCGTCGAACAGCTCCTTCTTGCGGTAGTCGTCGAAGGGCTTCGTCAGGTCCTCGGCAAGCGTCGTGTCGAGCGTGAACACCATCGAGCGGGCCACGTCGCGCGCGTAGGGCTGCGCGCCCTCGGACCTGCCGATCTCCAGGACCGCCTGGCTGCTGCCGGCGCCGGCGGCAATGCGCATCGTCGGAGGGTTGAGGCCGAACTTCGCCAGGTCCGCGGCGCTGTCCTCGACGATCGAGGCCATGCCCGCGGTGGAGAGACGAGTCAGCAGGCCCTCCACCGTCGAGTAGTCCGCACGGCCCGCGACGGGCCTCTCGACCTTCCAGTCGCTGCCCGAGCGAGTGAGACGCATGGTCTCCGAACCGCGTGCCAGCTCCAGGCTGTCCACCTTGTCGCGCTCGAACTTCACGACGCGCTTGTCGCGCAGGTCGAAGGGCTTCTTGTCGAAGGTGGTCTCGATGTACGACGAGACGAGGAACACCTTCTTCTCGCCAGCCTTCATCGCGTAGAGGTCGCCTTGCATCGGCGTCTTGTCGCCGAGGTACACCTCTCCGCTCAGGTTGCCGTTGGCCTTGAACGCCACCTTGATCCGCGGCTCGGCCAGGCCGTACGGCGCCAGGTCGGAGGCGTTCTCGTCGATGACGCGGCTGGTCTCGAGCGACGCGATGTTGGTCACCAGGCTCGATGCCTCCGTGGGGTCCGCCTCGGTGGCCACCGGCTCGGTGATCTGCCACCCGGTGTCCTTCTTCACGAGGACCGTGGTTTCTCCGCCCGCGGTGACGCGCACCTCCTGGATCGTGCCGGACTCGACCGCGAACACCTTCTCGTTGGGCTCGAGCCCCGGCGCGGGCTTGTCGGACTCGACGAAGTAGATGTAGGCGCCCAGTCCCGCGAGGACGAGGACGAGCGCCAGCGTGGACCACAGGCCTCGCATGGTTACCGCCTCCCGTACCAGGAATAGATGCCGGCCGCGAAGACCAGGCCGGGGATGAGGATGACCGACAGCCAGAAGATGCGGCTCTGCTGATCGGCGGTGAGCGTGAGCCGTCGATCCTCGGGCTCGCGCGGGCGGATGGCGATGAGGTTCTCCTGCTGCGCCAGCCAGTTCACCGTGTTCATGAAGAAGTCGCGGTTGCCCTGCACGCCCAGCACGCCGTTGGAGATGAAGTCCGAGT
>JADZCN010000167.1 GCA_020851565.1 Acidobacteriota bacterium | reverse complement strand
CGTAGGTGATGGCACTGGCCGACGCGACCAGCAGCGCGTACGGGAGCTGGGTCTTCACGTGGTCGATGTGATCGCAGGCCGCGCCCATGGACGACAGGATCGTCGTGTCCGAGATGGGCGAGCAATGGTCCCCGAAGAGCCCGCCCGACAGTACCGCTCCAATGGTGACGTGCACGGGGGCCCCGAGCGCCACGGCCATCGGAATGCCGACGGGCATCAGGATGGCGAAGGTCCCCCAGGAGGATCCCGTAGCGAAGCTGATGGCCGCGCCGGTCACGAAGATGAGGACAGGGACCATCCAGGGCGGCAAGGTTCCCCTGCTGAGCCCCACGATGTAGTCCGCCGTGCCAAGGGCCCTGCACACCGAGCCCAGCGACCAGGCCAGCACGAGGATCATCAGGATGAAGACGACTTCGCGCGCCCCATCCATGTAGAGCGAGAAGGCCTGCGACGGCGTCTTCACACGGTGGCGCACCATCAGGAAGAGGCACGACATGCCACCCAGGAAGTACCCCGTGCACAGGGCGGTGCGCAGCACGGCGCCGGGGACCTGCCTGAACGGGAAGCCCTGTGGAATGAGCAGGCCGAAGATGCAGGCGAACAGGACGGCGACCGGGACCACCATCATGGACGCGCGGGGCCTGACCCCGGCCTCGGCCTTGATGGACACCGCCGGGCGCGCAGGCGTGGCGCCGGGCCACAGCGGCTGGCCGGTCTCCACCGTGCGCTTCTCCGCCTGGTACATCGCGCTGAACTCGAAGCCCAGGTACGCGACGAGAGGGATCATGAACAGCGTCCCGATGGCGTAGAACTGGAACGGGAGTGCCGCCAGGAACGCGTCGAACTCCGACTGCGCGATGTTCAGCGTCGTGAACTCCTGCTTGATGAGCCCCATGATGTAGATGCCCCACCCGATGAACGGGACGAGGATGCACACCGGTGAGGCCGTGCAGTCCAGCAGCCACGCGAGCTTCTCCCGGCTCACGCGCAGCTTGTCCGTGATTGGCTGGAACGTCGGGCCGAGGATGAGCGGGCTGCCGGAATCGGTGAAGAAGACCGCGATGCCCGCGAACCACACCGCGAACTGCGCCCGGGCGCGCGTGTTGAACCAGTGCGAGGCGCGCTCCGCGAAGGCCGCGGCGCCCCCCGAGTGCGTGACCACGCCGACGAACCCGCCGATGAAGATCATCATCACCAGCAGGCTCGAGTTGTAGCTGTCGGCGGCCTGCACGAAGACGTGATCCTGGATGAGGATCGTCAGTCCCGCGAGGGGATTGCCTCCCTGCAGGATGACCACGCCCAGGTAGGCGCCGAGGAACAGCGAGACGAGGACGTTTCTGAAGAGGATCGCGAGCACCACCGCCACCAGGGGCGGCAGGATCGCGAGGAATCCGTAGTTCATGCTCCGCCTATTGCCCTGGCTTCAGTCCCGGCCGCTCCACGAGCTCGATCCGCGCGCCGGAGGGACCGGCCACGTACGCGAAGTGGATGGACGGGCCGTTCGGCAGCGACAAGGGCCGCGGCTCGCTCGTCTTCTGCACGCCCCTGGCGACGAGCTCGGTGATCGTGTCGGCGAGAGGCCTGGTGGAGCGCCAGCCGATGTGATCGATGGCGTGACCGATGCTCGGCTCGGCTTCGCCTTTCGTGACCAGGATCCACATGTCGCTGAATCCCTCGACGCTGTACTTCACCGCGTCGATGCGGCCCTTCAACGGCGTGCGCTGGCCCCCGAAGTTCGAGAGCAGCCAGCCGAACGCCTCGTCCGGGTTCGGGCTGCGCAAGTGCATGTGGTGCAGGCCGAGCAGCTCCGGGGCCTGCACGACCTCGATGCGGGTGCCCCACGGGTCCTCGACGAAGGCGAGCTTGAAGAGGCCGGGCACGTCGCGCGCGGGCGTGGTGATCTTCACGCCGGCCGCCTCCAGCTCCTTCATCTTTGCGTCGAGATCGGGCACCGAAAAGCCGACGTGATCGATGGCGCTGCCCGCGCTCGGCCTGGCCGTATCCGATCGCAGGAACATGAAGCGCGTGCTGCCGAACATCAGGCGATTGGGCGCCTCGCTGATGCGCGTGCCCCCGAAGTGCTTCTCGTACCAAGCCGTCCCGGCGGCGGGATCCGGCACGTTCAGGTGAATGTGGTCGTAGGGCAACGTTGGCACGGGCGCCTGCGCCGTGGCCGGGCGCGGGCGAGAGCGACGCGACCG
The DNA here is from genome assembly GCA_020851565.1 of Acidobacteriota bacterium. Taxonomy (GTDB): domain Bacteria; phylum Acidobacteriota; class Vicinamibacteria; order Vicinamibacterales; family UBA2999; genus VFZN01. Next base: position 16,155 of record JADZCN010000167.1, on the reverse strand, counting down.
CCAGTGCGAGGACGAAGGGGCGAGCCAGCTGCATCGGGGTCTCCATGGAGGGCCTACGTTATCACTGACGGGAACCGGGAGCCGGGAACCGGCCGCGAACCATCGCTCAGGGCGCCAGCGTGAGAATCGTCCCGAGCGTGTCGTGGTGGGTGGAGATCAGGCTGCGCATGTAGACCCCCACCGCGTCGGCGCTGGCAAAGCCCGCCTTCTTCGCCGCGGCCTCGGACACGTCGGCCGGAACCATCTGCAGCTCCCCGTACTGCCGCCAGTCGCGCCAGGCGTCCAGCGTGATGACGTCCCAGGCAGCTCCCTGGTCGTGGGTGAAAGTGAGCATGGCCGGCCGGCCGCGCAGGCTGTTGAACGCGCTTTCCATCTGGCGCTCCGCGATCAGTTCGTCTCGCTTGCCGGGCAGCGCCTGCATCATCTCGAAGTGGGCCACCGTCGTGCCCGTCAAATACGCCCGCAGCTCGGCGAGGGGCGGCCCGTGGACGAACACATCCTCGTGCCAGGCGATGAGCTCGTACATCCGCTTCATGAACGCGGCCCCGTCCAGGCCGGACCCTCTGGCGGCTTCGTCGCGCCGCGCGATGCGCTCGCGGCTGTAGTAGTCCGTGTAGCTGCCGCTGGGGAAGATGACCAGCAGGTCCCACCGGTCGCCCTGCGAGTGCCGGACGAAGATGGGGGCCTCGTCTCCTCCCGCCACGATCACCGGCACCCGCTGCCGGTAGAGGTCGATGAGATCCGGCAGCTTGCCGGGAGCCGCCTGGATCATCACGAAGCGATAGAGTTCGGGCCGCGCCGCAGCAGGCGGCTGCCGCGCCTGCGCTGAAGCCGCGCACAGCGCCAGGACGGAAACGACCAGGGTTTTCGCGGGCATGGTCATTCGGGCATTCTGTCACCGCTCGGCCTCCACTGTGGCGGGTGCTGGAACTCCGGCAGCCCCCGCCCCTGCCACCGGCATGGCGCGGAGGTCGGGCCGGATTCGCGACGACGGCACTGGTGCGCCACTTGCACGACCTTGCCCCAGGGCAGGTGTCCACATGAGCGACCAGACCAGCGTCGAGACATGCCGATGGGCCAAGCCGACCGTCCGCGCGCCGTTCCCCTACTGGCTTGAAGGCGAGGACAAGGCGTGGACCTGTTTCCGCGACGAGCAGCCGCGCCCGCTCGACGACCCGAGCGTCTGCCACGGATGCCCCCGGTGGGAGCCGCACCGCGTGCACGTGAGCGAGTTGCCCGGGCGTTGAAGAGAGCCGGACCCGCGGGTCCGGGCTCGCGTGCCGCGCAGGTCGGGGCGCTGAACCACCTCCGTGGCAGCGCATCGCAACCTAGCGCATGTCCCCGACGAGCGTTCGCGTCAGCGCATCCCCTTTCCTCGTCGCCCAGCGCTCCAGGTGGGAGGCGTACGCCGCATCGGCCCGCAGCGCCGCGAACGAGGGATCGTGCTGCACCCACGCCTCGCTGTAGAACCCCGGTGCGTCGAACATCGTGTCGAGGACCGCGAAGGCGTCGGCCTGGTGGCCGAGCCTCGCGTGCACGCGGGCGAGCAGGTAGAGGTACAGCGGACCCTCAGCCGCGTCCTTCTCGCGCGGCAACAGGGCGACCGCGCGCTCGGCATGGCGCACCGCGTCCCCGGCGCGTCCCAACCCGGCGTACGCCATGCCCAGCGCCGCCATCACCTTCTGATCGTCCGGCGTGGCGCTGCGCCGGCGCTCGAGCGCGGGAATCGCCTCCGCGTAGCGCGCTCGCGCCTCGGCGTGGCGGCCGAGGGTGTCGAGCACGTCTCCAGCCGCGATCGTGGCCGGGAAGCGGAAGTTGGGCGCGAGCCAGGCGCCGGGCGCGTCCATCAGGCGGATGAGCGCGAGCGCGCGCTCCGCCTTTCCGTCGAACCACTCGAACTGAGCCAGCAGGCCGAGGGCCCGCGCGTCCGGCGGCGTGCGTGAGGCGACGGCCGCCTCGAGAACCTGGCGGGCCGCCGCGATGTCGCCGCGCTCGCTGAAGCGGCCCCAGGCGTCGGGCACGACGGCCGCGGTGCGGTTGGAGGCGAGCGCCACGGCCAGCACCCGCCTCGCATCCGCGTATTGCCGCAAGTGGAGGAAGTGGACGGCCAGCCATTCGGCCGTGGCCGGGCCGTCGAGATCGAACGCCTTCGTGAACGCGGCTTCCGAGGCCCGCCAGCGGCCCTCCCGCTGCTCGATGAAGCCGAGGAGGTGCCAATACCTCGCCTCGCCGGCGAGGTCCGCCTGCCAGGCCTCGAGCACTTCCCGTGCCCGCCGGTGTTCGCGGCGGCCGAAATGGAGGGTGGCGAGGGCCAGGTGAGCCTGGGGCAGACGCGGGTCCAGGGTGACGGCGGTGCGGGCCGCGCGCTCGGCCGCCTCCAGAATCGAGGGATCGCGATTCATGGCGCTGTTGTACTGCGCGGCGTACACGAGCGCGAGCGCCGCCCACGCGGGGGCGAAGCCCGGGTCGCGGGCGACGGCGCGCTCGAGATCGGCGCGGGCCCGCGCCTGGTTCGCGGTGTCCGAGTGGCCCTGACCGAAGGCGGCGTGGCCACTGAGGTAGGCGAGGTGCGCCTCCGCATCGCGTGAGGCCGGCGCGTCGGCGCCACGGGGGAGACCCGGCGGCGACCCCTGTCGCGTGGCCGCCGCAACCAGCACCAGCACCGCCGCGGCTGCCGCGGCCAGCCACAGTAGCCCGTGACGGTTCGTCCGCAGAACCGAGGTGACCGGCGCCTCCGTGGCGACTGTCGCTGAATCGGCCGCGGCGCCACCCATCCCGTCCGCCATGGCGACACCTGCCGACGCCTCGGCGGGACTTCGCCCCTCGTCATCGAGCGGCGTGACGACGGGCCGGAACCGGTAGCCCCGCCGCGGGATGGTTTCGATGACCGGGTCCGAGCCGGCTCCCTCGGCGAGCACCCGGCGCAGCAGCGAGACGTGCTGCGCGAGGTTGTTGTCCTCGACGAAGGTGCCCGGCCACACGCGAGCCAGCAACTCGTCCTTCGTGACCAGCCGCGGGTGTTGCTCGACGAGCACGACGAGCGTGTCCAGCGCCTTCGGCGTCAGCGCCACTGGCTGGCCATCCCGGTACAGCACTTTGTCCACGGGAACGAGACGAAAGTCACCGAACGCTAGGACGGATCGGCCAGACATGGGGACATTCAGCGGCTTTTCATCGCTCTTTCACGCCGGTCTAACGACGGCCGACCCGGCGTCTCGCCACACTCGCCGCAGGAGGTTTCGCATGGACATCAGGATTTTATTCATGGTGGCAATGCTTGTCACGACGATGCCGGGTCTCGCCAGCCGGGCTGCGGCGCAGTCGGCGGCCCCGACGAAGGTGGAGGGCCTGTTCCACGACTACACGGCCGAGCTCGACGCCTCCGGTCCGTGGCAGTTGGTCGGGGACTTCTCGGCCACCCTGAAGGGCGCGAGCGGCAAGGTGGACGTGGTGGCCAGCCTGAGCATGGTGCGCTCGGACTCGGCTACTCGCTCGGCGCACACGCATCATGTCGGGCTCATCGACGGCGAAGTGACCCGGCTCGCCAACGGTTATCGCATCACCGGCACCGCGACCATCACCTCCAACGGCGCGGTGGCGCCATTCTCCGGGTCCCCGGTGGTCGTGGAGCTCACCGGAAACGCCGCGGTGCCGCTGGCCAAGGTCACCCTGACGTTTCAGGGCGGCGCGGTGGCGCACTTCGGCGACCAGCCGATCGACGGCGTGGTGCGCGTGAGATAGACGGGGCGGAAGCGGGTGGCGTGACGGCGCCGGGCTGAGCGCCGGGTGCCTCACTGGTCCAGGAACACTCGCAACGCGTCCACGCCGAGCGGTGGGGGCAGCGGGATGCTCGTTGTCCGCGCCACGAACCCCTGGACCACCGCTCGCCCGGCCGGGGACGGGACGGACGGCGCGGAGTTCGCGCCGCCGGCGGCGCCCCTCCGCGTCGAGGTCAGCACGCGGCGCAGCCGCTCGCGCATCGTCCGTTCGAACCCGGAGGCGTCCTCCGAGGGCAGCTTGCGGACGGCCTCCGCCCAGGCGGGGTGCGGGAAGTCGTGCCAGAACCAGCCCGGTGACTCGAGCGACATCGGCTGCCGCCGCGCGCCGGCCTCCACCATCTGCCGCCGCCAGCGCGCGAGCTGCGGTCGATAGACGAGCCCGATGGCCTCGGGACTCATCACCAGGGGATAGCCGTCGTAGAAATCGCAGGCGTTCACCCAGAACGACTCGACGAAGCGGCTCGACGGCTCGCCCACCTCGACGACGCGAGCCGCAGCGTCGAGGATGGACCGCTCGGGAATCGCGGCCAGCAGGCGCCCCAGCGCCTCCCAGGTGTCGTCCGCCGCATCGAGCGCCGCGAGCGCGCCCGCCTGATCGCCGGTGCGATGGCGCCGGTAGGCCTCCGCCTCGAAGATCTGCGTCTGGTGAACCGCGAGCCACTCGCAGACGTCCGCGACGTCGCGATCGAACAGCGGTGACGCTTCGCCCCCTTCCATCGCCGCGGCCATCGTGCGCGCGCCCGCCCGCACCGCCTGGACGAGGGCGAGCGACTCGGCACTCAGTCGGTACGGCACGACCAGGCGCTTGCGCGGCGTGCTCGTGAAGCGGGCGGGACCGCCGCGAAGGATCGGCAGGGACGCAGCGAGAAATGCCTCCGCGCGTGTGCCGTGGCGTGCACGTGCGTACGCACGCAGTTCCGATTCGACCGTGCCGAACCTATTGGGGGCCCAGGCCAGCCGCGCGATCACGTGCGACAACCAGGGAGACGTGTCGCTCCATTCGGGCCACTGGAAGTAGCCGTCGCAGGCCGCATCGGCGGCGCTGGCGCGCGCATCGCGAGCAAGCGCCTCGGCGTCGGACCAGGGCGTCTGCAGGGAGACCTCGTTGCCTCCGAACACCGTGAACTGGCCCGAGATCCAGCGCCGCCCGGCGGGCAGCGGCGGAGGGCCGTCACGCTGCTCGCGCCCCTGCCCACGATCGTCGAAGACACCACCCATGCCGTGACGGATGTGGGCCGCGTGGACGCCGGCAGGCAGTGCCGCGAAGAGGTCCGGCACCCGCTCGCCCCACGTCCACACCGTGATCGTGGCCTCGGGATCCACCGAGCGCAGCGCGTCCACCGCCTGGCGATAGCCTTCGGCCTTCGTGACCGAGCGGCAGGGATCGCTGTAGGACTGACCTTCTTCCCCGCGGTGCCGGATGGCGTAGAGATGGTCGGTGCCGAGCTCCTCCACGAGCGTGCGCCACGTGCGGCTTGCCATGGCCGCCAGCTCCGGCTGGTGCGCGCACAGGTGGCCGTTGGCCCACTCCAGTCCCGGATAGAGCGCTCGCACGGGCTCCGGGAAGAAGCCGTAGTTGAGCACGTACATGAACCGGATGCCGAGCGCGCGGCCCCGTGCGAGCACGCGGGCGGCCAGCGCGTGCTTGACCGACGACTTCCACACCGCACCTTCGGCGAGGCCTGCGGCCTTCGGGAAGGTGAGCGCCAGCACGTGTTCGAGCGGCGGATAGAACTCCAGGAAGTTGAGGCCCCGCCGTGCCATGAAAACGAGCGCCCGCTCCCACTCCGCCTCGGTCCACGCCGCGGCGCAGAAGCGTCGCGGCCCGAGGTAGTTGTCCCAGATCATGTCGCCGCGCCAGCGAAAGGCCGGTGCGGCGCCGAAGCCCTCCCCACGGTCGATCGGCAGCGGGCCGGCGAGAGTCGGGACGACCTCGCCATCACGGAAGAAGCCGAATCCGATCCGCTCCATCCAGGCGTAGAGCCCGTTGCGCGCGCCCTCGCTATCGACGCCGGCAATCGTGATGCGCGGTCCGCCAGGAGAAGATGCCGGGCGGACGACGAATTGGCCCGCCTGGCCGTCCATCGGCACGAGCCCCTCGGGAATCGCCCGCGTTGTCTGGGGGCAGCCGACCAGGATGTCCGATGGCCCCCAGGTTGTGGGTTCGGATACGACGGGCACGGTCGCGCCGATCGCGCGGCTGAACAGGCCCGCCGCATCTTCCAGCACGGTGCGCTCGAGAGACGAGGCGCTGGCCCCGGCAATGAGTCGCAGGGATCGCCAGCCGCCGGCCGTCTGCTGGCCCGAGGCGCGGCCAGCGATGCCCGCCCCGACGACCGCGGCGGCGCTACGCGTGAGAAAGGTGCGGCGCTGCATCGAGCGACTAATGGTAGAACATGCCCATCGGCATCAAGAACGCCAAGACCGAAGTCAGCTTCGTGCGTGACCTGCCCGACGGCCGCTCGTCGACCGGGTGATGGGGGCCGGCGTGCCCCGCGTCGATCTGCACATCAGCCGACACGTGACGGCGAGCTTCTCGTGACCTCGAGACAGGACGGCATGATCCGGATGCTCGTCCCCGAGGAGTGACGCCGTCGAAGGGTGGCCGCGCATTCGCCCGGTTCCAGCACCGGGCGCCCTGGCATCATCTGTGCTCGAGGCGTCAAGGAAGGAGTCACCCGTGGACCTTTCTCGCAGCCTTCGTGTCCTGATGACCGCCGCCCTCCTGGTCGCCATCGGCGGCGCCCCGACCGCCCAGGTGCCGTTCGACCTCGTCCGCGGCGTGCTGGGTGACGGCGGCCCGTTCGGCGGGATCGGCGGCGATGCCTCCGTGACCACCAGCATCGATCGAGCGACGACGGAGGCGGCGTCGTTCGATGGCTTCGAGCCGGCGCGGTGGCTGAAGCTGCGCGACCAGCCCCAGGACGCGTCGGGCGTGTTTCAGGTCGCGCCCGGCTCGTACGAGTTCGAGGCGGCCAGCTATTGCCTGCATGCGGGCACGCACGGCCCCGGCCGCGGCGACGGGTATCTCTACGCGCCGCTCGAAGGTTCGCGCAGCGCCGTGATTCGCGCGATCCTGCAGGGATCGGTCAGACATCCCGAGATTCCACAGCAGGACATCCAGGTCCTGCTGTGGGCCATCCTGGCCCGCACGCCCGTCGACCAGATGCCGCGACGCGCACAGGCCGCGTCCGCGAGGCTGCTGACGCCGGGACAGCTGCTCGAGCTTGGCGTCGGATCGCTTGCCGCGATGACGCCGGGCATCTGGGACGGCGGCGGGCGGGCGATGCCGCCGGCGATGGCGCGCGTGTTCCAGGCCGAGGCGCGTTTGCGGCAGCTCTTCGCGCGGGCCGACACGCCCTACGCGGAGTTCGAGCGCGTGGCCGTCTTGCCGGGAGACCCTGAGCCCGACGCTGCCCGACGCGACGTGCCACGCGGGCGGTGGTCGTACCACCCGGATGGGTACTTCATCCGGTTCTTCCCGAGCGGATACGACTCGACGAGGATTCAGGTGCACGTCCCCGCGCCGACAACGACGGCGCCTGCGGCCCAGGCTGCCGGGAGTCCTGCCTTCCGCTTCGCATCGCGTGCCCAGGCTCCCGCCGTTTCAATCGCTGCTGTCCCCGCCGGCCGTCCGATCCACGGCAGTGCCGCCGGAACCGTCGATGTCGACCTGTCCGAGGCCGTCGCCGTGCCCGCCGCGCGGGGACGCCAGCGCCTTGCGATGTCGGGTCGCGAGCACTGAGCAGCCGGGGTGGCCGAAGGCCCGGGCGGCCCCTCGATGCGATACTCGTTCGCGCCATGCCCGTGCCTGCCTCCACCATCACCCGCATCCGCGCCTACCGCGTGGACCTGCCCCTCCACGAAGGCCGCTACGCCTGGTCGGGCGGCAACGCCGTGGACGTGTTCGACTCCACCGTCGTCGCCATCGACACGGCCGACGCCAACACCGGCTGGACGCAGCACGAGGCGCTCCGCGTGGCCGCGGCGGTTCGCAACGTGAACGTCTACATCGAGCAGCCGAGCACGAGCGACAGGCAGGCCGCGTGGGTGCGCGCACACCGACCGGCCCTTCGTGCTGGACGAAGTGATCGACGGGCTCGACATGTTCACGCGCGCCGCCGCCGACGGCGGCGCGATTGAGGTGCCGCGGGAGTCGGCGCCGCGCTGGGGACTACTGTGCCGGCTGGTTCTCGTACCACTTCAGGCCGGTGCCGCCGGTGCACGCCACGTCCGGCCGCTTGTCACCATTGAAGTCCGCTGAGGTGCACCCGCTTCCCGGCATGCCGTTCGACTCGAGCACCCACTTCGTCCACTGGCCGTCGACGCCGCGCCGGTAGACGTTCACACCGTTTGGCTTGCCGCGGTAGCCGGCCACCAGCTCGTCCTGGCCGTCGCCATCGAGGTCGACGGCCACCAGCGCGTGGCCGTAGTTCAGCCCGGCGTCGATGACCGTCCGCCCGGCCCAGGTATCGCCGCTGCCCGAATACACGACCAGCTCGTTGTCGGTATAGGGCACGGCGTTGCCGTGAAACGGCTCGATCGTCGCCAGGATGCGACCGCCCTTCGTGCGGACCACGGCGACCTCGCCAGCGCCGTTCTGCGGCCACGGCGCCGCCTTGCCCTCCACCAGGCGTGTCCGTGACCACGTGGCGCCGGTGGCGCGATGCAGGTGCACGCCAAGGAAGCTCGCGGTGAGAAGGGACTCCCGGCCCTTGCCGTCCCAGTCGATCGTGCGCACGCCGTGGAGCACGCCGTCTTCCGCGTCGGTCACCGTCTGCCGCACCCAGTCCGGTCCGGTGTAGGCAAATACCGTGTTCCGGTCCTTGTAGTCCGGCGAGACGCCTTTCACGCCGGCGAGAGGCGCGTTGATGAGGGTCGTCGCGCCGGTGCCATGCGCGTTCATCCACCGCACACGGTGCGCGGCCGGCGTGCGATCGATTTCCCGTCCCTGCCACGGTTCGTTGACGTTCGGGCCGTGCGTGAAGAGGGTCAGCACGCCCGTGCTCCTGGCGGGAACCGTGGAAAAGCCGCTGGCGACGGCCAGCTCGGGAATGCCGTCGCCGTCGAGATCGCTGGCCGCGACGTTGATCACGCCTGGCAGTCCCGAGGTGATGACATGACGCGGCCAGCTGGCGCCCGGACCGGGATTCTCGAACCACACCAGGTCCGGCATGGCGCCGGCGACGGCAATGAGATCCACCCGGCCGTCCCTGTTCATGTCGGCGGCCACCACGTCATACGCGCCACGCAGGTCCGTGGCCACGACGTGCTCGGCCAGCCTCCACGGCGCCGCGGCCTGACTCGAGCCGGTCACACCGGCAGCCGTCACGATGGTTCCAACCAGTGCGCTGACGAAACGACGCATGCGGCCTCCTGCCGGCCCAATACTACGCGAACCGCAGCGGCGATCGCCGACCGAACACGCCGCGGCCAGGCAGGCGCCGCGCACTTCGTCAACGCCCCGGCCCGACGATCACTTCGACACCGTCGACCGCGTCCGCCGTTCCGACTTCGATGCCCGATGTGAGCACGCTCGTCCCCGCCATGCGAACGTCGATGATTGCCCATCCTTCGGGCAAGCCGCGGGCGTAGAGGCGGCGTGGACCGAGGATGGCGCTCAGTTCGAATGACCCGTCCCCCAGCACCTGAACCTCGCGCTCGCCGAGGATCTCGAATCCGTGGCCGTCGGTCCACAGCACCGACCCGACGACGAGGTTCTCGTGCGGGATGAGGCCGCCGGACGCCGTGCGGACGCGCCCTCGGAGCGTGCCGGTCTCGACGAGCGACATCGCGGGCAGCGCGCCATCGCTGCCGATGTCCACGCTCTGCCACGCCGCAAGCGTGCGCTGGCCGTCGCGCCCGCGCGCCCACACCACGTAGCGTCCAGCTTCGACGATGTCGGGGCCGATCGCGTCGCTCCGGGGGAGATACGACAGGGTCCGCACCGTGCGTCCTCCGTTGGAGAGCAGCCGCACCTGCACGTCTTCCGCCGCATCCGGCGCGGCGAGCTGGCCGGTGACGACGTGCGCGGAAGGGAGCGAGACGACGATGTCGACGTCACTGACGTGCGCCCCCGCGCGCACCCGCACGGTGCGGGCCTGGTCTCGGCTCGTCGTCCCGGGATGGAAGAACCCTGACCATCCGCGGTCCGGCGCGCGATTCGAGGGCATGCGGTTGGGCAGCACGACGACCTGTCGCTCACCCACGGCCACGTCCTCGAGCCGGTATCGCCCATCACGGCCCGTGAGGACCTGGCCAATCGGGGGCGTCCCCAGGACCGGTGCCCCTTCGACCGTCACGACGACGTCGGGAACGGGCACACCGGCGGCGGTGGTCACCCGGCCCGAGATGCTGCCGGCGCGCACGAGCCGCGCGACCAGGTCCTCTCGCCCACCCTCGGGAGCCAGCCGAATCCGGGGGCCCGACTCGCCATCACCCGTGTGCCCTTCCGAGGGTTCGCCCTGCTCGACCCAGGCCGGCGCGAAGCCGGGCGCGCGGACGACGACCCGATACACCCCCGTCGGCAGATCGGGCAGGCGCCATCGGCCGTCCGTCCCCGAGCGCGCGGTGGTCAGCCGTTGGGTCGGTGGGCCAATCGCGTACACCGTGGCGCCGGCGATGGGCGCCCCGTTCTCGGCTTGGATGACAACGCCCGCGAGGCCCCCGGCGTGGGCCCCGTGCGCAGTTGGCGATGCCACGGCCTGCAGCAGCGCGAGCGTGGCGACCACTGCCCACGGAGCCGGGGACGGAGTCGGGGACGGAGTCGGGGACAGTCCCTGTGACAAATGTAAAGACACGTCGGGCCGGGCATCACTATTGCTCCGCGACCGGGCATGCCCAGGCAACGACGACAGGCACCCAGGGGGTGTACGCTCCATGTCACGAACCGCGGTGTCGAGCGACGGACGATCTTCAGGGAAGCCGCGGACTACGGCGATTTTCTGGCACTGCTGAAGCGTGGGAGGGAGCGGTTTCCCGTCAGCCTGTTCGCGTTCTGCCTGATGCCGAACCACTTCCACGCCATTGTCCGACCGGATCACCATGGTGCGCTTTCTGCGTACCTGCACTGGGTCCTCGGCTGCTATTCCCGCCACTTCAGAGCCTGCACCCAAACCACTGGCAACGGGCACGTATTCCAGCAGCGCTGCTGGACGGGTCTGATCGAAGACGAAGTGCACTTCCTCAACGTCTTGCGGTACGTCGAGTCCAATCCTGTGGCTGCGAACCTGGTCGAACGCGCCGAGCTGTGGCCGTGGGGAAGTGCGCAGGCGCGCGCGTCGGACGATCGCGGCCTTCTGGCCCCCCTTCCAGTCGGACTTCCATCGAACTGGACCGATCTCCTGAACCGGGAGCCCGACCCGGAAGACCCGGACTAGGCTGCCACCCTTCCTCTTTGTCCCCGGGGACTGTCCCCTTGCACCGCGCCTTTACAAAGACTTTACAGGGACTGTCCCCAACTCGAGGGCTTGCCGCAGGTCGTCGATCAGGTCCGCCGGCTCCTCCAGCCCCACGTTCAACCGCACGAGGCGCTCCCGGCGCGCCCCCAGCCGCGCCGAATCCGGATACGCCATCACGAGGCTGGTCACCCCGCCCCAGCTGAAGCCGATGCGGAACAGGCGGAGCGCGTCCACGAACCGCGCGGTCCGCGCGGCCGTCCAGTCGTCCTTGAGCACGATGGAGAACACGCTGGCCGAGCCGGTGAAGTCGCGCGCCCAGATCTCGTGTCCGGGACAATCGGGCAGCGCGGGATGCAGCACCGCGGCCACCTCCGCACGTTCCTTCAGCCAGCGCGCCACCGTCAACGTGCTGCGCTCGAGGCGATCGAGCCGTACGCCCAGCGTCTGCAACCCTCGCAGGGCCAGGGCACAGTCGTCCGGCGAGACGGCCATCCCGACGAGCCGGTGGGCGCGACCCACGGTCTCGTAGGCAGCCCCGTTCGCCACGGACACCGTCCCAAGCAGGATGTCGCTGTGACCGCCGACGTACTTCGTAAGGGCCTGCACGCTCACATCCACGCCGTGCGCGAACGCATCGAACAGCACGCCGGCGGCATAGGTGTTGTCGAGCGCGACGGCCACGCCCCGCGCGCGCGCAGCCGCGACGATGGCCGGCACGTCCTGCACCTCCATCGTGATGGAGCCGGGGCTCTCACACCAGATCAGCGACGTCTCAGGACGGATCCGCGACGCAATCGCGCCGCCGATGAGCGGGTCGTAGCGTTCCACCTCGACGCCGAAGCCGGCGAGCAGGTCCTCGGCCAGCTCCGCGGTGGGCCCGTACACGCTGCCGGGCACCAGCACGTGCGAGCCCGCGCGGCAGTACGCCATGAAGACCAGCGCAATCGCGGCCTGTCCCCCAGGCGCGACCACGCAGTGGTACCCACCGTCGAGCGCCTTGATGCGCAGGCCCAGCTCAAGCGTCGTCGGCGTGCCGTAGAGGCCATAGGTGTAGCGCTCGGCCTGCCGCCAGTCGTCCACCGCGTCGCCCAGGCGATCGAACACGACCGTGGAGCCTCGGTGCACGGCCGGCGCCAGCGAGTGGAAACCTGGAGGCGCCATCGGCCCCGGCGCAATCAGCCGCGTGCGCCAGTGAAGCCTGCCGGCCGCAAAACCGTGATTCGCATCGCCCATATCCCGGGGATCATAGCTGCCATGCTCGCGGTACCGCTATCCTAAGCAGGCGATGCAGAAGCAGCACTACATCAACAACGGGTGGCAGCCGGCAAGCGGCGGCGGCGCCATCCCCGTCATCGATCCCAGCACCGGCGAGGCCTTCGGCGAGATCGCGCGAGGCACCGAGGGCGACATCGCCAGTGCCGTTGCGGCAGCGCGCGCGGCGATCGGCGAGGCGTTCGACGGCCCCTGGGGCCGCATGTCGGCCGCGCTCCGCGGGCGGCTGATGCTCAGGCTCTCGACCGCGATTACCGAGCGCAACGAGGAGTTCGCGCAGCTCGAGGCGCGCGACACGGGCAAGTCACTCAAGACCGCGCGCGTGGATGCCACGGCGCTGGCGCGCTACTTCGAGTACTACGGCGGCGCGTGCGACAAGCTGCACGGCCAGACGCTCCCGTACGAGACGGGCTACACCGTCCTCACCATCCGCGAGCCGCACGGCGTGACCGGCCACATCGTGCCGTGGAACTACCCCATGCAGATCTTCGGGCGCACGGTGGGCGCCTCGCTCGCCGCCGGCAACGCCTGCGTCGTCAAGCCCGCCGAGGACGCGAGCCTCTCGACGCTTCGGCTCGCCGAGCTCGCGGCGGAGGTCGGGTTCCCGCCCGGCACGCTGAACATCGTCACGGGCTACGGGCACGAGGCCGGCGCGGCGCTCACCGCGCATCCGGGCATCGACCACATCTCGTTCACGGGATCCACCGTCACCGGCCGGCTGATCGCCGAAGCCGCCGCGAAGCGGCACTGCCCCGTCACGCTGGAGCTCGGCGGCAAGTCGCCGCAGATCCTCTTCGACGACGCGGATCTGGACGCCGCCCTCCCGGTGGTCGTGAACGCGATCGTGCAGAACGCCGGGCAGACCTGCTCGGCGGGCAGCCGCCTGCTCGTGCAGCGCGGCATCTACGAAACAGTGCTGGATCGGCTGTCAGCCACCTTCAGCGGCCTCCGCGCGGGCCCGCCGGGCCTCGAGCTCGAGATGGGGCCACTCGTCAACCGCAAGCAGTACGACGTGGTCAAAGGCTTCCTCCTGCAGGCCGAGCAGGAACGGATTCCCGTCGCCGCCACCGGCATCGTGCACCCCGACGCGTCGCGCACGGGGTACTACCAGGCGGCGGTGCTCCTGCGCGACGTGCCCCACACGAGCGCGCTCGCGCAGCGCGAGATCTTCGGCCCCGTGCTCGCGGCGATGCCGTTCGACGACGAGGCGGAGGCGATCCGGCTGGCGAACGGAACCGACTACGGGCTCGTGGCAGGGGTCTGGACGCGGGACGGCGGCCGGCAGCTCCGCGTGGCGCGCAGGCTGCGCTGCGGGCAGGTGTTCATCAACAACTACGGTGCGGGCGGCGGGGTGGAGCTGCCCTTCGGCGGCGTGAAGTCGAGCGGCCACGGGCGCGAAAAGGGCTTCGAGGCGCTCCTGGGCTTCACCGTGCTCAAGACCATCGCGATCAAGCACGGGTGAGATCGATCGGGCCGGCCGGCGAAGGCCGGCCCGATCGTCGGGAATCAGGCAAGGTCGAATCGATCGAGATTCATCACCTTGTCCCACGCCGCCACGAAGTCGCGCACGAACTTCTCCTTCGCGTCGTCGCAGGCGTAGACCTCCGCGAGCGCGCGGAGCTCGGAGTTCGATCCGAAGAGCAGATCCACGCGGCTGGCGGTCCACTTGACCTCGCCCTTGCCGCGCGCGCGGCCCTCGAAGGCCTCCGCTGCCGCGGAGGTCGGCTTCCACTCCGTGCCCATGTCGAGCAGGTTCACGAAGAAGTCGTTGCTCAGCGTGCCCGGCCGCGCGGTGAAGACGCCGGCGTCCGACCCGCCTGCGTTCGCGCCCAGGACGCGCAGGCCGCCCACGAGCACCGTCATCTCTGGTGCCGTCAGCGTCAACATCTGGGCACGCTCGACCAGCAGCGCCTCTGCCGGCACCTGGTGGCCCGGCGCGAGGTAGTTGCGGAAGCCATCGAACGTCGGCTCGAGGACGGAGAACGACTCCACGTCGGTCTGCTCCTGGGTCGCGTCCGTCCGTCCCGGCGCGAAGGGCACCTGCACATCGACGCCGGCGTCCTTCGCCGCCTTCTCCACGGCGGCGCAGCCGCCCAGGACGATGAGGTCGGCGAGCGAGACCTGCTTGCTGCCGGCCTTCGCGTTGAACGCCTGCTGGATGCCCTCCAGCGTGCTCAGCACCATCCCGATCTCGGCGGGGTTGTTGACGGCCCAGTCCTTCTGCGGTGCCAGGCGGATGCGCGCGCCGTTGGCGCCGCCCCGCTTGTCGGTGCCGCGGAAGGATGCGGCAGACGCCCACGCCGTCCTGACCAGCTGCGAGATGGGCAGGCCCGACGCCAGGATCTCGGCCTTGAGGGCCGCGATGTCCTTCGCGTCGATCAGGCCGTGCGTGACGGGCGGGACCGGGTCCTGCCAGATCTGCGGCTCGGCCGGCACCTCCTTGCCGAGGTAGCGGCTGATCGGCCCCATGTCGCGGTGCGTCAGCTTGAACCACGCCTTCGCGAAGGCGTCGGCGAACTCCTGCGGGTTCTCGAGGAAGCGCCGCGAGATCTTCCCGTACTCGGGGTCGAACCTCAGGGCGAGGTCCGTCGTCAGCATGGTCGGCGCGTGGCGCTTCGACGGATCGTGAGCGTCGGGAACCGTCCCCTCCCCCATGCCGTGCTTCGGCTTCCACTGGTGGGCGCCTGCCGGGCTCTTCGTCAGCTCCCACTCGTAGCCGAAGAGGTTCCAGAGGAAGTTGCTGCTCCACCTCGTGGGCGTCGTCGTCCAGGTGACCTCGAGGCCGCTGCCGATGGTGTCGCCGCCCTTGCCGGTGCCGTAGCTGCTCAGCCAGCCCAGGCCCTGCGCCTCGAGAGGGGCAGCCTCGGGCTCGGGGCCGACATGGCCCGCGGGCACCGCCGCGCCGTGCGTCTTGCCGAAGGTGTGCCCGCCGGCGATGAGCGCCACCGTCTCCTCGTCGTTCATCGCCATGCGGCGGAACGTCTCGCGGATGTCGCGCGCGGCCGCAAGCGGATCGGGATTGCCGTTGGGCCCCTCCGGGTTCACGTAGATGAGCCCCATCTGCACGGCGGCCAGCGGGTTCGCCAGATCGCGGTCACCGCTGTAGCGCTTGTCGTCGAGCCACGTGTCCTCGGTGCCCCAGTTCACCTCGGTGGGCTCCCAGACGTCCTCGCGCCCGCCGCCGAAGCCGAACGTCTTGAACCCCATCGACTCCAGGGCGACGTTGCCGGCGAGGACCAGCAGGTCGGCCCATGAGATCTTCCGGCCGTACTTCTTCTTGATGGGCCACAGCAGGCGGCGTGCCTTGTCGAGGTTCACGTTGTCGGGCCAGCTGTTGAGCGGGGCGAAGCGCTGCTCGCCGGAGCCCGCGCCGCCGCGACCATCGTGAATGCGGTACGTGCCCGCGCTGTGCCAGGCCATGCGGATGAACAGCGGCCCGTAGTGGCCGAAGTCCGCCGGCCACCAGTCCTGCGAGTCCGTCATCAGGGCCGTGAGGTCCTTCTTGACGGCATCGAGATCGAGGCTCCTGAACTCCTCGGCGTAGTTGAAATCCGCCCCCATCGGATCCCGCGTGGGCGGGTTCTGGTGGAGCACCGTCAGATCCAGCTGGTTCGGCCACCAGTCCCGGTTCGACCTGCCGCCGTGCGCCTTGCCCGTCACCGGGCACTTCGATTCGCTGTCCATGTGTGACCTCTGCTGTGGTG
>JADZCN010000166.1 GCA_020851565.1 Acidobacteriota bacterium | reverse complement strand
CCCGTGCTTTGAACCCCCGTGCTTTGAACCCCCGTGCTTTGAACCTCCGTGCTTTGAACCTCCGTGCTTTGAACCTCCGTGCTTTGCCCCCCCGTGCTTCGAACCCCCGTGCCTCACCTTCCCAGCGCCGTGATCGGTGAGATCCGCGCCGCGCGCCGGGCGGGGATGTAGCTGGCCAGCACCGCGGCAGCCGCCAGCACGAGCGGCGCCGCCACGAAGGTGATCGGGTCCAGGCCGCTCACGTTGAAGAGCAGACCCTCGATCGCGCGCGCCGCCGCCAGCGCGCCGAGCAGCCCCAGCGCCACGCCCGCGAGCGCGAGCCGAAGCCCCTGTCCCACGACCAGCCTGGCCACCGCTCCCGGCGGCGCGCCCATCGCCACGCGCACGCCGATCTCCTGCGTGCGCTGCGACACGGTGTACGCCATGACGCCGTAGACGCCGACGACGGCCAGGGCCGCCGCCACGAACGCAAAGAGCCCCAGCAGCACCATCTGCAGCCGCGGCTGCGCCACGGTGTTCGCCAGCGCCGCGTCCATCGTCCGGATGTTGACGAGCGGCTGGTTGGGGTCCACCTCGCGGACGGCCGCGCGCACGGTGCCCGTGATACGCGCGGGCTCCCCGACGGTCCGCACCACCAGGATCGTGTTGCGGTACATGCCGGCCAGGATCGGATCGGGATGCTGCAGGTAAGGCACGAACATCTCGGCCTTCGCGCCTGCCTCGAAGCCCTGCTTCATGTCGCCAACGATGCCGACGACTTCCATCGTCGGGAAGTCTGGCGAGGGCTCGGTGCCGAGCTGGATGCGCTGCCCGAGCGGATCGAGGTCCGCGAAGTACTGCCGGGCCATGCTTTCGTTGATCACGACGACCGGCGGCGCCCCCTGGCGATCGCGCTCGTCGAGGAGCCGCCCGCGCCGGAGCGGCACGCCGAGCGTCGACAGGTAACCGGGCGTGACTGCGCGGTAGCCTGCCATGACGTAGTCGTCCGGCCCGCGTGGTGGCATGGCCGCGCGGTTGAAGTGGATGGTGGCGCCACCCCCTTGCATCGGCAGCGTCGTGGTGATGGCCGCGTCGCGCACGCCCGGGATCTGACGGACGCGCGACGTGACCTGCTCCACCATCGTCGTCCGCGCGACATCGTCCGCATAGGTGACGGGTGACAGCGGCAGATCCACGACGAACAGGTTCGACGCGTCGAAGCCCGGCGACACCGTGGTGAGCGCCGCGAAACTGCGCAGGAGGAGCCCCGCGCCGACCAGGAGCACGAGGGCCAGGGCGACCTCGGCGATCACGAGCGCATTCCGCAGGCGCCGGTGCCTGGCGCCGCCCGAGCCGCTGCCGCGCCCGTCCTCGTTGAGCGACTCGCGTAGGTCGAGACGCGTGGTCTGCAACGCCGGGACCAGGCCGAAGATCACGCCCGTCACCAGGGCGAGCACGAGCGCGAAGGCAGCCACCGGCCACTGGACCTCGATGGCCTGCGCCCGCGGCAGGCCGGTCACGGCCGGGCCGCTCAGGAAGCTCACGCCCCACATGGCCACCAGCAGGCCCGCGCCGGCGCCAATCAGGGAGAGCACCACGCTCTCCACCACCAGCTGGCGTACGAGGCGCCAGCGGCCCGCGCCGACCGCGGCGCGAACCGCCATCTCCTTCTGCCGTCCCACGGCGCGTGCCAGCAGCAGGTTGGCGACGTTCGCGCACGCGATGAGCAGCACCAGCGCGACAGCGCGCAGCAGCATCAGCAGCGCCGGCCGCACGTTCTGCACGACCTGGTCCTGCAGGTGCGTCACCTGCGCCCGGATGTTCCTGTTCGATTCCGGAAACTCCTGCTCGAGTGCCATCGAGATGCCAGTCAGCTCCGCCCGCGCGGCCTCGATGGAGACGCCCGGCGCGAGGCGTGCGACCGGGAAGATGCCCGGGTGCCAGCCCCGGTCCTCGGGCAGCGTGGAGGCCCAGGGGCCGAAGGGCACGAAGACGTCCGCCGGCTGGAACAGCTCGAAGCCCGCGGGGAGCAGGCCCACGACGGTGTATGGCTGGTTGTCGAGCAGAAGCCGCTGGCCGAGCGCGGCGCCCGCGGGGAATCGCCGGCGCGCGAAGCTGTCGGACAGCAGCGCCACACCCTCCGCGCCGGGCTGGTCGTCCGCCTCGTCGAAGCCGCGCCCGGCCGCGGGCGCCACGCCCAGCAGCGGGAGCAGCGAGGCGGTGATCATCTTGGCCGGCACGCGCTCGGGATCGGCGCCGCCGGTGAGGGTCATGTTGGTCGCGCGCACCGCGCCCATGCCGGAGAAGGACTGCGCCCTGGCGCGCCAGTCGTCGTAGTTGTAGCGCGTCACCGAGAGGGACGGGAACTGCGGCGTCTGCTCGGTGAGCACCACGACGCGCGACGGGTCCGCGTACGGCAGCGGCCGCAGCAGCACCGCATTGACGACGGTGAAGACGGCGGTGTTGGCGCCGATGCCGAGCGCCAGCGTCAGCACGGCCACCAGCGTGAAGCCGGGGCGGTTGCGGAGGTGTCGGAGGGCGAGGCGCACGTCCTGCATGCGGATGATCCTAGTCGAACACCGTGGCGCGGCGATGGTCTGGCGGCGCTTCCCGCTCGGCCGACCGGTCAAACGCTCCTCCGGCGACGCTCAGAACGGAGTGCGCAAAAGGGCCGCGCATGCGTGGCCTGCGGAGCGTTTGTCGGAACCACGAGTCGGTCGTCCTCAAGGGAATCGCCGCGAGACCATCGCCGCGCCACTGGACGTCGCCGCTTCGCGTGGGCGGCGCTGGCGCGCCGTGGGCACTCCCACCGAGCGCAGCGAGGCCCCTACCGAGTGCAGCGAGGCCCCTACCGAGCGCAGCGAGGCCCGTATCCCTCACTCCAACTGCTTGCCTCGCGTCTCCGGCCCCAGCCACAGCAGGACCAGCACCGCCACGCCAGCCGACGCGATGCACCAGAGCATGGCCGTCCTCAGATCCATGCCGCCGTCCTGCAGCGCGCCGATGAGGTACGGCCCGAGCGCGCCGATCCCGACGCCTACGTGATACGAGAACCCCGTCCCGACGCCGCGCGCGTCGGTCGGAAAGCGCTCGGAGAGATAGCCCGGCACGATGCCCCACGCACCGGAGGCCATGAAGCCGATGAGCCACGCTCCGGCCAGCAGGCCGAACGTCGAGCCCGAGAACAGGTACAACGGTGCGGAGGCCAGCCCCAGCAAGACGCCGAGCGTGGCGGCCCCGCGCCGCCCACCCCATCGCTCGGACAGGGCGCCAAGCGTCACGGACCCGATGAGCCCACCGGCGTTCAGCAGGAGCAGGAACGCCAGCGGCTGCTGCTTCAACTGCGCGAGCAGCGTCGGGTACCAGAACGTCGTGCTCTGGTACATGAGCGTGAAGCCGCCCATCAGCACGGAGGTGTGCAGTGTCACCCACCGGAGATCGGGATCGAACAGGCGGCCCAGCGAGAGGCGCGGCCGGGCACCGGCCGCCCGGAGCTGACGCTGCTTCTCCAGCCACACAGGGCTCTCCGGCACACGTCGCATCGCGACGAAGATCAGCGTGCCGGGAATCACGCCCGCCCAGAGCATGAGGCGCCACGCCCAATCCGGCCGCTCGCTGATCAGCGGGTAGCCGAGCTGATAGACGAGCGACGACAGCAGGAACCCCGTCGAGTAGCCGCCCTGCAGGATCCCCGAGGCAATGCCGCGGTGCTTAGCCGGCCACTGCTCGAGCGCCAGCGGCATCCCGGCGGCCCACATGCCTCCCATTCCGATGCCGAACAGGCCGCGGAACGCGAACAGCATCACGTAGCTGGTGGAGAGCCCGCTCAGGAACGCGAACGCGGTGTACCAGCCGATCGAGAAGAGGATGGGCCCCTTGCGGCCGTAGCGGTCCGCCAGTGTGCCGGCGCCAATGCCGCCAACCGTCCGGAAGAGCAGCGTCACCGTCCCGAGCGCCCCGGCCAGCGCCCGGTTCACCGAGAAGCTCTGCTGGATGTCGAGAAGGACGAAGGTGAGGATCGTGAAGTCGAACGCGTCCAGCGTCCACGCGGTGAAGGTCGTCAGGAAGGTCTTCCACTGCGACGCGCTCACCTCCCGGTACCAGGGCACTTCCGTACGGTCCGTCATCCGCCGCGCCTCCTCGACGCCGGGCTGAAGCCCCGACGCTCCAAACCACGCCAGCACGACCCTCTCGCCTGCAACCCTGCAGCCTCGCCGGCGCTCCATCGCGAGGGCTCCGGTGCCCGCGCGCCGGGGGGCCACAGTGTACTCGGGTAGAATCCCGGCATGACGCTCTGGCGGCTCGTGCTGGTGGTCGTGGCGCTGTCGTACGCGGGCTTCGGCTTCGCGTTCTTCTCGCGGGCGGACGAGATGGCGGAGATGGTGAAGATCGCGTTCGCCACGGCGGCCGCACGGACCGACTTCCGGGCCACGTACGGCGGCCTGGAGTTCGGCCTCGGCGTCTTCCTGCTCCTCTGCGCCCTGCGCCGCGAGTTCGTCCGCATCGGCCTCTTCGCCGCCGCCTGCGCGCTCATCGCCATGGCCGCGGCCCGTACGACGGGCATCGTCATGGATGGCTTCGACCTCCTGCAGTTCATGATCGCCCTCACGGAATGGGGCGCGGGCGCGCTCTCCACCTGGGGCGCAGTGGTGGCGAAGCCCGAGAAAGACGCAGTGCCCATCCCCCTCCAGGACGCGACCCCGGATGAACCGCCCCTCCCGCCTGCGGCGTAGCACGATGGTTCCCCCCCTGGCCGCGCGCGTGGCTGCCTCTGTACTCGCCTCTTCGCTGACCGGCGGGCTGCTGGTGGCACAGTCGCCGCGCATGCACAGGCTCGAGGCAACGCCGGAGACCGTGGCGTACGGCCACTACTGGTCCGAGTCGAAGCCGGTGCTGCGCGTCGCGTCGGGGGACATCCTGGACGTGGACACGCTGCTCACCTCCACGCCGGATCGGCTCGAGAAGGCGGGCGTGCCGCCCGCGGACGTGCAGGCCTCGCTTCGTGCCATTGTCGAGACGGTGAAGGATCGCGGCCCCGGCGGGCACATCCTCACCGGACCGGTGTGGGTCGAAGGCGCGGCGCCCGGCGATGCGCTCGAGGTGAAGGTGCTCTCCATCGACCTGCCCATCGCCTACGGGTACAACGGATGCAGCGGCTTCGTCCGTGAGAACTGTGAGCAGGGCCGCCCCATCACCATCATCCCGTTGGACCGCACGCGCATGGTCGGCACGTTCCGACCGGGCATCGAGATCCCCCTGAAGCCGTTCTTCGGCAGCATGGGCGTGGCGCCCCCACCGGCGTTCGGCCGCGTGAACAGCAGCCCGCCGGGCATTCACGCCGGCAACCTGGACAACAAGGAGCTGGTCGCCGGCACGACCCTGTGGATTCCCGTGCACGTGCCGGGCGCGCTGTTCCAGATTGGCGATGGCCACGCCGCGCAGGGCGACGGCGAGGTGGATCAGACCGCCATCGAGACCTCGCTGCGCGGGCGCGTGCAGCTGACCGTGCGCACGGGGATGACGATGACATGGCCGCGCGCCGAGACGCCCACCCACTACATCAGCATGGGCATCGACGTGGACCTGACCGCCGCTACACGTATCGCCATCCAGGAGATGGTGGACTTCCTCGTGGAGGCCAAGAAGCTGGACCGCCACTCGTCTTACCAGCTCACCAGCCTGGCGGGGGACGTCGCCATCACGCAGCTCGTGGACGGGACCATGGGCGTGCACGTCAAGATGCCCAGGAGCATCTTCAAGTAAGGTGCGGCAGGTGCGAACGGGTGCGGGCGGGTGCGGGCGGGTGCGAACGGGTGCGCACGGGTGCGGGCGGGTGCGGGCTGCGGCGCTGCTGGCCGTGGGCATCCTGGCGACTGCCTGCTCTCAGCCCGCGCCGACGCCGTCGGCGCCCGCCCTGGGTGTGGCGCCGAAGGACGCGCAGCACGCGGGCATCACCGAGCCGCACGGCGATCACACCCCGCAGCACGGCGGCCTGGTGCTCATGAACGGCGACATCCACTACGAGGTGGTGCTGGACCCGGCCGGCCGCCACGCCGTCTGGTTTACCGACGCCATCCGCACGGAGCTGCCGGCGTCCATCGCCTCGAACGTGCGCCTCGTCGTCACGCGGCCTGATGCGCCACCCGAGGCGCTGGCGCTCGAGATCGACGAGTCCGGCGAGAGCTGGATCGCGAGGGGACAGCCCGTGGCGGGCGACGCGGTCATGGCGAAGCTCACCTATGACATCCGCGGCGTGCCGCACGAGGTCGAGATCCCGTTCATCCCGGCAAAGCCCCGATCCCTGATCCCTGACCCCTGACCCCTGACCCCTGATCCCTGTTCCCTGATCCCTGATCCCTGATCCCTGATCCCTGATCCCTGTTCCCTGCCCCCTGATCCCTGCTCCCTGGAGGACTCCATGCGCCTTCGCCTCGTCCTGCTGCTGGCCGCCTCCCTCGCCGTGGCCACGCCTGGCGCCCAGGCACCGGCCGCTGCACAGGCACCAACCCTTGTCGCCACGAAGGCCGTCGCCCCCGCCGGGCTGGACGCGTTCGTCGAGCGTGTCCGCGCTACCTTCGACGTCCCCGGCATCAGCGTCGCCATCGTGAAGGACAACGAGGTCGTCACGGCCAGGGGCTACGGCGTTCGGAAGCTCAGCGATGCGCCGGCGGTTGACGCGGGCACCCTCTTCGCCATCGCCTCGAACAGCAAGGTCTTCACGGCCGCCGCACTCGGGCTGCTGGTCGAGGAGGGGAAGATCGCCTGGGACGCGCCGGTCATCACCTACCTGCCCTGGTTCCGGATGTCCGATCCGTTCGTGACCAGCGAGATGACCATCCGGGATCTGCTGGTGCACCGGAGCGGCCTTGGCCTCGGCGCGGGCGACCTGCTCTGGTGGCCGCCCTCCACCTACACACGTCGGGAGATCGCCGAACGCCTGCGACACATCCCGTTGGCCACCAGCTTCCGAAGCGCCTACGCGTACGACAACGTGCTCTACCTGGTGGCCGGCGAGGTCATCGAGGCCGTGAGCGGGCTCTCGTGGGAAGAATTCATCCGGACGCGCATCCTGTCGCGGGTGGGCATGAAAGCCAGCAGCCCCAGGTTCGACGCCACAGCCAACGGCGGCAACGTCGCCTCGCCACACGCGCGCATCGACGAGCGTGTCCGCCCTGTCAATCCGTTCGCGAGCGACAATACCAACCCCGCGGGCGGCATCCTGTCGAACGCCACCGACATGGCCGCATGGATGCGCGTGCTGCTCAACCGCGGCCAGCTCGCGGATGGGTCACGTCTCTTCTCGGATCGCACCTGGCGCGAGATCTCCACGCTGGTGACACCGATGCCGAACCCGGATCCGCCGGCGGAGCTGGCGCCGCTGAAGTCCTTCGTTTCCGGCTACGCGCTGGGGCTGAACGTGCGGGAGTATCGCGGCCGCCTGGTGCTTACGCACACCGGGGGCCTGCCCGGCTTCGTGTCGCGCGTCTTCATGATGCCCGACCTCGGCCTCGGCGTGTCGGTGCTCACCAACCAGGAGTCGGGCGAGGCCTTCAACGCCATCGCCTACTTCGTGGCGGACGCCTACCTGGGCGCGCCGTCCACCGACTGGGTGGCGGCCTACAACGCGGTGCGCGCGCGAGGCCTGGCGAACGTGGCCGCCGCCGAGCTGAAGTCCGCCCAGGCCCGCGTTGCGAGCTCGAAGCCGTCCCTGCCGCTCGCGCGGTATGCCGGCACGTACACCGACGCCTGGTACGGCGACGTCCTCATCGAGGAGTCGGGCGGGCGCCTCACCATGCGCTTCTCGAAGACGCCCGCGCTCACCGGGACGATGGAGCACTGGCAGCACGACACCTTCGTGGTGCGCTGGACCGATCGTGAGCTGCGCGCGGACGCCTTCGTCACCTTCGCGCTGAAGCCGGAGGGGTCGATCGAGCAGGCGAAGATGGAGGCGGTCTCGCCCTCGACCGACTTCAGCTTCGACTTCCAGGATCTGCTATTGCGACCCCGGATGCTGAGATGAAGACGTTGGCTCGACGTGTCGCGGTGTGGGTGGATCACCCGGACCGGTCGAGGTGGAAGCGATGCAGCATGTGCATCCCGATCGGCGCGAGAATCAGCCCGATCATGGCTATGACGACCACGCCGCAGTAGATCGCATACAGTCCGGCGAACAGCTTCAGGCCGTCGGGAGCTGCCGCGTCGAGCGGGGCCACCGGGCCCATCCCTCCGAGCAGCATGGCGGCATTGACGAACGCGTCGAGCCAGGGCATTGGGCCCAGCCAGTGATAGCCGGCCATGCCGATGCCCAGTGACACGATCAGCCCGATGGCGGCGATGCCGGCATTGCGCGTCAGGTGCGCCCGCAATTGCCGTCGCAGAGCGTGGCGGCCGGCATGATTCGACGGGCGGTTGCCCGCGGCTCTACTCATAGCGGAGCGAGTCGATCGGGTCGAGCCGCGATGCGCGGCGGGCCGGATAGTAGCCGAACGCCACCCCCACGAAGGCGGCGATGCCGAAGGCCAGCGCGATGGTGCCGGCGGTGACCTCCGTCTGCCACTCGAGCACGGCCGTCAACCCGCGCGCGGTGGCGATGCCCGCCAGCACCCCCAGCGTGCCCCCGATGAGGCTCATCACCACGGCCTCGACCAGGAACTGCAGCAGCACGTCGCGCCGCCTCGCGCCGACCGCCAGGCGCAGGCCAATCTCCTTCGTCCGCTCGGTCACCGACACCAGCATGATGTTCATGATGCCGATGCCGCCGACGATGAGGGCGATGGCGGCGATGCTGGCGAGGAGCGCCGTCATCGTGCCGCCGGCGCGCGCCAGCGTGCTGGACATCTCCTGCAGCGTCACCTCGTCCAGCCTCGGCATGTTGGCCAGGGCGAACGCGGCGACCGACGTGTAGAGCCCCTTCGTGACGTTCGCGGCCGCCTGCGTCTTCACGGTGAAGTCGTCCGCGGCGACGAGCGCCCCAGGGCCCTGCAGGCCCCCCAGGCCCGTCGTCGTGGCCGCCTGCCGGCCCGTCGCGTGGCGCTGGCGCAGCAGCGCGGTCACGTCGTTGGCCACGCGCGTCGCGTCCCCCGACTGCTCCACCGCCAGCGTAATCGTGTGCAGGTGCCTGACGCCGAGCAGCGCCTGCCCTGCTGGCAGGGAAACGAAGACCGTCTCGTCCTGGTCCGTGTCGTTGGTGCGGGCCACGCCGGATACGGTGAAGGTGCGATCCCCGATGGTGACGCGCTGCCCCTCGGCACTGAAGCCCTCGCCGAACAGCTCCGCCGCCGCAGTCCGCCCCAGCACGGCCGCGTCATCGCCGCCCGCGAAGCTGCCCTCGATGAACGTCCAGCCGTGGACCTCGGCAAGCGCGGGGGCGGTGCCGCGCACCTGGCCGAAGAACTGGCGATGAGGCGCCTTCACCCACGTCCGCGTGCGCACGCCGGGGGCCACGGCCTGCACGCCCGGGATGTTTCGGATGGCCGCTGCATCTTCGACGATGAGCGTCGTCGCGGCACCCAGGCCGCTGGCGATGTTCATCGACTCGCCGCCCCGCGTATAGTTGCCTGCGCTGACGAGGATGATGTTCGTGCCGGCGGACTTGAGCGAGCGCTCCACGGACGCGCGCGCACCGCTGCCGAGCGCCACCATGGCGATGACCGCGGCGACACCAATGATGACACCGAGCATGGTCAGCGCCGTGCGGAGCCGGTTCCGCCCGAGCGCGTGACCGGCAATCTGGATGCTGACGGCCAATCGGCGGATCACGGCGCTACTCATGACGAAGCGCGACGATGGGATCCAGCTGGGAGGCACGCCTGGCGGGGTACCACCCGAAGAAGATGCCGACGGCGCCGGCCACGCCGAAGGCCAGCAGCACCGAGAGCGGCGACACGACGGTCGCCCAGTTCAGGGTCCGCGCAATCAGCGCCGCGGCGATGACGCCGAGGACGATGCCGGCCACCCCGCCGGCCAGGCTGATCGCCACGGCCTCGATGAGGAACTGCCGCATCACGTCGCGGCTGCGCGCGCCGACGGCGAGGCGGAGGCCAATCTCGCGCGTCCGTTCCGTCACCGAGAGGAGCGTGATGTTCATGATGCCGATGCCGCCCACAACGAGTGACACGGCCGCCACCGCCGCCAGCAGCCACGTCATCGTCCGGCTGGCGCGTTCGAGCGTCGTGGCCAGCTGCTCCAGCGTCACCTTCTCGAGCTCGGCGACATTCCCGGCCACTGCCCGCGCCACGCTCGGCGGCAGCCCGCCGGTGGTCAGCGCCTTCGTCGCTTGCGTCAGCACTGTGAAATCGTCCGGCTGGTCATCGCCGATGCCGTGCCGCTGGCGCAGCAGCGTCGTGATCTCCCGCGCCAGGCGGGAGACGTCTCCGGACGAGGCCGCGGTGATGGTGATGTCGTTCAGCTTCGACAGGTTCAGCAGGCGGTGCGTGGTCGTGTAGGGCATGTAGACCGCGTCGAACTGGTCGTCGCCCGGCGCCGGGCGCACCACCCAGGTGGCACTGGTGACCACGCCGACCACCTCGAAGGGCTGGTTCCACAGCGTGACTTCCTGCCCAACCGCCTTCACCCCCGCTCCGAACAGTCTTTCCGCCACGATCTGGCCAATCACCAGCACCTGCTCGGCCCGGTCCTGCTCGCGCCGCGTGAAGAACCGCCCCTCCGCCAGCATCCACCCGCGCTTGATGGACGGCATCTCCACATCCGTGCCGTGCATGCGCGTGAACCACCGCTTGCCGCCAAAGTGTACGCGCGCGTTCTCGTGCACGCCCCCGGCCACGTACTGCACGCCCGGCAGCCCCTTGATGGCCTCCGCATCGTCGAACGTCAAGGTGGCCGCCGATCCCAGGCCCGCCTCGAGGTCCCCGAGCCGCTGCCGCGCGAGGGGATGATCGTGCTTCTCCATCGGGTCGTCTTCAGGATGAAAAGCGACCGGAAGCACATCACCTCGATACAGGGGCAGCACCAGCGTGTCGCGCGCGTCGCCCTGGTGCGCCACGGCCTCGCCCGTGTCCTCCACCTTCGGCCGCCAGTTGCCGGCCCGGACGGTCAGCTGGTTCAGGCCGGCCGCCCGCACCTGCTGCTCGATGGACTGCTGGGCGCCGGCGCCGACCGCCATCATCGCCAGTACGGTGGCGACGCCGATGGTCATGCCGAGCAGCGTCAGCCCGGTTTGCAACCGATTGCGGCCCAGCGCCTTCAGCGCGAGGTCAACGTAAGGATGGCTCAGCCAGCGCTTGATCATGGTGCACGTCCGACGTGACCCGGCCGTCGCGGAAGTCGATGGTGCGCGACCCGTAGGCCGCGATGTCGCGCTCGTGGGTGATGACGACGATGGTCAGCCCGCGCTCGCGCCTCAGGCGCGCGAAGATCTCCATCACTTCGTGGCTGGTCGCCGTATCGAGGTTGCCGGTCGGCTCGTCGGCCAGCAGCACGGACGGATCGGCCACCAGCGCGCGCGCGATGGCCACGCGCTGCTGCTGGCCGCCCGACAGCTGGTTGGGGTGATGATCGGCACGATCGGTCAGACCGACGGCCTCGAGGGCCGCCATCGCCTTCCGTCGCCGCTCGCTCCCCTTCACCACGCCGCGCCGCGTGTAGAGCAGCGGCAGCTCCACGTTCTCCAGCGCCGAAGTCCGGGCCAGCAGGTTGAACCCCTGGAACACGAAGCCCAGCATCTCGTTCCTCACGCGGGCCAGCTCGTCGGGCGGGAGCGTCGAGACGTCCCGCCCGTTCATCAGGTACTGCCCTCTCGTCGGCCGGTCCAGGCAGCCGAGGATGTGCATGAAGGTGGACTTCCCCGACCCCGACGGCCCGACGATGGTGACGAACTCGCCGGCGTCGATGCCGAGCGACACGCCGCGGAGCGCGTGGACGATGTGATCGCCCACGTGGTACTCCTTGGCGACCTCGCGTGTCTCGAGCAGCGGCATCAGTTGGTGGACGCCGCCGGCTTCGCCGGAATCTGGCCCGCGAAGGCGTAGGCCATGGCCGCCACCACCTTCTCGGCTCCCGCCATGCCGTACACGCGGCCCGCCCCCTCGATGACGTAGTACTCGTTGGCGGCATGCGCGCGGCCGCCGTGCCCGCCGCCGCCGCCCACGATGGGCACACCCGCGAACGTGGAGACCTTCTCGCCCACCTCGCCGTTGCCGAAGAGGTACGCCGGCCAGTAGCCGCCCGCCGAGCCGCCGCCCCCGCCGATGCTCCAGTTCTCGCGCAGGGTGCCGTGGGGAATGTTCATGACCTCGTAGGCGCGCTTCAGCGCGCGGCCGGCGTCGTGATCGGTGTTCATCTTCGCCCACGGCACGTCGCCGATGACCTTGATCTCGACGTCCTTGTAGCCGTTCTTGTCCAGCTGCGCGCGCAGCTTCTTCACGATCTCGGGCCCCTTCATGTCGGGCACGTAACGGAAGTTGTGCTTCGAGGTGACCTTGTTCGGCAGGATGGCGCCCGCCCCGCCCGCATACATGTTGCCGCCCCAGATGCCGTCCATGTTGAACGACGT
This sequence comes from Acidobacteriota bacterium, assembly GCA_020851565.1. Taxonomy (GTDB): domain Bacteria; phylum Acidobacteriota; class Vicinamibacteria; order Vicinamibacterales; family UBA2999; genus VFZN01. The sequence continues at coordinate 23,852 of JADZCN010000166.1, read as the reverse complement.
GCCGTAGCGCTGCATCTTCAGCATCGTGTAAGGGTCGTCCGAGATGTACCGCGCCACGCCGACGTTCTCCGCAGCGGTCTTCATTTCCGTCCGCTGGGCGGCCGTCTTCAGCTCGTCGTCCTGCCACGACTCGATGGCGACCTTCCCCTCCTCGAAGCCCTCGATGAGCGGCGTGTTGCCGTCATCGGAAATGAGCGAGGCGAGCATCTTGATGTGTCGCCATGCCGGCGAGTCCACGCTGCGCTTGTAGCTGCCGTGGATGTCCGACACGGTCGGGCCGCGGCCCCAGGACGTGCCGCTCGTCGTCAGTTCGACATAGAGGCAGCCTTCGGAACCGCCGCCGAAGCTGCCCCCGCCGCTCGGCGCCTGGCTGCCGAAGAGCAGCATGGCATCCGCGCCGGCCAGCAGCTCGGGGTGATCCTTCACGAACTTGCGGAGACCGATGTCCATCCGCTCCTCGTCGCCCTCGGCGACGAAGATGAGGTTCACCGGCAGCTTCCCGTGCACCGCCTTGATGGCGCGGAAGGCATTCAGCTGCGACATCTGCGGGCCCTTCGAGTTGGTGGCGCCGCGGCCGATGAGCACCTTCTTGAAGGGTGCCTGCTCCACCAGCCGGCCTTCGAACGGCGGTGCGACCCACGCGTCGGCCTGCGTCACCGGCATCGTGTCGTACATCCAGTAGATCATCAGGGTCTTCTCGGCGCCCTCGTCGCACTTGGCGTAGACGACGGGGTTGCCGGGCGAGCCGTACTCGGTGACGCCGACGTCGAAGATCTGCGTCTGCTGGCAGCCGAGCTCGTCGAAGAAGCCCTTCACCATCTCGGCCGACTCGGGAATCCCCTCGCCCGAGTTCGAGATGCTGGGCTGCCGGATCCACTTCTGGAGGTTCTCGACGTGCTCGTCGATGTGCTCATCGATATAGGCGAAGACCTTCTGCACTTCCGGCGGAACCTGTGACAGATCGGGCTGGATCTCCGTATCGCCCTGCGGGCGTATCCCCAGCTTCGCCGCGGGCGCGGCCGCCTCTGGCGGTGCCTGCGGCGCCGGCTGCGAGCATCCCGCGGCCAGGGCCATCACCATCCCGAACGTGCACAGTCGACGCATCGCCATCTCCTTGTTCCCGGTTCCGACTCCCGACTCCCGACTCCCGACGAAATCGCAGTGCCTGCGGTTCTACAGGTTCTCCTCCCGCGGGTCAACAGTGCTCTAATGCTCCGCGTGAGAATTCGGGCTCACTCATGGGTCGCAGGCGCGATGGTGGTGCTTCACGTCGCCTGCACGGCCCCGGCAGCCCCACCGGACCTGAGCCTGGTTGCATCCCGTTACATTCAGCTGACGCGCGCGCTCGCGCAGCACGACCCTTCGCTCATCGACCACTGGCTCATCCAGCCGCCAGGCGATGTGGGCCCGCGGCGGCCGGTCCTCACCCTGCGCGGGGAGGCGGATGCGCTCGCCGACGCGGTTCAAGACCTGGTGCCGGCGACGGAGGGCCTCTCCCGCTGGCGCGCACGGAGCCTCCTGGGCCAGGCGCACGCGCTGCAGCTGGCCGCGCAGCGGCTGATGGGCGAGTCGGCGCCCTTCGATGCCGAGGCGCGCCGGGGCCTGGGTCGGGCGCCCTCCCGGGCCGACCTGTTCCAGGTGGACCGGGCACGCGAGGCGCTGGAGCGCGAGCTGCCAGGCCCGGGACCACTGGTCGAGCGCGTGGCCGCGTTTCGCGCACGCTTCGTCGTGCGGGCCGCGGACCGCGACCACGTGATGCGCCTGGCGCTCGACGAGTGCCGCGCGGCCACGCGTCATGAGTTCGGGCTGCCCGGGGACGACGGCATCGAGCTGGCCTTCGTGGAGGGCCTGCCGTGGGACGCACACGCGCGCTACCTGGGTGGCCACCGCACGCGGATCGAGGTGAACGCCAGCCGCCCACTGGACTTGCCGCGGGCGCTGCGACTAGCCTGCCACGAGGGCTACGCCGGCCACCACGCGCAGTACATCTGGATGGTCGACACGCTGGTCGGCGAGCGTGGCTGGGAGGAGTTCAGCCTCGTGCCGGGCTTCGGCCCGCACCTGCTCGTCTCGGAAGGGGCGGCCGAGGCAGGGGCGGACCTGGCGATGCCGCTGGGGCATCGCATCGCGGTCTACCGCGATCGGCTCGCCCCGGCAGCAGGATTCCCCGCCGGCGGCGACCTCGACCGCCTGGCGCGCCTCGAGGATCACCTGGCCGTGTTCGAGCCCCTCATCGGCGACATCGCGCGCGAGTACCTCGATAACCGGATCAACGCGACCACCGCGAAGGAACGGCTGTCGCGGGAGGCGCTCGTCGCCGACACGGAGGGCATGGTGCTGTTCATCGAGCGCCGCCGCTCGCGCCTGCTCGCCTACTCGGAGGGCCGTCGCGTCGTCCGCGCGCAGCTGGGCGGGGCCGGCCTGGCCGGCCTGCGGGCGCTCTTCACGGACCGGGCCCTGCAGATCGACTGAGCACGGGGCCAGGCAAGTCGCACGGACACGAAATCACCCAATCGCTCAATCGCTCAATCGAATGCCCCAATCCGCAATGCCTCAATCCCCCAATCAATCGCCAATCCTCAATCACCAATCGTCAATGGACCTGCTACAGTAATGCCCCTCATGCCAGCCCGCCTCCTCCCCTTCCTCCTGGCGCTGGGCGTGTCGGCGCTGGTGCTCACGGCCGTGGCACTGGAGCCCTACTTCGCCGGAGATGTGAGCGTCGCACGCGCCGTGCAGGCCGTCTCCCCCGGCACCGGCTGGGCCACCGCTGTCACCAGCCTCGCCACTGCGCCCAACAAGTACGTCGTCATGGTGCTGGCGGTCGTATTGTCGTGGCTGCTGGCCGGCTGGAAGGGCGCGGCCATTGCCATCGCCGCCATTGCCATCGAGCAGACCTTCGGCGAGGCGAGCAAGAACATCGCCCAGCGGCCTCGCCCGTCGCGCGACCTGATCGCGGTGGTGGGCAGCCCATCGGGGTTCAGCTTCCCATCCACGTTCACCACGTTCGTCGCGGTCACGTTCGGCACCGTCATGCTGCTGGCGCGGCGGTCGCGGGCCCGGACGGCGCCGTTCGTGATGATCGTGGCGGCTCTGGTGATCGTGGTCGGCTGGGCCGCCAGGGTGGCGCTCGGCGCGCACTGGCCAAGCGATGTCGTGCTCACCTCGGTCGTCTGCCTGGCCTGGGTGTGGGCCGCCATCCGCGCCCTGAGGCCGTAGGTGCGCCGCGCGCTGCGGGGTCGAGACTTCGCTCCGCGTGGCGGGGGCGACGTTGAGCACGGACCACGCCCGCTGGGCATGCGTGCCGCCAGCCTGCTGGGCACGCTGCTGCTCCTCGCCTTCGCCGCACGCTCGGACGCGCACCCGGCGCCGTTCTCATTCCTCGACCTCCAGCTGGGACCGGAGGGCGTGCACGGGTCGATCATCGTGCACGACCTCGACGCCGCGCACGATCTCGGCATCGATCCGCCGGACGGCCTGCTGGATCCCGCGATCGCGGCGACGCACCGCGCGGCCCTGCAGGCGCTCATCGCCGGGCGCCTGCGCCTGACACTGGACGGCGAGGGCCGGACGCTCCAGTGGACGACGCTGGAGGTGGTGCCGGAGCGGTTCGGCTTGCGGCTCTCGTTCACGGCGGGCGCGCGGCCGGCCCGCGTGAACGTGCACGCGGTGATCTTCCCGTACGACCCCGTGCACCAGACCTTCGTGAACATCTACGAGGACGGCCAGCTCCGGCAGCAGAACATCCTCACCGCCGACGATCCGGAACTGCAGTACTACGCGGGGACGACGCAGGGGCGCCTGGCCGTGATCCGGACGTTCGTGACCTCGGGCGTCGAGCACATCCTGATCGGCCCCGACCACGTGCTGTTCCTCGTCGGCCTGCTGCTCCTCGGCGGCACGCTGCAGAAGCTGGCGCTCATCGTGACGGCGTTCACCATCGGCCACAGCATCACGCTGTCGCTTGCGGCGCTCGACATCGTGAGCCCGCCCGCACGGTTCATCGAGCCCCTGATTGCGCTCACCATCGTCGTCGTCGGGACGGACAACCTGTTCGTCCTCCACGATCGCCGGAGGGCGATGGCCGAGGGCACCGGCGCGGTGTCGCGCGACGCGCGGCCGCTCTTCGCCGGCTTCTTCGGGCTCGTGCACGGCTTCGGGTTCGCGTTCGTCCTGAAGGAGTTCGGGCTGCCCCGGGACGCCCTGGCGTGGTCGCTCGTGTCGTTCAACGTGGGGGTCGAACTGGGCCAGCTGCTCATCGTCGTGGCGGCCGCAGTCGGCCTGGGCCTCGCCGCCCGGAGGCAGCCGGCACTCGGTGATGCCCTGGCGCGGCTGGGGTCGATTGGCGTTATCCTTGCCGGCACCTACTGGTTCGTGGGCCGGCTGTTCTGGACGGGGGGTTGATCATGACGCGCGCAGGTGTCCTGGGCTCCATCATCACGGCGGGGACGGTGGCGATGGCTGCCGTGCCATACGCCGCGCAGCAGCCGGCCGCGACCGGCCCCAACGTGGCGCAGATCGAGAAGGTGAAGGACAACCTCTACATGATCACGGGCGGTGGCGGGAACACCGCCGCCTACATCACCGCGAACGGCGTCGTGCTCGTGGACACGAAGCTCGCCAACTGGGGCCAGGCCATCCTCGACAAGGTGCGCACCGTCTCCGACAAGCCCATCACGCACATCATCAACACGCACACGCACGGCGACCACGTGGGCAGCAACGAGTTCTTCGATCCGAAGGTCGAGATCGTTGCCCAGGAGAACACCGCCGCCAACATGGCAAAGATGCCCGCGTTCGCCGACGCGTCGAAGAAGCACGGGCTGTCGGACCGGACGTTCAAGGACAAGCACACCGTGCTCGGGGGCAACGACGCCATCGACCTCTATTACTTCGGCCCCGCGCACACCAACGGCGATGCCTTCGTGGTGTTCCGAAACCTGCGCGTCATGCACGCGGGCGACGCGTTCTCGGGACCGAACAACCCGATCATGGACACGAACAACGGCGGTACCGGCGTCGGGTATCCGGGCACGCTCGCGAAGGCCGCGGCGGGCATCAAGGGCGTGGACACCGTGATCCCGGGCCATGCCGCTGTCACGACCTGGCAGGCTTTCGTGGACTACGGCGAGTTCATGAAGAGCTTCGTCGATTCGGTGAGTGCCGCAGCGAAAGCGGGCAAGACTGCGGACCAGGCCCTCGCGGAATTCAAGCCCGCCGAGAAGTTCAAGGACTACAACCTCACACGCGCGAAGGCGAACATCGAGACGATCTACAAGGAGGTTGGCAAGTAGGGGCGTGGGGCTTGAGGTCTTGAGGTCTTGAGGTCTTGAGGTCTTGAGGGCCTGGGAGTATCCGGCTTCGTGCGTTCTTCGTGTTCTTCGTGTCTTCGTGGTTTCTTCTACCTCGCACCCTCGATGGGCGTGCCCTTGAAGTAGAGGCGTCGCGGCAACAGCGTTCGCCCGGGACGATGAGAGACTTCCAGTTCCCAGCCCGCTTCGGTCTCGCGGCCGGGGAGGACTACCTGGTTTGGAATGAAGAACCGGTCCAGTCGCAGGTTCACCTGGAGCCGGAAGCCATCGTCGCTGCGGTCCAACTCGAGGCGGGCGGGGCTCCAGAAGGCTGCGGCCGTGCCCGCAGGCGCCGGCTCTCCGGTCCGACGAAGGGCACAGACGCGATAGAGGGCCTCGACGGGACAGAAGCCCACCTCCGCCTCGCCGGCGAATGACGCGTTGCCCGCGAGAAAGCGGTCCACCTCCGCCCGTGACAGGTGGGGCGACGTGGCCGAGATGAAGCGATCGGCCGGGTTGAGCACGAAGTACCGCCCGCGCAGCACGTCGAACGGATCACTCGGGGCCAACGGGATGCGGAACGTTGGCGCCGTTCGCTGAACGTACTCGTGGTAGCCCGCCATGCCGAGCAGGACGAGCACCTGGAGCGCCGCGACCGACAGCACGCGCGTCATGCCTCCTCCCTGGCCAGCGTCCGCTGGCGCGCGCGGTTGAGCGCGTAGAGGATGAAGAGCAGGAGCACCCCCGTCAGGAGCAGCGCTGCCCCGCCCTCGAGGTAGTTCCCGAAGAAGTCGAAGTACCGCGTGAGCACGCCGGACAGCAGCGACAGGTACCCGACGTTCACCCATGCGTCGGAACCAGCCCGTGCACCAGCGCGGATGACGAGGATGGCGATGGCGATCTGGAGGACCCAGGCGAGGCCCACGGCCAACGTGTCCTTCATCCCGGGGTCGAAGTCCCTGCCCATGACCACCCACGGGAGCAGGCCGGCCACAAGCACGATCCGGCACGTCGCCGCATCCCATGACCGCGGCAGGCATCGATCGGGCCACACGAGCGCAGCCAGCAGGCCCGGCGCCACGACCCACCATGCCGATCCGAGGACGGACGAATCGGCGTCGTGGGTGGCCCCGAGCACCAGCAGCGCGATGGTGATGATGCCGAACGCCCAGGCCCCCGTCCACGCCTGCAGCGCGTGTACGCGAGTGGGAAGCCACGAAATGAGGACGGCCGCCAGCAGCGGCACGGCCATCCAGAGCCATGGGCCCTCGGCATCCGCCACCTTGATCCACGAGTCGGCCTCGTGCGCCTCCAGGAGCAGCACCGCCACCACCGCGGCGAAGACCGAGACCGTGACCGCACGGCGGGGCAGCACCCACGCCACCGGCACGATGAGCGCCAGCCAGAGCCACACGCCGTTCGGGTCGCGGGACGAGAGCTGATAGATCTGGCTCACGAGCGCGATGCCCGCCAACACCCATCCGCTGCCTGCAAGCGCCAGCCCCTCCGCCACGGCGATCTGTCGCGCCTGGCCCATCCGATGTGCCCCGGCAAGCAGCGCGACCTGCAGCGCAGCCCAGGCGCCGAGCTTGACGGCCCTCGGCAACGCGTCCCAGTTCTCCGCGACGATCAGGACGAGGCCGGCCAGGAGCAGCGCGCCGCCGAGCGCGCCGAGTGCCTTCATCACCAGGCCGCCTGCCTTCCGCTGCTGGAGCTCCGCGCTGGACTGACGCAGGCGGGCCTCGAGCTCTGGCGTGATCAACCCGGCGGCACGCCACGCGTCGAAGTGACGGTCCAGGATGCTCCGCTCGCGGAGGCTCACGGCGCCTCCCGCGTGGCGCACAGCACGGGCGCCAGTACGGCGCCGCACAGGCCTGCGGCGATGATCGCCAGCAGGTGCGCACCGAGGACGTGGGCCGGCTCCGAGAAGTGACAGAACAGCCGCCAGCCCGCGTCGGCCATGAGGCCGGCGCCCATCCCGCCGAGAAGGCCCGCGAGCGCGGGCCGCGTCGGCCACGCTCGCGACGCGAGAATCGCCGCGAGCGCCACGCCGGGCAATGCGCTGGCGAGCGATCCGGCGAAGCACAGCAACCCAATCCACGCCCACGCCCGATTGATGTTGATCGGGCTCGCCTCGAAGGTCGTCCAGGTGACGACGACCACCAACGCGAGGGGCAGGGCCAGCCACGGGGCCAGCTGCCCGCGGGTCCAGTTTCGTCCGGGGATGGACTCGCGGAGCGCGGCGGCCACCAGGGCCAGGCCCGCCATCGACTGCGCCAGCGACCACCCCCACGACTGGAACCATCCCAGCCTGGGCGCGTCCACGCGGAGATCAAACCACAACGGCGCGGCCACGAGCGCGAGCACCGCAAACGGCACGACGCCCATCGCGCGTGCCAGCGGGGGACCGAACGGACGCACCGGCTGGTAGTCGACGGCAAGCCGCGCGCGGAGCGCGGGGGAAGGGGCGTCACGCATGGGGAAGGGCAAGGGGGTTCGAAGCACGGGGGTTCGAAGCACGGAGGTTCAACGGGCACCCCGCTTCCGCGGCGCGACGGCGCCGAACGGTTCGCCGCGGAGGATTTCCCTCAGCCGTCGCACACCACGGCTCGAGCGGAGCTTGGCGGCGGTTTCGCCGATGCCGAGGCGTGCGCCAATCTCCTGGAAGCTGAGGCCCCAGTGGTGATGGGCCAGCAGCGCCTGCCTCTGGGCCGCGGGAACCAGGCCCAGCGCACGAGCGAGGTCGGCGGCCTCCGGCAACCCATCCGCTTCGGCGCGCACCGCAGGCTCGCGCGCGGTGAGGTCATCGTCCATCATCGGCCGGCGCCGAGCCCGCCGCAGCTCCATCAGCCAGCAGTGGCGCGCGATGGCCATCACCCAGGGCATCAGCGGATGGACGGGGTCGTAACTCCGCCGCGCTCGGTGCAGCTGCAGGAACGTCTCCTGCAACACGTCCTCGACGCGCGCCGCGTCGCGGGCCTGGCTCGACAAGTAGCGGCGCACCCTTGGCGCCACGAGCCGGTAGAGCTCATCGAAGGCGGCGAACTCCCCGGCCTGGTAGCTGGCCATCAGTGCCCGGAGCTGGTGGTCGCCGGCCCCGGGCCCAGTCATCTCGTCAGACATGCATTTGCGCCGGCGCGCACGATGGTATCAGGCAGCCGGCGCGATACCTGCGCGCATCCGCCGGCAAAGGAGGGTTACGGAAACAGGTGGATGGCGGTTCGGTATCGAACGGCACCCGCGGTCAGGGGGGCTCGGGTTCTGGGGTTCTCGGGTTCTGGGGTTCTGGGGTTCTGGGGTTCTGGGGTTCTGGGGTTCTCGGGTTCTGGGGTTCGGCGGTTCTGGGGTTCGGCGGTTCCGGGGTTCGCCCTCGTCTGCGTCATCTGCGTCATCTGCGGCCATCTGCGTCGTCTGCGGCCATCTGCGGCCGTCTGCGTCATCTGCGGCCCATCTGCGTCGTCTGCGGCCATCTGCGGCCGTCTGCGTCATCTGCGGCCCATCTGCGGCCCATCTGCGTACGGAGCATCCATGTCGGCGTCCCGGTTCGTGTTCGCGGTCTTCATCAGCGTGACCTGCGTCCCATCGTCGTTGGCGGAGCAGGCTACTCCCCAGGCAGCCCCATCGCCATTGCCCGCGGCACTCGTGGCCATGGCCGAGACCGAGCGCGCCTTCTCCAGGCGGGCATCGGAAACCACCCCGCGCGAGGCGTTCATCGAATTCTTCGCCGACGAATCGGTGAGCTTTCAACCCGAACCGGGACCGGCACGGGAGCGCTTGCGCAAGCAGCCTCCACCGAAGCCCGGCCTGCCGGCCTTCCAGTGGGAGCCGCGCACGGGGGACGTGGCCGCCAGCGGCGACCTCGGATACCTGACCGGTCCGGTCCGTTACCCGCAGCCGGATGGCAGCGTCCGGCATGGCTGCTACTTCTCGGTGTGGAAGAAGCAGCCGGATGGCACGTTCAAGGTGATCCTCGATGTCGGCCTTCAGCCGCCGTCCGAAGTCCCCTTTGCGCCGGGCTTCGTCCGCGCGCCCGGACAGGCGACCGGGGCCTGGCGCGGCTCGCGCGCGCAGGCGGAGCAAAGCCTGCTCGACGCCGACAAGGCGTTCAGCGCGGCCATCGCAGACAAGGGCGCGGCTGGAGCCTTCGGTTCGGTGCTGCACGCGGGCGCGCGCCTGCACCGCAACGGCTTCCTGCCGCTCACCTCGCGCGATGCCGCGGTCGCCTGGCTTCAGTCGCACGTGAAGGCCATGACGAGCGAGCCGTTGAAGAGCGAGACCGGCGCGGCGGGCGACCTGGGCTACACGTGGGGGAAAGCCGTGGTGACGGGGCCGGACGGCGCGCCGAAGCCGGGCTACTACGTGCGCGTGTGGACCCGGGGCGAGGGCGGGCGCTGGCAGCTGGTCGCCGACATCACGCCGGCCTAGACGGCGCGCTGGGCCGTGGGCCTTCGGGTGGGCGGCGCCTCTGGCGCCGTGGGCGCGCCCACCGGCGCGTGGGAACGACCTTCGTCGGGCGAGGGCCTACCGCGCGCAGCGCGGCCCACCGAGCGAAGCGAGGCCCACGGCGCGAAGCGCCGCCCTACCGGGCGCCGTCCACGAACGGCAGCAGCACCGCGTTGATGAAGGCGTGCGTCGGCGTAGGCACGCCGCTCTCTCGGCCCATGCGCGCGATGGCGCCGCTCAGCCATGGGAGCTCGAGCCGCCGCCCTCGCTCGAGGTCCTCGAGCATCGACGACTTGGACGCGTACGGGAAGTTGAGGACCATCTGCTGCGTGCCCTCGACCAGCCCGTCCGGGAAGGCGATCCCCCGCGCGCGCCCCACGGCCATCGCCTCGTCCAGCGCGCGCTCCATCATCTCGAGGAGCTCGGGATGCTCGCGGATGACGCCCATGGGCGAGCGCGTGACCGCCGTCATGCCGCTCCACGTGCCCAGCCGCACGAACTTCACCCACAGGTCCACGTCGATGTGCGGGCTCAGGTCTGCCACGAACCCTGCCCGTCGCCCGGCCTCCTGGAAGGCGGCGAGGCGCGGCGACAGGTGGCCGTCGGGCTCTCCGAACACGAGGCGGTCCGCCGTCGTGTGGCGGACGTGCCCCGGCTCGTCCACGACGGCGACGACGTAGGCCACGCCACCGGCTACGTGTGCCCTGCCGACGTGGCGCGAGACCATGTCGACGGCCTCCACGCCGTTCTGGAGCGTGACCACCACGGTGTCCGGGCCGATGAGCGGCGTCAGCATCGCGGCCGCGGCGTCCACGTCGTAGAGCTTCACGGTGAAGAGCACGACGTCCACGGGCCCGATGCTCGCGGGCGAATCGGTGGCGTTGGCCGTCAGGTGCACGTCGCCTTTCGGGCTGCTGATGCCGAGCCCGCGCTGACGGAGCGCCGCCAGGTGCGCGCCACGCGCGATGAAGCTGACATCCTCGCCGGAGGCTGCCAGCCGCCCGCCGAAGTAGCCGCCGACGGCGCCGGTTCCGAAGATGGCGATTCTCATGGGACTTGGGGCTTGGGGCTGTCCGTCAGAGCTTGACCGCGTCGAGGCTGACGACAGGCGCGTCACCAATGACCGCGGCGCTGTGGACGGCACCGCGCGCGACTTCGATCCAGTCGCCCGGCCCCAGCATGGCGAGGTGTCCGCTCACGACCAGCCGGAACCGGCCCGACACCACCGCGTCGATCTTGTCCACACCATGCGTGTGGTCCGGGAACACCGTGCCAGGCTCGTACGTGTAGCGCGCGACGCGATAGCCCAGGGCCTCGAGCTTCGCGCGCAGCGCCTCCTCGCTGAACGGGCCATCGAGAGTGTCGTTCCAGTGGTGGATGGGCATGGCCGGGTGCAAGGGTGCAAGGGTGCACGGGGTGCAAGAGGTGCAGGGTACCGGGTGTGCGGGCGATGTGCCCGGGCGTCCCTTGTTACCCTTGTTTTACCCTTGTTACCCCGTGCGTCGTCAGTTTCCCGCGGTGTCCGCCGGCTCCGCCGGCATGCCCGGCATGGTGCCGCCGGCCAGCTCCTGGTCGATCATCAGCAGCCCCACGCCCGTGTTGCCCGCCAGGCGGATACGGCCGAGCACGGCGCGTGCGGCGGCCTCTTCTTCCATCTGCTCGTTGACGAACCACTGCAGCATGATCGTGGCCGGCCGGTCCTTGGCCTTCTCGGCCATCGCGTAGAGGTTGTTGATGGACGCGGTGACGTCCTGCTCGTTCTTCAGCACGTGCGTGCAGAGGGCCTCGGCCGACTTCCAGTCCATGGGCGGCGCGGCCACCGCGGGCAACTTCACTTTCTGGTCCCGCTCGACCAGGTGGTCGATGATGCGCTGGGCGTGCATGCGTTCGTCGGACGACTGCTGGGTCATCCACTTCGCGAATCCCGGCAGGTCGTGCTCGGCGAGCCAGATCGCCATGGCGAGATACTCGTGCGCGGCGCGGAACTCGAGCGTCAGGTGCTGGTTGAGTCCCTTGAGCAGTTCGGAGGTCATCGGGGATCCTTTGTCAGGCCGAGCGGCGACGTGCCAGCTCGAAGGCAAGGCCGCCGAGCAACACGAACAGCCCCGCGCCGGTCATCGCCAGCGGGAGGCGGCCCGTGCCGCCGAAGTACACCCCCGCCGCCATCGAGACGACCGCGCCAACCGCGCAGGCGACAACTAGACCAAGCGAAGGCTTATCGGCAGACGCCATAGAAGGGACATTTTACTAGGGCTTGCGACGGAAGCGGTCCCGTGGATTGTGCCCGCGTCAGGGCGCCCTTGCGGCCGGCCCCTGCTCTGCGTCACCTGCGGCCCCTCTGCGGCCCCGGTCCGCGTCATCTGCGGCAATCAGCGTCAGCGGCGGATCCGATCCGCCAGCTGACCCACCGCCAGCGCGTACGCATGGGCACAGTTGTAGCCGAGCAACGCCTCGTAGTTGGCGTAGACCAGCCAGGCGCGGCTCCCCGATCGGAACAGCGACGCGTCGCGGTCCACCCGCGGCAGTGCGCCTCCCGAGACGGTCCGCACGCCCATCTTCTGCCAGGCGGCCAGCGTGCGCGGCGCGGTCATCTCGCGCGCGGCGCGGCACCCGGCCGCGCGCAACCCCACCTCCGCCACCACCTCGTCCTCGCGGCCGCGCGGCAGCCTTACCTCGCGCCCCCACGTCTCGTCGGCTCTCCAGCCGTGGTTCCTGAGATAGTTGGCGATGGATGCCAGCACATCCGGCGTGGAGCCCCAGATGTCCCGGTGGCCGTCGCCGTCGAAGTCCTCGGCGTGCTTCAGATAGCTGGACGGCATGAACTGCGTCTGCCCCATCGCGCCGGCCCACGAGCCCTTCATGACCTCCAGCTCGATGTCGCCGCGATCGACGATCTCCAGCGCGTGCATCAGCTCGCTCCTGAACAGCGCGCCGCGCCGTCCGTCCCACGCGAGCGTGGCCAGCGCCTGCACCACCGGGCGCACGCCGCTGAAGCGGCCGAAATTCGACTCGAGCCCCCAGATGGCCACCAGAAAGCGCGGCTGCACGCCGTAGTGCGATCCCACGCGGCCGAGGGTCCGCCGCTCGGTCTTCGCCTTCTCGTTCGCGGTCCGCACGAACCTCGTCGTCAGGCGGCGCCGAACGTATTCGTCCACCGTGAGCACGGTCTCGGCCTGCGTGCGGTCGCGCTCGACGACCACCTCGAGTGGCGTGAGGCCGTCGAAGGCACGGGTGACGGTGTCGGGCCTGATGCCGCGGTCGAGCGCCTCCTGGCGGACGCCGTCGAGCCAGGCATCGAAGGCCGGACGTGAGGGCTCCTGCCCGCCCACGAGTGCGACCGACGCGATCGACGCGACGAGCAGGGTGCTGGCAACCCGGACGCGAGACGCGCCAATCGTGGTGTGGACGCGGAACACCGGTCCATTGTACCGGGAGACCGCCTTCGGACGAGGGCGGCTCACGATCCGTTCGGCACGGCCGCGCACGCTTCCCGCGGAGCCGACGCGGCGCGAAGCCCTGGCGCGCTTGCGACTGGGCGTGTCAGCGCCCCCGGAAGTGCAGGCGGAAGGTGGTTTCCACCACGGGCGACCCGTTCTGTGTACAGCGGACCTCGCGAACGAGGACCGAGCCAGGCGCGGCGGTATCAGCCATCTCGTACATCGGCACGACCAGGTGCCCGCGCGCTGTGGGCACAGGGACGGACGGCGGAACTCCCGGTGCGGCGCCCGCTGGCGGCGCGCCTCCGACCGGCGCTCCTCCCGCAGGTGTCACCTTGATGCCGGAGAGGACATCTGTCAGCGAGCGGCCGCGCCCCAGCTCTCCCTGGATGTGACCGAGCGCCGCACCGAGCTCGGTGCTCCGGTCCGCCGGCATGGCCGTCAAGGCCCGCTTCACGACCCCACCGAGGAAGTCCTCGTCGGCGGCAGAGGTCGAACAGACCAGCGGCACGCCCGGGCTGGCATTCGCGTAGTCGAACTCGAATCCGTACCAGCTGCACGGCTTCGAGGCCCCCGCCTGCTCGCAGCGCGCGTCGCCACGCACGTCGATGTCGATCGCTTCCTCGCACACGCCCGGGACGCCTGCGCCATCGCGACAGACGCGTCCCGACCGGAAGCCGGAGACACGCGCCGTGCCGGTGCCGCCGACGTAGCGGTCGAAGACGGGCGAGACCTCGAGTCCCGCACTGGTGACGCATCGTCCGGCACCGCCGGAACATGCGGGCTGCGAGCCGCCCGGGCAGCGGAACACCGGCTCGGGGCCTTGCGGCGTGTCGCGCGTGTACTCGAAGGTGATCGGCGTGGCGCCGAACGGTCCACCGCCGCCAATCCACGACGTGGCGTTCTCGAACCCGTACCGCTGGATGGCCTCTTTGTGGCAGACCGCGTCACAGTCGAGGCCACGGGCGGCCCGCTCGCGGCAGCGGTCCAGGCAGTCGTCGTGCTCGCGGCAGGCTGCGTGAGTGCCGCACGAGTACGTGCGGACCCGGCGCAGTGAATCCGGGGCGGTGCATTCGTAGGTGACGGTCGCCTCACAGGAGGATGGGCATCCGCCTCCGCACGCGCCACGGCAGGCGGAGGCCACCAGCCCGACCGTCGGCCCGAAGTGATTCCGCACTCGCTCACCAGGCTGCCGCGCCCACTGCCCCCCGGTGCCGGACACCGAGCACACCGAGAGGATGAACAGCGCCAGAACAGCCTGCCGGACCCTCGATCGATGCGGCATGAATCCGGTCCTTTCTCGGCACGATGGCCGGGCGGAGAACTGTCTCTCCCCCATCCAGCGCAATTGCCGCGTCAGACCCGACACGCGCCCCGAGGACGGTCGTCCGGACGCCGGTGCCTCGGTCGGCCGGCGTCAGAGGGCGTTGCCCGCCGCGCCGTCCACGAACATCCCCTGGCCCGAGATGTAGCTGGCCCTCTCGGAGGCGAGAAACACGACGAGGTTGGCGAATTCCTCGGGATCCCCGAGGCGGCCCAACGGGATGGACGCCACCGACGCCTTCTTGATCTCCTCGATGGGTCTTCCGGTGCGCGTCGCGTTGGCCCGGTCCAGCTCGTCGATGCGCTCGGTGGCGATGCGCCCGGGGGCAATCACGTTCACGAGAATCCCCTGCGGCGCCAGCTCCTGGGACAGCGTCTTCGCGATGCCCCATACCCCGGCGCGGAAGGCGTTGGACAGGATCAGGTTCGGGATGGGCTGCTTGATGGACGAGGACGCGATGGTCAGTACGCGCCCGTAGCCAGCCTTCTTCATCTCCGGCACCGCCGCCGAGACGATGCGGACGAAGCTCATCATGTTCTGCTCGAAGGCCTGCTTCCACTGCGCCTCGTGCACCGCGGAGAACTGGCCGGCCGGCGGGCCACCCGCGTTGTGCACGAGGATCTCGAGCCCGCCGTATGCGCCGACGGCCGCGCCCACCAGGCGTTCCGCCTCGGCCGGGCTGCTCACGTCCGCGACCAGCGCCTCGACACGCGCGCCGGTGTCCTGGCGAATCTGCGCCGCCGCCGCCTGGATGCGCGCCTCGTCGCGGCTGCAGATCACCAGGTGGCAGCCCTCCTGCGCCAACCCGCGCGCGCACGCATAGCCCAGCCCGCGGCTCGCCGCGAGGACGAGCGCCCGCTTCCCTTTCAGCCCGAGATCCATCAGTGCAGGTCCAGTCTCCGGAGGATGTCGTCGAGATCGGCCAGTGTCTCCGCATCCACTGGCGCGAACGGTGCCCGCGCGCGCGGCGACGCGATCGCCCCGCGGCGGTGATAGATGTGCTTCCGGATCGCCAGGTTGATCCGTGGCTGGTTCTCGAAGCGGATGAGCGGCACGTACTTGTAGAACACCTCGGTCGCGCCGTCCACGTCGCCCGACGTGAAGCGGCGGTGGATGTCCACGAGTACCTCGGGATAGGCGAAACCCGTCATGGTGCCGTGCGCGCCATGTCGAAGCTCTTCGAGGAACATCGTGCCGCCGAGCCCACCGAAGATGACGATGTCGGGATTGGCCGCGCGCACCTGGCTCACCTTCATGGGCGAAGGCTCGTCCTCCAGCTTCAGGTAGCGAAGCCGGGGCGACGCCGCTCCGATGCGCGCAATCACGTCCACGCCCATCAGGAGTCCGCCCACCGCGGGCGGGAAGTCCTGCACGACCACGGGGATGTCGATGGCCTCCGCCACGGCCTGGTAGTGGCGCTCGAGGGCCGCGTCGTTGGTCCTTGCCATCCGGGGCGGCGCCACCATCACGGCGCGGGCTCCCAGTTCCCGGGCCCGACGGCAGTAGGCGATGCAGCCATCCGTCCCCGCGTGGGTGGCGCCGACGCAAATGGGAAACTCCGGTCCGGCGGCCTCCACGGTGGCAGCAATCACCCGGTCCCGCTCGGCCTCGGTCAGCTTGTCGGCCTCCCCGAGGACGCCGAGGATGGTCATGCCGTTCACGCCTTTCTCGCGCGTGAACACCGTGAGCCGCTTCAGGCTCTCGATGTCGAGCGAGCCGTCCTCATGAAAGGGCGTGGGCGTGATGTTCCAGACACCGATGAGCGACACGCCACACAAGATATCGCAGACGGGGACGGCCGCGACGCAGATGCCGCAGTGGGCCGCAGATGGGCCGCAGATGGGCCGCAGATGGGCCGCAGGTGGGCCGCAGATGACGCAGATGACGCAGATGACGCAGATGACGTTGGGGACGGGGGGAGGCTGACCGCGTCACGTTCCGAACCGGGATGGACCCGGAACGGGAGCCTGCGAGGGGTGTCGTGGGATTGCCACGCAGCACTCCGGGCGGGCCCAGAGTGACCATCTGCCGAGAGCCCCTTCCATCTGCGTCATCTGCGTTATCTGCGGCTGCGTGATCTGCGCCATCTGCAGCTGCGGCCTCTGCGTTATCTGCGGCCCGTCTGGGTTCGGTGTCCGTGTCTATGTCGGCCCGGCTCCCCACAACACCCCGGCAATCGGCCGCCCCCCATCCACGTCGAGGTCGGGCCGCTGGAACCGCCCGTATCCCGGCGCACCCACGAGCTGGCCGTCCCGGTGGACGGGCACCCCGCGCACCATGGTGGTCACGATTGCACCCTTCAGCCGGAACCCGTCCCAGAGCCTCATGTTCGCGCGCGACCTGGTCAGCGCCGTGGCCGCGTTGAAGCGCCACTTCTTCTTCATGTCCACGATGGTGAAATCCGCGTCCGCGCCCACCACCATGCGCCCCTTGTTGGGCAGGCGGAAGACATAGGCCGGGTTCTCCGAGCAGACGGCCACCACCTGCGGCAACGTGATCCGCCGATCGTTCACCGCCGTGAGCATCAACGGCGTGAAGATGTCGAGGCCCGCGATGCCGGGCGGCGCCTTGAAGATGTCGTCGCCGAACCGCTCCTTGTCCTCGGCCAGGAAGGGCGAGTGGTCCGTGCCGATGTACTCGATGAGGCCGCCCTGGATGGCGTGCCACAATCCGTCGCGCATCTCGGCGCTCCGCAGCGCGGGGTTGCACTTCGCATACGGCCCCAGCTTGTCGAGCGCCGGCTCGGTGAAGAAGAGATACGGCGGACACGTCTCGACCGCCACGTTCAGGCCGCGGAGGCGAGCGTCGGCCGCCAGCCGCGCCGACATCGGGCTCGAGCAGTGGACGATGCCGATGGGCAGCGGCTTCTCGGCTGCGCGGGCGAGCACGACGGCCACCGACACCTCTTCGCAGGCAGCCGGCCGGCTCTCGGCGTGTGCGCGGCCGGTGGTGCGGCCCATTCCCTCGAGGCGCGCCCGGAGCGGGCCGTACATGCCCGGCTCCTCGCAGTGGAAGCAGTGACGCAGCCGCGTGAGCCGCACCGCGTCCATCACGTGGCGTACTTCGTCGTGCCGGCACCAGAGCCCGAGGAACTCGTCCTCGCGGCCCTCCGGCGGCGGCTGGAGGAAGGTCTTGAAGGCGATGGCCCCCGCCTCGGCCTGCTCGACGATGCGATCGACATTGTCGCGGCCCGCGCCGCCGTAGAGGGCGTAGTCGATGTGCGCCTGCGGCGCCATGGCCTCCAGCCGTGCCTTCAGGTTCGCCGCCGAGTTCGTCGGGACCTTCGAGATGGGCATCTCGAACAGCGTGGTGATGCCGCCGGCAGCCGCGGCGGCCGTCCCCGAGGCGAAGTCCTCCCGCGCCTCGACACCGGGATGCCGTGTGTGGACGTGCGTGTCGATGATGCCGGGCAGGACGTGCAGCCCCTTCACCACCATCGTCTGCGCGGCGGCGATCGGGACCCCGGCGGTCATGATGTCCGCGATGCGCCCGTCACGGACGGCGATGCTGGCCGGGTAGGCGCGCCCGGCCGAGACGAGCGTGCCGCCGGTGATCGCCAGGTCGTAGGTCCGCTCCGCCACTCGCGTCATAGTAGCCGAGGGCTACGCCTCAGCGCGCGGCGGCCTGCGCGTCGGGCCACTTGTCCACGCGGTGAACCACCGGCTTCAGCGTGCGGAGGTAGGCGTAGATCGCTCCGAGGTCCTCGCGCGTCATGCCCGCGTACATCCGCCAGGGCATCGCCGTATTCTGCCGCCGCTCGGCGTCGGTCAGCACGTGGTCGTCCGGGACCTCGAAGCCCTTGAACTTGTTGATGAACTGCTCCTCGGTCCACGCGCCGATGCCGGAGTCGGCGTCCGGTGTCACGTTGGCGGAGCGGACGCGGTAGCCGTTTTCCGGATCGCGGAACTCGTTCCCCCCGGCAAAGGCCATCCCGGGCAGGGACTGGCCCTGCGCATCGCGTGGTGTGTGGCAATCCGCACAGGAGGCGGCCATGACGAGATACTCGCCGTAGGCAACCTTGTCTGAAGGCGACGGCCGTGTCCCGAACATGGCCTTGCGCGGGATGGTCCGCACGATGAAATTGACCGGCACGTCCAGCGACCGCTCGGGCACGTGGCTCTCAATCGGTGCCAGCGAGCGCACGTAGGCGAGGATCGCCATCACATCGTCCTCCGCCATCTGGCCGTAGTTCGGGTACGGCATCAGCGGGAACAGCGGCGTGCCGTCCTTCGACACGCCCTCGGCGACGGCCCGCAGCAGCTCGCCATCCGTCCAGGTGGACAGGGCCGCCGGCGTGATGTTCTTCGCGTAGAGCGTGCCCGGGACACCCGAATTGAAGTTGTCGAACTTCTCACCGCCGGCGCCGAGCTTGTCGTGCCTGATGGGGCCCGCCGACTTCGAGAAATCGCGCTCGGTATGGCAGTCCATGCAGATGGCCACGTGATTGGCCAGGTACCGGCCGCGATCGACGCGGTCGGGCGTGGATTCAATCCGGTACGTCGCCGAGGCCGCCGGCACGTCGGGGTACTTCGCGTAGAGATAGGTGAGCCCGCCGGCTGCGGCCAGGGCCACCAGGACGACCAGCAGGGAAACGAGACGCAGGAGGAAGCGCATGGGGATCTCTGAAATGGGAATGGAGGATGAGGGAGCCGCCCGCACGAAAAAGGGGCGGCCCCAGGGCCGCCCCTTGGTATCCGCAGGCTAGATACGATCCATCACGGCTGCTGGTTCGATGTCGTGGTGGGCCGCTTCTTCGCGGCGGCGACCATCGACGCCACGTCGGCCGCCAGCTTCTTCGCGTCGTAGACGATGCCGTCCTTGATGGTGTACTTGACCCCGCCCACGCGCTCGACGCGGCCGTTGGCGTCGTTCACCCTCACCGCGCCCGTGGCGTAGAGCGTCTTGAAGTTCTCGAGCGGGTTCTGGTCCACGAGCACCATGTCGGCCAGCAGGCCCGGCCGGATGATGCCGAACTCGATGGCCTTACCCTTCGGCTCGTGCAGGGCCTCGGCGCCGTAGAGCGTAGCCGAGCGGATCACTTCCAGCGGGTGGAACCCGGCCTCCTGCAGCATCTCGAGCTCCAGGATGTAGCCGAAGCCGTAGGTCTGGTAGATGAAGCCCGAGTCCGAGCCGGTCGTGACGCGGCCGCCGGCGTTCTTGAAGTCGTTGATGAAGCTCATCCAGACCTGGTAGAACTTCTTCCACGCGACCTCGTCCTCCGTCGTCCAGTTGAACCAGTAGGCGCCGTGCGCGACGCGGTTCGGCTGGAAGAACTCCCACAGCGACGGGATGGTGTACTGATCGTGCCAGTCGGCGTTGCGCATGCGCATCACGTCCCGGCCCGCCGAGTAGATGGTCATCGTCGGGTCGATGATGAACTTGCGATCCACCCACTCCTTGATGAGGGCGTTCCAGGGCTCGCTGCCGCGCGGGTGAATCTTGTCCCACAGGCGCGCCACCTGGCCGAAGCGATGCTGCTCGTCGTTGTAGTTCTGGTTGACGGGATACTGCTGGATGCTCGAGTCCTTGAGCAGGCTCTCGAACAGTCCGTAGTAGTGCGTCACGGTGCCGAGGCCGAGGCGCGAGGCGTCGCGGGCCGTCATGCGGACCACGCCCATCTGATCCAGGTGCGCCGTCGAGCCGAGGTTGTGCTTCTTCGCCTCGTCCAGCAGCGCCGCCATGATCTCGGGATCGTGCGCGCCGAGCTTCAGGCCGTCGATGCCCTTGCCGGCGGCCCAGCGCACCCACTCGCGCGCCGTCTCGGGCGTCTGCGGCTTGCTGCGGTCCCAGCCTTCACCCGAGAAGGGCCGGTGGTACGAGAAGATACGCGGCGCGACGATCTGGTTCTTCGCCGAGAGGTCGCGCTGCCCGAGATCCCAGTCCATCGAGCCGCACGGCACGCCGCGCACCGTGGTGACGCCGTGCATCAGCCACAGCTTGTACACGTAGTCCGGGATGTTGGCCTGCCCGCCGCCGCAGTGCACGTGGGCGTCGATCAATCCCGGCATCAGGTACAGACCCGTGCCGTCGATCTCCTTCGTCCCCTTGGCCGGCCGCCGCTCGGGATTGATGGCCACCTGCGGGAAGCCGACGCTCGCCACCTCGGTGATGCGGTTTTGCTGGACGACGATGTCCATGGGGCCGCGCGGCTGGGCGCCGGTGCCATCGATCATCGTGACGCCGCGAATGACGAGCCGGTCGAACGGCCCCTCGCCCTGGTTCCCACGGGGCTGCGTGGGCTGCATCTGCTGAGCGGCCAGACCGACGCCCAGCGCGGCGATAAAGGCGGCCGACAACACCGACCGAAGACGGGTAGATCTCACGGGTACCTCCAGGAAAGCTGGAGGTAAGTATAGCGTCGGGACCGGAGAGGGCTGACGGGAGCCGTCTCACGCCGGGAGGGCTTCGAGGCGTCGGGAGTCGACAGAACCTCAGAACCTCAGAACCTCAGAACCCCAGAACCCCAGAACCCCAGAACCCGAGAACCCTATTCCGTCCGGAGCGCCGTCATGGGCTCCACCCGCATCGCGCGGCGGGCAGGAACGAAGTTGGCGGCGCCGGCCGCCACCAGCATGGTCAGGATGGCGAGAGCCCAGGCGAGCGGATCCAGCGGCGTGATGCCGTAGAGCAACCCGCTCAGGCCGAATGCGGCACCGGCCGCAAGCAGGCCGCCGACCACCAGGCCGACGCCGGCCAGGCCGAAGCCCTGCCGCATCACCATGCCGAGCACGGTGCCGGGATTCGCGCCGAGCGCCATCCGCAGGCCGATCTCCTTCGTGCGGCGCGCCACCGAGAACGCAATCACGCCGTAGAGGCCGATGGCGGCCAGCAGCGTGCCCAGCGCGCCGAAGGACGCGACCAGAATGGCCCCGACCCGCGCCGGCATCAGGCTCATCGACAAGTTGTCCTCCATCGTCGAGTTGCCGACGAACACCAGGCCCGGCTCCATGGCCAGCAGCTCGCGGCGCATGGCGGCAAGCAGCTGGCCGGCGCTGCCCCCGGTGCGGGCGACGAGGTAGTTGTAGCGCTGGGGCCGCTGCGCCGCGGCGAAGTAGACCATCGCCACCGGGCTCTCGAGCACCCCGTGCACCTTGTGGTTCGAGATCACGCCGGCAATGGTGTACCGATCCTTCGTCACGGCGTTCGTGAACGTGCGTCCGACGGCGCTCTCGTTCGGCCAGTACCGCCGCGCCATCGTTTCGTTGACGAGGGCGACCAGCGGGGCACCCTTGCGATCCGCCTCGTAGAGGTCGCGGCCCTCGAGCACGCGCAGGCCCAGCGTCGGGACGTATCCCGCCGAGACGGCGATGTTCTCGATGGTCTCGCCGCGCTGCCCCTCCCCGTAGGTGCGGCTGTCCACCTGCAGCTCGGCCTGGTTGAAGTTCAGCTCGAACGGCAGGCTCGGCGTCGCGGTGGCCACCGAAACCACACCTGGCATCGCCCGCACGCGCGCCACGGCATCGGTCCAGAACTGCTCGCTGCGCTCCGGCGAGTACCGCACCATGTCGGTGTCGAGCGACATGGTAGCGAGCCCCTGGACGTTGAAGCCCACGTCCGCGCGCTGGGACTCCGCCAGGCTCCTGAGCAGCAATCCGGCCACGACGAGCAGGACGGCGGTGAACGCCACCTGGGTGACGACCAGTGCATCGCGCAACGCGAAATGCCGGCCGCCCACGCGCCCCGCCGGGGCCTCGCCGCGCAGGTCGCTGACGAGGCTGGGCGCCGAGGCCTTGAGGGCCGGCAGCAGGCTCGCGAGCACGCCGGTGAGCCCGGCCGCGGTCACGGCAAACAGCATGACGCGCCAGTCGAGGCCGATCTCCAGGACGAGATTCACGGGCAGCGGCAGCTGGATGGACGTGAGGGCGCGAATCACGGCCCAGGCACAGGCGATGGCGACCGTGGCGCCCAGCGTGCCGAGCACCAGGCCTTCCATCAACAGCTGCTGCACCAGGCGGCCGCGGCTGGCACCGATGGCCAGGCGCACGCTGATCTCACGGCGCCGCGCCGAGGCACGCGCGAGGAGCATCCCGGCCACGTTGGCGCAGGCGATGAGGAGCACGAGGCCGACGACCGACATCAACGCGGCGGCGCCCATCGACAGCACGCCGCTCGCCTGCGGCACGAGCATCCGCACCTCGGAGGTCGCCACCGCCGACATGCGGCGATCCTTGTTGGTCTGCGGGTGCGCGGCTTCGAGCTGGCGCCCGATGACCGACATGTTGGCGTGGGCCTGCTCGACGGTGACGCCCGGCTTCAGCCGGCCCTTGACGAACATCCACCGCACGCCGCGGCGCTCGAGCCGCGTGCGCCCGGGCCCCGGCACGACGTCGGTAATACCCGCCGGCTCCACTTCCTCGACGTGCGCCATCGGGAGCCACAACTCCGGCGTGAGCAGCGGCACCACACCGTTGAAGTCCGGCCGCGTGACCCCGACGATGGTGTACGCCAGGCCGCGAAGCGTGAGCGTCTGCCCGATGGCGGACGGGGTGCCGCCGAATTCGTTCTGCCACATCCGGTGGGAGATCACCACGACGCGCGCGGCCCCCGGGTCGTCGTCTGAGGGGACCAGCAGCCGGCCGAGATGCGGGGCGATGCCGAAGAACGTGAAGTGATTGCCGGTGACGACCTGCCCGATGACCAGCCGGGAGCGTTCTCCGAGGGCCAGCGGCGCGAACATGGGGCTGTAGGCCGTCATGTCGGTGAAGACGTCGTTCTGTGCCTTCAGATCGGCGAAGTCGGCAAAGGAGGACGTCGCGTACTCGTCGCCGTCTCCACCCACCGTGAACACGTCGACGAGGCTGTCGGGGTCGCTGACCGGGAGCGGCTTGAAGAGCAGCGTGTCCACCAGCGAGAACATCGCGGTGTTGACACCGACACCGAGGCCGATGGAGAGGATGGCGACGAGGGCGAAGCCCGGGCTCCTGGCCAGCCAGCGGAGGGCGTAGCGGATGTCCTGCAACATGGATTGGTCCCGGCGTCTTAGACGATGGCCGAGCCGGTAAGTTCGGACGCCGATGGGGCCGGGGCCGCAGATGGCTCCGGGGCCGAAAGGGGGCCGCAGACGACGCAGAAGCCGCAGATGGCTCCGGGGCCGAAAGGGGGCCGCAGATGACGCAGAAGCCGCAGATGGCTCCGGGGCCAAAAGGGGGCCGCAGATGACGCAGAAGCGCAGATGGCTCCGGGGCCGAAAGGGGGCCGCAGATGACGCAGAGGCCGCAGATGGCTCGGGGCCGAAGGGGACGCAGATGACGCAGAGGCCGCAGATGGCTCGGGGCCGGAAGAGGGCCGCAGATGACGCAGAGGCCGCAGATGGCTCGGGGCCGGAAGAGGGCCGCAGATGACGCAGAGGCCGCAGAT
>JADZCN010000165.1 GCA_020851565.1 Acidobacteriota bacterium | reverse complement strand
GTCGATGTCGGTGGCCTGCCCGCCCAGCCCGCTCATCCACGGCTGGTGGATGAGGATGCGCGAGTTCGGCAGCGAGAACCGCTTGCCCTTCGTGCCCGCCGCCAGCAGCACCGCCGCAATCGACGCCGCCTGCCCGATGCAGTAGGTCTGCACGTCCGGCCGGATGAACTGCATCGTGTCGTAGATGGCGAAGCCCGCCGTGATGGACCCGCCCGGGCTGTTGATGTAGAGCAGGATGTCCTTGTCCGGATCCTCGGCCTCGAGGAACAGCATCTGCGCGATGGCCAGGTTCGCCACCGCGTCGTCGATCGGCGTGCCGATGAAGATGATGTTGTCCTTGAGCAGCCGCGAGAAAATGTCGTACGCCCGCTCGCCGCGGTTGGTCTGCTCGACCACCATCGGGACGAGCTGGTTCTGAGGCACTCCGTATCGCATGCGGTTCCCTGATCCCTGATCCCTGTTCCCTGATCCCTGATCCCTGTTCCTTCTATATCGTCACAATCCTAGCTTTTCCCAAGGCCCAGGCCACCGCCTTTTCACGGCGGAGGCCGGCCGCCAGCCGCGGCAGCTCGCCGTCCTGCTGGAGGCGGGCCCGGATGGCCGCCGCCGATCTGCCCGTGCCTTCCGCGTATTTCGCGAACTCGGCCTCCAGATCCTCGTCGGTCACGGTGAGCGACTCGCGCTTGGCGATCTCGTCGAGCGCCATCGCCGACTTCACCGAGTCGGCGGCCGGCTCGGCCTGGCCCTGCCGGAAGGCGGCCCAGTCGATGTTGGTCTGGCGCGGGTCGATCCGCTGGTCCATCAGCCGGCGCGCGAAGTCCTGCACCCGTCGGTCCACTTCGCGGTCGATGAGCGAGGGGGGCACCGCGAAGGGCACCCGCTCCGACAGCTTCTTCAGGAGGTCGTTCCGCAGCTGCCGCTCGGAGGCCTCCGTGGCCTCGGCCTCGAGGTCGGCCCTGACGCGCGCACGCAGCGCGTCCAGCGAGTCGAAGTCACCCAGGTCCTTGGCGAACTCGTCGTCGAGGGCCGGGACCACCCGCCGCTTGAGCTCCTTTACCGTCACCGTGTAGTCCACTGTGCTGCCGGCGAGGTCGGGATTGGAATAGTCGTTCGGGTAGGTCAGCGTGAAGGATTTCGTCTCGCCCACGGCCATACCCAGCAGCTGGTCGTCGAACCCGGGCGGGTTGGCCTCCGCGCCGAGCTCGATGGACACCTGCTCGTGGCGGTCTTCACCACCGCGCTGCCCGTCCTTGTCCGTGCCCTGGCGGACCAGATCCACCACCACGGTCTGGCCGGCTTCAACCGCGGTGCCGTCCACCGGCTCGAACCGGGCGGCCCGCTGGCGGAGCCGCTCGAGCGACTCGGTCACCTCGGTTTCGTCCACGGCCACCGGCTGCCGCCGGAGCTCGATGGCGGAGAGGTCGCCGGGATCGAAGGAGGGCACGACATCGAAGCTGGCCGTGAAGGTGAGGGGCTGTCCCTCCTGGATGACCAGATTCTGGATGTCCGGCGTGTCCACGGGCTGCACGCCGCGCTCGGTGAGCGCGTCTTCGACGGCATGGCCGACGAGGTGCTCGGCGGCGTCCTGCAGGATCTGCCCCCGGAAGCGCTGCTTCACCACCTTCGCGGGCACCTTGCCGGGCCGGAAGCCGGGGAGTTTTGCCGCCTTGCCATAGCGGGCCGTTACGCGGCCGATCTCGGCGTCGACCTTTTCTGTGGGGATTTCGACGACCAGATTCTTGCGAGTCTCGCTGACGTCTACTAATTCCGTCTTCATTTCAATGGGATGCTCGGGAGCTGGTGCGAAAGGGGGGAGTCGAACCCCCATAGCCTTGCGGCTACCGGATCCTAAGTCCGGCGCGTCTGCCAGTTCCGCCACTTTCGCGTCTCAGGTGGGCTGGAACCTTCTCTGCCAGAGTAGCATGGTTGCCCCGGTGGCCGCGCGGGCGGGTCGGCTGGAGCGAACCACAATCCGTTGCGGTGCCCTCCCCCGCGTGCTACCATCGCCGCGCTCCTATGGCTGTGAACGCTTCGACTGTGGATCGGTATTTCGGCCTGTTCGTCCGCGAGTTGGACGCCTCGGGTGCGCCGTCGCTCGTCCGGCACGCCGACTCCCCGGTCAGTATTCCCTGTCCGACCACCGGTCGACCGCTGCGCGTGGCCACACTGGACAGCCGGGCCCGCGCGATCTGCCCGGCCTGCTCCACGACCGCCGAAGGCGGCTTCGTCTCCTTCGTCGGCGACCTCAGGCTGGCGTACGCCTGCCCGTCGTGCGAGCAGCTGATCTGGCTGCCCGGCGCGTGACCCCCGGGCACATCGCCCGCCGTCTGACCGCACCTGTCACGGTACAGACGCTAGAATTTCCCGGTCATGACGCTCGCCCTGGTGTCCGCGAGTGAGATCCCGGTCGCCAGCGCGTCTCCGTTCCTGAAGTGGGCCGGGGGCAAGCGTCAGCTACTGCCCCAGATTCGCCGGTTCTATCCCCCAACGTTCAACGAGTACGCCGAGCCGTTCCTGGGAAGCGGCGCGGTCTTCTTCGACCTGGCCAGCCGCGGCCTGCTCGACGGCAAGCGGGTGCTGTTGATGGACAGCAACCCCGACCTCATCGCCTGCTACGCAGCCGTTCGCGACCGGGTGGACCAGGTGGTGGAGCATCTTCGGCGGCTCGAGGAGGGTCACCGTTCAGGCGGCTCCCGCTTCTACTACGGGGTCCGAGACGAGCGATTCAACCCGATCCGCCGGTCCCTGGCGCGTGAACGCGCCGGCGGATCCGCAGACGACGTTGAACTGGCGGCGATGATGATCTACCTGAACCGCACGTGCTTCAACGGCCTTTTCCGCCTCAACGCCAGGGGAGACTTCAACACGCCCGCTGGCCGATATGCGAATCCGACGATATGCGATGAGGCCAATCTTCGGAACGTATCGTCAGCTCTACGTGTCCCGGGTGTGGAACTTCGCCTCGGGGACTTCTCCGACATTGCAGACCTGACCGCGCCGGGCGCCTTCGTCTATTTCGATCCGCCGTACGCCCCGATCAGCCGGACCGCCAACTTCACGTCGTACACAGCGACCGGATTCTCGAACGGTCAGCAGCAACAGCTTCGCGACCTCGTCATCACGCTGGCCGAAAGGGGTTCGAGCGTGCTGCTCAGCAATTCGGTGGCCCCACTGACGACCCGGCTGTACGAGACGTCCCGGAAAGCTCGGCGGGCGGGCCTTCGGGCGCACCGCGTGCCGGCCCGGCGCGCCATCAACTGCGACGGCTCGTCGCGGGGTACGGTCCACGAGTACCTCGTTTCCAACGTCGATCCGGCAGAGGTGGACCGCCGCTAGAGGAAGACCACTACCTCGGCTAACGACCGAACACGCGCACGCAGTCAGAGCGACGCCTCGCCCTCCACCCACCACCACAGGCCCAGTGCGGATGTGAGGAGCAGCGCCGCCAGCACCACCGTCGGCCCCCTGGCCAGCGTGCTCGATACCCACGGCTCGATGGCGGCCCCCACGGCCTCGAGCGTCGGGCGCTCGACGGTCAGCCAGCCGAGCGACCACGCCAGCCCCACCACGCCGGCCACGACCAGCGCGATGCCGGCAGCCACGGCCACGTTGAAGCCGACGTCCACCAGTTGCTCGGCCCGCCACTCCGCGCGGCCAACGCGTTCCATCACGCGGAACGTGAACGCCGCCGGCGGCACCGGCGCTTCGCGCGTGGCCAGAAGCCGGTCCACCGCCCGTGCCATGGCGAGCCGCGCCTGGCAGCGCGAGCAGCCAGCCACATGGGCGTGGTACTCGGCCGACAGGGTATCGCCTTCGGCCAGTGCCTCGATGACGTCGTCCAGGTCGTCGCAGCGCACGTCAGCGGAACTCCGTCTCCAGCAGGTGTCGCAACTGCCGCTTCGCGCGGTGCAGGTGCGTCTTCACGGTTCCCATCGGCAGGTCCAGCGCCTCGGCCAGATCCTCGTATCGCAGGCCCTTCAGATAGTGCCCGTTGATCAGCACCTGGTAGTGCACCGGCAAGCGCGCGATGGCCTTCTCCATCCGATTACGTAACGCCAAATCCTCGAACGCCCGGTCCGCCACCCCGAACTCGCGCGGGGGGCCGTCGCCGCTTCCCTCGAGCGGCTCGGTCTTCATCGGCCGCCGCTCCGCCGCCAGCACGTTGACGACGATGCGGTAGATCCAGGTGGAGAGCCGGGCCTCGCCGCGGAAGTAGGGCAGGCCGCGGTGCACCTTCAGGAAGACGTCCTGGGCCACCTCCTCCGCCCGCGCCCGGTCGGCGATGCTCCGCGCCACCAGGGCGAACACCAGCCCCTTGTAGCGCTCCACCAGCTCCCGGAATGCCTGTTCGTCGCCCTCGCGGCACCGCGCCACGAGCTCGTGCTCCGACGTCGAGGTCATCTCCTGCGCCATTAGAGCGGTTGCCGTCGGCGATTGTTTCAGTGAAACAATTCCCGGCACGGCCGAGTCTAAGCCCTCCAATAGAGGAGCGGAAGCATGGACAGTGAGGAAGTCGTCTTTATCCTGATCCTGCCCCTGGCAGTGATCCTCGCCGGCGTCGTCGTCCTCATCGCTGCCATGCGCCACCGTGCGAAGACGCTCGAACTGGTCCACAAGGAGCGGGTGGCCATGATCGAGCGCGGCATCGTGCCGCCCGAGGTCGGGCCCGGCGGCTACGACACGAGGCACTTCCCGCAGGCGTCGGGCACCCGCAGCCGGTCGTTTTCGCTCGGGATCATCGTCGTGGGCATAGGCTTCGCGTTCATGACGCTCATCGGCATCGCCGCGCAGGCGCCCAACGAGGCCGTCGGCATTGGCGGCGCCATCGTCATCCTCGGCGCGGCGTTCATCGTCCGGAGCCTCCTGACGGCGCAGGCGAACGAGCCGACGCCCCGGATGCCGGCGCATCAGCCGCCCGCGCCGCAGGGCATTGCACGTTCCGAAACTTGGCCGCGGTCCGAGTTCCCTCCGTCCTCCGACGTCCCGCCCCCACCGTCCGAGCCGCTCAATCGATGACCAATCGCAGGCGCGGCGCTCGGGGCAGCGACCTCCGCCCGCGCGACGTGGCACCGCTCGGCGTCTTCATCCGCGATGGATTTCTCGACGCGCGCACGCTGATGCGGGTGCGGGCGGCGATGGCCGCCGACCGGGGACAGCTGGCGGAGGTGCAGGCTTCCGACCGGGCCGAATTGACCCTGGACACG
Organism: Acidobacteriota bacterium; assembly: GCA_020851565.1. Taxonomy (GTDB): domain Bacteria; phylum Acidobacteriota; class Vicinamibacteria; order Vicinamibacterales; family UBA2999; genus VFZN01. The sequence goes on along the minus strand of JADZCN010000165.1, from coordinate 7,652 downwards.
GAGGCGCGCGTGACCTGGGAGATCCCGCTGCCCGAGGAACTGCATGCCGCTGTCGTCGAGGATGTCAACCGAATAGGTCCCGCCCTGGAACGGGCCAGCGGTGTCGCGCTCGAGCCGTGCGACGCGGTGGCCGCGCTCAGATATCCGGCCGGCGCGTTCTACGGACCTCACCGGGATGTCGCCGACACGCCCGACGAGCACGGCCTTCATCGTCGCGAAGTGTCGATCGTCATCTTCGTCAACGACGGCGGCGGCGAACGGGCCGAGTTCGGCGGGGGCCGGCTGCGGCTCTACGGCCTCGAGGGGAACGAGGACGATGGCGTGGATGTGGTGCCCGAGGCCGGCACGCTGGTGGCTTTTCCCTCACGCCTTCGTCACGAAGTCACGCGGGTGACGGAGGGTGAACGCCAGGTACTGGTGACTTGGCTCCTGACCGCCGACGGCGAGCCCCTCTGACGCCTCAAGACCGCAAGACCCCAAGACCCCAAGACCTCAAGACCCCAAGACCCCAAGACCGCAAGACCCCAAGACCCCAAGACCTCAAGACCTCAAGCCCTCAAGCCCTCAAGACCTCAAGACCTCAAGACCTCAAGCCCCAAGTCCCAAGCCCCAAGTCCCTGCGTAAACGTGGCTGGCGGCGACCGCGTAACCCGGTCATACTCACCTCGCCATGCTGACCTCATCCTTTTGCCGCTGGGCGACGACCGCCGCCCTTGTTGCCGGGACGATTGTCGGGACGAGCGCCGCGAACTGGCCCGAGTGGCGTGGCCCCTCGCGGGACGGCCGCTCCTCGGAAACGGGCCTGCCGGAGTCGTGGTCGCCGCAGGGCGACAACCTGGCCTGGAAGGCGCCCTACGGCAGCCGATCGTCGCCGGTGGTCTTCGGTAACCGCGTCTACATCAACACCGTCGTGGGGGATCTTGGGCACACGCAGGAGCGCCTCGCGGCGCTCGACGCCGAGACCGGCAAGCTGCTGTGGGAGCAGCGCTTCAGCGTCTACCTGAGCGACGTGCCGCAGCATCGTGGCGCCTGGGCGCCACCGGCCGTGGACCCCGCCACGGGCAACATCTACGTCTTCACCGTGGGCGCGCAGCTCTTCTGCCTGTCGCCGGACGGCAAGGTCCTGTGGGACCGCTCGCTGACCGAGGACTTCGGCGCCGTCACGACGCACGGGGGCCGGACGACCTCGCCCATCATCGAGGGCGACCTCGTCATCCTGAACACGCTGGTCCTGGCGTGGGGCGACCTGAACCGGCCCGGCAACCGCTATTTCGCCATCGACAAACGGACGGGCCAGGTGGTGTGGATCAGCTCGCCACAGTCCCGCCACTACGACACCAACTACTCGACGCCGATCGTGGTGGACCTTTCCGCGGGCCGCGCACTCATCGTGGGCGGGACCGACGGTGCGTATCACGCGCTGCGCGTGAACACGGGCGAGAAAATCTGGTCGGTGGAGGTGAGCAAGCGCGCCATCCTCAACAGCGCCGTCTTCCGCAACGACGTGGCCTACGTCACGCACGGCGAGGAGAACATTGGCACCACAGAAATGGGGATGGTGGCCGCCATCGACGCGACGAAGACCGGTACGCTCGCCGCCGACGCCTTCAAGTGGAAGACCTTCGGGTTCCTCCCGACGTTCGCGTCGCCCGTGATGGACGACCAGCGCCTCTACACAGTGGACAACGGCGCCATTGTCGGTGCGTTCGACCTCGAGACCGGTGCGCGGCTGTGGACCAAGACGCTGGGCACGCTGCAGAAGGGGTCACCGGTGCTGGCGGACGGCAAGCTCTATGTCGGCACCGAGAACGGGAAGTTCTTCATCCTGCGCCCGTCGGCCACCGGCGCGGAGGTGCTGGACGAAGACCTGCTCGGCACGGCCGCCGAGCCCGAGGCCATCGTCGCGTCGCCCATCGTCGCGGACGGACGCGTGTACGTGGCGTCGATGGAGAACCTCTACGCGATCGGGAAGCGCCGGTCCTCCGTGACCGGGCGGATGCCCATGGTGACGCCGCCGTCGAAGGAGCCCGTGGCGTCGGTGCAGGTGTTCCCGTACGACGCGCTGGTCTCGCCGGGTGGCACGCAGGCGTTCCGGCTCCGCCTGTTCGACGCGAAGGGCGCGTTCATCCGCGAGGAGCCTGCCTCGGGCGCCACCTGGGCTGTGGACCAGGTGCGCGGCGCGGTGGATGCGAAGGGCGTGTTCACGGGGGGCGACGGGAGCTCCGCGGGCTTCGTCAAGGCCACGGTGGGGGGCGTCACGGGTCAGGCGCGCGTCCGCGTCGTGGCGCCCATGCCCCTCAGCTACGACTTCGAGAACCCGGGCGGAGAGGCGCCACCGGCGTGGTGGGTGGGCGCGCCGGGCAAGCTCTTCCAGCGCTCGGTGGAGGGCGTGGGCAACGTGCTGGTCCGGCCACGCGACGAGACCGTGGGGCGCCGCGCCAAGGTGCTCCTCGGCCCGGCCGACTGGTCGGGCTACACGGTGGAGGCCGACGTGCGCGGGCGCGAGCAGCGCCGCCAGCGCGGCGACGTGGGCGTGATCAACCAGCGTTACGCGCTGGTCCTGTTCGGCAACGGCCAGAAGCTCGAGCTGCACCCCTGGCAGGCCGCCGACGAGATGACGGTACGCATCCCGTTCGCATGGGACGCCGACACCTGGTATCGCATGAAGCTGCGCGTGGACAATCAGGCCGACGGGACGACGCTGGTCCGGGGTAAGGTGTGGAAGACGGGCGACTCCGAGCCGACGGCCTGGACCATCGAGAAGAGGGACACGATCCCGCATCGGACCGGTAGCCCGGGCGTCTACGGCGACGGGATTGCCGAGGTGTATTTCGACAACCTGACGGTGTACAAGAACCAATAGGGGCTTGGGGCTTGGGACTTGGGGGTCCTGAGGTCTTGAGGTCTTGGGGTCTTGAGGTCTTGAGGTCTTGGAGAACCGCAGAACCTGAGAACCGCAGAACCTGAGAACCTGAGAACCTGAGAACCCGAGAACCCGAGAACCCGAGAACCAGAGAACCACCATGCGCCTGATGTTCGCTTTCGTCCTGGTCGCCTCCACCTCGGTGGCGCTCTCCGCTGATTGGCCCATGTGGGGCGGGACGCCCGCGCGCAACATGGTGTCCTCCATGACCGGCGCGCCTACCGAGTGGGACGTGAAGACCGGGAAGAACGTGAAGTGGGTGGCCGAGCTTGGCTCGCAGTCTTACGGCAACCCGACGGTGGGCGGCGGGGTCGTGCTCATCGGCACCAACAACGAGCTGGGCCGGGATCCGAAGCAGGCCGGTGACCGCGGCGTGGTGATGGCGTTCCGCGAGTCGAACGGGGAGTTCCTCTGGCAGGCGACGTTCGAGAAGCTGTCGTCGGGGCGGGCGAACGACTGGCCATTCCAGGGCATCGCCAGCTCGGCGCTCATCCAGGACGGCATCGCCTACTTCGTGTCGAATCGCGGGCAGGTGATTGCCGCCGATGTCGACGGCTTCCACGACAACGAGAACAACGGGCCCTACAAGGACGAGAAGCTCACCGGCAAGACCGATCCGGACTTCATCTGGATCTTCGACATGATGGAAGAGGTCGGGTCGTTCCCGCACAACCTCTCCAACTCCTCGCCGGTGGCGCACGGCAACCTGCTGTTCGTGAGCACGTCGAACGGGCAGGACGAGAGCCACGTGAATATCCCGTCCCCGAAGGCGCCGGCGATCATCGCGCTGGACCGCACCACCGGGAAGCTGGTGTGGGAGGACAACTCGGTGGAGGACCGCATCCTGCACGGGCAGTGGTCCACGCCGGCGGTGGGCGAGATCGGCGGCGTGCTGCAGGTGGTGCATGCCCAGGGCGATGGGTGGGTGCGCGGCTACGAGGCGCTGACTGGCAAGAAGCTGTGGGAGTTCGACACCAACCCGAAGGACTCGGTGTGGCCGAAGACGCGCAACGAGGTAATCAGCACGCCGGTCATCTACGAGAACGTGGTGTACATCTCGAACGGCCAGGATCCCGAGCACGGCGAGGGCGTGGGGCACGCCTACGCCATCGACGCCACGAAGCGCGGCGACATCACGGAGAGCGGTCGCCTGTGGCACTTCGACAAGATCCGCCGCTCCATCTCCACGGCGGCCATCAAGGACGGGCTCATCTACCTGGCGGACTTCAGCGGGTTCTTCCACTGCCTCGACCTGAAGACGGGGCAGCTCCACTGGACGCACGACATGTTCGCCGCCATCTGGGGCTCGCCGATGATCGTCGGCGACAAGGTCTACCTCGGTGACGAGGATGGCGACATCGTGGTCGTGGAGCACGGCAAGACGCTGAAGGTGATCGCCGAGCACAACATGGGGAGCGCGGTGTACTCGACGGTGGTGCCGGCCAATGGCACCCTGTTCGTGATGAACCGGAACCAGCTGTACGCCCTGCAGGAGGGCGCGCGGCTGCAGAAGCCGAGCGCCGGGCGGTAAAGACACCACGCCTCGTGCCTTCGTGGTGTCCTTTCTGACATGCGACGACGGGAGTTTCTCCAGACACTGGCTGCGGCTGGCCTGACGCCCAGGCTGCTCCGCGCGCAGAGCGGGGTCGCGCGGGCGCCGGCGGATGCCTGGCCGCACTTCCGCGGCACGCCGTCGCTCACCGGTGTGTCGGCCACGACCATTGCGGCTGAGCCGAAGCTGGCGTGGGCCTGGGAGGGCGGTGAGGCCATCGACTCGAGCGCGGCCATCGTGGACGGAACCGTGTTCATCGGGTCGGGCACGGGGGAGCTGCTCGCGCTGGGCCTGGCGGACGGCAAGCTGCGCTGGCGTTACAAGGCCGGGGAGTCCATCGGGGAGTCCTCGCCGGCGGTGGCTGCGGGCCGGGTGTTCATCGGCGACCTCGACGGCGTCGTCCACGCGGTGAATGCCGCGGACGGGAAGCCCGCCTGGACCTTCAAGACGAAGTCGGAAATCAAGTCGTCACCGGTGGTGGTGGCTGACGTCGTGCTGATGGGGTCGTACGACGGCTCGCTCTATGCGCTCGGGGCCTCCGACGGCAAGCTCCGCTGGTCGTTCGCCACCGGCAACTACGTGCACGGCGTGCCGTGCGTCGTGAACGGCGTGGCGCACTTCGCCGGGTGCGACGAGGTGTTCCACGCGGTCCGCCTCGTTGACGGCAAGGAAGCGTGGCAGACCTCGGCCACCGCCTACACCGGCGCGTCGGTCTGCATCGTGGACAACGTGGCCTACTACGGCACGTTCGACAACCAGGTCATTGCGCTGGATCTCGCGAAGAAGGCCGTGAGATGGCGCTACGAACACCCGGACCGCAAGTTCCCGTTCTACTCGTCCGCGGCGTTCGTCGACGAAACCGTGGTGCTGGGCGGGCGCGATCGGATGCTGCACGCGCTGGATGCCGCCACGGGCCGGGCGAAGTGGACCTACATGACCCGTGCGCGGATCGATTCGTCGCCGGCCATCGCCGGTTCGCGGGCCTTCGTCGGCTCGAGCGACGGGCGCCTCTACGCGATCGATCTCGCGACCGGGAAGGTGGCGTGGGAGCACGAGGAGGGCGCGGCGCTCACCAGCTCGCCGGCCCTCGCATCCGGGCGCATCGTCATCGGCACGACCGAGGGACGCGTGCTCTGCTTCACGTAGAGGAGGCCGGCCCCTGGCCGGCCCTACTTGAACTCGACGTTGATCGTCGGGCCGTCGATCTTGATGCCCTTGACGTCCTTCAAGTAGGGCTTCACCTCCGACAGCGACGCACCGGGGCCCACCTTGCTCTGCAGGGCCTGCAGCTTCTCCTGGTCCTGGAACAGCAGCCCGAGGTCCATCTCCATCAGGGTGAGGCGCGAGCCGCTCACGTACTCCGCGTTGGTCTTCACGATGGAACCCATCACCTCGAGGTCGATGGCGACCCGGAAGCCCTCGAACATGCTCTTCACCATGTTCATGACGGCGGGGTCGGACATGTTGGGGCCGCCCTGCGGCATCTCGGGCTTCGCGGTGCTGGCGGGCTTGTCCTGGATCTGGACGGTCAGGAGCGACGTCGCGCCGTTCCGCGTCAGCGTGAACTTCACAGGGTTCTCGACCGGCGGCGGCTCGGATGAGAAAGCGCCGGTGGTGCTGCCGCTCATGCTCGGGTCCTGGCTCACCTGCACCTGGTTGATGTCGTCGAAGGAGAAGACGGCCTTCACGCCCTCGAAGGTGCCCGACTTGGCGGGCTCGGCCGAGACCAGGCGCACGCCTTTGCCCATCCGCTCGGCGGTGCGCTTCAGGTCCGCCTCGTTCACGGGATTGGACGACTGCCCGGGCGCCGTCATGCCCGGCATCATCGCCTTCATCGCACCCGTGTTCACCAGCGTGGTCTGTTCGACCGTGCCGCTGCCATCGGGCTTGATCTTGATGAGCGTCGCGCTGTTGATACAGCCGACGAGGGTGACCGACGCCGCGACGAGCAGCAGGGAACGGACAGTGCGCATGTAACCTCCAGGTCAGGGGCGCGTGCCGTCCATCATACCTATACTGGTGGCCATGGGTCGCGAAGGGGAGGGGCGCACGGCGCTGGTGACGGGCGCCTCGGCCGGCATTGGCAGGGCGTTCGCGGAGCTGCTGGCGGGCCGCGGATACGGGCTGGTGCTGACCGCGCGGCGGGTCGAACGGCTCGAGGAACTGGCGGTGGCCCTGGGCCAGCGTCACCGCGTCCCCGTGCACGTGATTGCCGCCGATCTGGCCGACCCGGCGGCGCCGGCCGCCATCGTCTCGGATCTGCAGGCGCGGGGCCTCCACGTGGACGTGCTCGTGAACAACGCGGGGTACGGGCTCCCGGGCCGCTTCGACCGGCCCGCCTGGGCGGAGCACGAGCGGTTCCTCCGCGTCATGGTCACCGCGGTCTGCGAGCTCACTCACCGTCTCCTTCCCGGGATGATCGAGCGGCGCTGGGGCCGCATCATCAACGTGGCATCGCTGGCAGGCCACCTGCCGGCGCCGGCGGGACACACCCTGTACGCGGCGACCAAATCGTTCCTGATCCGGTTCTCCGAGGCGCTGCACGCCGAGCGCGCCCACGAGGGCATTCACACGACGGCGCTCTGCCCGGGCTTCACCTACAGCGAGTTCCACGATGTCACGGGGACGCGTGCGCAGGTGAGCAGGATGCCCGCCGTGCTGTGGATGGACGCGCCCGTCGTGGCCGCGCACGGCTACGACGCGGTGATGCGGGGCGAGCCGGTTTACATCACGGGCCGCGTGAACCGGGGAATCGCGTGGCTGTCCCGGGTCCTGCCGCAGGGGATGGCCCGGACGCTGGCTGCGCGGACCGGGAAAGGCTTCCGGAACACGGATTGACCGCAGATGGCCAGGCGTCGTCGCTGGCGCTGGTGGTGCAGAGGCCGCGATCCGCAGATTGGCGCAGATAGGGTCTGGCGGTCGCCAGCCGTGGACGCCCGCCGCCGATTGGCCGGTCTTCGACTGGCCGCGCGCGCCAGCCGGGAAATCTGCGCCATCTGCGGCCCTCTTCCGGCCCCGAGCCATCTGCGGCCTCTGCGTCATCTGCGGCTCTCTTCCGGCCCCGAGCCATCTGCGGCCTCTGCGTCATCTGCGGCCCTCTTCCGGCCCCGAGCCATCTGCGGCCTCTGCGTCATCTGCGGCCCTCTTCCGGCCCCGAGCCATCTGCGGCCTCTGCGT
>JADZCN010000164.1 GCA_020851565.1 Acidobacteriota bacterium | reverse complement strand
TCGAATCCTTCCGCCCCAACCAGTTCACCATGCGACCGACGGGATTTGGCGAATTGAAGGTGTTCTCGGGCAGTGCGCACCCGCGCCTGGCCGGGGAGATCGCGGAGTTCCTGGGCTGCGGCCTGGGCCAGGCCCGGCTGCGCCGGTTTCCGGACACCGAGGTCTCGTTCCAGATCGACGAGAACATCCGCGGGACGGACGTCTTCATCATCCAGCCCACCTGCGCGCCGGTCGATCAGCACCTGATGGAGCTGATGATCATGGTGGACGCGTTCCGCCGGTCGTCGGCCGCGCGCATCACCGCCGTGCTGCCCTACTACGGCTACGCGCGGCAGGATCGAAAGGACAAGCCCCGGGTGCCCATCTCGGCCAAGCTCGTCGCCAACGTGCTGAGCGCCTCGGGCGCCAATCGCGTGCTGACGATGGACCTGCACAAGGCGCAGATCCAGGGCTTCTTCGACATCCCCGTGGACCACCTCTTCGCGGCGCCAGTCATCATCGACCACCTCTCGCGCCAGAACTTCTCGAACCTGACCATCGTGGCGCCCGACGCCGGCGGCGCCGAGCGCGCCCGGGCCTACGCCAAGCGCCTGGACGCGGAGCTGGCGGTCATCGACAAGCGGCGCAGCCCCGACGACGGGACCGCGGAGGTGATGAACGTGATCGGCGAGGTGGGTGGCCGCACCTGCGTCATCGCCGACGACATCATCGACACGGCGGGCACCATCCAGAAGGCCGCGCAGGCCCTGCGCGACGCCGGCGCCGAGCGCGTGATGGCGTGCGCCGTGCACGGCGTGCTGTCGGGCCCGGCCATCGATCGCATCGAGAAGGCGCCCATCGATCGCCTGATCATCACCAACACCATCCCGCTGTCCGCCGAGAAAGAGAAGTGCCAGAAGATCGTCCAGCTGAACGTCGGGCGGCTTCTCGGCCAGGCCATCCGGAGCATCCACGAAGAGACGTCCGTGTCGTCGTTGTTCGTCTGAGTCCCGATCGAAAGCCCGAGAGCGAAGGAACCCATGGAAGCCGTACTCGAAGTCGTCAAGCGCACCTCCACCGGTAAGAACGAGAACAACCGCACCCGCGCGGCGGGCCAGATTCCCGCGGTCGTCTACGGCGCCCAGAAGGCGGGCGACGCCGTCGCGCCGGTGCAGGTGGCGGTGGACCCGAAGCCGTTCATGCGCATCCTCCACTCGAAGTCGGGGTTGAACACCCTGATCACCCTGAAGGTGCCGGGCGAAGCCGACGCACGCGTGCTGGTGAAGGAAGTGCAGCTCGACCCCATCACCCACCACCCGCTGCACGCGGACTTCTACCGCGTGAACATGGACCGCAAGATCCAGGTTACCGTGCCCATCGTCCTGCACGGCGAGCCGCGCGGCGTGAAGGTGGAGGGCGGCATCCTCGACTTCCTGCACCGCGAGATCGAGGTGGAGTGCCTCCCGGCCGAGATCCCGAACTCCATCGAGGTGGACGTCAGCGGTCTCGGCCTGAACGACGCGATTCACCTCCGCGACGTGGCGCAGGGCGTGACGTGGACGCCGATCACCGACGGTGACACGATGCTGGTACACGTGGTGGCTCTGCGTGCGGTCGAGGAAGCCGCGCCCGGCGCCGAGGGCGCCGCCGCGCCGGCGGCCGCGGGCACCGAGCCGGAGGTCATCAAGAAGGGCAAGACCGAGAAGGAAGACGAGAAGGCCGAGAAGAAGAAGTAACGCAGATTGCGCGGACTGGCATGAAGCTCGTCGTCGGCCTCGGCAACCCCGGCGCCGAGTATCGCGAAACCCGGCACAACGTCGGGTTCCAGGTGGTGGACGAGCTGGCGCGGCGGTGGGGCGTGGATCAGTGGCGCGAGGCGTTCGAGGCGCTGACCACGAAGACCGTGCGCGACGGCGACCCGGTGCTGCTGGCCAAGCCGCTCACCTACATGAACCTGAGCGGCCGGTCGGTGGCGGGCCTGGCGAACTTCTACAAGATCGACCCCGCCGACCTGCTCGTGGTCACCGACGATGTGGCGCTGCCGCTCGGGCGGCTGCGGGCCCGGCGCGGGGGGAGCGACGGTGGCCACAACGGCCTCAGGTCGGTGGCCCAGTTGCTGGGGACCCAGGACTACGCCCGGTTGCGTATCGGGGTGGGGCGGGGAGAGATTCAGGCGGCCGATGGGCGCGTCGTGGCGCGTCCCGACATGGCCGGCCACGTGCTCGGGCGGTTCCGGCCGGACGAGCGCGACACGATATCGGCGGCCATCCTGCGGGCCGCGGATGCCTCGGAGTTGTTCATCGCCGAGGGAATCGAGCGCGTGATGAACGCGTTCAACGCAGGGAACGTCGCGGCGGAAGAACGGAAGCAGGACGGAACGCAAGAACGGGATCCCGCCAATTGAGGCGGGCCGCCTCCTTGCCACTGCGGTGGCCGAGGGGAAGGCACGAGGTAAACCTCCTGCCTTCCTGTGAGTCCACAAGGAGAACTGATGAGTGCACGCACGTACGAACTGATCTACATCCTCAAGCCCGAGGCCACCGAGCAGGAGGTCGCCGACCTCCAGGCCCAGGTCGAGGGCATTGTCCAGCGCCTGGGCGGCTCGATTGAGAAGACCGAGCCGTGGGGCCGGCGCAAGCTCGCCTACGAGATCGGGAAGCACAAGGAAGGGTTCTACGTGCTTCACGTGGTCCAGGGCTCGGGCGAGCTCATGAAGGAAATCGATCGCCGCCTGAAGGTGACGGAGGGCCTCATCCGCCATCTCGTGGTGCGCGTGGACGAGCGGCAGCAGGTGGCCGAGCGCGCGCGCACCAAGCGGCAGGAAGAGTCGCGGCGCCGCCGCGTCGCGCGCGGGCTGCCGCCCGAGCGCCAGCCGGGCGAGGGGCCGCAGCGCGACAACGATGACGACGCCGACCTGACGTACGAAGGCGTGGACGTGGAGGCATAGGGTCATGGCATTTGGTGGACGCAAACCGAGTGGCCCCGGCGGCCGGGGCAAGGGCGCGGCGGGCGGGGACAAGCAGGGCGGCCAGCGCCGCGGCCTGTTCCGCCGTCGCAAGGTCTGCAAGTTCTGCGCGGACCGCATCGACGACATCAACTACAAGGACGTCAAGCTGCTGAGCGGCTTC
>JADZCN010000163.1 GCA_020851565.1 Acidobacteriota bacterium | reverse complement strand
GCAGGGCCGATGGAGCTGGCGGAGGGATTTGAACCCCCGACCGGCTGATTACAAATCAGCTGCTCTACCGGGCTGAGCTACGCCAGCCAGACAAAGAATGAAATGCTAGCACGTCTTGTGCCAGACGTGCAAGCTGCGTAGGCAGGACACGAACTCTCGACCTCCTCCGGAGTCATGACGGCGGTCGGCGGCCTGACCGGCCCCCTCCCTACCTCCCCCGGCTTCGCTGACGATCCGCCTCGTACAGGACGATGGCGGCCGCCGCAGAAACATTGAGACTGCCGACATGGCCCCGCATGGGAATGCGGGCCAGGCCGTCGCACCGTTCCCGCACGAGCCGACGCAGCCCGTGCCCTTCCGCCCCCAGGACGAGCGCGGTTGGAAGGGTGAGATCCCACCGATCATAGGTCAACTCGGCCCCGGCGTCCAGCCCGATGGTCCAGACCCCGGCGGCCTTCAGCTCCTCGACGGCCCGCGCGATGTTGACGACGTCGGCAATCGGCACGTGGTGCACGGCGCCGGCCGAGGCCTTGGCCGCCGCGCCCTCGAGCGGCGCGGCCCGGCGCGTCTGGCGCACCAGCCCCGTCGCCCCCACCGCATCCATCGTCCGGAGAATGGCGCCCACGTTCTGCGGATCCTCGACCTCGTCGAGCACGACGATGAGCGGCGGCGGATCGCGCCGGGCGGTCAATTCGTCGAGCGTTACCGGCGCGAGAGCCTCCACGTCCGCCGCCACGCCCTGGTGCACGCCGTGCCGCGTCTCACGGTCCAGGGCCTCGCGCGTGACGCGGCGCACGGGCACACCCTGGGCGTCGGCCAGCTGGACGATGTCCGCGGTGCGCTGGTCGAATCGATCGGCGAGCCGGATCGCCCGCACGCGCCTGGCGCGCAGCGCCTCGAGTACGGGATTGAGACCGTAGATGAGCATCGAGAAGGGCGTGACCGACGCGGTGACGAGCGGCTGAGCAGCAGTATAGTACCGCACCGATGCCGGCGGCACCGTCTGTCGCGAGGGCCTGTGCTATAGTCCGCGACAAATATCCCCATCCCTTCCACTCTCGGCGGGCGTACTTCTTCATAGCAAGACTCGTCGGCCCTAATAGGTGACCCCGATATCACCGGGAGAGGAGGGTGCATGGTCGTTCGCGTCGTGTGGTACTGCCTGGCCGCACTGTTGTGGCTGGGAGCTGGAGCGGCAGCCGCTCAGGAAGCATCGATAGTCGGTTCGGCAGCCGACGAAACCAAGGCGGCCCTGCCCGGTGTGACAATCACCGCCACGGCGCTGGATACTGGCCGTGTGTTCACGGCGGTCACCGACGAGCGCGGTGAGTACCGGCTGCGGGGCCTGCCGCCCGCGCGCTACAAGGTCCAGGCCGAGCTCGCGGGCTTCTCCACCGTGGTGGTGCCCGAGGTGGAGCTGCTGGTCGGCCAGAACCGCACCGTGCCCTTCGCCATGAAGGTGGCCTCCCTCGAGGAGACGGTCACGGTCACCGGCGAATCGCCGCTGGTGGACATCACCTCCACGCAGGTCGGCGGCAACGTCGATCGGCGCCAGATGGAGGAATTGCCGCTGCAGGGCCGCAACTGGATGGAGCTGGCCATGCAGGTTCGCGGCGTGACGGCCAATGCCGTGGACAACACGCCGGGCGTGCGCGATCGGCAGTTCCAGCTGAATCTCGACGGCCAGGAGATCACCCAGCAGGTGGCGGGCGGCGGGTTCGGCCAGCCGCGCTTCAGCCGCGAGGCCATCGCCGAGTTCCAGATCGTCACCAACCTGTTCGACATCACACAGGGCCGATCGCTCGGCATGCAGGTGCAGGCCATCTCGCGCTCGGGCACCAACAACCTCACCGGCAGCGTCTACGGCTTCTTCCGCGACGATGCCCTGAACGCGAAGGACTTCATCGCCAACCGCGTGCTGCCCTACTCGAACCAGCAGTTCGGCGCTGCGCTGGGCGGCCCGATCATCCGGGATCGGCTGCATTACTTCGTGTCGTACGAGCGCGAGAACGAGCCGAACACCATCATCGCCTCGCCGCCGGCGCTGCCCGGGCAGAGCTTCTCCTTCGACACCAAGACGGTGCAGAACAGCTTCCTGGGCCGGGCCGACTGGCAGATGCGGCCGCAGGATCACCTCACGGCGCGCGCCTCGTACTGGGACTGGGGCAACCCGTTCACGCAGGTGGGCGGGACGGAGCATCCGTCACAGGCCGCGGACCGGTCGCGGCGTGCCATCAACGTGGTGGGCACGTGGGCCAAGGTGCTGAGCAGCACCACGCTCCAGGAAGTCCGCGTGGGCTACACGCACTTCGACTGGAAGAACCTGCTGGCCGAGGACAAGCTGGCCAACACGCCCAACTACGTGTTCCCCGGACTGACGGTCGGCCAGCGCCGGAACTACCCGCAGGAGTTCTTCCAGGACACCTTCAGTTTCCGGTACGACCTCAACACGACGAAGGGCCGGCACGACATGAAGTTCGGCGCGGAGTACCTGCGCTGGCACGACACCGGCCAGTGGCAGCTGCTCTCGCGGGGCGAGTACGTGTTCACGCGCGTGCCCACGGACCTCGACCGGCGCTTCCCGGCGAGCGCCTGGAACGATCCCTCCCAGTGGGACGTCACGGGCCTCGACGGCTTCGTCCAGCGCTACGACCTGAACTTCGGTGACTGGACCATCGACATCCCACGGCCGACCGTGGCGCTGTGGTTCGGCGACACGTGGCGCATGCACAACGAGTTCACCGTCAACTTCGGCGTGCGCTGGGACGCCGACTGGGGCGCGCTCGACCCGCCCGACGTGACCAGCCAGGTGACCTTCAACCCCCGCGGCGGGAACCAGTACGCCGACATCGACCTGACGCCCGGCGAGAAGCTCTATCCGGGCGGCCTGCGGGACATCAACAACATCGCGCCTCGCGGCGGCTTCAACTGGAACGTGGGCGGGACGGGCAAGCTGGTCATCCGCGGCGGCAGCGGCCTCTATTTCAGCGTCCCCGACTCGAACACGACGTTCAGCCAGCAGTCGTTCAACGCCGAACGGATCCTGGTGAACTCGTTCCCCTATGACGGCCTGCCGAACTTCGTGCAGGACCCGACGCGCGGGCGCACCCCCGAGGACTTCATCAGCGGGCGGTATCCGCTACCCGCGCAGTCACCCCGCGTGATCGCGCACGACTACAAGATGCCCTACACGTGGCAGAGCACCATCGGCGCCCAGACGCAGTTCGCCGAGATCTGGGGGATCGAGGGGGACTTCACGTTCTGGGAGGGCTACAACTTCGCCCGCCAGCGCGACCCGAACCTGTTCTTCAACCCGGCGACCGGCTACAGCCTGAACCCGACGACGGCGGGCCGTCCCGACCCGGCCTACGGTGTCATCCAGTGGCTCGAGTCGAAGGGGCGCGCCGACTACGGGGCTTTCTCGATGGCCGTGAACCGGCGCTACCGCAACAACTGGCAGGCGTCGGCCAGCTACACGTTGCTGCTCTACAACAACGACGACACCACGAACTTCCAGTACCAGGCCAACAACCCGTTCGACCCGGCGGCCGACTGGTCCCGCTCGACCGAGTTCCAGCGGCACACGCTGCGCGTCAACGGCATCTGGCGGATGAAGTGGGACTTCAGCCTCTCGGGCGCGTACCTGTTCGGCTCGGGCAACTACTACGTCACCAACTACGCCGCGAACCCGTTCGGGCACGGCGGGACGAACCGCTACGTCACCGCGCCGGTGACCGTGTCCGGTGACGCCGCGGATCGCTTCGACGGCCCCACGTCGTTCGCCGTCGGCGACCTCATCCCGCGCAATGCCCTCAAGGGTCTCCCGCTGCACCGCGTGGACGTTCGCCTGTCGAAGGACATCAACCTGCCGGGCAACGTCAAGATCACGGGCATTGCCGAGGTGTTCAACCTGTTCAACCACGAGAACTACGGCGCCTACAACGGCCAGGTGAACTCCACGACCTTCGGCGCGCCTCGGCAGAACCTGCTGAACGCCTACCAGCCGCGCGTGATGCAGCTCGCCTTCAGGGTGGGCTTCTGAAATGCGCCCATTGATGATTGGTGATTGATGATTGGCGATTCATTGAAGGATTGAGTGATTGTGGCAATGCGGCAATCAATTGAATGCCGCATTGCCTCATTCGCCGATCGCCCAATGAATCACCCAATCACCAGTCGCTCAATCATCAATGGGTGCCGCTCACCAGCTGCTCCACACTGTAGGGTCGGCCGTTCGCGATGACGTGACGCACGCGGGTCGTCGCCGCGATATCCGCCAGCGGGTCGCCGTCGATGACGATGATGTCCGCGAGCTTGCCCGCTTCGATGGTGCCCGCGTTCAGGCCCAGCGCCTTCGCCGGGTTGACCGTCGCCGCCTTCAGCGCGTCGAACGCGCTCATCCCCGCCATCGTGTAGGACATCAGCTCGCCGTGCATGTTCACGGCGTTGGGTCCGTCGGTGCCGGCGACCACGAGGCCCCCGGCCTTCATGATGTCGAGCACCATCTTCCCGCTGCCGCCGCGCGGGTCTCCCCCGCCGCCAGGGCTGGCGGACGTGGGCTGGGCCGCCACCTGCCGCCGAATCCACTCCGGGTAGAGCGTGAAGCGCGGGTCGTTCTTGAGCGTCGGGTCGAGCTCGAACAGCCGCCGCGCGCCGAATCCGGAGATCATCGGGCAGAAGATGCGCGCGCTCTGTCCGAACAACTGCACCACGTCCTCGTAGGCCATCTGCCGCGTGGCCATCTTCGGCGAGTAGCCCCGGCGGCTCGTGGCGGCCGTGTGCTCGGTGTTGTCCACGCCGACGAACGAGGCGGGGAAGATCTCGTGGGTGGCCACCGGGATGCCGTTCTCGTGCGCGAACTCCACCATCCGCTTCTGCTGCGCGTCCGGAAGGCGGACGTAGCTCTTGATGAGGTCGTGCTCGAGCACCTTCGCCCGCTGCAGCTCCATCTCGAACTGGCTGACGCTCGAGATGGCGATGCCCATCTTGTAGTAGACGCGGTTCCATTCCATGAGATACCCGGTGCCGTAGACGCGCGGCCCCGGCCGCACGCCCGCCTCGTTCGCCTCCCGATCCTCGACGGCCTCGTACGGCGTGTTGCCCGGGCTCCGGACCGTGGTCACCCCGAAGGCCAGCCAGGCGCGCCCCTGGGCGGCGCCGAAGTCCTTCTGGAGATGCGAGTGGAACTCGACCAGGCCCGGCATCACGGTCTGGCCCGTCGCATCCACCACGCGTGCCCCGGTGTGATTGGCATCGGCGTGCGCGACCACCCGCGCGATGCGATTCCCCTCGACGATGACGTCCACATTCGTCCTCGGTGTCGGCGAGGTCATGTCCAGCAGGCGGCCGGCATGGATGACCACCGTGCCAGTGGGAATGGCGGGTGTCCACTGCATGTCGAGGGGCACGGTGCGGGTCTCGCCGGTCTCGATGTCGAGGATCCGCAGCGCGTCGAGCGACTGATAGAGGACGTGGCGCGAGTCGCCCTGCCAGGACGGCGAGTGCGCGCTCTCGGAGGTGACCTTGCGGGGCGGTCCGAGCGGCGCGCCGGAGGTCGAGACGGGCCACACCGACAGCGTGCCCTCGTACACGGCGGCCATCTTCGTGCCATCCGGCGACCATGCGGGCCCGCCGCCGCCGCGCGAGTCGATCCCCAGCATCGGGACGGGCGCGTGCCACTCGTCGGCCCCGCCCTCCGTGGAGATCGTCAGGATCTGGTTCGTCCCCTCCCGGAACCTCGTCGTCATGGGAGCGATGCCCGCGATAGCCACGCGCTTGCCGTCCGGTGACCAGACGGGCGACCCGGGCTGCGGCAGCGTGTCGTGGATCTTCGTCACCGTGCCGGTGGCGATGTCGAGGATCGACATCTGGGCCACGCGCCACATGCCGTCCACGTTGAAGAAGGCGATCTTCTTTCCATCCGGCGAGAACGAGGCCCCCTGCGGCTGGGTGTTCAGGCGCGTGACCTGGCGGGCCTGGCCGCTCTTCATGTCGCGAATCCAGAGCTGCAGGTGCAGGCTGCCCTTGTCGGACGAGTAGGCCAGGCTTGCGCCGTCCGGCGACCATGCGGGATCGGTGTCGAGCGCCGCGTCGTTGGTGAGGTTGACGGGCTTACCGCCCGTGGCGGGCACGACGTAGATGTCGCCCACGGCGGCAAACGCGATCTGGCTGCCGTCGGGCGAGATGACGGGGCGCACGATGCCGAGAGCCTTGCGGGGCGTCGTCGACGTGAAATCCCGCACGCGACGCGTGTACTGCGGTCGCGTGACCTGCAGGGTGGCATCGAAGGCGACGGTCTGGGCCGTAGCCGCGCCGAGCGCCCGGCGCCGGATCTTGCCGTCCGAGACGTACAGGAACTCCGTGGGCGAGGCCCACGATGCCCGGAACGCGAACACGTTCTCGGTTCCGGTGATGGCCTTGCCGTCCACCTCGTAACGGCTCTCGTTGGGGGCGGTCACGTGGTACACCACCTGTCCGCCCGGGCCCCACGACGGCGCGTCCACGCGCCCGCCGGCCACGGTGGCCAGCTTGCGCTCGGCGAGATCCGCGACGGAGACGGCCCACGCCGACTGCCCGTTCTCCCGGGTCGACGCAAACGCAATCTCGCGATCGTCGGGCGACCACGACGGCATGTAGTCCTCGGCAGGGTTCTTCGTCAGCTGGCGCAGCGCGCCGCTGGCAACCTCGAGAGTCCAGATGTTGTAGTCGCTGCCGAGGGGGCTGCCGCGATCGGACGAGAAGGCGACCTTCGTGCCGTCGTGCGACCACACGGGCTCACGGTCGTCGAAGGGGCCCCAGGTGAGCCGGTGCTGGCCGGTGCCGTCCGGCGCCACCGACCAGAGGTCGTAACCGCCATCGCGGTAGCCGAAGTACGTGATCCACTTCCCGTCCGGCGACCACCTCGGCTGACGGGCATCCTCGAACACGCCGGTCACCCGCCGCGCGGTCCCGCCGGCGGCCGGCACGGTCCAGATGCCGCCCTGCAGGTCGATGGCCAGCGTGCGACCGTCGGGCGAGATGGCCACCGACATCGACGTGCCTTCGTGCACCGTGACATCGATGGGCGTGGGAGAGGACGGGCGAGCCTGGCGGGCTCCGAGTGCGGCGGCACACAACACGGTCGTGACGGCGATCAGGACAAAGCGGGACGAACGGCGCATTTCTCACCCCCGGGGCGGTTGGCGAACGGGAAGACCTGGCGGGCATTCTATAACCCCAATGCCCGCCGGTGTGGCCCCGCCGCCGGAGGCCCGGCGGTCAGACGTGCGCGTGGCGTCGCGTCCAGAGGAAGTACTTCTCGAAGGCCAGCTTTGCCCAGTGTGCCTCGGGGCCGGGAATGATGAACTCGTGCTCGCGAGGCTTGAGCACGTGATCACCGGCGATGATCATGCCCATGTTGCCCGTGTCCATGATGCAGTAGGAGGCCATCTCGCCGAACGGCTCGGACTTGAAGGGCAGGCCCTTGATGTCGGCGACGATGTTCCGCACCGCGGTCTTCGCCATCTGCTCGGTGGGCCATCCCGTCTTGGGCACGCCGCAGGGCACCGTCGTCGGCTCGGGCGGCTTCACGTGAACGGCCACGCCGGCGGCGAAGACGTTCTTGTACACGGGATGCTGGTAGGTGTCGCCCACCTCGATGAACCCGCTCGCATTCCCCAGCCCGGGCGCGTTCCGCACCGCGTCGATACCCAGGAAGCGCGGCATGATCATCGTGAACTTCGACGGCAGGAATTCGCCGTCCTTCAGGTGCACGCCCTCGGCGGTCACCGAGTCGATCTCGGCGTTCAGCCGCGAGTGGATGTGGTAGCGGTGGAACAGCCACTCGCACAGCTTCTGCGCGTTGCCGAACCCGCCGATGCCGAAGTGCGCGGGGAAGGGCTCGGCGGTGACGTAGGTGATGGGCGCCTTCTCGACCAGGTGGTGCTTTCCCACGTGGTAGCGGGTGTTGAAGAGGAACTCGTAGGCGGCGCCGAAGCACGCGGCGCCCTGCGCCGACCCGACGACGATGGGGCCCGGGCTGGCCAGGAACGTCTGCCAGCCCTCGCGGGCCCGCTCGGCTGCCGCCAGGCCCACGATGGAGTACGAGTGCTCGCGCAGGCCGGGGATGTAGTCGTAGTCCACCTTCGGCCCGGTGCCAATCAGGAGGTAGTCGTACGCGACCGGGCCCCGGTCCCTCGTGATGAGCTGGTTGTTCGGAGGATCGAAGCGCTCGATCTCGGCCTCGACGAAGTCGATGCCGTGGGCCTCGTAGACGGGCCGCACGTCGAAGGTGACGTCCTTCTCCTCGCGCCTCCCGAACGGATACCAGATGAGTGATGGAAAGAAGACGAACTTGTGCGTGTTGGCCACGACGATGACATCGTGGTTGTCGCCGACGAGCTCCTTGAGCTCGAGCGCGGCAGTGTAGCCGGCGAAGTTGGTGCCGGCAATGACAAGGCGTTTGCGGTCCATGGCCGCCTCCCTGGCAGCCGCGGCCACCGGCTGCGGCGCCAATGCCGGGCCCCTGGGTGAGGCCCTGATCCCGATGTTACTCCTCTCCGCGGCTCAGGAATGGCCCAGAAGCGCGCTGCAGGCCCGCGCGCGCTCCCGGCAGCCCTGGACCGGCGCGAGCCCCTCGCTGGACGGCAGATCCGCAGCCGTGTCGATGGCGGGAACGACGACGTCCAGTTCCGGCCCCTGCGCGGCTCCCGTGAGCGCAACGCGGATGGGATGGAACAGCGCCCGGCCCTTTTGCCCCGTCCGATCCTTCACCTCGGCTGCCGCCGCACGAAACGCGGCTCGGTCGAGCAGTCTCGGCGCCGTGGCCAGCGTGTCCGCGAGCGCAGCCACCACGGCCCGGACCGCGGGGTCCGACATCTCGGCCGCCAGCGCCTCGTCGGCCAGCATCGCACCAGCCTCGAAGCGGAACACGTCGCGCAGCCGCTCCGGGATCTGGCTGAGCCGATCCACCGAGGCCGCCATCGGCGGAAGCACCGTCGTGAGCCAGGTGAAAGCCGCCGCGCCGGGCGCGCCCCTGACCAGGCCCGCCTCGCCAAGGAACGGCAGCGCCTCGGCGACCAGACGTCCCGGATCCAGGGCCTTCAGGTAGTGCCGATTCACCCAGGCGAGCTTGTCTTCGTCGAACACGCCCGCGCTGTGCGACACGTCTTCCAGGCGGAACCGCCGCGCCAGCTCGAGGGCCGGCAGCAGTTCCTCGACCGCCGCGCCCGCCCCGGGCTCCAGTGGCTGCGACTGCGGGTTCTGGGGTTTGAACTTCGAACTTCGCGGCGACCATCCGATGAGCGCCAGATAGTTGACCAGCGCCTCGGGCAGGTAGCCCTTCGCGCGGAACTCGGCCACGGAGGTGGCGCCATGCCGTTTCGAAAGCGGCGCGTGGTCGGGCCCGAGCACGAGCGACAGGTGCGCGAAGCGCGGCGGCGCCCAGCCGAACGCCTCGTACACGAGCAGCTGTCGGGGGGTGTTCGAGATGTGGTCCTCGCCCCGGATGACGTGGGTGATGGCCATCAACTGGTCGTCGATGACGACGGCGTAGTTGTAGGCGGGGATGCCGTCGGAACGCACGAGGACGGGGTCGCCGATGACGTCGGTGTGGAACGTCACGGGGCCGCGCACGAGGTCGTGGAACGTCACTTCGCGGTCCGCGGGCACCTTCAGGCGGATGACCGCACCTTCGCCGGCCTCGCGGCGCCGCGCGGTCTCCTCGGGAGAGAGCCCCCGGCAGGTGCCCGCGTACTTCGGGGGCTGGCCCGCGGCCAGTTGTGCCTTCCGTTGGGACTCCAGGGCCTCCGCGCTGCAGAAGCAGTAATACGCATGCCCGGACGCGATGAGTCGATCCGCGTGCTGGCGGTAGATGTCCAGCCGCTCGGACTGCCGGTACGGTCCCATCGGGCCGCCCACCTCGACGCCCTCGTCCCAGTCGAGCCCCATCCAGCGCAAGTCCTCGAGGATCTTCGCCTCTGACACCTTCGTGGAGCGCTCGAGGTCGGTGTCCTCGATCCGCAGGATGAAGGTGCCCCCCTGCCCGCGGGCCAGCAGCCAGTTGAAGAGCGCCGTCCGGGCATTGCCGACGTGAAGATGCCCTGTGGGCGAGGGGGCAAAGCGTACTCTCATGTCCATTGATGATTGCCAATCGGCAATGGGCGTTGGCGGGCCACGAGGGCGACGGCGTGGCACGCCATGGAGTCGCCCTGGCCCATGCTGTCCATGTGCTCGTTGGTCTTGCCCTTCACGCTGACGCTCCCGACCGGGACGCCCAGGGCAGCGGCCAGGTTGGCGCGCATGGCGTCGATGTAGGGCAGCAGTTTCGGCTTCTGGGCAATGACGGTGACGTCCACGTTCCCGACGCGCCAGCCCTGCTCGTGGAGCCGGGCCACAGCGCCGCGCAGCAGCGCCAGGCTGTCGGCGCCCTCCCACTGCGGGTCGGTGTCGGGAAACAGCCGGCCGATGTCGCCGGCGGCGGCCGCGCCGAGCACCGCGTCGGTGACCGCGTGGCACACGATGTCGGCGTCCGAGTGTCCCTGCAGCCCCTTCCCGAACGGGATCGTCACGCCGCCGAGGATCAGCGGGCGCGCCTCCACCAACCGGTGGAGGTCATAGCCGGTCCCCACGCGAACGCCCGGCTCGGCGCCTTCCGTCGCAGCCAGGCGCCGCCGGGCGGCCTCGAGGTCTTCGGGGGTCGTGATCTTCATGTTCTCGGGATCGCCGGGGACGAGGTACACGGGGTAGCCGGCGCGCTCGGCCAGCATGGCTTCATCGGTCGCGTCGATGCCTTCGTCGCGACCCTTCTCCAGCGCCTGCGCCAGCACCTCGCGCCGAAACGCCTGGGGCGTCTGGGCCAGGAAGATGTCTTCACGCGGCAGCGTGGCGGCAATCGGTCGCGCGCCGTCCGTCCCCGGTCCGCCGGCCTGCTTGACCGTGTCGCGCACGGGGAGCGCGGCGATGGCGGCCCCATGCCGGGACGCGGCGTCGATGGCGCGCTCGATGAGCGCGGCGGTGACCATCGGCCTGGCCGCGTCGTGAATGACGACCACGGCCACCTCGGGACTCACGCGCGCGAAGGCATTGGCCACCGAGTCCTGCCGGCGCGCCCCGCCCTCGACGCACAGCACACGCCCGAGCCCCAGCTCGCGCAGCCGGGCCGCGACGGCCTCGACGCGATCCGGCGGCAGCGCCACGACCACCTCGCCGATGGACGGATGTCCCGCGAAGGCCGCGATGCTGCGCTCCAGGATGCTGCGCCCGTCGATCTCGAGGAACTGCTTCGGCACCTCCGCGCCGAGCCGCACGCCTCGGCCGCCGGCCGCGATGATCGCCGACGCGAGCGGACGGTCGCCGGCCGTCATGCCTGCCACCGCCCGGCCTCCCGCCCACCGCACACCAGCGCGAGCCGCGAGGCGGTGGTGTCCAGCACGGTCGCAAGCCTGGCCGGCGGGATGGCCGCCGGCGCGTATACGACGACGAGCGCGTCGCGCGTCTGGGTCGTCACCATGGTGCGCGCAGAGTCCGACGTCGGGTTGCCGAAGGGCCCCTCGTCATCGGCCACCGTGATGCGGCCCGCGACGTGCACCTCGTCCTTCCGGATGCCGGCGTACGACTCGCCCTCCCGTCCCAGGCGCAGCGTCAGCGCACCGCGCATCCGCGCGCGGTCGTAGAGGCCGTACGGCAGCTGGAGCTCCACCGAACACCAGTTGATCACATCCACCATCGAGTTGATCCGCGGGATCTGCCCGCCCTTGCGGATGCGCCGGAGCAGGGCCTCGTTGGATGGGCGCGTTTTCGTCGGATCGAGACCCACGCGCTTGTACATCGTCCGGACCGCGGCGGTCTCCTCGGGCGGCATTCGCCGCACGAGGGCCTCGGCCTCGGCCAGGAGCGAGTCGAGCGTGGGTGCATGCTCCACCACGGTGGCGCCGTCCCACCACAACACCCCGGCGCGGACGATACCGGCGAGCGCGGGGTCCACGGTGAAGGAAGGCGCGGCGATCACGGTCTCGTATTGTACCGTGGCCCTTCGCGGATAGACTGGTGGCGGATGATTGACCTGCTGCTCCACGCCGACGAACAACTCGCGCTCTGGGCCACCCAGTACGGCCCCATCGTTTACGGCATCCTGTTCGCCATCATCTTCGCGGAAACGGGCCTCGTGGTGACACCGTTCCTGCCAGGGGACTCGCTGCTCTTCGCCGCCGGGGCGCTCTCGGCCGCCTCGGCGCTCCGCATCGAGGTCATGGTGCCGGTCCTCATCCTGGCGGCGGTCCTGGGCGACGCCGTGAACTACTCGGTGGGCCGGCGATTGGCCCACCGGTTCCTCGAGGACACCCCCGACAGCCGGACCGGCCTGCACCGCTGGGTGAAGCGCGAGCACGTGGCGCGGGCCCACGAATTCTTCCTCAAGCACGGGGGCAAGGCGGTCGTGCTGGCCCGGTTCGTCCCCATCGTCCGGACGTTCCTGCCGTTCGTGGCCGGCGGCGCGGACATGCCGTACCGCACCTTTGCGTTCTACAACGTCACCGGCGCGATCCTGTGGGTGGGCATCTGCGTCGGGGCGGGCTACCTGTTCGGCAATATCCCCGTCGTCAAAGAGAACTTCGAACTGGTGGTCCTCGGCATCATCGGCGTGTCCGTGCTGCCGCTGGCCTACGAAGTGGTCCGGTCCTTCAGGAAGCGCGAGGCCTCTGCATGAGCGAATCGATCGGGTCGTCCGGTCCCGGCATGAAGCTCCATACGAAGATTCTGCTGGGCCTGGCCCTTGGCGCGGCCGCGGGCGTGCTGACGAACCTCACCGTCGGACCGGAGCACCCGGCCATCGCGGCCATCAACGACTACGTCGCCTATCCCGTGGGGCAGATCTTCCTCCGGATGCTGTTCATGGTCGTGATGCCGCTGGTCTTCGCGTCCATCGCGCTCGGCGTGGCGGGCCTCGGCGACATCCGCAAGGTGGGCCGCGTCGGCGGCAAGGCGGTGGGCTACTTCATGGTCACGACGGTGATGGCGGCGACCCTCGGGCTGATCGTCGTCAACACCATCCGGCCCTGGGAGCGCGTGAGCCCGGAGACGCGGGAGGAGCTGATGGCGCGCTTCTCGAAAGACGCGTCCGGCCGCGTCGAAGCGGCCGCCACCTCGGAGTTCGGCGTGCAGACCCTCGTGAATATCGTCCCGCGCAACCCCATCCAGGCCGCGGCGAACACCGACATGCTGGGCGTCATCTTCTTCGGGCTGGTCTTCGGCGCGGCGCTCACGCTCATTGCGCCGGAGCGCGCGAAGCCGATGGTGGACGTGCTGGAGGCGCTCAACGACGTCGTGGTGCAGATCATCCATTTCGCGATGATCCTGGCGCCGTTCGGGGTCTTCGCGCTCATCTTCGGCGTCGCGTCGCGGTTCGGCTTCGACCTGCTGGTGGCGATCGCGGCGTTCGTCATCACGGTGCTGCTGGCCCTGCTGCTGCACGTGGGCGTGACGCTCTCGTTCATCATCCGGTTCCTCATCGGCCTCTCGCCGCTCACCTTCCTCTCGCGCATCAAGGCAGCGCTCATCACGGCGTTCTCTACCAGCTCCAGCAGCGCCACGCTGCCAACGGCCCTGGACGTGGTCGAGAGCCAGCTCGGAGTCCCGCGCCGTATCGCCGGGTTCGTCCTGCCCATCGGCAGCACGATGTGCATGAACGGCACGGCCATCTTCGAAGGCATCACGGTGATCTTCGTCGCCGAGATCTTCAACGTGGATCTCTCGCTCAGCCAGATGGTGATCGTCATGATCATGTCGGTGATCACGGCCATCGGCGCAGCCGGCGTCCCCGGCGGCTCCATTCCCCTGCTCGTCGGCATCATGACGATGTTCGGCGTGCCCGGCGAGGGCATCGCGATCGTGCTGGGCGTGGACCGCATCCTGGACATGTCACGGACCACGGTGAACGTGTGCGGGGACATCAGCGCCGCCACGTGGGTCGCGAAGAGTGAAGGGGCCTGGGTGCCGGCCGACGTGCCGGAAGCCGGCTAGCCCGGCGCTCGCCGGCCTGTCCATTGGCGATTGCCGATTGGTGATTGAGCGATTCATTGCGCGATTGGGGATTGAGCATTGGTCATTGGATGAGTGATTGAGTGATTGAGTGATTGAGTGATTGAGTGATTGAGTGATTGGGTGATTGGGTGATTGGGTGATTGGGTGATTGGGTGCGGCCACACTGGCTCGGTCTCGTCGCACTGGCACTTCTGCCTCATGTCATCAAGCTGGCGTGCTACCCCGCCTATCCTGGGTTCGATGATGCGTTCATTCACCTGTCCGTCGCGGACAACTTCGCGCACGGCAAGGGATGGGGAGTCAACGCGTTCGAGCCCGTCAATGTCTCGTCCAGCCCGCTCTTCACCCTGCTCCTGGCGGCCGGCTCGCTGACCGCGTCCTCCGCGCTGCGGTTCGGTATGACCCTTTCTGCCGCGGCGACATCGGCCGCGATTCTGGTGGCTTTTGTCGTCGGTCGGCGCACCACGCCGTCGGCACGGCTGGCCCTGGTGACGCCATCCGTGTTCGCCATCAATGTGCACCTCTGGCGCTGGAACGGCACCGTCATGGAGCCCACTCTCGCCTGCCTGGCCCTCGGGGCCGCCCTGGGCGTGTTCCACTGGTCGATCCGCGGGCCGACGCTGCGCTTTGCCGTGTTCGGCGCGACTGCCGGAGTCGCGTTCCTGACGCGATTCGAGCTGGGGCTCGTGCTGCCGGCGGCAACGCTTTCGCTACTGCTCATGGCTGGCGCCGGGCGCGCAGCGCCGGGATCTCTCGTGCGCCGGTGCCTCGCGATGGCTCTCGGATTCCTTCCGCTCGCCCTGGCCTGGGCGATGTTCGCCTCGCACGCCTTCGGAACGCCGATCCCGACGACGTTCCTGTCGAAGGCATCGTCGCTGTCGCTGACGAACGCTGTGACGGTGTGGTCAATCCTCCTCGTGCTGGGCTCGTCGCTGGGGCTGCCTGCGCTGCTGGCAGCCGTCCTGTTCTGGCAGATCGTGCGGCGGAGGGGCTGGGCAGCCGCGATGGCGGCTCTCGAGCCCTTCCTGCTGCCAGGGCTCTTTGGGTTCCTGTGCGTGACGTTTTACGCGGCGGCTGTCCCCGAGTTCCAGTCGGCGGCACGCTATCTCCTGCCCGTCATCTTTGCGCTCGCCATCGTAGTCGGCGGGATCATCGCCATGGGCCTGTCGCAGCACGGCGAGTCCCGGATGCACGGGCGTGCCGTCCTCGGGATGCTCGCGATGCAGGCCGTGGCGATGCTCGCTACCAACGTCGTCGCCGTGGCGCCCGTGCTGCGCGGATTCCCCGAGAACTACTGGCGTGCCTCGCGCGAGGTCGCCGCGTTCCTGGCCGCGGAGGCGGCCCCGGGCGATACGGTGTTCGCGGTCAGCGACATCGGCATGCTGGCGTATTATTCGCGGGACCGGTATCGCGTGGTCGATGCTCCCGGCCTTGCGGCGCCGTCACTCGCCGGCCTGCCACGTGACGCTGCGCTCGAGCAGTCCGGGGCGCGGCTCGTCGTCGAGCACTACGGGGCAGCCGACAGCGATCGCCTGCCCATTGCCCCCGCACGCTTCGGGCGCATCCAGTCGTTCCCCTATGCCGCACCAGGACTGGTTACGGCACGCGATCGGTACTGGTTGAACGTCTACCGCCGCGATCCATGACCATCGCCAGGGCAGCGCCCTGGAGCATGAAGAGCGGAAGCGC
Source organism: Acidobacteriota bacterium (assembly GCA_020851565.1). Classification (GTDB taxonomy): domain Bacteria; phylum Acidobacteriota; class Vicinamibacteria; order Vicinamibacterales; family UBA2999; genus VFZN01. Next base: position 11,818 of record JADZCN010000163.1, on the reverse strand, counting down.
GTACTTCTCCCACGGCATGTAGCTGAACGGCATCACGATCAGGAACGCAGCGGCGCCAGCCCACAGCAGGGCCTCCGCTTCGCCGAACCTCCCCATTCGCCACCGGGCAAGAGTCTCGCGGGCGCCGTGCGCCAGAGCCAGTCCGTTCAAGACGGCCAGCAGTACGAACACCAGAGCCACGCCCGGCTCCGGCAGGGCCCAGTCCGCCGCGCGGTGCAGGAACCCGACCGTGAAGCTGCCCTCCCGGGTCTGCGCGGCCGATGGCTGCACGGGAAATGACCAGACGAACACGCCCAGCGTGGCGACCAGCGCGATGGCGGCACGAGACGCGCGTCTCGCCACCGGCCAGACCACGAGGCACAGGTACAGCGCCGGCGACGACAGGTACAGGCTCAGTGCGTGGGGGTCGAAGCGAATCCCTTCCGACAGGTACGACGCGCGGATCGCGTTGGCCGGAGCCAGCTGTCCCTGCCAAAGCAGTACAAGCAGACCGAGCGGCACCATCCCGACTACCGCGGGCCAGGCCCGGCGAAGGACGGGCTGGCGATCCTCGCGGCTGACCAGGGCCGCCGCGACCATGGCCGGCGCCATGAACGCCAGGTACTGCCGCGTGCAGGTCGCGATGGCCAATCCCACCACCGACAGCCACGGCTGCCGTCGGGAGGTGCCGAGCAGGGCCAGGCCCAGGCCGAGCAGCGCCAGCATGTCGGTGAAGACGAACACCGAGAGGCCGATGAAGTACGGGTTCAGGACGAGCGTCGCAAGCGCAAGCCCCACGACGGTGCACGAGCGGAGACGGTCTCGCAGGAACGCAAACCAGACGAGCGCCGTTGCGCTCGCAATGAGCGGCGAGAGCAGGCGCAGTTCCGCCGTGCCAAACCCGGCCAGCCGCCCCCACGCGCCGTAGATCGCAAAGGTGAGCGGCCCGCTCATCTCAGGGTAGCTGCGGAACAGGTCGAAGGAGATTCCCTCCCCGAAGAGCCTGACCGTGTCGAGAAAGTGCGCTTCGTCTCCCCATGGCGGCCGGTCCCGAACCAGCGCGCAGAGCACCAGGGGCCCGACAACCAGCGCCAGCTGTGTCACGCGCACCGCGAGACGCGCATTCACCCAATCACCCAATCACTCAATCACCCAATCACCCAATCACTCAATCCAATGCCCAATGCCCCAATCGCCAATCACCCAATGAATCGCCCAATCATCAATCGGCAATCGCTCAATGGACAGCCCTCACCCCCCACCAGCCTCCGCATCCGGCAACCCCCTGACCACCTCGCGCACGCGAGTCGCCAACGCCCGCACGTCCCGCGTCGGAGGCTCGGGGTTCGCCGTGGTTTCGATGGGCTCGTGCACGGTGAGCGTGACGAACCCGGGGCACGTCGTCAGCTGGCCCTTCCGCATCACGTGCCGGCTGCCGACGATGGAGAGCGGCACGATGGGCAGCCCTGCCTGCATGGCAAGGTAGAACGACCCGCCCTTGAACACGCCCACGCGGCCGTCTGCGCTGCGCGTGCCCTCCGGAAAGACGATCAGCGACAGCCCCTTTGACGTGAGCGCGTTCGCCCAGCCAAAGATGCCGCTCTTGTCGGGCCGGCTGCGGTCCACCAGCATGTGCCCTGTGCGCTTCAGGTGCGGGCCGAGCATGGGGAAACGGCCCAGCGACTCCTTCGCGATGATCCGGAGCTGGAAGGGGATCCACCAGAAGATGACCGGGATGTCGTAGATGCTCTGGTGATTCGACACGAAGACGTACGTCTTGCCGGGCTCCAGCCGCTCCAGGCCGCGCACTTCGACCTCCACGCCGGTAGTCGCCAGGATGAGCCACGCCCAGAGCCTCGCGCAGCCGTGCGCGAAATAGCCGCTCCGATCGAAGAAGCTCGAGCCGACCGAGAGTGTCCCGAGGACGATGGTGTAGACCCCGATCGCGGGGATCAGGAAGAAGACCGTCCGGAGGAGGTGAAACACGCCCTACTTGCTGCTCGCGGGGGCAATGGCCGGGCGCGACGGCGATTCGGCGGGGGGCGTGACCGCCGAGCTCGACGTGGGCGCAGGCGCGCTGGACGAGGAAGGCGCGGCGGGCGTGCCGGCCGACGAGGCCGGGGCCTGCGGTGGGGCGGGCACGACCTGCGATCGCGAGCGCGGCCGCTCGTCGCCCTGGGCCTGGGACACCTGGCTCGGGTCCAGGAACCGGCCGAAGATCATCTTGCCGGCCGTCGTCTGCAGCACGCTGGTCACGACGATGTCGATGTTCTTGCTGATCATCTTCCGGGCGTTGTCCACGACCACCATCGTCCCGTCGTCCAGGTAGGCGACGCCCTGGTTGTATTCCTTGCCCTCCTTCAGGATGAACACCTTCATGATCGCGCCGGGCAGGACGCCCGGCTTGAGGGCGTGGGCCAGCTCGTTGATGTTCAGCACGTCCACGCCGCGCAGCTGCGCCACCTTGTTCAGGTTGAAGTCGTTGGTGACGATCTTTCCGGAGAGCGAGCGCGCCAGCTCGATGAGCTTCAGGTCCACTTCCCTGATCTCGGGGAAGTCCGCGTCCGAGACGATGACCTCGGCGCCCGACATCTTCTGGATCTTCTGGAGGATGTCGAGGCCCCGGCGCCCGCGGTTCCGCTTCATCGAGTCCGCGGAGTCGGCCACCAGCTGCAGCTCCTTCAGGACGAACTGCGGGATGACGATGGTGCCGTCGATGAAGCCCGTGTCGCAGAGGTCGGCAATGCGGCCATCGATGATGACCGACGTGTCGAGGATCTTGTAGCGGCGCTCGGGCCCGACCGCGCGAAACAGGCTCATCAGGCGGGTTGGCTCCAGCCACTCGCCCTTGCGGCCGCCCACGACCAGCCCCAGGTAGGGCATGAGGAGCAGGACGAAGCTGTGCAGGAACGCGACGCGCTGGTCTCCCGGGTCCGCCCAGAAGAGCGCCGCGCCGATGCCCTTGGCCAGCGCCAGGCCGATGGCCCCGCCGATGAGGGCACCGAACATGTGGGCGACCGGGGTCTCGCGGAGCTGCCACTCGAAGACCACGGCGAGCGCCGCGAGCCCGAGCCCGAACAGCAGGTTACCTGCCAACTCCGGCCCCAGGGGCCGCAGCAGGAAGGCCGAGTACACGACCGCACCTGCAAACAACAGGCGGGCAAGAACGAACCAGGCCATGACGCTCCAGTATGACGACGGGATGAGCAGGGCAAAGGTAGAACTCCGGAGGCGGTGCGGTCAAGCACGGGGCGGCGGGGCCGTGGCGGCTGGGCTTGGGAGTATGATGCGCTGGGCCGGTTGCGGCCCTGCTCCGCCTCCCCCGGTTCGGGGCTCCGTTACTCCGAGGAGGAACCCATGGCCCGTCTCCCGATTCGAAGCCTGGCCGCCATCACGCTGGCAGCCGCCGGGCTTGCTACAGGCGTTCCGGCCCTGCTCGGGCAGGAACCCCAGTCGCCTGCCGCTCCGTCAATTCAGAGCCTGTCCGAGCCGGGCGAGGGGCTGGCCATCCAGGCCCGCTCGCCCCAGACGGGCCTGGTGACCTTTGCGTCCACCCGGAGCCAGGGCGTGCTGCTGAGAGGCATGGCCGCGGCGCCGGCCGAAGAACGGGCGATGGCCTTCGTCGATCAGTACGGGACCGCCTTCGGGCTTGCGACCCGCGCCAATGTGCGCGCGCTTCGGGCCCCGCAGCGGGACGCGCTCGGCCTCGAGCACGTGCGGCTCCAGCAGGTGGCCGATGGCATCCCCGTCACGGCGGGCGACCTCATCGTCCACCTCCGCGGGGACCGCGTGGTCGCAGTCAACGGCCACACGCTGCCCGACCCGATGCCGGTGCTCATCCCGGACCTCACGCCGGGCGGAGCACAGGAAGCGGCGCGCGTGCTCATCGAGAAGCACAAGGCCGACCTCGCGCCGGGAGCGACATACGGCGAGCCACGGCTCGAAATCTTCAATCGCGGCATGATCGACGAGGGCACGCATCCCACGAGGCTGGCCTGGTTCGTCGAGGCCACCGGAGAGGGCCTGCGCGAGTACATCTGGGTGGACGCGCGAACGGGCGGGGTCCTGCTGAACTTCAGCCAGCTGGCGGATGCGAAGAGCCGCACGGTCTACGACGTCGCCATGGGCACCACGTTGCCAGGCACGCTCGTGCGGTCCGAGGGTGGCCCCGCCACAGGCATCGTCGACGCGGATCAGGCCTACGACCTCGCGGGCGCCACCTACGACTACTTCTTCAGCACGCACGGCCGCGACAGCTACGACGACGCTGGCGCCGGACTCATGTCGTCGGTCCGATACCGGCATCCGTCGCAACCGGGCGTCCCGTATCAGAACGCCTTCTGGAACGGGACCCAGATGGTCTATGGCGAAGGCTTCGCGGCGGCGGACGACGTCGTCGCGCACGAACTGACGCACGCGGTCACGGAGTACTCGGCCAACCTGTTCTACTACTACCAGTCGGGCGCACTGAACGAGTCGTTCTCCGACATCTTCGGCCAGACCGTGGACTTCGTCCGCGGCGCGGGCGACGACACGGGCATTGCGCGGTGGCGGCTTGCCGAGGACCTGTCCATCGGCGCCATCCGCGACATGATGACGCCCACAACGTTCGGTGATCCCGGCAAGTTGAGCGACCCGCAGTTCTTCTGCGTCAGCAATGGCTGGACCAACCCGAGTGGCGACAGCGGCGGGGTCCACATCAACAGCGGCGTGCCGAACCACGCGTTCGCGCTGATGGTGGATGGCGGCACCTACAACGGGCGCACCATCACGGGCATCGGCCTCGCGAAGGCAGGATTGATCCAGTACCGCGCCCTGACGACGTACCTGACGTCGGGATCGACGTTCGCCGACAACTCCACGGCCGTGAACCAGTCGTGCACGGACCTGGTGGGCACCGGCGGCATCACGGCCGGCGACTGCTCGCAGGTGGCCAGCGCCATCCTGGCGGTGGAAATGGCCAGCCCGTGGCCGTGCACCGGTGCGACGCCGCCGCCGGCCACGTTCTGCCCCGCGGGCGGCGCGCCCGTTCCGGCGTTCTCGGACGGCTTCGAAAGCGGCGGCGCCAACTGGAACGTGTCCACCACGAGCGGCACGAACTGGGGGCTGGGGAACTTCTTTGCCAGGTCAGGCGACATCAGCGCGTACGGCGAGGACACCAGCGCCATCGCCGACCGCAGAATTGCCATGACCAACCCCGTTGTCATTCCCGCCGCGGGACGGATGTACTTCGATCACGCCTTCGAATTCGAGCACTCGGGCGCCACGACGTTCTACGACGGCGGCGTGCTGGAATACAGCACGAACGGCACGACGTGGATCGATGCGGGAAGCCTCATCGACGGAGGCCACGCCTACGCTGGCACGCTCGACGGGGGGAACGTGCTCGGCGCGCGGAGCGCGTTCGTGCGGTCCAGCTTCGGCTATACCGGCACGCGGCTGAACCTCGCCTCGCTCGCTGGCCAGTCGGTGCGGTTCCGGTTCCGCGTCGGGACGGACCCCTCCGTCGGCTCGCTGGGGTGGCTCGTAGACAACGTCAGCATCTACTCGTGTGGCGGCGGGCCGCCGCCGACCACGGCGCAGCCGCCAACCGGACTGTTCGTCTCCTCGGTCGCGGGGAACGTCGTCACCATCCGCTTCACGCCGCCGGTGGCCGGACTGCCGCCCACGGGCTACGAACTGAGGGGCGGCATCGCACCGAGCCGGGTGGACGCAGCCCTTCCGATTCCCGGCACGTCGCCCATCTACACGTTCGTCGCGCCATCGGGATCGTTCTTCATCCGCGTGCACACCGTCTCGGGCGCCAGCAGCAGCGGGCCCTCGAACGAAGTCCCGCTCGTGGTCAACGTCCCGCTGGCGCCATCGGCCCCCGCCAACCTGCTGGGCCTCGCGAACGGGTCGTCGCTGACGCTAGCGTGGCGGAACACGTTCGGCGGCGGCGCGCCCGCGTCACACGTGCTCGACGTCACGGGCTCCATCGTCACCTCGCTGCCGATCGGCCCGGGCAACAGCTTCAGCTTCAACGGCGTCCCGGCAGGCACGTACACGCTGAGCCTGCGGGCCACCAACGCCGGCGGCGCGAGCCCCTCGTCCAACAGCGTGACGCTGACCTTCCCGTCCGCGTGCACCGGCGCGCCGGGAACGCCGGAGAACTTCCTCGCCTACAAGGTGGGCAACACCGTGTTCGTGGTGTGGGATCCGGCGTCCACCGGGCCCGCGCCGACGGGCTTCGTGCTGAACGTCACGGGATCGTTCGTCGGCAGCTTCGGGACGCCGGCCCGTGCGATGAGCAGCCCGGTCGCGCCGGGGACGTACAACGTGAGCGTCGTGGCCTCGAACCCGTGCGGGTCGAGCGCGGCGACGGCGGTGCAGAGCGTCACGGTTCCGTAGGAACCGGGTGCTGGGTTCTGAGGTTCTGGGGTTCTGAGGTTCTGGGGTTCTGAGGTTCTGGGGTTCTGGGGTTCTGAGGTTCTGGGGTTCTCAGGTTCTCCGGTTCGGAGAACTTCAGAACCTCAGAACTTCAGAACCTCAGAACCTGGCTCTCGCCTTGTTCAGGAGAGCAACACGTCAAGCGCCTCGCCGACGGAGCGGACGCCGACGAGTTCCGCCCGAGGCTCGTCGCGCCCCGTGGCCATCGCATCGGCGCCCGCCTCGACGTTGGCCGCAGGGAGGACGATGCGGGTGAAGCCCATCTGTTCGGCCTCGCGGATGCGCAACGCCGCCTGGGGGACTCCGCGGATTTCGCCGCCCAGGCCCACCTCGCCAAAGACCGCGGTGCCCTGCGACACGGGCCGGTTGCGCAGGCTGGACGCCACGGCCGACACGATCGCCAGGTCCGCTGCGGGCTCGTCGATGGTCATCCCGCCCGCGATGTTCACGAAGACGTCATCGCTCACCAGGTGGAGGCCGGCGCGCTTCTCGAGGACCGCCAACAGCAGCGTCAGTCGCGCCTGGTCGAGCCCCACGGCCATGCGGCGGGCCATGCCGTAGCTGCTGGTACTGACGAGCGCCTGCACCTCGACGAGGATGGGCCGGGAGCCCTCCAGGCAGCACAGCACCGCGGACCCTGGCGTGGCCTGCGGGCGCTCGGCGAGGAAGAGTGCCGACGGGTTGGGCACGGGCTTGAGGCCGGCGCCGGTCATCTCGAAGACGCCCAGCTCGCTGACCGCGCCAAAGCGGTTCTTCACGGCCCGGACGACGCGATGCGAATGATGGCGCTCGCCTTCGAAGTAGAGGACGGTGTCCACCACGTGCTCCAGCGCCTTGGGCCCGGCGATGTTGCCGTCCTTGGTGACATGGCCGACGAGGAAGGTCGGGATGTTGTGCCCCTTGGCGGTGAACAGGAACTGCGTGGCCGCTTCGCGCACCTGGCCGATGCTGCCCGGGGCGGACTGGAACTTCAGCGAGAAGACGGTCTGCACCGAGTCCACGACGAGCAGCTTCGGCTTGACGCGCCCCACCTCCTCGAGAATCCGCTCGATGCAGGTCTCCGCCAGCAGGTAGAGGGGCGCATCGCCCACGCCCAGGCGGTCCCCGCGCGACTTGATCTGGTGCTCGGACTCCTCGCCCGAAGCGTAGAGGACGGGGCCGACGCTGTGGGCGAAGTTCGCCGTGGCCTGCAGCAGCAGCGTGGACTTGCCGATGCCGGGCTCGCCGCCGAGCAGCACCAATGAGCCGGGCACGATGCCGCCGCCGAGCACGCGGTCGAACTCGCCGATGCCCGTGGAGATGCGCTCGGCGCGCGTGGATTCGATCTCGGAGTAGCGCACGGCGCCCTGCGACCCGCCCCCGAGCGCGTAGCGGTGACCGGCCGCCGCAGCGACGGCCACGGGCTCGACGGCGCGCTCCTCCACGAACGAGTTCCACGCGCCGCAGTCCGGGCAGCGACCCTGCCACTTCGGCGACTGCGAGCCGCACTCCTGACACACGAACACGGGCCTGGGCTGCTTCATCTCGGTTCGATCATTGTCTCATCGTCTGGATGGGAGGTGAGGTCTTGGGGTCTTGAGGTCTTGGGGTCTTGGGGTCTTGGGGTCTTGAGGTCTTGGGGCTGGGGGCTGGGGGCTGGGGGCTTGGGGCTGGGGGCTTGGAATGCACCAATCGCCCAATCGCTCAATCGCTCAATCGCTCAATCGCTCAATCAAATGCCCCAATCCCACAATCTTCAATCGCCCAATGAATCGCCAATCGTCAATCGGCAATCATCAATGAGCAGCGTCAGTACAGGCGTTGCACCCGCGCCCCCAGCCGGCAGAGGATCTCGTAGGGAATCGTACCAGTCCAGCTGGCCATCTCGCGCGCGTCGATGCGCTGCCACGACTCCTCCCCCTGGGCACCGAGGAACACCACGTCGTCGCCCGGATTCACCTCGGCGATCTCGGTGACGTCCACGGTGAGCACGTCCATGCTCACCGCGCCGACGATGGGCGCGCGGCGGCCGCGAACGAGCACCACGCCCCTGCCTTCGAGGCGGCGGTCGAGGCCATCGGCGTAGCCGGCGGGCACAATCGCCAGCGAGGTCGGGCGCTCCGCGGTGAACCGTGCGCCGTAGCCGACCGGCTCGCCGACACGCACGCCCTTCACCGCCACCACCCGGCTCGACAACGACATCACGGGGCGCAGCGCGAGCATGGTGTGCAGCGGCGGCGGCACCAGCCCGTAGAGCAGCAGGCCCGGGCGCACGAAGTCGTACCAGACCCTCGAATCGCGTACCAGCGCCGCGGAGCTCGCGGCATGCCGCAGGCGCGGCCCGCCGCCCAGGTCGTTCACCACCAGGCACGCGGCCTCGAAGCGCCGGCGCTGCTCCTCGAACAGCGGTGACTCCGGATCGTCGGCCGTGCCGAAGTGGGTGTGCACGGCCTCCAGGCGCAGGTGTGCCGAGGCCAGCAATTCGGGAAGCGTCCGGCTCAGGTTGTCGTGGCGGAAGCCGAGGCGATTGAGGCCGGTGTCGATCTTGAGGTGATAGCCGAGCGTGACGCCGCGCTCGGCCGCGGCCGCCTGCAGGGCCCGTCCCGCCGCGGGGCTCGAAATGGTGGGTGTGAGCCGGTAGTCGAAGACACCCGACACGTCGCTCACGCTGAGAGCGCCGAAGACGAGGATGGGGGCACGAATTCCAGCCTCGCGCAGATCCACCCCTTCCTCGATGTCGGCGACGGCCAGCATCACGGCGCCCGCGTCCTCGAGCACGCGCGCCACGGGCCGCGCGCCGTGGCCGTACGCGTTGGCCTTGACGACCGCGATGATGCCCGGCGCGCGCGACACGCCCGCACCGGCCGCGCGATTGAGCAAGGCCTCCGACGCGAGATGCGCCTGGATGACCCGGAAGTTCGACGCGAGCGCGTCGAGGTCGACGCGGGCTGCCGTGCAGCGGATCACGTCGATATCTTACGCGGAGAGATGGCGCGGAAAGGGATCCGCCGATGGCGCGGATTCGGTTGGGCGAAGGGCGGGCCGCCATCTTCGTCTGCGCCCATCTGCGGCCTCTGCGTGATCTGCGGCTTCTGCGTAATCTGCGCCATCTGCGGCCCCCGCGTCATCCGCGGCGTCTGCGGCCTCCGCGTCCGACATCCGCGTTCACTCCGCGTCCCCTCCGTGTGCGAGGTTGGCGAACCGCGTCTGCTCGCGCAGGAATGCCAGCTTGATCGTGCCGGTGGGGCCGTTGCGCTGCTTGGCGATGATGAGCTCGGCGACCCCGTCGTTCTCGCTGGGCTCGTCGCCCAGCTTGTACATCTCCTCGCGGAAGATCAGGACCACCACGTCGGCATCCTGCTCGAGGGCACCGGACTCGCGGAGGTCCGACAGCTGCGGCCGCTTGTCGGAGCGGGCCTCCGGCGCGCGCGACAGCTGCGACAACAGGATGATGGGCACGCCCAGTTCCTTCGCGAGGCCCTTCAGCGACCGCGAGATGGACGCCAGCTCCAGGGTGCGATTCTCGAAGCGCCCGCGCCCGGTCATCAACTGCACGTAGTCGATGGCGAGCAGGTGCAGGCCGTGCTCGGCCTGGAGCCGCCGTGCCTTCGCGCGCATCTCGAGCACGCCGATACCCGCCGTGTCGTCGATGAACAGCTGCGCGTCGCCCAGCGTCTCGAGGGCGTGCGTAATCTGCCCGTACTCGCGCTGCCCGATCTGCCCGCTCAGCAGGCGGTAGGTGTCGATCCGCGCCTCGGAGGCAAGCATGCGCATGAAGAGCTGCTCCTTCGACATCTCGAGGCTGAAGAAGCCGGCGACCCTGCCCTGCGTCGCCACGTGCTGGCAGATGTTCAGCACGAGGCTGGTCTTCCCCATCGAGGGGCGCGCGGCGACGATGACCAGGTCGCCGGGCTGCAGGCCGCGCGTCTTGCGGTCCAGGTCGTCGAAGCCGGTGGGCACGCCGGTGATGTAGCTCTTGTGCTCGAAGAGCTTCTCGATCTTCGGGAAGCTCTCCTTCACCAGCTCCCGCATCGGCATGAAGCCCGACTTCACGCGGTCCTCCGCCACCGCGAAGATGGCGCTCTCCGCGTCGTCCAGGATGAGGTCGGCTTCCTGGTCGGCCTCGTAGGCGTTGGCGAGGATCTTGTTGGCCGAGAAGATGAGCGCGCGCAGCGTCGCCTTCTCCTTCACGATCTGCGCGTAGTACTCGACGTTGGTCGAGCGCGGCACGCCGTCCACGAGCGAGGCGACGTAGGCGGGCCCGCCCACTTCCTCCAGCTCGCCCGACCGCTCGAGGGCCTCCTTGAGCGTGACCAGGTCGATGGGCTGGCTCCGCTCGGCCAGGTCGGTCATCCGCTCGAAGATCCGCCGGTGCGCGTCGCGGAAGAACGCCTGCCCGGTGATGACCGCCGCGGCCAGGTTGTACGTATGGTTGTCGATGAGGATGGCGCCCAGCACCGACCGCTCGGCCTCGAGGTTGTGCGGCAGCGTGCGGGCGGGTGTTGCGACGGACTCGGCCACGCGCGGATCTTAATACGGAGGACGCGGGGAGATGTCAGCGGAGATCGCGAGCCGGGATCCGAGGAGCGGTGGAGCCGCGGCCGACTCCCCCACTCCCGGTCCCCGACTCCCGACGCGTGCTTATTCTTCCTTCACGACCGCCACGCGCACCTGTGCCGTGACGTCGCGATGCAGCTTCACGGGCACCGTGCTCTCGCCCAGTGCCTTCAGCGGATCGGGCAGCAGGATCCGGCGACGGTCGATGTCGAAGCCCCTGGCCTTCAGCAGGTCGGCGATGTCGGCATTGGTCACCGACCCGTACAGCTGATCGTTCTCGCCCACCTTGCGCGAGATCGACAGCTCGAGCGCCGTCAGCCGCGTGGCGATGGCCTCGGCGGCCGCCCGCTCCTCGGCCTCGCGCGCCTCGACGATCTTCCGCTCGCGCTCCACGCGCTTGCGGTTCGCCTCGGTGGCCTCGAGCGCCAGCTTCCGCGGCAGGAGGTAGTTCCTGGCGTAGCCGTCTGCCACCTTGACGATCTCGCCGCGGCGGCCGACGTGCTCCACGTGGTCTCGAAGAATCACTTCCATTGGCTGGCTCCCGCTAGTCCGACGCGTAGGGCAGCAGCGCGAGCTGGCGCGCCCGGAGGATCGCCACGCGCAGCGCGCGCTGGTGCTTCGCGCAGGTGCCCGAGATGCGGCGCGGCAGCACCTTGCCGCGCTCGGGGACGAAGCCGCTCAGCAGCTTGACGTCCTTGTAGTTGATGTCGTCGATGCGGTCCGCGCAGAACTTGCAGACCTTGCGACGGCGGAACAGGCCGCGGCGCTGGCCGCCCTGCTTCTCCCCGCCCGCCGCGCCCTTGCCCCGGCCGCCGGGGCCACTCGGTTTGCGTCCACCAAATGCCATGACCCTATGCCTCCACGTCCACGCCTT
>JADZCN010000162.1 GCA_020851565.1 Acidobacteriota bacterium | reverse complement strand
TCGCCCATCTCGGACACGACGATCCTGTCGTCCATGGGCGCGGCCTGCGATCACATCGACCACGTGAAGACCCAGCTCCCGTACGCGCTGCTGGTCGCGTCGGCCAGTGCCATCACCTACGCCGCGGCGGGCCGGTTCGATTCGCCGTGGCTGCTGCTGCTGGCCCTGGCGCTCGTCGCCATGTTCGTCGTGGGGGCCGGCAGCGCCTGGGGCGCCCGGGTCTCGGATTTCCGCACGGAAGGCACCTGACGTGAAGAGCATCCTCATCCTGGGTGCCGGCCGCGTGGCCGGTCCCTGCGTCCGTTACCTGCTGGAGCACACGCCGCACCACCTGACGGTGGTGGACCAGGACGAGGGGAACCTCGCCGCCGTCACCGGCGGGGCGCCGCGGGCCCGGGGCCTTCGGGAGAGCGTCGCGGACGTCCCCCGCGTGCTCGCGACCACGTCGCCGGACCTCGTCATCAACCTGCTGCCCGCGCCCTTCATGGCGCCGGTGGCCGAGGCCTCGGTGCGCGCCCGCGTCGACATGATCAACGCGTCGTACATCAAGGACGACGTGCGCGCGCTCGATGGCCCCGCGCGCGAGGCCGGCCTCTTGCTGCTCTGCGAGCTCGGGCTCGACCCGGGTATCGACCACATGTCCGCCGCCCGGACCATCCGGCAGATCCACGAGCGCGGAGGGCAGGTGGAGTCGTTCTGGTCCTGCTGCGGCGCCATCCCGTCGGCCGGGGCCAACACGAACCCGTTCGGCTACAAGCTCTCGTGGTCGCCGGCGGGGCTCATCGGCGCGAGCACGCGCGAGGCACGCATCCTGCGCGACGGCGAGGTGGTCACCTATCCCCCCGGCGACACCTTTCGCCACTGCGGCTTCATGGAGGTCGAAGGGCTTGGCTGGTTCGAACAGTACGCCAACGCCAACTCGGTGCCCTACGTGGAGCTCTACGGCATGCCCGAGGTGAGGAACGTCTACCGCGGGACCATCCGCTACATCGGGTGGAGCGAGACGGTGCGCAAGATGCTGGACCTCGGCCTGTTCGAAGAGGACGTGCACGACCTCCGCGGGCTGTCGTACCGGCAGTTCACGTCGAGGCTCGCGGGCGCGCAGGATGGTGAAACACCAGAGGCGGCGCTGCGGCGCGCGCTGACGCTCGAGCCCTACAGCAGCGTCTTCCACAAGCTGCAGTGGCTGGGCCTCCTCTCGGACGAACCCATCCCGCTGGACCAGGGCAGCCCACGGGACGTGGTGGCCGGCCTGTACTTGCGGAAACTCGTCTACGCCCCCGGCGAGCGCGACATGGTGGTGATGGAGCACCGCTACGACGCGTTCTTCCCGGAGGATGGGCGTCGAGCCCGCTACACCTCTACCATGATCGACTACGGCGTGGACGGTGGGGAAACCTCAATCGCGCGCACCACGGGGCTGCCGCCGGCCATCGCCGCGAGGCTGCTGTTGGAGGGGCGCCTCTCACTCAAGGGCGTGCATGCGCCCGTGCACCCCGAAGTCTACGAGCCGTCGCTGGCGGAGCTCGCGCGACTGGGGATCGCCTTCACGGAGAAGGAAGATCCTATCGGGCCGGCGTGATCCGCGCCGCCCATGGCGATGACATGACTGCTGCCGCCTGGCTCGCCGCCTCCCTGATCGGCCTGTCGCTCGGGTTGCTCGGTGGTGGAGGCTCGATCCTCACCGTCCCCGTCTTCACGTTCCTGCTGGGCTACGAGCCCAAGCAGGCCATCGCCATGAGCCTGCCGGTCGTGGGCGCGGCGGCCGCCGCCGGCGCCGTTTCCGCGCTCGCGCGGGGAATGCTGCCGCTCGGAGCGGCGGTCGTGATGGGCCCCGCGACCATGGCCGGGTCGTACGCCGGCGCCTGGCTCGCCTCGTTCCTCGATGGCCGGACCCAGCTGCTGTTCCTGGCGGTCGTCATGCTGTCGGCTGCCGCGGCCATGTGGCACCGATCGCGAGGCGGCGGCGAGATGCCCGGGGCCGCGCACCCGCATCCCCTGCTGGTGATTGCCATCGGCCTCGCCGTCGGTGTGCTCACCGGCCTGGTGGGCATCGGCGGCGGGTTTCTCATCGTGCCCGCGCTCGTGCTCGTCGGCGGCTTGCCCATGCGCCAGGCAGCCAGCGCGTCGCTCCTGGTGATCGCCCTCAGCGCCGCGGCCGGACTGGCGGGCTACCTGGGTCGCGTGACGTTCGACTGGCCCGTCGTCGGGATCTTCGCTTCGGTGGCGGCTGCCGGCACGGTCGTGGGCGGATATCTCGGTGGCCGCATCCCGGCCCGCCGGCTTCAGCAGGGGTTCGCCGTGCTGCTCGTCACGATCGCGGGGTACATCCTCTTCCTCTCGTGATTCATGGGGGTTCCCGTCAGCAGCAGCGTGCCGGGCGATCGAAGAGCAGCCTCGGACCGCCCTTGTCGAAGTGGGCCACGATCTGGTCGCGGCGCTTGAGCAGGGCAGCGATCTCCTCGCCGTTCAGGTGCCGGCCCGCCGCCGTGCGCAGGCTCTCGCGGTCCAGTTGCCGCAGGCGCGTCAGCATCGAGCGCTCCGCCCTCGTCAGGTGATCCGGGGAGCGGAGCCGGCCGTTCACCCGGAACGCGCGCGAGTGATCGATCATCCACATGTTCCACTGCTTGTCGATCAGCAGGTTCCCCTTGTTGCGATCGACGTTCGCAATGAGCTGATCGAACAGCCGCACGGTTGACAGCTGCTGATCCCAGTCGGCCTTGGTCGGCGCGTCGATGTTCCGGCGCTGCCGGTCCTCCTCGTCCATCAGGACGTCGTCCACCCACCAGGTGAACGAGGCGGGCTTGCCCCGGAACAGGCGCTCGACGGTGGCTGGAATCATCCCCAGGTCGAGCAGGCGGTCGACCTGGTACGCGGCCACGTTGAACCGCCAGCTGTCCTTGAAGTTCATCTCGACGCCCTTCGGCGTCTCGTACTTCATGCGGCTGTCGTCGATCGTCTGGACGCTCGCATCATGCGTGACGGTGCCGTCGCTGAGCGTCACGCGCACCGTCCCGGTGACACCCTTCGACACCGTCTCCTGGCCGACGATGGGGGCCGTGGTGAGGAAGGCCTCGCGCTCGGTTCTCGTGTGGGGCGTGGCGTCGGCGGGCGCCGAGGACTGCGCCCGTGCGGCGGAAGGCGCGGGCATCGCCGCGGCCAACGCGGCGAGCAGCCAGGCCGAGGAAGCGAGCAGTCGAAGCGGCCGGCGCACGGCACCCATGGGTTCCTCCTCGGATCGTCTCAGCAGCACCGGAATGGCCTATCGAACACCAGCGAGGCGCCGCCCTTCTCGAAGTGCGACACGATGTAGTCCCGCCGCGCCAGCAGCGCGTCGATCTCGCCGCCGGTCAGGTGGGCGCCCGCGGCCTGGCGAAGCGCCTCGCGGTCCAGCCGCCGGAGGCGATCGAGCAGCGTGCGCTCCACCTTGGAGAGGTTGTCGGGCGAGCGCGGCGTCGTGTTCATCCGGAACGCGCGCGAGTGGTCGATCATCCAGATGTTCCAGCCCCGGTCGATGAGCAGGTTCCCGAGGTTGCGGTCGGCATTGGCAATCAACTGGTCGAACAGCCTGGTCGTCCACATCTGCTGGTTCCAGTCCTCGGTGTTCGGTGCCCGACGCTTCCCGCGGTAGCGCTGCTGCTCGTCCATCAGGACGTCATCCACCCACCAGGTGAAGGACCCGATCCGGCCCTCGTACCGGCGCTCCACGGTCGTCGGGATCATGCCCAGGCCCAGCAGCCGGTCGATACGGTACGCCGCCACGTTGAACCGCCAGCTGTCCTTGAAGCCCAGCTCGGTGCCACGCGTCCCTTCGAAGACCGCCTTGCTCTCGTCCACGGTCTGGACGCTCGCGTCGTGCGTGACGGTGCCGTCGCTCAAGGTCACGCGAACGGTGTTGGTGACGCCCTTCGCCGCCGGTCTGGCGCGGACGATGCGGGCGGACGAGAGGAACGCCTCGCGCTCGGCGTCGGTCGCGAGCGTGGCGGCCGGGGGATCCGATGGCGGTTGCTGGGCGGCGCTCGACGATGCCGCCGGCAGGAGTGCCGTGACCGCGACTATCACCAGGCACGAGACGACGAGGGACGACCGCCGGGCGACAGCCATGGTGATTCTCCTGGTATTCCAGGGGCCGGGACGACGCGACGCCCGGATTCTACTGCCGGACGGGCGCCGGGGAGAAGCGTGATGTCCCGACACGCGATAGGCTGGTGGAAGCGCCCGGAGCGGCGCGCAAGGAGGCCCGATGACGACGCTGGGAAAGGTAGCTCTCGGCATGATGGGGCGGTTGAGGCCGAAGCCGGCGCTCGGGGACGCGCCCTCCACCATCGCGTTGCCGCCGGTAGAACCTAGGGGAGGACTTCCTCTCATGGAAGCGCTCGCGCTGCGCCGCTCGTCGCGCGAGTTCGCCCCCGACGCGCTGCCGTTACCCCTGCTCTCGCTCCTGCTGTGGGCGGCCTTCGGGGTCAACCGCCCCGAGGGCGGGCGCACGGCGCCTTCCGCCATCAACGCGCAGGAGGTGGACGTGTACGTGGCGCTGCCCACGGGGGCGTACCGATACGACGCGGCCGCGCACGCGCTGCAGCTCGTCGCGGGTAGCGACCTCCGTCGGGTGACCGGATACCAGGACTTCGTGGACGAGGCGCCGCTGGACCTGGTGTACGTCGCCGACTACACCCGGATGCGGATGGTGCCGTCCGGCACGCGGGAATCGTACTCGTACGCGGCGGCAGGGGCCATCGCGCAGAACGTCTACCTGTTCGCCGCGGCCAACGGGTTGGCCACCGTGATCCGCGCGTGGATCGATCGGAACGCCATCGCCGACGCGCTGGGCCTCGGGCACGACGAGCAGGTGCTGCTGTCGCAGACGGTCGGGTATCCGAAGGCTTGAGGCGGCGCTAGGCGATCCTGCCCCTCGCGGCAATCGGGAGGGGCGTCACGTGGTTGCCGTCGAGCAGCCACGCCTGGTCCACGAGGTTGGACACCACGCATGCGTGGTTGGGCAGGATGCGCACGAGATCCCCGGGCTCGAGCGTTGTCGCGCCATCCGTGACACGGACGGTCGCGTGCTCTTCGGAGAGCCGCTCCAACACGAGCGCAGGCAGCACGTTCATCGTCGGCATCACTTCTGCGCCAGCCCCCACGACCGCGCCGTAGCCGGCGGCGGAGGTGAACCCGCGCGCGCTGTCGTTCGAGAGCGTCTTGCTACCCGAGTCGAACACGAGGCGATCCGCCGCGGGCTTGCTGACGACGCGCGCCAGGACGGTGAGGGCGCAGTCGTCCAGCGACGCCGCGCCGAGGCCTACCTGGGTGCGGTCGAAGTACACATAGTTGCCGGGGCGATACTCCGTCAGGCCATCCTGCTGCAGCGAGTAGCGCGCGGTCGGCGTGGCGCCGGCGCTCAGTTCGTCGATGGCGATGCCGTCGGCCCGTGCCGCCTCCGCCAGCGCGCGCAACGTGGCGGCCTCGCCCGTGGCCATCTCGCGCAGGTGATCCTCCGACGTGGCGTGATACGACTGCCCCGCGTGCGACAGCAGTCCCCTCAGCCGAAGGCCCGGCAGCGCCGCGACGGCCCTGATGAACGGGAGGGCGGTGGCCGGATCGGGATCGATGCCGCAGCGGTGGAAGCCGACGTCCACCTTGACCAGCACGTCGACCGTGACGCCGGCGCGCGACAGCGCTTCGGACCAGTCGCGAGCCACGCGCGGGTGGTCCACGATGAATGACAGGCGCGTGCGCGCCGCCAGCGCGCCGACGCGGTCGGCGTTGGCGGGGTGGAGGGGATAGGGGATCCGGATGTCGGCGATGCCCGCGTCGGCGAACACCTCGGCTTCGCCGAGCTTGGCACAGCAGATCCCGGCGGCACCCCGCTCGAGCTGCCACCGCGCGACCTCGGGACTCTTGTGGGTCTTTGAGTGAGGGCGGAGCCGGATGCCGCGGGCGTCTGCCCCGGCCTGCATGCGGTCGATGTTGCGAAGCGTGCGGGCCTTGTCGATGAGTACGGCGGGTGTGCGAAGGTCGCTGACGGTCACGCCGCGATCATGTCACGGGAACACGTGACCCACGCGCAATGGGGTAACCTCTGCTGATCGATATGACCAGCTCAAATCCGTCCGGGTTCGACCGGTCCGCGCACCACGGCCGCTCAGCGAGAGGGCGAGCATGGCGCTGACGGTGGTGCCCGCCGTCGGGCCCGTGCTCGAGCGCGTGCTGGACGACACGTTCCCGCTCTGGCACGAGGGGCTCACGCGGGAGAAGTACGGGCGCTACTGGGCGGCGCAGCTGAAGACCCCGTGGAGCGCGGCGCACCTGGATCGCGTGGCGCTCCAGGACGGCCCGCATACCGTGTCGAGCGCCAAGCGGTACGACCTGGCCTTCCTCATCGACGGGCGCATTCGCCGCGTGCTGGGCATCGGCGCCGTGTTCACGGCGCCAGCGTACCGCGGACGCGGAGCGGCGACGGAACTGCTGACGCGGCTGATGGAGAGGGCCGAGGCCGAAGGTTACGAATTTGCGGCGCTCTTCTCCGCCATTGCCCCGGCGTTCTACGAGCAGCTGGACTTCGTGCCGGTGCCCCTCACCGAGCGGCGCCTCGAGGTCGATCAGAAGGGCGGTGGGCCGCCCGCCGTCCTCGTGAGGAGCGGTGACGACCGTGACCTGCCCGCGATCGCCGAGATGAGCGCCGCCCGCGCCGCCGGTGCGCGGCTGTCGGTGGCCCGCGGCGAGGACTACATCAAGTTCGGCGTGGCACGACAGCGCCTGTTGGCGGGCCTCGGGCCTCCGGGGCTGCGCGAGGTGGAGTTCCTGGTCACAGAGGAGGGGCACCAGGCCGTCGCGTACCTCCTGTGCGTGGCGCACCTCGGGCGGTGGACGATCGAGGACGCCGGGGACCGGGATCCCTCGGGCGCGCGCCTCGGCGCGATGCTGCAGGTGATGCTCTCGCGACACCCCGGCGAGGCGGTGCCGGAGATCCGTGGATGGTTCCCGCACGGGTTGATCCCGCCGCAGGTGCGCGTCGCTTCGGCCACGCCGACCCGCGAGGTGCTGATGATCCGGCCGCTGAAGGATCGGATGCTGCCGCTGCCGCCGCTATCGGCGGAGGAAGTGACGTTCTGGCACGGGGATCGGTTCTGAGAAGTGAGAAGTGTCAGCGTTGCCGGAGGTCCAGCGTCAGGGCTCGGCTCTCGCCTTCCTCCAGGGACAGGCGCGTCGCAAGTTCCTCGATGCTGGTGAGGAACTCGGGGTCGCTGGCCTGGCCCTCCTCCAGGCCCTGCAGCGCCACGGCCATGTAGTCGCCGGGCGGGAGCCCCGTGATGCGGATGGTCCCCTGCTGATCGGGCCGCGCGGTCCTCGTGAAGCGTGACTGGAACGTGCGCAGGCGTTCGTCTGCGGCGAACAGGACGACGGTCGCGTCCAGGACAGGCTGCTTGCGCGCATCGAGCACCGTGCCGGTCAGGGTGCCGACCTTCTGCGTGATCTCGACGCGCAGCCCCGCGACGTGCTGGCCGGGGCCGACGTCGATGGGCGTGTCCGTGATGTCCTGGCCGTTCAACGT
The DNA here is from genome assembly GCA_020851565.1 of Acidobacteriota bacterium. Lineage (GTDB taxonomy): Bacteria > Acidobacteriota > Vicinamibacteria > Vicinamibacterales > UBA2999 > VFZN01. The sequence goes on along the minus strand of JADZCN010000162.1, from coordinate 29,685 downwards.
GACCGACTTCAGCATCCATCCCTGCGGGACGGTGACGCGGATCACGCGCGGGTCGGTGATGTTGCCCAGCTCGAACGTCCCGTTGCCCGCGATGCGCCCTCCGCCGCCTCCACCGAGGGCTGGCGCCGCATCGGGCGTGGCCGGCCGCGCCGCCACCTGGATGGGCTGGGCGGACGAGGGGAGCGGGGCACCCGTGTCCGTGACCACCGTGCCGCTCAATCGTCCCGCCGGTGCGGTGACCAGCGTGAGGCCGGCGACGTCCTCCGCTCCGACCGTGACATCGATGCGCGCGAACTCACCCTCGCCGCGGACGCCCGTGCGCGCCTGCAGCTGATAGCGGCCCGGCGCGACGTTCGCGATGCGGAACGCGCCGCTCGTGTCGATGCGCCCGCCCCCGCCCGGCCTGAACGCCGCGGCGCCGCGCGCGTTGCCGGGCGGCATCAGCACCACCGAACCGCCCGGTGGCGGCCCGCCCGTCGAGCCCAGGACCTGGCCCGACACGCTCACGAGCCTGGTCGCGACCAGCCCGAACGACACGCTGCTGTTCTCCTGCGCCAGCCCCAGCCGCACGCGCTCGGCCTCGCCCGGGTTTGGCGTGCCGGGGAAGTACGTCGGCGCATAGCCCGACGGATCGTCGCCGGGATCGGTGACCTCCCGCGTGGGGAGGTTCGCGCTCACGAAGTAGTCGCCGGGCGGGAGGCCGAACAGCCGGTACTGCCCCTGGTCGTCGGTGGTGTCGCGCGCGCCGGCGGGCACCAGCCGTCGCGCGCCGCCGGCGTAGGTATAACGCATCGCCATCACGGCGGCGTTGGCCACCGGCTCTCCGAACTCGTCGGTCACGCGCCCGCTGATGACGCTCCCGCGCGGCAGGCCGATCAGCAGCTTGTCCAGCACCTGGCCGTCGGCCAGTTCCAGCGGCGTGCCCGACTCGCCCGGCCGGCGCTGCCCGTACTGGAGCGTGACGAAGCCACCCTTGCTGGCCGTCATGGTGTAGCGGCCGGCGGCCAGCTCGCGGATCTCGAAGCGACCATCGGCGTCGGTCGTGGCCAGGCGCGCCTCGCGCACGTTCTGCGCGCTCACACGCACCTGCGCGCGCCTGACCGGCGCTCCCGTGTCCATCGCCACCACCTGGCCGCGCAGCACGGCCGTGCCACGAGGAGCGGGCGGCTCGGCCATTCGGCCCGCGCGTGGAGGCGTTCGCTGGACCCCCTCCTGCGGGCGTGGTGTTCCCGCCGGAGCTGCCGACCCGGGCCCTTGCGCTGACAGGCTGGCCGTCGGCATCAGCACCCAGGCGGCACAACAGGCGCAGGCCATGGCCGCCAGTCGTCCCGGCCACCACGGGCAGTGATCACGTGAAGCGCTGCGTGTCATCGACGGCCCCTGAATCCTCTACGCCGCCCGCATCGCGTCCGTTACTTGACCGTCGCCAGTCGCAGGTCGAGTGTCCGCGATTCCCCTTCCCGAATCTCAGCGGTTGCTGCGGCCTCCTGCGCGCGGCCGAGGAACTCCGGGTCGAGCGCTTCTCCCTGCTCCAGGCCCTGCACGGCGATGGCGCGATACCCGTCGGTGGGTGTCAGGCGCACGGTGTACTTGCCGTTGACGTCCGGCCGGGCCGTGCGTACGTAGCGCGACGAGAACGTCCAGAGATCGCGGTTCTCGGGGAACACCACCACGGTCGCGTCCGTCACGGGCACGTTGCGATCGTCGGTCACGACACCGGCCAGCTCGGTGATCTTCCGGGTGAGCACGACCTCCACGTCCTCGACCACCTGGCCGGGGCCCACGTCGGCGGCCACGTCCGCGAGGTCCACGCTGTCCTTCATCGCGCTCTTCAGCGACCATCCGCCGCCGGGCATGTCGATCGACCAGCGCAGGCGCACGCGGTCGGTCAGTCCGCTGACCTCGAACGTCCAGTCGTCGCGTACCGTGCCCGGGGCCACGCCGAAGCCGGGCCGCGTGGGATCGTCGGGCTGCGCGAAGATGCGCATCTGCTGCGGCCTGAAGGGCGGCACGGTCCCGTCGTCGGTGACGACGCGCCCGCGGATGATGCCGCCCCGACCGGTCACGATGAAGACGTCTCGGACGTCCTCGCCGTTGACGCTGACGTCCACGCGCGCGACCTCGGCGTCCGGATGGCTGCGGTTGCCCATCGGCTGCACCGTCAGCGTGTAGGCGCCCGGGGCCAGCGGGGCGGTCTGGAACGTGCCGTCCGGGCGCACCTGGGCGCCCGACATCATGCCGCCGATCATCATGCCCTGATCCCGCGGCGCCACCATGAGCATGCCCCCGACGTAGGGTTCGCCGGCACTCGTCGTCACGCGCCCGAGGATGCGGCCGACCCGCGTGGCGGTGAGCGCGAAGGTGACGTTCGGCAGCTCCTGGCCCGCGCGCACCGTGAGGCGGCGCGCCTCGCCGACATTCGACGTGCCCGGGTAGTACGTGGGCGCATAGCCGTCGGACGGCGGGGCGAACGACGTCGCGGCCGTGCTCATCGGCACGAACTCGAAGGCCCTGAGTGTGGCCATGACGTAGTACTCGCCGGGCGGCAGGCCGTAGAGGCGGAACTGCCCGAGGTCGTCGGTGCGATCGGTGCCTCCCTCGGCGCCGGCGCCCACCAGCCGCCGCGCGCCGCCCATGTAGGCGTAGCGCTGCACGGTCACCTGCGCCGACGACACCGGCTCGCCGAACTCGTCCACGACGCGGCCGCTGATGGCACCGCCGCGCGCGAGCGCGAAGTTCAGCTTCTCGATCACCTGGCCATCACCGATCTCGATGGGTGTGCCCGGCTGATTCGGCGTGCGCTGCCCGAACGACTGCGCGACATAGCCGCTCCGCTGCGCGCTGACGGTGTAGCGGCCCGCCGGCAGCTTCGCGATCTCGAAGCGGCCTTCCGCGTCGGTCTGCGCCAGGCCGCTGCCCTCGCCGCCCATGGCGAACGCCCGCACCTGCGCCCGGCGCAGCGGGACGCCCGTGTCGGCCGCGACCACGTAGCCGCGGATCACGGCGGCGCCTTCGCGCGGCTCCCCGGGCTGGCGGTCGCGCGCGGGAGCCTGGCCCGGCTGGACAACGCCACCCATCACACCGCCGGTCACGCTACCCGGGAAGGGGGCCGGCATCGCGCCGGACTGTGGACCGGGCGGCGACGCCCGCGCCGTGAGCGCGAGGGCAAGCAAAGGGCCGAGGAGGGCGAGGGGACGCCGCATGTCGAGCCTCCGGTAGTGATGCCGAATTATAGTGCCGGTGGAGGCGGACGTGGATCCACTGACGAACAAGGGCACGGCCTGCACGCTCGAGGAGCGCCGCGCGCGCGGCATCGACGGGCTCCTGCCGCCGCGCGTCGAGTCGCTGGCCGAACAGGCGGATCGCGTCCTGGCCAACGTCCGCGCGAGGTCAGGCCCGCTGGAACGCTACATGTGCCTCTGCGGGGTGCGCGACGAGAACGAGACGCTGTTCTTTCGCGTGCTCGTCGACAACCCCGCGGAGCTCCTCCCCGTTGTCTACACGCCGACGGTGGGGGATGCGTGCAGCCGGTGGAGCGACATCTACGAGCGGCCGAGGGGCCTCTACCTCTCGGCGTGGCAGCATCGCGGGCGCGTCCGCGAAGTGCTGCGCAACTGGCCGCGCACGGGCGCCGGCATCATCGTCGTCACCGACGGCGGCCGGATCCTCGGGCTCGGCGATCTGGGCGTGAACGGGATGGGGATCCCGATCGGCAAGCTGGCGCTCTACACCGCGTGCGCGGGCGTGCCGCCCGCGCTGGGCCTTCCCATCACGCTCGATGTCGGCACCGACAATGCCGCCGTGCGTGAGCATCCGCTCTATCTGGGGGAACGCCAGCCCCGTCTCTCGGGCACGCGGTACGACGCCTTCCTGGAGGAGTTCGTCGAGGCCACGCAGGACGTGTTTCCCGGCGTCATCGTGCAGTTCGAGGACTTCAACAACGCCTCGGCGTTCCGGCTGCTCGGGCGCTATCGCGATCGGCTCTGCTGCTTCAACGACGATGTGCAGGGCACGGGCGCGATGGGGCTGGCCGGCCTCTATTCGTCGGGGCGGATTACCGGGACGGCGCTTCGCGAGCAGCGTCTGCTGTTCGTCGGGGCGGGCGAGGCGTGCCTCGGCATGGGTGGGCTCGTCATCTCCGCGATGCAGCGTGAGGGGCTGTCGGAGTCCGAGGCGCTGGCGAGGTGCCTGTTCGTGGATTCACGCGGGCTCGTGGTCGCCAGCCGCACCGATCTGCCGGATCACAAGCGGCGCTTCGCGCAGGACCGCGCGCCCGTGCCGGACCTGGCCGCCGCCGTCGAGGCATTCCAGCCGACGACCATCATCGGCGCCTGCGGGCAGGGCGGGCGCTTCACCGAGGACGTGCTGGCCGCGATGGCGCGCCTCAACGAGCGCCCGGTGGTGTTTGCGCTCTCGAACCCCACGTCGAAGGCGGAGTGCACCGCGGAGCAGGCCTATGCGTGGACGGGCGGCCGCGCCATCTTCGCGAGCGGCAGCCCGTTTCCCTCGGTGGCGCATGCCGGGCACGTGCACGTGTCGGGGCAGGGGAACAACGCGTTCGTCTTCCCGGGCGTTGGCCTGGGCTTGCTCGTCGCGGGCACGCGGCGCGTGACCGACGAGATGTTCCTCGCGGCCGCTCACGCGCTGGCCGGGTGCGTGACCGTCGGGGAACTGGGTGGAGGGCGCGTCTTCCCGGCGCCGGCACGCCTGCGCGAGGTGTCGCGCGCGGTGGCCACCGCCGTCGCGGACGTTGCCTTCGGCGCGGGTATGGCGGCGCGCCGGCGTCCGCCGGACCTCGCTGCCGCTGTCGGCGCCGCGATGTGGGAGCCTATGTACTCATAGGCGCCCATTGGCGATTGCCGATTGGTGATTGAGTGATTCATTGGGTGATGGGTGATTGGGCATTGAGCATTGGATTGATGATTGGGTGATTGAGCGATTGGGGCATTGCCCTCCCCCCCCGACGGCTGCATCCTGGCAGTGGGACGCCCACGCCGCGGCTCGGCGCTCAGCTCAGCTGATGTGAGAGTTGAGGGGCGAATCGGCGGTCGCCGATGCCCCAATGCCCCAATGCTCCGATCCGCCAATGCTCAATGCCCCAATCGCCCATCGCCCAATGAATCGCTCAATCACCAATCGGCAATCGCCAATGAGCCCCCGCCCCCGCCCCCGCCCAACGCCCGCGCTGGCTAGCGCAGCGCCTCGGCGATGACATGGGCGGCATTAGCCCCGGACCCGCCCGTCAGCCCCGTGCCCGGATGGGTCCCCGAGCCGCAGAGGAACAGCCCGTCCACGGGCGAGCGGTAGTGCCCGAACCCGAGCAGCGGGCGCATCATCAGCATCTGGTCCAGCGCCAGCTCGCCGTGGAAGATGTGCCCGCCGGAGAGCCCCCATTCGCCTTCCATGTCGGCGGGCGTGATGCACTGGCTGGCGACGACCAGCCCCCGCAGCCCGGGCGCGTAGCGCTCCAGTGTCGCGAGGACCGTGTCGAAGATCCCGTCCGTCTCCGATGCCGTCGCGCGCCTGCTGGCTTCCGACGGCACGTCCCCTCCCGACGGCGGTTCCCCTCCCGGCTTCCGACTCCCGACTCCCGACTCCCGGCTCCCGACGCTGTTCGGCACCCATTGCACGTACGCCGACAGCACGTGCGCGCCCGCGGGCGCCAGCGACGCGTCCACGATCGAGGGGATGGTGAGCTCGATCCACGGCTCCCGCGACCACTCGCCGTACTTCGCGTGATCGAACGCCCGCTCCAGGTAGTCCAGCGTCGGTGCGATCCGCACCGGTCCCGCCAGCATCTGCCTGGTGGCCTCGCCGAACGCGGGCAGGGCCGACAGCGCCAGGTTGACCTTGGCCAGCGTCCCGCGCGTGCGCACGCGCCGGATGCGCCAGAGGAACTCCGGCGGCAGGTGCTCGGCGTCGCAGAGCGACAGGAACGTGCGCTTCGGGTCCAGGCCGGACACGACGGCGCGCGATTCAATCGTCTCGCCCGAGGTGAGCGTGACCCCGACGGCGCGATCGCCGCGCACGATCACCTGGGCGACTTCAGCGTGCGTCCGGATGGCCACGCCGTGCCGCCGGGCGGCAGCCTCGAGGGATCGTGAGACTGCGATGGGGCCGCCCTCGACCTCCGCGTCGCGCAGGGCGGCCACCGAGTGGTTGGCTTCGTGCAGCAGCAGTTGCAGGCCGCTTCCCGCGGACCACGGCCCCATCATCCCGCCCAGCAGGCCGTCGGCCGCCACGGCCGCGCGCAGGAGCTCGGTCTCGAAGACCTCGCTCACCAGGTCGGCAACCGCCATCGGCCCCCACCGCAGCAGCCGCCACGCATCGTCCTTCGGCAACCGACGAAAGGCGCCGGCCGTACGCATCGCCGTCCACAGGTCGTGGGCGCCGGGATCGTCCACGTCGGGCGGCGTGCGCGTGAACAGGGTGCCGACCACGTCGGCGACACGCCCGAGCGATTGCGCGAACGCCGGCCAGGCGCCGGCATCGTGTCTGGACCAGGGACGGATGGCCCCGACGGCGGCGGTGGCGTCACTGAAGAGCGCGAGCGCACGACCGTCGGGCGCGAGCGCCGTCACGCGGACGGGCCGCGTGACGAACGAGAGGCCGTGGTCCGCCAGGCGCAGGTCGTTGACCACGTCCGCCCGGAGCGGTCCGGTGCGGTGGGCCAGCGTCGGCACGCGGAACCCCGGCGCCAGCTCGTGCTCGGCCGCGCAACCTCCCACCGCGTCGCGCCGTTCGAGCAGCAGCGTCCGGAGCCCGGCCTTCCCGAGCATCGCCGCACAGGTGAGCCCGTTGATGCCACCGCCAATCACGATGGCGTCGTACCGCGCTGGAGTCATCGCCATCGTCCGGCTCCTGATTCGGGTCTTCCCGTTCCCGGCGCGATCCCCTCCCGCCGGCGAAGCCCCTCCCGACAGCGAAGTCTCTCCCGACCTGCTTCCACTCGCGTCATCCCTTCAGGATCCGCTCCGCCGCGTTCTTCCCGGGCGCGCCCATGATGCCGCCGCCGGGGTGCGTGGCCGACCCGCACATGTAGAGCCCGCGCACCGGCGTGGTGTACTGCGCCCACCCCGGAACGGGCCGCAGGAAGAACAGCTGCTCGAGCGTCAGCTCCCCCTGGAAGATGTTGCCCTCCGAGAGACCGAAATCCCGCTCGATGTCGAGCGGCGTCAGCACCTGCCGGTGGAGGATCAGGTCCCGGATGTTCGGCGCGTGCTCGGCAATCGTGTCGATGACGGTGTCGCCGAACGCCTCGCGCTGGCGGTCCCATTCGTGTTCGCCCGGTTCCCGACGTGCCTCTTCCCGCTCTCGTCGTGTCTCTTCCCCGTCCCGTCGCGTCTCTTCGCTCTCCCGTCGCAATTCGTACGGCGCGTACTGCACGAAACACGACATCACGTGCTTGCCCGGAGGCGCGACCGACGTGTCGGTGAGCGACGGGATGACGATGTCGATGTAGGGCCGCCGCGAGAACCGGCCGTACTTCGCATCGTCGTACGCGCGCTCCATGTAGTCCACGCTCGGCGAGATGGAGATGGCGCCGCGCAGGTGCGATCCCGTGCCCGGGAGGCACGTGAAGTTCGGCAGGCCGTCCAGGGCGAGGTTCACCTTGCCTGACGATCCGCGGAATTTGTAGCGGCGCACGCCCTCGACGAAGTCGGGCGGCAGCTCCTTTTCGTCCATCCAGCGAAGGAACGTGTGGCGCGGGTCCACGCTCGACACCACCGTGTCGGCGTGGAACTCGTCGCCGTTCTCGAGTGCCACCCCCGTGGCACGGCCATTCTTCGTGAGGATGCGCGCGACGGGCGTGTTCGTGCGAATCTCCGCGCCGAAGCGTCGGGCCGCGTCGCCGATGGCGTTCGACACCGCGCCCGTGCCCCCGCGCGACAGGCCCCATGAGCGGAACGATCCATCGATCTCGCCCATGTAGTGGTGGAGCAGCACGTAGGCCGTCCCGGGCGACTTCACGCCCAGGAACGTGCCGATGATGCCCGACGCGCTCATCGTGGCCTTCAGCACGTCGGTCTCGAACCACTGGTCGAGGAAGTCCACGGCGCTCATCGTGAGCAGCTGCACCTGGTTGATGCGATCGTGCGGCCGCATCCCGCGGAAGCGCTTCCCGACCGACAGGAGGTCCAGCAGGCCGCGGGGATCGAGCTTCGTCGGGTCCGGGGGCGTCATCGCGAGGATGGGCTTGGCGAAGCGGCCCATCTCGACCATCGCGCGGCCGTACTCGTCATAGGCCTCGGCGTCCAGGCGCGAGTGGCGCGCGATCTCCCGGCGTGTCTTCTCGTGATCGTTCACGCGCCACAGGTAATCGCCGTTCGGCATGGGCGTGAACGTGCCGTCCAGCGGCAGCAGCTCCATGCCGTGGCGGGGCAGGTCCAGGTCGCGGATGATCTCGGGTCTGAGCAGCGACACGACGTAGGAGCAGACCGAGAACTTGAAACCGGGGAAGATCTCCTCGGTGACAGCGGCGCCGCCCAGCACGTGCCGGCGCTCGAGCACCAGCACGCGCCGCCCCGCGCGCGCGAGGTACGCGGCGCAGGTGAGGCCGTTGTGGCCGCCCCCGATGACGATCGCGTCGTATTTCACGGTGCTCGGGATTATAGAACGCGCGCGAGAGCCAGTCCGCACCTGCCGCACCCATCCGCACCTGTCCGCACCCGCCCGCACCTGTTCGCACTTGCCAGCACCCGTATAATCCTCCCGTGCCCATTGGTTCCGCCTTTCACGCGCGCACGGCGCCCCTCGCCGAGAGCCTCAGCTTCCGCGACTGGGCGGGCTACTACGCGGTCAGCTCGTTCGAGACACACCACGACCACGAGTACAACGCCATCCGCAACGCCTGCGCGCTCATCGACATCTCGCCGCTCTTCAAGTACCGCCTCCACGGGCCCGATGCGACGCGACTGGTGAACCGGATCATCACGCGAGACGCGTCGCGCATGGCGGTGGGCCAGGTCTGGTACACGCCCTGGTGCGACGACGAGGGCAAGGTCATCGACGACGGGACGGTCTCGCGCCTGGGGGAGGACACCTACCGCTGGACGGCAGCCCACCCCAACCTCCGCTGGCTCGTGGAGAACGCGGCCGGCCTCGAGGTGGAGATCGAAGAAATTACCGAGCAGGTGGCGGCGCTGGCGCTGCAGGGACCGACCTCGCGGGCACTGCTGAGATCGGTGTGCACCGCGCCGGTGGACGCCTTGAAGTACTTCCGCGTGACGAGCGGCGAAATCGCGGGCGTGCCCGTTGACGTGTCACGCACCGGCTACACGGGCGATCTCGGCTACGAAATCTGGATGCCGTGGGACCAGGCCGTGACGGTGTGGGACGCGTTGGCCGCGGCCGGACCGGCCTTCGACCTGCACGCGGCCGGCATGCTTGCGCTGGACGTGGCCCGCGTCGAGGCGGGGCTCCTCCTCATCGACGTGGACTTCCAGAGCAGCCGCAAGGCGCTCATCGAATCGCAGAAGTACTCGCCGTTCGAGCTGGGACTCGGCCGGCTCGTGGACCTGGGGAAACCAGCCTTCGTCGGGCGCCGCGCGCTCGTGGAGGAGCGCCGCCGCGAGCACGCGCGGCAGATCGTGGGACTCGAGCTCGAGTGGACCGCGGTCGAGGCGTTGTACGAGGCCGTCGGCCTGCCCCCGGCCGTGGCCGCGCAGACCTCGCGCGTGGCCGTGCCGGTCTACCGGGGCGGCACGCAGGTGGGCCGCGCGACGTCCACTACGTGGTCCACCACCCTCAAGAAGATGATCGCGCTCGCCACCATCGACCGGCCGCACTTCGCCATCGGGTCGCGCGTGGAGATGGAGGTGACCGTCGAGGCCACGCGCCACCGAGCTCCCGCGACGGTGGTGCCGACGCCGTTCTTCAACCCGCCGAGGAAGACGGCTTAGATCGCGTCGGGAACCGGGAAATCGGGAATCGGGAGTCGCGCCCGCTCGCGCAAGGCCCTGGTGATGGCGGGATCGGGCAATGAGGCGGGCGGCGGTGTCTAAGCCGGTAAGGGTGTCCCTTGCCTTCGCGCTGACCGATGAATCCCATCGACCGCTTCCTCCTCGACCTCACCGAGCGCTTCTGTCGTCGCTTCCAGCGGCTGACCGGCCGGACCAACGTCTGGATCGCCGTCCAGCTCACCAACCTCAGCATTGTCATGTACTTCGTCTGGGCCATCGCCTCGTTCTGGCGGGGGACCGTGCTCATGCGGGTTGGCCTCGCGCTCTTCTGCGCGGCCCTGCTCTACGTGCTGACCCAGACGGTGTTGAAGGTGCCGGTCGAAGCCTCCGAGCAGAATGCCTACCAACGTGTGGCGCGCGGGCTCCGCAATCCGCGACGCGTCCGGGACGCGCTGCTCCGGGTCCTGTTCCTGGCGCTGTCGGTGGTCCTCGTGGGCCCCGCGGCGCTCGGCTACTTCTTCCTGGGCCTGGAAGCCGCGCTGCTGGGCTACGCGCTCGTCCCGCTGACGACCGCCCTGCTGTACGTCCTCGCCTGCGACCCGTTGCCGCCGTGTGCGGGCACGGTGACGGAACGGGTTCGCCGGTGGCTACCGGCGCGCGCCGTGGAGGAGAAAGGGACGGCGTGAGAGGTGAGAAGTCAGAAGTCAGAAGTTTCCTTCTGCCTCCTACCCCTTCCGCGCCCGGCGGGCGGCCACGAACGACTGCACACCTGTCGCCACGTAGGCGGCCAGCACCAGCGCCGTGACCACCTGCGCGAGCACGGCGGGCCTTGTGATTTCACCTGCGGCGATCGCAGGGATCGCCCGGCCAAGGACGCCAAGCAACCCCACGAGGCCGACGGCGACCGCGACGTGCATGGCGTGTCTGCGCGCCGCCTCGTTGCGCGCGATGTAGGCGAGGCCGACGAACGCGATGCCGAAGAACGCCGGAATGAGGGCCGTGACGCTCGTCCGGCCGGTCAGCACGTAGCTGCCGATGCCGAGGAGCATGAGGATGATACCGACGAGCCGGGTCGTGGAAGGCATGGGGTGATCATAGCCGGGAGGGCGGGGAACTCGAGCGGGAGGAGGATCGACATGGCCGGGAGGGTGGAGACTCGAGCGGGAGGGACCAAGAACCCGCGGGAAAGAAAGTGGCCGGGAGCCGTGCCGTTACAGACAGCCACCCCCGAAGCCGTTCGCTCCCGTCGCTGTTCGCTCCCGACGCCGTTCGCTCCCGACAGTATCCCCTCCCGACGCGATCTACTTCTCCGCCTCCACCCTGTTCCTGAGCGTCCCGATCGACTCGATGGTGCACGTCGAGCGGTCACCGGGCTTGAAGTACACCGGCGTGGCGCGCGCCGTGCCGACGCCTGCGGGGCTGCCCGTCGAGATGAGATCGCCCGGGTGGAGCGTCATCATGTTCGACGCGTACTCCACCAGGTCGAACACCGTGTGCGTCATGCGATCCGTGTTCGAGTCCTGCATCACGGTGTCGTTCAGCGTGAACTTCACGGCCAGCTTCTGCGGGTTCGGCACGAACTGCCGCGGGACGATGAAGGGGCCGAGCGGCGCGAAGGTGTCGTGGCTCTTGCCGAGCTGCCAGTCCGAGCCGTGGCGGCCATCGGCCCGCCCGCCCCGATCCGACACATCGTTCATCAGCGTGTAGCCGAAGATGTACTCGGCGGCCTGGTCCCGCGACACGTGCTTCGCCGTGCGGCCGATGACGATGTTCATCTCGCACTCCCAGTCGATGCGATCGCGCCCGCGCGGGATGATGATGGGATCGTCGTGGCCGGTGATGGCGGTGTTGGCCTTCACGAAGAAGTAGGGGTTCTGCCGCGGGTCGCCCTGGCGGCGCTCCCAGTAGCCGGGGATACCCTGGGCCACCTTGGGATCTACGGCCTGGGCGCTCGCGGCGGTCGTCGTCGTGCTCCGCATCTCGACCGCGTGCTCCTGGTAGTTCACCGCCGTGCTGAGCAGCACCTTCGGGTCCGTGATGGGTGGCAATACCTTCAGTTGCGAGACCTTCATCGCGGAGGCGGGCGGGTTGGCAATGGAGTCCGACGCGACCGACGCGAAGCGATCCGCCGTCGGCTGGCTCCACTGCGCGATCAGCCCCTTGAGGGTCGGTGGTGTCCCCGCGATGGTCCGGCCGAGGTCGATGACCATCTCGTCGTTCAGGACCATCCCGACGAAGACGCGGTCGCCCTGCTGAAACATGCCGAGCTTGTAGGGGGTGGGCCCGCTCTGGGCCCGCGGCACGGCCAGGCTGGCCATGGCCGCCAGCGCGAGAGCGACAATCGAGGCGCGAATCAATCGAGTCACCGGAACCTCCAGAAGAGGGGATCATACCGGGAACGAGGTTCTCGGGTTCTCCGGTTCTCGACTCCCGACTCCCGACGTAGACTATGTCCCGCATGCGCATCGCCCTGGTCCAGCAGCACGCCACGCGCGACAAGGCCGGCAACGTGGCGCGCGGGCTGGCAGCCCTCGAATCGGCCGCGCGGGCCGGGGCAGAGGTCGTGGGATTCGCCGAGCTCGCGTTCGAGTGGTTTCATCCGCAGCGGCCGGCGGGCGGCGATGTCTCGGCCCTGGCCGAGCCGATCGACGGGCCCATCGTCACCGCCTTCCGGCAGAAGGCACGCGAGCTTGGCGTCGTCGTCGTGTTGAACCTGTTCGAGCGCGATGGCGACCGCACCTTCGACAGCTCGCCGGTGATCGATGCCGACGGGTCCGTACTCGGTGTCACGCGCATGGTGCACATCACCGACTACCCGTGCTTCCACGAGCAGGGGTACTACGCCCCTGGCGACAAGGGCGCGCCCGTCTACCAGACGCGTGCCGGGCGCATCGGCGTCGCCATCTGTTATGACCGTCACTTCCCGGAGTACATGCGGGCGCTGGCGCTCAACGGGGCGGACGTCGTGTTCGTCCCGCAGGCCGGCACCACGGGCGAGTGGCCCGAGGGCCTCTACGAGGGCGAGATGCGCGTGGCCGCTCTCCAGAACGGCTACTTCGTGGCGCTGTGCAACCGGGTCGGCCACGAAGACTGCGTGGACTTCGCCGGTGAGTCGTTCGTGTGCGATCCCGACGGGGTGGTGATCGCGCGCGCGCCGTCCGGGGTGGACCACGTCCTCCATGCGACGCTCGATCTCTCCGCGCCGGACCGCTCGCACGCTCGCCGCCTCTTCCTTCGTCATCGTCGGCCGGAGCTGTATGCCGGATGGATTGCCCGGTGACCCGCGCCTTCGCACATCTCAAGGGGTCACTTCGTGGTTGAACTGCGGCGCGCACTCGGGCGGTGGGACCTGACCGCCATCGGCATCAACCAGGTCATCGGGAGCGCCATCTTCCTGCTGCCGGCCGACGTCGCTCGCCTGGTGGGGGCGTGGGGGCCGGCCGCGGTCGCGGCCGTGGGGCTTGCCTCGCTCAGCATCGCGCTCTGCTTCGCCGAGGTCGGCAGCCGCTTCGAGAAGACGGGCGGGCCCTACCTGCCGGCGCGCGAGGCGTTCGGGCGGTTCGTCGGCTTCGAAGTGGGCTGGATGATGTGGTTCACGCGCGTGGCCAGCCAGGCCTCCGTGGCCAATGGCCTGTCGCTGGCGCTGGCGTTCTACTGGCCGGTGCTGGCGAGCGGCGCGCCCCGGATGGCCCTCGTGACGGTGGTCACGCTGGTCCTCACCTGGATCAACGTCGTGGGCGTCAAGCAGTCGTCCTGGGTCGTCAACGCGCTCACGATCGGCAAGCTCCTGCCGCTGACGCTCTTCATCCTCGTGGGCATCTGGTACGTGGACCCGGCGCGCTGGGCCTCGATGCCCGCCGTCACGACGGACCAGGTGGGCTCGGCCGTGCTGCTGCTGATTTTCGCCTACGGCGGCTACGAGGTGACGGGCGTGCTGGCGGGGGAGGCCTCCAACCCGAAGCGCGACGTGCCGTTCGCGTTCGTCATGACGATGATCACCGTCACCGTCATCATGACGCTCACCTCCATCGTCGCGACGGGCGTGCTGCCGGCGATTGCCGAGTCGCGCACGCCGCTGGCGGACGGCGCGGCGCTCTTCATGGGCGTCGCTGGCGCGCTGATGATTTCGGCGGGCTCGTCGGTGTCGATGGCCGGCAACAACATGGGGCAGATCCTGAACGGGTCGCGGACCATCTTCGCCCTTGCGGAGAACGGCGACCTGCCGCCGTGGTTCGCGCGCGTGCACCCGGTCTACCGGACGCCCTCGAACGCCATCCTGTTCACCGCGGGCGTGGCGCTCGCGCTCGCGCTGACCGGGTCGTTCGTGTTCCTGGCGGCGGTGAGCGCGGTCGCGCGCCTCGTGATGTACCTGGCGGTGTGCCTGGCGACGCTGGTGCTGCGGCGACGGCAGCCCGCCGGGGAGATGGGGCCCGCGCTGTTCCTGATCCCCGGGGGACCAGTCGTGCCGCTGCTTGCCTCGGTAATCTCGTTCGGGATCCTCTTCGGCGCGACTACCCAGCAGCTGGCCGCAGGCGCTGCCGCGCTGGTGGCGGGCGCCGTGCTGTTCTGGATCGCGACGCGGCGGTAGCGCCGCGGGATCAAGGCGCCAGCGGGATCAAGGCGTCTCGCGTCATTCGTGGAGGATATGAGCGCGCCGGTCCATCTGCAGGCCTGCCAGGAGCGGCTCGTTCAGGAACGCGACCAGGGGTGCCAGCGCCTTCATCGTCGCCAGCAGCTGCCGGTAGAAGTCGGGCCTCTCGGCAAAATCGGCCGGTTCCTCCCGGAAGCCGAGGAACTGCTTGTGGACCAGGTAGCGCGTTGCGGGGTGATCCTTCGCCCAGCCCCGGGGGACTCGGGTTAGCGTGTCGCCCTTCAGACCGCCCAGCCGCTTGAACGCCGGCGCCTTCAGCAGCGCCTCGAACCGGGCCTGGTTGGCGGCAATGTGCTCCCGGATCGCGTGCAACTGGCCGGAGTCGGGTGCGTAGATGCCGCCGCCGATCCACACCCAGGTCGTGGCGACCTCGAAGTAGAGCCCGGCGCCGTTCATGCGGCCAAGGGTCCGGTTGGGGAACACCGCCGCGATGTTGGTCTTGAGTGGGGCCTTGTCCTCGCTGAACCGCGTGTCGCGCCAGGGGCGGAAGAGCGAGGTCTTCGGGTCGGCGATCAGCTCCGGCGCGAAGGCCCTGAAGTCCGCCGCCAGGCGATCGACGATGGCGAGCATGGGAGCGCGGAGGTGCCGATCGTACTCGTCCCGGTGGGCCTGGAACCACGCCCGGTCGTTGTTCCTCTTGAGCTTTCGGAGAAACGCCACACTCTTGTTCGAGAAAGCGGGGTCTGGCACGATTACCTCGCACGCATCGCAGAAACTGCAACCATTTTACGGGGACTGTCCCTGTGACAATCGTCAACGAGCTTCGAAGCCTCGTCGGGGACCGCGTGTCCACCAGCGACGCGGTCCGCGAGCACCACAGCCACGCCGAGTCGTGGCATGCGCCGGCCAGGCCGGACGCCGTCGTCTTTCCCGTCTCCACCAACGAGGTTGCCGCCATCGTCCGCCTCTGCGCCACCCATCGCGTGCCGATGATCCCCTTCGGCATGGGGAGCTCGATGGAGGGCCACGTGAACGCCATCCGCGGCGGCGTGTCCATCGACCTCACGCGCATGACGCGCGTGCTCCGCGTCAGCCCCGACGACCTCGACGTCACCGTAGAGGCCGGCCTCACGCGCAAGACCCTGGATGCTCACCTGAAGAACACGGGCCTGATGTTCCCCATCGATCCAGGCGCCGACGCCACCATCGGCGGCATGGCTGCCACGCGCGCCTCGGGCACCACCGCCGTCCGCTACGGGACGATGCGCGAGAACGTGCTGGGGCTGACGGTGGTGCTGGCCGACGGCCGCGTGATCCACACGGGCAGCCGCGCGCGGAAGTCTTCGTCCGGCTACGACCTCACCCGCGTGTTCGTCGGCTCGGAGGGGACGCTCGGCGTCATCACCGAGGTCACGCTCCGCCTCTTCGGCCGGCCCGAGGCCGTGGCCGCGGCCGTCTGCCCGTTCCCGTCCATGGCCGACGCCGCGCAGGCCGTGATCGAGGTCATCCAGTTGGGCATCCCGGTCGCACGGATGGAGATCATCGACGAGACGCAGCTTGCCTTCGTCAATCGCTTCTCGAAGACCGGCTACCCCGAGGTGCCCACGCTCTTCTTCGAGTTCCACGGCACCAGCCAGGGCGTGGTGGACGACCAGGCGCATGCGGTGGAGGACATCGTACGCGAGCACGGGGCGACCGGCTTCCAGTGGGCGAGCACGCCCGAGGATCGCGCACGCCTCTGGCAGGCGCGCCACGACGCCTATTACGCGACGGTCGCCTCGCGCCCCGGCGCGCGCGCGATGACCACGGACGTCTGCGTCCCCATCTCGCAGCTGGCGCCCTGCATCCTGGAGACGCAGGCCGACGCCCGCGCCTCAGGTATCACGGCGCCGCTGGTGGGCCACGCCGGCGACGGCAACTTCCACCTGATCCTCATGCTGGATCCCGAGGACGCGGACGAGGTCGCACGCGTCGGCGCCTTCAGCCAGCGCCTCGTCGAGCGCGCACTCCGCATGGGCGGCACCTGCTCGGGCGAGCACGGCGTCGGGCTCGGGAAGATGAAGTACCTGGAGGCCGAGCACGGCGAGGCGCTGCACGTCATGCGCGCCATCAAGCAGGCGCTGGACCCGTACGATCTGATGAACCCGGGAAAGATGCTGCCGGAGTAGCCGGACGGCCGCCCGGGATCAGCCCTCGCGCGTGCGTCCCGGCGCGAAGTAGATTGCCGTCCAGCCCGCGGCCAGCTTGAAGTGCTGCTCTTTCGAGTAGAGCCGGAAGGCGCCCGCAGGAGTGATGGCGCCGAGCAGGATCCACTGCTCGAGCGGCGTGCCCAACCGGTCGGTGAGCTCGGCCCAGCCGAACTGCGGGCTGAGCTTCGTGGCCTGCACCGCCCAGCCCTCCGAGAGGCGCTCGTGGAGGACGTCGAACGTGGCTCCCGGATCGAAGGCGAAGTACCCGCGCTGCTGCAGGGTCAGGCGCCGCAGCTCCTCGCCCGACGCCTGGGGCGTGGCGAGCTGGAACGTGCGATGGCGGCCGAACCGCGGCCCCAGGGCCTTGCAGGCGAGCGCGTTGTAGAAGTCGTTCTCGGTGGCGCACAGCACGTGGCTCAAGTGCTGGGCCTCCAGCGTGTGCTCGGCGTGCTCGGAGAGGATCTCGCCATAGTAGACGTCGAGGCCTGCCATCCGGGCGTCTTTCAGGCGGTGATAGGCGCCGTCCACCATCAGCACGTCGATCTGCAGCTTCTTCAGGGCCGCGCCCAGCGCCTGCGACCATGGCGTGACGCCCACGATCAGGAGCCCGTTGGCCGTCCGGGCCGCCAGCCCGAGCCGGCGCGCGAGCGGGGCAATGGTCAGGCCGTGGGCGAGCACGGTCGCGATGATGACGGCGAAGGTCACGGGCAGGAGCCGTGCCGCATCGGCATATCCCGCCGTCACGAGCTCGGGCCCGAAGATGCCGGCCGTTGCCGCGGCCACGATGCCCCGCGGCGCGATCCAGGCGAGCAGGGCGCGGTCCTGTTGGCGTATCGGCGAGCCAATGGTCGCGAGCAGAATCGACAGCGGCCGCACGATGAGCAGCACCACCAGGACGAACCCCAGCGTCCGCCAGTCGAGCAGCGCGAGCTGCCCGGCCTGCAGCTGCGAGGGGATCACGACGAACAGGACCGACAGCAGCACCACCGTCAGGTGCTCCTTGAAGCGCTGGAGCACCTCCCGCTCGACCAGCTGCATGTTGCCGATGACCAGGCCCATGAGCGTGACGCTCAGCAGGCCGGCCTCGTGCTGCACGAGGTTGCTGGCCCAGTAGACCACCAGCACCAGCACCATGAGGATGGGCGCCTTGAGATGTTCGGGCACCAGGCCTCGCCGGTACACTGATCCGACGAGCCACCCGCCGGCCCCGCCAAGGACGGCGGCCGCGCCGATGGCGGCGCCGACGCCGGCGGCCGTCCGGTCCCACCCGCCGCCGATGGTGAAGTACTGGAAGCTCAGGACGGCCAGCAGCACGCCGACGGGATCGTTGACGATGCCCTCCCACTTCAGCAGGGATGCCGACTCCTTGTTGAGTCGCGCCTGCCGCAGCAGGGGAAGGATGACGGTGGGCCCGGTTACCACCAGGATCGCCCCGAGCACGACCGCCACCGGCCAACTCATGCCGCCGACGAAGTATCCCGCCAGCGTGCCGAGTACCCATGCCAGCGGCGGCGCGGCGATGGTCAGGCGGCGGACGCCTTTGCCCACTCGCCTGAACTCGGCCAGCTTGAGGTCCATGCCGCCTTCGAACAGGATGATGGCCACGCCCAGGCCGATGAGCTCCGTCAGCTCGGCCTGCGGGATTCCCAGCGCGATCGTGCCGGTGAGCGGTCCGAGCACGAGCCCGGCGGCAATGAGCACGACGATGGCGGGCAGGCCGATCCACCAGGCCAGCCACTGGCTCAGCAGCCCGGCCGCAAGGATGACGAGGACGGAGGTGGCGGCGTGCACGGTGGCTGATCAGGCGCGGCTCGACATCAGGCCAGGCGCTTGACCAGCACCTTCGACTTTCGACCGCTCTTCTCGTACTTCTCGCGGCGCGCCGACGGCAGGTCGTCGGGCGTCCCCTCGACGAAGCCGCCCTTCGACTGGAAGTAGGTGAACGCCTGCGTGGAGAGCGCGTAGAGCCGCGTGAGACCGAGATCCCGCGCCCGGCTCTCGACGAACTGCACCAGCTTGCGGCCGATCCCCTGGTGCTCGTGCGTGGGGTTCACGTAGAGGCACGCCAGCTCCCCCGACTGCTGGTCGGGATCGACGTGGAGCGCCGCGCACGCGACCGGGTTGCCGTCGATCTCGAAGATGTAGAAGTCCCCCAGCGTCTTCTCCAGGCTGGCGCGGCTCCGGTACATCAGCTCGCCCGAGTCGACTCCCGGCCGGATCAGCACCTGGATGGCGTGCAGGTCCTTCTTCCGCGCGGGCCGAATCTGCTGGTACTGGTCCGCGTGAACCATCGTGCCGATGCCTTCGTTCGAGAACACCTCGGCCAGCAGCCCATCGTCCTCGCGTCCGCTGATGACGTGTACGCGCTCGACGCCGGCGCGGCAGGCGGCCGCGGCGTGCTGCGCCTTCGACACGCTGGCGGGCAGGAACCCCGCGCGGTTCTTCTGCAGCAGGCCCTCCAGGTCGCCCACGCTCAGGTGTCGCACCAGCTCGCCGTCCACGATGAGGCCGTGGTGCGTGGTGATGTAGACGAGCTTGATGGCCTTGAGCGCCTTCGCCACCGCTGCGGCCACGGCATCGGAATTCACCCGGTAGGTCCGGCCGTCGCCGTCGAAGCCGAGCGGCGGCACGATCGGGATGATGCCCTGCGCCAGCAGCGCCTGGAGCAGCTCCACGTCCACGCGCTCCACCCGGCCGGTGAGCTGGTGATCCACTCCCTGGATGATCCCCGCGGGGTGCGCGATGACGGCGTTGGTGGTCGCGGCGCGCAGATCGGCGGCGGAGAGCCCTTCCAGGATCTCGTGGGTGAGGCGATTCGCGGCGGTGAGCGCCAGTTCGAGCGTCGCGGCGTCGGTGACGCCCGTGCCGGCCAGGTCGCTCGGCACGACGCCGCGGTCCGCGCCCATCCGCTCGATCTGCGCGGCCGCGCCGTGGACGAGCACCACGCGGATGTTGAGCGAGCGCAGCACCGCGACATCGAGCAGGATGTTCGCGAAGTTCTCGTCGGTGACGATGGCGCCGTCGGCCGAGAGCACGAAGATCCGCTCCCGGTAGCGGGGGATGTACTCGAGGATCCCTCGGAGATCGGTCGGCTTCATCAACCTGTCTTCGCCAGCTCGTCGTAGGCGATGGTCAGCGCCAGCCCGAGTCGGGGCTTCTGGCCGCCGAAGTGCTCGAAGCCGGGCAGCACCTCCACCTTCGCCAGCGCCTCGCGCGCGCGGCCCTCCTTGCGCGCGCGGGCTGCGTGCTCGATGACGGCCGTGAAGTAATCGCGCTGGTAGTGCAGGTCCGCGCGCGTGCCGATGAAGGGATGCCCCGCCTCCGCGTGCCCGTAGACGTAGAGCGCGTCGGCCGGGTAGTGCGCCGCCATCTGCTCGAGGACCTTGATCCACCCGTGCACCGAGGCGCCGGCCGGCGCGTCCACGTTGGGATAGCCGCGATTGTTCAGCAGGTCGCCCAGATGGACGACGTTGGCCTGCTCGAAGTGGATGGAGGCATCGCCGCCCGTGTGCGCCGGTCCCCAGTGCCGGGCCCGGACCGTCTCGTCGCCCAGCGTGACGCTCCACGTGTCGGTGAAGGTCACATCCGGCAGCGTGGGCGTGGCCTTCATGCGCTCGCCCTGCACCACCTGGTTCTCCTTCGACCGCACGTGCGCCACGATCTGCTTCGCCGCGGGCCTGAGCACGCCGTTGCCCCCCGTGTGATCCGGGTGGTGATGGGTGTTGACGAGCACGTCGATGGCGCGCGGGCTGCGCTCCTCGAGGCCGCTCAGCAGGCTCGGCGCCGTGTCGGCGAACTGGCTGTCCACGACGAGCAGGCCGTCGCGGTTCACGAGCCAGCCGATGGTGCCGCCGCGCTGGTGGAAGATGCCGACGTTACGCCGCAGCGGCGTGAACACCGCCGGCGCCGGCGGTGGAGCGGACGGCGTGCCGGGCGTCGAGCCCTGCTGCGCGCCCACGGCGGACGGGAAGGCCGCGGCCGGGACGGCGAGCGCCGATGCCTTGACGAAGTCGCGACGTGTCCACCTCATGAAGTCCTCCCACGCGAACGGCCGTGGCTCTCCACGCCGGCCGTCCGGTCGTGCGCCCGGAACGGATTATACGGCGGGCCGGACGGTTGACTGGTGCTCGAGTGCGGCTCCCTGGCACGGACAAGTCAGAGTCCGGCCGGGACGGAGGGCAGCCCTGCCAGGGCCAGCGCCAGCTCGCCCTCGTCGTAGTCCCGATCCTCGAGCCGCCCGGCGAAGTAGTCCTGGTACGCCGCCATGTCGAAGTGCCCGTGCCCGCACAGGTTGAAGAGGATCGCCTTCGACGTCCCTTCCTCGCGGCACTTGACCGCCTCGTCTATCGCGCCCTTCACGGCATGGTTCGCCTCGGGCGCCGGGACGATGCCCTCCGCGCGCGCGAAGAGGACGCCGGCCTCGAAGCACTGCGTCTGGTGTTCCGCCCGCGCCTCGAGGAGCCCCAGCTCCTTCGCGTGCGATACGAGCGGCGCCATGCCGTGGTACCGCAGGCCGCCGGCGTGGAAGCCCGGCGGCACGAACGCCGAGCCGAGCGTGTGCATCCTGACGAGCGGCGTCATCTTGCCGGTGTCGCCGAAGTCGTACGCGTAGACACCACGCGTGAGGCTGGGACAGGCGGCGGGCTCCACGGCGATGACACGCACCTGCCTGCCGCCCCGCAGCTGGGCGCCGATGAACGGGAACGCGATGCCCGCGAAGTTCGATCCGCCGCCCGTGCAGCCCACGACGATGTCGGGGTAGTCGTCGGCCATCGCGAGCTGCGCCATCGCTTCCTGGCCGATCACGGTCTGGTGCAGCAGCACGTGGTTGAGCACGGAGCCGAGCGCGTATTTCGTGTCGTCGCGGGTTGCCGCGACCTCCACCGCCTCCGAGATCGCGATGCCGAGGCTGCCGGGGCTGTCCGGCGTGCGCGCCAGCACCGTGCGCCCGTAATTGGTTTCCATCGACGGGCTCGGGATGCACGTCGCGCCGAACGTCTCCATGAACAGCCGCCGGTAGGGCTTCTGGTTGTACGAGACGCGCACCATGAACACGTGGATCTCGATGCCGAACAGCGCACCCGCGAACGCCAGCGACGAGCCCCACTGGCCCGCGCCCGTCTCCGTGGTGATCTTCCGGATGCCGGCGTCCCGGTTGTAGAAGGCCTGCGCCACGGCGGTGTTCGGCTTGTGGCTGCCGGCGGGGCTCACGCCCTCGTACTTGTAGTAGATGCGGGCCGGTGTCTGCAGCGCCTGCTCGAGGCGGCGCGCTCGGAAGAGCGGCGTGGGCCGCCATTGCCGGTAGACGTCGCGCACCGGCTCGGGGATCTCGATATCGCGTTCGGTCGAGACCTCCTGCGCGATGAGCGACATCGGAAACAACGGTGCCAGGTCGTCCGGCCCCACCGGCCTCATCGTCCCGGGATGCAGCACGGGCGGGGGAGGTGAGGGCAGGTCGGCCATCAGGTTGTACCAGGCCTTCGGGATGCGTGATTCGTCGAGCAGGTACTTGACGGTGTCGCCCATGATGGCCTCGCTGGTCGGGTGCTGCGCTGGAAGATGCCTACTTGAGCTCCACGATCACGGCCCGTGGCGTGCCGCTGATCGCCTCCTCGGTGTCGATGGTGCCGCGGGGCACGAACCGCGCGTCCTTGCGCTTGAACGTCCGCGTCTCCTCGCGGCCATCCTCGGTGCGGTACCGAATCGTGCCGGGCTCGAAGAACACCTCCACCGAGTCCTTGTCGTGGATGTGCCGCGCCACGGGCGTGCCGGGCGTCCAGGTGTAGTCCCATTCGATCACGCGCGCGTTGTCGATGGCCGGTGTCACGCCAGGCCGCGGGAACGACGTCGGCAGGCCGGTGCGGGTCACCGGCGGGACCGAGACCTCCTTCAGGTCGATCATCACGGCCTCCCGTTCGGGCGCGTCGCCGAAGCCGATGTGCTCTTCCTTGTGGGTGATGCCCTTGAGCTGGAAGTACGGCCGCGGCACGTCGAATGGCTTGATCGGCGCGACGCTGCCATCCGTGTTCGTCACGCGGATCGGCCCATACACCGTGTAGACGCCGGCCATGTCGTATTGATGGCGGTGATACGGCTGCGTCACGCCGCGGAGCCACTTGACGTCCCAGACGATGATGCGCTCGTTCTCGAAGAGCTTCGTCACGCCGGTGCGCGGGAAGGCGTGCGGATAGGCCTGCGCGGCCAGGGCCGCGGCGAGCGGCAGCGCCGCCAGCAGAAAGGCGGCGACGGGAATGCGCGTCCTGGGCATGTCTCCTCCAGCGTCCCCCGGGCGAGAAGCTCGGGCCGCGACAGTATCGCACCGTGATCCGCTATCCTGTTACACGCAATTGCACGTGCGAGCCAGGCCCAGTCATGGAACGCCCGACTCCCGACTTCTGACCCCTGGGACCCCCTGACCCCTTGACCCCTGATCCCTGACCCCTGACCCCCGATCTGATCCGATGGCCAAGCGCCCGACCGAACCCTCGCTCTTCGACGACGCCGACACCCCCCCCGACTCGCCGCCGCCACCCCCGGTCCCCCCGCGCGGCGGCGGGCCGCCTCCCCCCGGAGACGGCTCGTCGGCCGTGGCCCTCCACGAGGCCGCGCAGGTGCGGTACCTGAACTACGCACTGTCGGTCATCACGTCGCGCGCGCTGCCCGACGTGCGCGACGGGCTGAAGCCGGTGCAGCGCCGCATCCTCTACACGATGTGGCAGCAGAACCTCACCGCCGACGCCAAGCACCGCAAGTGCGCGAAGGTCGTGGGCGACGTGATGGGCAACTACCACCCGCACGGCGACGCCGCCATCTACGAGACGCTCGTCCGCATGGCACAGCCCTTCTCGCTGCGCTATCCGCTCGTCGACGGCTCCGGCAACTTCGGATCGCTCGACGGCGACGCGGCGGCGGCGATGCGCTACACCGAGTGCCGCCTCGCGCGCCTCTCGGACGAGGTGCTCCAGGAGATCGAGCAGGAGACGGTCCACTTCCGGCCGAACTACGACGGCACGAAGCAGGAGCCGGTGGTGCTGCCCTCGCGCATCCCGAACCTGCTGGTCAACGGCACCACGGGCATCGCGGTGGGGATGGCCACCAACATCCCGCCGCACAACCTGCACGAGGTCTGCACCGCGCTCGTGAAGCTCCTGGACGATCCGGACCTCTCCTCCGTGCAGCTGTGCCGATGGGTGAAGGGGCCGGATTTCCCGACCGGAGGGCACATCCTCAACTCGCCCGCCGAGCTGAAGGAGATCTACCGCACGGGCTCGGGGTCCGTGCGCATCCGCAGCACCTGGGAGATGGGCGGGCAGTCGCGCAGCAGCAAGATGCTGTACGTCACCAGCGTCCCATACGGCGTCAACAAGGCGGCGCTGGTGGAGCAGATCGGCGACGTCGTCCTCAGCCGCAAGATGCCGCACCTGGTGGACGTCAAGGACCTCTCGACCGACGACGTGCGGATCGAGCTGGAGCTGAAGGGAGGCGCCGACGAGAACCTGGTGATGGCGTACCTGTTCAAGCACACGTCGCTCCAGACCACCTTCGCGGTGAACCTGACGTGCCTGGTACCCACCGAGAACCCCGAGGTGGGGCGGCCCGAGCGGCTGGACCTCAAGCAGATGCTCTGGCACTTCCTCCACTTCCGCCTGGACGTGGTGACCAGCCGCCTGGAGCACGAGCTGGCGCAGCTCGAGAAGCGCATCCACATCCTCGAGGGCTTCGAGAAAGTCTTCGACGCGCTCGACGAGATCATCCGCATCATCCGGAAGTCGGACGGCAAGGCCGACGCGGCCGAGAAGATCATCAAGCGATTCGAGCTCGACGCCGAGCAGACCGACGCCATTCTCGAGCTGAAGCTGTACCGGCTGGCGCGCCTCGAGATCCTCGTCATCCAGAACGAGCTCGGCGACAAGCGGAAGCGCGCGCGGCAGATCCGCGCGCTGCTCGGGGACGAGGGCAGCCGCTGGACGCTCGTGCGCGACGAGATCGCCGAGGTCCAGAAGAAGTACGGCGACCCGAAGATCGATCCGCGCCGGACGAAGATCGAGGAGGCCGAGGAGGTCGAGTACTCCGCCGACGCCTTCATCGTCGAGGAGGACAACGTCGTCATCGTGTCGCGCGACGGGTGGGTGAAGCGGCAGAAGGAAGTGAAGGATCTCGCGACGACGCGCCTGCGCGAGGGCGATGCGGTGCTGGCGGCGCTGGCGGGCAGCACGCGGGCGACGGTGGTGTTCTTCTCGAACTTCGGCTCCGCATACACGAGCCGCGTCGTGGACGTGCCGGCGTCCACCGGGTACGGCGAGCCCATCCAGAAGCTGTTCAAGTTCAAGGACGGCGAGCGCGTGATCGCCGCGTTCAGCCTGGATCCGCGGGTCCGCGGGGACATCGGGGAGACTGCGGAGGATGAGGGGCCGGCGGAGACCGAGCCGCCACCCGTGCACGCGCTGGCCGTGACGAGCGACGGCTACAGCCTCCGCTTCTCGCTCGCCGGTTTCGTGGAGCCGAGCACGCGGTCCGGGCGGCGCTACGCGCGCGTGCCGGACGGTGCGGAGGTGGTGGCCGTGGCGCGCACCACGGGTGAGGAGACGGTCATCGCCGCGACGAAGGACGCGCGGGCCATGCTGTGCGCGGCCGAGGAGATCAA
This sequence comes from Acidobacteriota bacterium, assembly GCA_020851565.1. Classification (GTDB taxonomy): domain Bacteria; phylum Acidobacteriota; class Vicinamibacteria; order Vicinamibacterales; family UBA2999; genus VFZN01. The sequence continues at coordinate 4,359 of JADZCN010000162.1, read as the reverse complement.
CTTCCTGTCGGGCCCTGGCCGTGGCGTCATCCTCATCAAGCTGCAGGACGACGACAGGGTGCTGGGGGCGATTGTCTCGACCGGCGATCGCGACCTGATGACGGTGGAGACGTCGCGCGGCAGCGAGCAGACCATCAGCACCGCGAAATACGAGGTGACGGGTCGGGGCGGCCGGGGCCGCGAGCTGATGCAGCGCGGCGGCTTCACGCGGGTCATTCCCGGTGAGGTGCCGCTGCCGGCGCTCGGCGAGAGCTGAGCGCCCGGGCAGGGGAACCTGGGGGCGCGAAGAGCACAAAGGGCGCACGACGCAGAACGGCCGGTGGGACACGGGTCCCGCCCGACTGACGGGCCCCGCGCGTCGTCCAAAGGACGAAAAGGATGCTGCCCGGTTCCTTGCGCACCGACCCCGGCCGGGCCCGCGCCCTGCTGTGGGTGTTCATCGTCCTTGCCAGCATCACCACGGCGTGGCTCGGTCGCCAGGGCTATGCCGTCCACAAGCTCACGCGCGGCGTGGGCGACACCTGGTTCCACACGGCTGACGGCCGGCCGTGGTTCCGCCTCGACGAGCAGCGGCACGACGTGCCGATGGCGGCAATCTCGCCGCACCTGCAGCACGCCTTCGTGGCGGTGGAGGATCACCGCTTCTTCCGGCATCCTGGCGTGGATCCGATCGCGGTGGCGCGGGCCGTCTACCGTAATGTGCGCGAGCCCGGCACGGTTGAAGGCGGCAGCACCATCACCCAGCAGCTCGCCCGCACGCTCTTCCTGTCGAACCGCAAGAGCTACCTGCGGAAGGCGCGCGAGGCGGTGCTGTCCGTCCTGATCGAGGCGCAGCTCACCAAGGAGCAGATTCTCGAGCTGTACCTCAATCGGATCTACCTGAGCGCGGGCATCTACGGCGTCGAGGCCATGTCGCGTCGGGTCTTCGGCAAGCCGGCCCGGGACCTGTCGATCGCGGAGAGCGCCCTCATCGCCGGGCTCGCCCGGGCACCGGCGACGCTGTCGCCCTGGTCGAACCTGGACGGCGCCATCGCGCGGAGCCACGTGGTGCTGGCGCGGATGCGCGACGCCGGTTTCATCACCGAGGCCGAAGAGCGAGAGGCCCGGCGCGCGCGACTCCGCGTGCGGGCGTACCGCAGCGATGGCGACGCACGGCACGGCTATGCGAAGGCCTATCTGCGCCAGCGGTTCCGCGACACGTTCGGCGGCGACCATCCACCCGACTGGCGAGTCGAGACGACGTTCGTGGCCGCGCTCCAGGATGCCGCCGAGGGCGCCGTGGAACGGGGCCTCTCAGGGTTTGGCAAGCCCGAGCTGCAGGCGGCGCTCGTCGCCATGGACCCGCACACCGGCGACGTGCTGGCCCTGGTCGGCGGCCGCGACTATCAACGGTCGGCGTTCAACCGGGCGAGCCTGAGCCGGCGCCAGCCGGGGTCCGCGTTCAAGCCGATCGTGTTCGCCGTGGCTCTCGAGCGCGGGCTGTCGCCCGTGTCGGTGCTGAACGGCCTGGACCGCATCGCCCCGCAGGGTCCCGACGAATGGACGCCGCGCAACGCGACTGATGACACGCCCGACGCGCTCACGCTGCGAGCCGCCCTCCTGGAATCGGACAACCGCGCGGCAACGCTGCTGCAGCAGCGCGTAGGGGCGCGACGCGTGCTGAGCCTCGCGTCGCGGGCCGGGCTCGACGATCTGCCGGACGTGCCGTCGCTGGCGCTCGGGACCGGGCTCGTGACCCCGCTGGCCATGACCGCCGCGTTCGCGATGTTCCCCAATGGCGGGATGGCCGTGCGGCCGCGCGACCTCCTCCGCGTCATCGATGCCGACGGCGCACCGGCCCTGCAGCAGAGCGTGGAGGCCGAGCGTGTCCTGTCGCCCGAGGTGGCGTTCCAGATGGTCTCCATGCTCGGGGACGTGGTGGATCGAGGGACGGGAACCGCTGCCCGCCGCCTCGGCGTGCGGTTCCCGATTGCCGGCAAGACGGGCACCACCGACGATTTCAAGGACGCGTGGTTCGTGGGGTTCTCGCCGTCGCTCGTCGTGGGCGTGTGGGTCGGCTTCGACCGGCCGGCCACGATTGGGCGCGACGCGTACGGGTCGCGCTATGCGCTGCCCATCTGGGCCGACTTCATGCAACGGGCCGTGCGCGTGCGCCCCGCGGGCACGTTCGAGCGGCCCGCGCGCCTGCACGAGGAGGCGCTCTGTGCCATCAGCTACAGCAGGCCCGTGGAGGGATGTCCTCTCTACACGGAGTACTTCAAGGAAGGCGACCAGGTCCCCGACCGCCTGTGCACGCTGCACCGCGGCACGATCCGCCAGCGCGTGTCGCGCACGGTGCAGGGATGGATCGCGGAAGCTGGCCGCCGCGTCCGGGCGATTTTCCGCTGATGTCTGGCCGCGTGATCAGCCCAGGGCCTGCTCGAACGCGCGGGCCAGGTCGCCGCCGGTGGTGCGGTTCCACGTCTCGTTCACGCCCAGCGTGACGACGCCTGCGGGCGTGACGCCAGGCAGCCGGATGCCCCGCTCGGCGAGCATTCGGGAGACCGCCACGACATCGACACCTCTCAGCGTGACCCGCGCGAGGTTGGTGCCGTCCGGAATGCGTTCCACGCTCACCTTCCGGTGCTGCGCGATCGCCGTGTAGAAATCCTCGGACACGCGCACCGCGCTCCTCAGCCGGTCGACGAAGCCCTCCATGTAGTGCCGCGCCACGACCGCTGCCGGCCAGCCCGCCCACAGGTTGCCGCCGAACATGCGGCGCGCGTGGAACATGCCGTCGAGCACGCGCTTCGGGCCGGCGAGGATGGCGCCGATGCCGCTGTTGAAGCACTTCCACAGCGACACGTACACGGTGTCGAAGGGCGCCGCATACTCCGCGGGCGAGATGCCGGTGTAGGCCGACGCGATGAACAGCCGCGCCCCATCGAGATGCGTCCCGATGCCGCGCTCGCGGGCGAAGGCGCCGATGCGCTTCGCCTCGTCCCAGTCGAACATCTGGCCCGCCAGGCGTCGGATCGGGCTCTCGATGAGGATGGCGCCCACGTCGGTCGCCACGCGGCCGCCCGCGGTGCGGGCGAGCACGGCCTCGACGTCCGCGCGCGTGAATGTGGCGGCGCCGGGCGCGAGGGGCATCAGTGTGAGACCCGACAGGGTCTGGCACGCGTCGCCCGTGTCGTTGTAGACGTGGCTCATCTCGGGCACGATGACACGTCGCTTCGCCCCGGCCAGGGCGCGAAGGGCCAGCTGGTTGGCCAGCGTTCCCGACGGCATGAAGACGGCCGTCTCCTTGCCGAGCAGCGCCGCCCAGTGCTGCTCGAAGCGCTCCACCTCGCCGCCGAGCAGGTAATTGTCTTCCTGGACGTCGGTCCTCCGGCTCAATTCGCCGAGGAGCGCCGCGTAGCCGCGCGGGGAGAGGCCGATGCCGTCGCCCGAGAGATGCACGGTACGATCCGGCCCGGCATCGGGCGCGCCTCCCTGGGCGCTCCCCGTCGGCGCCAGCCAGCCCGCCCCTGCCGTTGCGCCGACTGCTTGCACGAACCCACGCCTCGAGACCGGTTGCATGGCACCTCCCACCGCTACCCGCCGTGCGCCGGGATCACGAGAACGTGTTCGTTCTTCGTGGCCGGCGGGTCCTTCGTGTTCCCGTGACGCCGCGCTATTGCACCGGCGCGCGGATGCCGCGGCCCGGACGTGCCTCGGTCAGCGCACCGTTGTCCACGACGAGTTGGCCGTTCACGATCACCCACGGAATCCCCGCTGACGGGATGGCGCCGTCCTCGTAGGTGGCGCGGTCGATCACGGTGTCGGGATTGAAAATCGTCACGTCCGCGTCGGCGCCCGCCTTCAGGCGGCCCTTCGACGCCATGGCCGGCACGCGGCGTTCGAGGCGGCGTGCCGGATCGAGCGTCATGCGCTGCAGTGCGTCCATCAGCGGGATGGCGCGTTCCTCGCGCACGTACTTGCCCAGCACCTTCGCGTAGCTGCCTGACGTGCGCGGGTGGCCCCGCCCGTTCTCGATGAAGCCGTCACTGGCGATCATCGACAGCGGGCTGGTGATGGCCCTGCGCGTCTGTTCCTCGGACCGGCCGTGGATGATCACCGTGCCGCCAGCGGCGCGAGCCTTTTCGAACGTGGCGCGCGTGAGGCGCTCGCCGGTCGAGACCAGCTGGTGCAGCGCGAATCGCTCGTTGGGCCACGTCCTCCAGTCGTCGAAGAGCGCGGACTGGATTTCCGTCATGCCGGCGCCGTAGGGATAGGCCTCGGTGGTGATGTCCTGGCCCGCATCGCGCGCCGCCTGGATGGCGGCGAGGAACGCGTCGATGTCGTCGCCGGCCACCGAGTTCACGTGGACGATGTGGA
>JADZCN010000161.1 GCA_020851565.1 Acidobacteriota bacterium | reverse complement strand
TCACCCCTTGACCTTCTTGTGTCCCAGGCAATCTAGAAACCGTCGGATCTGCTCTTCGTCAGTGACGCCGAGGACTTCGCCGTACGCTTGCAGGAGACCAGGTTTGCCGTGGTCCCACTCGCCAAAGGGCCACTTCTGGCCCTGTTCAACGAGGATCTGCCCGAGGAAGTAGTTGCGGACTGGACCGTCGAGATACGACACGAGCGAATATCTGCCGCGAAGCAACGTCAGCTCCGGGACTTCGGTGCAAATCGCGCCGTCCTCAAATACGTGTCGATCAATGTGTCGTGGAATGCGCCCGCCGATTTCCTCGATCCGAGGCAGTTTGAACACTCCGTCTGGAAACGTGATCTGGATCGAGAAACGGTCGAACACGACGCCTTCGTTGGCCAACTGAAAACTGCCGCGGAACGAAGGGGTGTCGCCCTCCACGACTAGACGGAGGTCGGGCTGTCGCTCCTGGACAGCCCGCTCCAGGTCTGTCAGCTGGCGCACGCGGGCGGACGTCGCAATCACCCGCACCACGGTCGTGTCCGAGTTGCCACTGACGCAACCGCCACCTTCACGGCCGCCCTCTTGTCGGCGCCTGTGTCAACGTTGCCGAAAACGGCTTCCCAGCCGTCGTTGTCGATTGTTGAGAGGGTTGAGCTGGCGACGCTCCCGAGTTCGTTCCACACCGCGTCAAGCAGGGGCATCAGGTCGTTGCCGCACGGGTTCGCGGGGTCCTCGACCTTCGGCGGACTGTCCAACTCGCGGAGCTCCATCCAGACGTGAATGAGTTGGTCCGCCAGGGACGTGTTCTTGCGGTCTGACAGCAGGCCGATGATCAACAACTCGAACACGAACTGCTTCACGTCGAGCGCCTTCCGTACCTTCCACAGCTTCAGCAGCCGAATCGCGTCCAGGACGCTGCTGTCTCGGACGGTGTCGATGTGGACCTGCAGATTTGTCTTCAGCCGGCACTTCTCGCCGTTCTCTTGGTACAGGAAGCAGTCGGTCTTGGAATCGTCGGTGAAGCGGCCTGGCACGACATCGATATGGAAGTCGACCAAGTCCTTGTCGCGCAGCCGAAGGGCCGAGCGCTTGCGCTCAACAGCGTAATCCGTCTCCAGCGCCAAGGCGACGTTGTTGTAGATGTCCTCGAGCGTCTCGCCGGCCTTGGTGTCGTCGTGCGGGAAGTAGCAGACGATGTCCAGGTCGTAGGACTCCTTGACGAGCGTACCCTTCGCCTTGGATCCGCCGTAGCGGATGGTCGGCGAACTGTCCGGGAACGCGCTCCGGAGGAGAGCTTCAACGTCCTTCCGGCGCTCGGTCAGGTCCTTCAGTTCGACGCTGTCGTCTGCGAGATCCTGTGATTTGAGGATCGCTTGTAGATATTCGTTGTCGGTCATGGCCTTGTCTTAAACCTCCAGCTTGAAAGTGAAGCCGCCGGCGTCTCGGTCGTTGTCGTAGACCCGGAGCTTCGGGTGAACCTTCGGCAGCAACTCCCGTCCGCAGAGGACGGCGATTGGAGCGGGCACGGCCGGAAACAAATCGATCGTGTCGAGCGGGCCGTGCGTCTGTAGGATGGTCGCGATCGCCTCCTGATACACGGCGCGGAACGCGTCCAGATCCCGCTTCTGCTGGAGGAACGTCGTCTGCGGTGTCGTGCCGTCGAGCGTGATCTCGTAGATGGCGGATGAAGTCCTTATGTCTGCCGGCAGGTCTTGCCGCCGGATCGTGCCGCTCAGGGACAGCACGAGGGCGACCTTCTTAAAGCGGCCGCGATTCATGCGGCGGAAGCGGTACTTGACCGGCACTCCGTCTGGCTTCCAAGTCCATGATTCCGTATCGCGATGTCGTTGATGCGGGTCGCTGGCGACCTTATTGCTGAGTTGTCGGCCCAGGCACATCAGCAGTGGGATGGGGCCGATCGCGAAGATGGAGACGTGCGCGGCCTTGACCGCTTCACCCTCCGGGCTGAACAGATCCTGGACGCGCCGCTTGATGGTCGTGCAGGCAGTCTTGTAGAAGGCGCGGTCGTCGGCGGGAAGGCCAGCCAGATCGATGGTGAACGGCTGCCGAGTGGTCGGAAATCTCGGGGCGGTGGCTTCCGCAATCTGATGGTATGGAATCCCGACGATCTGCCCTCGGATAAGCGCCTTGAAGACGACAACCGCCGTCTTGCGGTCAGGGCCGAGTGAGGTCACATGCTTGATGCGGTCCTCGTGGGCCGTCTTGTAGCTCTCCAGGGTCGAGCGGGTGTAGTCGGCCGGATGGTCGTCAATGAGCTTGTGGTGCGTCGGGCACAGCAGCATCAGGTTGGCGAGCTGATTGATGTTTGCCGGCCGATTCGCGTCGCCTCCGCGTGGCCCCTGCTCTCGGAAGGCCACGATGTGGGCCGCCGCGCCGAAGTTGCCGTCGGTCAGCGTGAGGGATTCCTCAAAGAGATATGTGTTGCAACCGTCGAACTCGCAGCGTCCGCCGGCGTGCACGCACAGGAGCAGCCGGACGCGATGGGGTATGTCTCGGGCGGAGACAACCGGGGACTGCACTCGTGGCTTTCCGGCGCTGCGTCCTGACTTGGTGGTTCGAGATATCGGCATGGCGTCACGTTGGAGCTGGTAGAAGCTGATATTGGCTTACACTCTGGGCAAAAAAAACTACAGCGTCAATTGATTCCCAGACCTTTCTGGATAGAGCGATTCCAACCGAATTCGCACTACTACAGGATTCACATCAAAAACATCTGCCAATTCACGAATCGCGAGATCCCGGCGACTGGCCGGTAGCATTGGCAGACCCAGCATGCCTTGCGGTTCCAGATGGGCATTCACTGCCTTGGCAACCAAGGCTTTCGGGAGCAGTAGGGCGCCCAGGTAGCGTCCCGTCAAGTGGTGGAAATTGATCGGCGTCGTTCGTGAGTGTTGGTGCTACGCCAGCGTTGCGAGGATCTCCTGGGTCGTCGTCGACAGCGTCGGTGACGTGGTCTGCGTCATCGACTCCGCACTGAAGTAGCGGCGCTCGGCGACGGCCCACTCGTCGTCCTGCTCAAGCAGCACGGCGCCGACCAGGCGGATGACGGCTGCTGGGTTCGGAAAGATGCCGACCACCTGCGAGCGCCGCTTGATCTCCTTGTTCAACCGTTCGAGCGGGTTGGTGCTGTGCAGCTGTCGCTGATGCTCCAGCGGCAGGTGCCGGTAGGCGAGCACGTCTTCGGCCGCCTCTTCGAGCAGCCGCGCCGTCGCGGCGAAGCGGCCCCGCAGGCCCTCGGCCACCTTGCGCAGTTGCACGAGCGCGGACGCGTGGTCCGGCTGGGCAAAGATGGTGCGCACGATGGCCGCGATGGCTTCGCGGGCCGCGTGCGGCACGGTCGCCAGGAGGTTGCGCATGAAGTGGACGCGGCAGCGTTGCCACGACGTGCCACTGAGGACCGTGCTGATCGCCTGCGTCAGGCCCGTGTGCGCATCCGAGATGACCAGGCGCACGCCCTTCAGCCCCCGCTTCACGAGTCCACGCAGGAACGCCGTCCAGAAGGCCCGGTCCTCCGACGGGCCCACGTCGACGCCCAGGACTTGCCGTTCGCCACCGCTGGTGACGCCGACGGCGACGACGGTGGCCTGGCTGATGACACGGCCGTCGACGCGCACCTTGTGGTACGTCGCATCGAGCCAGACGTAGCGATGCTCGCCCGTCAGCGGGCGCGTCCGAAAGGCCGTGACCGTCGTGTCCAGCTCGGCACAGATCCGCGACACTTCGGACTTGGAGATGCCGTCGACGCCGAGGGCCTTCACGAGGTCATCGACCTTGCGCGTCGAGACCCCATGCACGTAGGCCTCTTGGACGACGGCCAGCAGCGCGTGCTCGGCGCGTCGGCGGGGCTGCAGTAGCGAGGGGAAGTACGTGCCCGGCCGCACCTTCGGGATCGCCAGCTCGATGGTGCCCATCCGCGTGTCCCAGGTACGGGTCCGGCTGCCGTTGCGGTAGGCCGTGCGATCGCCGGTGCGCTCATGCCGCTCCGCCCCGATGAGCCCGGCCACTTCGCTCTCCATCAGCGCCTGCGACAACACCCGAATGCCCTCTCGCAGCACGTCCCCGTCCTGCTCCTCGAGGAGCTTGCCTACAAACGCCGACAGGTCCATCCTTGCCTTGGCCATCGTCATCGCCTCCTTGTGTGTGTCCTTCCGCCAGAAAGAACTCACGGGAACGATGCACGATGGCCCTCGACGCCGTCTACGGCGCGGGCCTCAACGAATTTCCACCACGTCCAGGGACTCTAACGGCGCCCATGGCCATGTTGGCCTGGAACTCCCACCAGCGGTACGGTGGTTTGGTCTTGCGGCCACCGTCCGTGGCCGGCGTCCCGTCATCGCGGCAGAGGATCTTCGGGGCGTCCTTGGCGAGGCCGTCTCCAAACAGGGCGTCAGGGCGTGGACCAACCACAAACAGGTGGGCGTGAAGGAGGCCATGTCCGCCTTCATGCGCGAGGGTCGTTCTCAGTCGTCGTTCGGCCGGACGCGTACCCTCTTCGTCCAAGGCCGTCGTGATCACGATCTCCTCGACACCCTTGGCACCAAACCGGGTGAACCCGAGCAGGCCATTCGGCAGATCCTCGTACGTCGGCTGAAGATCGAACGGCTTCTCGATGAACCGGTCAATCCGAACCGGAGAAGGGTCAGAGGGATAGAAGCCGAGCTTCTGAAGCTCATCAGAACAGATCGCCTCCACGTCGTTGGGCGTGTAGTACGGCTGCTCGACAAACGGGCCGCTTGAGGACTTGAACGTCTTCATCGCTTCTTGCCTCGATGCTTCTCCAGGAACTCCAAGAGGTCTTCGGGGCTGACTCCGTCGTCCACCACCTTGCGCAGAGCAAAGCCCATCGCCGGATTGGCCGCCGCAATCCGCTTCAACTCTTGGACGGGCGGACGGGCATCGTGCCTATTGAGCTCGACGACAGTGGTGTCAAGCTCACGCGCGAGCTTGCCTAGCACATCCTCTGACGGATGCCGGCGCCCGAGTTCAACGTCGGAGAGGAAGGGAGGAGTCACGTTGATCCGCTTCGCAAGTTCCCTGACGGATAGATCCTTCTTCTCGCGCAGTTCTCGAATGTGCTCGCCCAACGTCTTCATTGCTGCGTCAAGTGTAAGCTTACACTAGGGTTTATGTCAAGCGACGGGCCGCGAGTCGCGTCGCCGCCGCGTTCGTCGGCGGCTACGGCGCGGCGGGCCCTGAGCGAAACAGTACCGCCATTGCCGTCTCCAGAATGTCTCCACGACGGCGGTCGATCTGCGAGGACTAATGTGGACGGGAGTGAACGAATCGGGGGCTCGTAACCCACTGTGAACGAAGCGCTTCTCGCCAGAAGTGACGCGCCATCAACAGTTACGGGGACGCCTTCCCTCCGAGTTCGAATCCCTGCCTCCCAGCCAAGCTCCTTCTGAAACAACAACTTACGGTCGATCAGCGTCCGTCTCGAATCCCTGCCTCTCACTCCGGCTATCCCATTCTCGGACTTCGGCTTCCGCTCGTCGGGATTCCAACCTTGACTCCAAAATGTCTCCACGTTCCGGCTCGATGTTCCGATTCTCTAGAGGCATGTCGCCCATTCGCGCGCGCGGCGTGTCGAACCGTCGCACGACAGGAATGCGGCCTTGTTCACAGCGCACAGCCGGCCCGTTCGCGTGTAACGCACGACAACGACTGCCTCCGCGCCACCGACTCCGTCCACGCAGACGACTTCTGCGTTCGTCATCACCGTCAGCTGTTTCTTCGCGGCTTGGCTGAGGCGTCGCAAGCGCGGCACCACTCGCGGACCGCCAGAACGCAAGACAACGAGCACACGTTGGTTGCGCCGCACAGCATCAACGGCCGCGGCTGGGCCTAATCCGATCTCGTGGACGGGTTAGTTCAGTCGAATCAGTCTTCGTTCTTCATCGGTCGTAGCAGGTCTACAGGCGGTTGGCGGCGGTCGTGTTCACCCACCAGCGGATGAGCGGCCGCCGCCAAGCGCCCCGCCGAGGTCAGGCCGCCGCGCGGCGCTCGAAGGCCGCCGGGCTGATCTGGCCCAGGGTCGAATGCCGGCGTCGCTGGTTGTAGTACACCTCGAGCTAGTCGAACACCTCCATCTTTGCTTCCCCATAGCTACCGAACCGGTCGGCGAGCTCGCTCTTCACCGTCGAGAAGAAGCTCTCCGACCATCTCCCCGCTGGAGCGCCAGGTGCGGATGATGGCGCGCGAGGGGCTGATCGTGGAGTCGCACACGCTCTGGGATCAGATCCAGGCCCTGGCGCGGCACCTGGAGCCGAGTTACGAGGCGCTGGGGCGGCGGGCGTTGGCCACGCCCGTCATCCATGTCGATGAAACCCACTGGCTCCGCCTCGGATCGGAGGCTCCGGCGGCCGGCACGGTGTGGGCCGTCGCCACGCCCACTCGCCTTCTATCGCATCTTGCCCGGCAAGTCGGCGGACGAGGGCCAACAGATCGACGAGCTGATTTGCGAACTCTACGCCGTCGAGCGTCTCGTGCCTGGCCGCTTTCCGGGAGACGCCGCCGCGCAGGCGCTCCGACATCAGCTGCGCCAGGCACGGTCGCGCGATCACCGAGCGCATCAAGGTGTGGGCGACTGAGCAGGTGGGCTTGCCGCGGAGCGAGCTGGGAAAGCCGTCCGCTACATGCTCGAACGCTGGACCGGCCTCACGCGATTTCTTGATAATCCGTGCATCCCGCTCGACAACAATGCCGTGGGGCGCGCGCTGCACGGTCCCGTGGCCGGCAGCAAGAATCACTACGGCTCGAAGTTCCTGTGCGGCACGCATGTCGCGGCACTCTTCTACACAACGGTGTGAGTCGGCGAAGCTCGTGGGCGTCGACCCCCACACGCATTTGCTCACCGCCACCGAGGCTACGTTCGCGGCCCCGGGCGCCGTCACGCTCCCGGACGCCCCGCTGACCGTCGGCACGGCGTAGTCCTTCTCCTCTGCCTCGACTGCGAGGATCACCACGGGCCAGGACAAGGACTTACAGCCTTCCAGCGTCAGCCTGGCGTTATGACTGGTGGTCGCCGATGCCGCGTTGCTTGCTCATAGGCATAGGCGAGGCGTATCAGCAATGGCTCGGTCCACGCTCCACCCAGAAACTGAAGGCCCGCTGGAAGTCTATCTTCGTTCGTGTAACCCATCGGTACCGTGATGGCTGGAAAACCTGTGGATGGTGCCAGCAACTGATTGTTGTCGCCATGTGGAGTGTTGAGATCACCAATCAGGCGCGGAGGGTTGCTCCACGTAGGATAGACAAGGGCATCAAGCCTTGCCTCGCGCATCAACCTCGTGACTGCGGACCGAATTCTCGACCTGGACTCCAAACGCGCCTTGCAACCCGGGCTTTCCCCTGGCACATCATCCGCCAATTGGGACGTCTCGAGTCGCGCCTGGATTGTAGGGTGAAACAGCCTAGATCGGATGATCTCCTCTAGGGAGCGCATTGGTGCTTTGTCGCCAAGATTCGAAAGGTAACGGTTCAATTCAAACTTGAAAGCGTTGCACCTGGCCACGCCTAGCTGGCCCCGACGGAGTTCGTCGAGGTCACCGATGGACACCGGGTCCAGCACGGTCGCGCCAGCGCGTCGGAGGTCCTCGAGGGCTACCTGAAACAGTTGCGCCACTTCAGCATCGGTCGTGGGTGTGACGAAGACCTGGCGCAGCACCCCGATGCGGGTGCCCTTCAGGCCGTTGGCGGCCATTTGAGGAGCGTAGTCTTCGACCAGCCGGGGCCGGCCAGCCACCGTGGCGGCATCCGATGAATCCGGCGCAGCCATTGACTGAAGGGCTGCGGCGGCGTCGGCAACAGTTCGCGCAAGCGGACCCGTCACGTCCGAGTCCAGAAAGACCGGCACAACTCCACTCCGGCTGGCCATCCCCATAGTCGGACGAATTCCGACCAGGGCTTGAAATGAAGCTGGCCCTCGAATGGAGGCGCCTGTGTCGGTCCCAAGACCGACAGCCGCGAAATTGGCGGCGACGGCCGCTGCCGTTCCCCCGCTCGACCCCGCGGTGACACGGTTGACGTCGTATGGATTCCGCGTGTAACCGGGGAGAATTGAGCTGACAGTCTCATACTGACTGAACGCGAACTCGTGCATGTTGGCCTTGGCGATGATCACGGCGCCTGAGTCACGAAGACGTTTCACGACGAAGGCGTCCTTGCCGGTGACCATCCCTTTCAGAGACAACGAGCCAGCGCTGGTCGGCATGTCGACGGTCTCGAAGTTGTCTTTGACAACGACCGTGACGCAGTGCAGGGGTCCGGTGAATCCATTCTGGTCGTAGCGGCGATCGAGTTCATCCGCAATGGCTAGCGCGCGTGGATTGACTTGAATGATCGAGTTGATTGCAGGACCGCGCTTGTCGTACGCGTGAATCCGCTGGAGGTACTGCTCCACAACCCTGCGGCATGTTGTCCGGTTGGCGCGAAGCGCCGCGTGAAGTTCAGCTATCGTGATCTCGCTCACTCGGAGAGGCGAAGACGACTGGGTCTCTACCCCGAGACCTACGGCGGCCCCGACAAGCACCACGACTGCGATTGCCGACACTCTGGATTGGACTGCCATGTCTCACACCGTCTTGGCACTGGTCTCGTCCGCTGTGCGCTAACGTCTCTGGCGGTTCATGCCTACGATTGCTGAGAAGGCGTCACGGTCGCGACATCTTCATGTGCTGCTGAACGGGGACGGAACACCCAATGTGGTCCCGTCCCCATCAGCCTACTTCGCACCACACTGCTGTCGCGACTTCAACATCTCCTCGATCGGCACGAAGTCAAGATCGAAGCCGAAGTGTCGTGGCCCGAACAACTCGACGCCCTTGGGCGTTCGCCACATGGGCGATGCGGCCCTGCCTACGATCACCACTTCCATGCCGAGCGGGTAGCCACCCATCCTGGGAATCGTGATTGCGTCGCCTGTCTTGGGGTCGAGGGTGTAGATCAAGTCAGGGGGGAGAATATCCGGCCTTCCGTCAAGCCAGGAGATCATGTTCTCGTTCTTGACGCAACTCCTGTACGTGTGTCCTTTGTAGGGGCCAACCCCTTCGAGCTCTGTATCTTCCCTCGGCTGTCCTGACTTGTGACCTGATGAATGAATAGACCTTCGGGAATGCACACGCGTACAGCTGCCCGAAGCCTTCATTCTCAGCGACGGAGTGCAGGCGGTCAGCTAATTCAGAACGCTCAGGCACGTGTCTGGCGAAAGCGTCGGACGAGGAAGCGAGCATATCTGAAGTCAAATGCGCCTGAACACATGTAATGACGAGGCGGGCTGACAAGCACAACAGGCTCACTGTGACGGGTTTCTCTTGTTGCACTTTCACGCTCCGATCGTAATAGAACTGAGGACACCGGCACTCAGACCCACGCCTCTGGCTGCCTGCAGACATATTCCGATCAAGGAGTTCAGCATGCGCAGTCTCGCAATCGCAGCGATCGTCGCCGTCTGCCTGTGGCCAACGGCAGCCCATGCGCAGCGGCCGACCATACGCACGCTCACCGAACAGGAAATGATCGACATGATGCAAGGATCGTCGATTCAGGCGAGCCGAAGTTCAAATACTTCCAACCTCGTGAGCCGCGTGAAGGAGGCGTTCGCCCAAGGTCGACAGTTTACGATGATCTCGCTCGCCGACCTCCCTGACAGCTGGACCGTGGCCAATCTCGTGGGGGTAGGCGGCGGGGGCGCGTGGCAGCACGTCATTGAACGGACCAAGGCGCAGAACCTCCCCATTACGCCAAACCTGCCAGCACGTGCCGTGGAGGCGTTGAGCAAGCACGTCGGCAAGAAGATTGATGCCCTGATCCGCTTCGAGCCCGCTGGCCAGACCCTGAACACCTTTCTGGCCGCTTCGGAGCTCGGGATACCCGTCGTCGATGCCTGCTTCTCTGGACGGGCCGTGCCTGAGTTGTCAATGCAGACTTCGTTCGCGAGCGGTCTTCGGACGGGACCCGGAGCGGTGGTCACCCGCTGGGGTGATGTCGTCATCCTCAACAGCGTGGTCGACGACTACCGCATTGAGGATCTGGCACGGGCGGTGGCTGTGGCGAGCGGCGGCGGCGCTTCGATGGCCTACAATCCGATGTCAGGTCAGCAGCTCAAGAAGGTTGTGATCCCTGGCGACGTCTCTACCTCAATTCTCTACGGCAGAGCGCTTCGCGAGGCCCGAGATCGCGGGGCCGATCCGATCGCCGCCCTCTTAGGTGCTAGCCGAGGTTTCAAGCTCTTTCAAGGTGTCGTGTCGAAGGCGGACATGAGGGGCGAGGGCGGGTTCACCTGGTGGGACGTGGAGATCAAGGGAACCGGCCGCTACGCCGGCCACGCCTACAAGGTCTTCGTGAAGAACGAGAACCTTCTCGGATGGCTCGATGGCGTGCCTGACGTAATGTCGCCAGACCTGATCTGCAACCTTGATCCGAAGACTGGTGACACCATCGTCGGCCCCAGCCTTGGCGGTTACAACGTCGACCAGGAGGTCGTGCTGGTTGCGATCCCCGCTCATCAGCTCTGGCGCACGCCCCGTGGCGTTGAGCTCCTCGGCCCGCGTCATTTTGGTTTTCCCCTGGACTACGTTCCGGTTGAAACGCTGCAGCAACGACGGAAGAACCTCGGTGCACACTGACCACCCCTGCCATCACCGGATCCGCCTCATGACCCCTCCCAGAGTCGGCGGCCTGCTGCTGGCGTGCATTCTGATGGTCGACGGACCAATCAGCCGCGCCTCACCGCCACAGCTGCGCACGCTCGATCGCCAGGACCTGGTCGACATGATGGTCGGCACCTCGATTCTCTGCACGCGCGGCGGTGACACCGAGGGAATGATCAAGCGCATCGACGACGCGCTTGCTGCCGGCCGGCAGTTCACCATGATTGCCCTGGAGGACGTCCCAGACGACTGGATGGCCTTCACGTCGTTTGGCGTAGGCGGCGGTGGCGCGTGGAGCCACGTGACCGAGCGCATGGAGAGGCAAGGCTTCGTCCGCGGCCGGCCCGTCGATCCCAGTCTGCCCACGGCCATCGATGTGCTTTCACAGTACATGGGCCGAACGTTCGACGTCACGTTCGAAGCGGAGGCGGGAGGCGCAACGTCCAGCGCGCTACTGACCGCGAGCCGGATGAGTATTCCGATCGTCGATGGCTGCCCGTCCGGCCGCTGTCTTCCCGAGGTCCAAATGAGTCCGTTCTTCATGAACGGTATCTCGCGCGCTCCGCTGGCTGCTACGACACGGTACGGCGATTCGATACTCATTCCACGTGTTCATGATGACTTCCGGGTGGAAGACCTGACCCGTGCACTCGCGGTGGCTAGCGGCGGCAGCGTGACTGTGGCCGCCAACGCGGTTAGCGGTAAGGTACTCAAGGCCAACCTGATCCCGGGATTCTTGAGCAAGGCCATCCTGCTCGGACGCGCCGCCCGAAGGGCGGTGGCGGCCGGAGACGACCCAGTTCGCGCCGTTATCGATGCTGGCGACGGCTACTTGCTGTTTCGCGGCACAGTGACACAGTCAGAGAGCAAGGGTGAGCAGGGTTTCGGCTGGACGGACGCCGTTCTCGAAGGTACCGGCGGATTTGTCGGTAGCCGTTATCGAATATTCAACAAGAACGAGAACATGGTGGCCTGGCGAGACGGCCGCCTCGATGCCTCGGCACCCGACCTGATCGCGGCGCTCGACGCTCGCACAGGATGGGCCATGCGCGGCGGCAGCATCATTGGCAGTTTCGTGGTCGGTCAGGAACTCGCGATTGTCGGTTTTCGCAATCACGCCATCTGGCGCACGCCCAAGGCTATCGAGATGCTTGGTCCGCGGCACTTCGGCTTCGATCACGACTACATTCCCATCGAGAGGCTGCACGCGAGTCGATAGCCTTCTTGCCGTAGAACATGCCGTCTTCATCGCGAACCAGTGCTGATGCTCGCACCGGCTAGGACCATATGGAGGAGCGTTTATGAATAGTCGGATTGTGCTGCTACTCGTTGGCGCGTTGGCCGCCTGGCCGTCATTGGCAGGTGCACAAACACCCAAGGTGCGGACTCTCACTGAGCAGGAACTGCTCGACATGATGATGGGCTCATCCATTCAGGCGAGCCGTGGCAACAACACCGCCAGCATGGTCCAACGGATCAAAGAGGCAATCGCAGCGGGGAAGACGTTCACCCTGATCGCGATGGAGGATATCCCGGACGATTGGAACACTGTGACACCGGCCGGCATCGGTGGCGGCGGTGCCTGGGAGTACGTCCGTGAACGCGTGAAGGCGCAGAATCTCCCGACCATTCCGAACAGTTCCGTGAAGGCGGTGGAGGCGCTCAGCAGGCACGTCGGCAAGAGCTTCAATGCAGTCGTGCGCATCGAAGCGGCAGGGGCTACGCTCAGCGCACTCATGCTGGCAGCCGAACTTGGCGTCCCGTTGGTGGATGCGTGCCTCTCAGGCCGCGCGCGGCCAGAGGTTCAACAGCAAGTCCCGTGGCTCATTGGGATTCCCTCGACGCCGGCCGCGCTCGTGACTCGTTTTGGCGACACGATCATCCTCGACAAGGCTGTCGACGACTACCGATCAGAAGACCTCGCCCGGGCCATTGCGGTGGCCAGCGGAGGGGGCGCTTCCATGGCGATGAACGCCATGTCGGGTCGGGACCTCAAGCGCGGTGGCGCCATCCCCGGCGCCGTCTCGCAGGCTATTCTGCTGGGGCGCACGGCCCGCGAAGCCGTGGCGAACGGCGTGGACCCTGTCAACGCCTTAGTCAAGGCGTCGAATGGCTTCAAGCTCTTCCAGGGAATCGTATCCAAGGTCGAGGGAAAGGGTGACCGCGGCTTCACATGGTGGGATGTCGAACTGAGCGGCACCAATGAGTACGCGGGTCACACGTATCGCATATGGATCAAGAACGAGAACAACCTGACCTGGCTGGACGGAGTGCCAGATGCGATGGCGCCGGACTTCATAGCGAACCTGGATCCCAAGACCGGAGACGCACACTATGGTGGCGAGTTGGGGTCCTACAAACAGGGAGCTGAAGTTGCCCTGATCGGCTGGCCGAACTCGCCCCTCTGGAGAACGCCCAAGGGTATCGAAGTCTTCGGGCCGCGGCACTTCGGCTTCGACTTCGATTACGTGCCCATCGAGCAACTCCAGAGACAGCGCAAGGTGCTGAGACACCAATAGGACCGGATACGATCGTCGTTGACGCGCAAGGTCACTGAGACTGTCCCGCCAGCCGGTGTTCAAGCGCTCGCCCTCGCTCGAGTTCGCGACCCGCGTCGGCTGGTCTCTGGCTCAGGCGATAGATATCCGCTAGCACGTAGTGCCCAAGCGGCGCGTTCGCAGCCGTGGGAGCTCAGCGCAAGCCGCGTCGAGCGGCCTGCGCCGCTTCGTTAAACGGGCTGGCATCTGCGGTTAGAGTCCCCGGAGGTGGTGGAAATTCGGTGGGGCCGGCGGCGTAGACACCGTCGAGGGCCATCGGCATCGTTCCGTGAATTCTTCGGCAGAAGAGCACACACGGAGGGCGGACACACGATGGCCAAGAGCAGGATGGATGTGAACGCGCTCGTTGGCAAGCTCCTCGAAGAGCAGGACGGCGAAGTGTTGCGGAAAGGGATTCGGGTGCTGTCGCAGGCCCTGATGGAGACGGAGGTGGCCGGGCTGACCTGACCGACGCCCAGTGGGCCGTGCTCAAGCCAACCTTTTGCCGCGACGACGTCTGCAGCCGCACAAGGCGCGGCGGGCAGCCAGGCTTGGCTCCACCGGAGAGGGCCAGCGCTTGGTCGGAGCGTTCGCGCGCAGACCTGGATCCGGGCCCACTTCGCCTGTGCGAGCACGAGAGGTCGATGCGGCACGAGCCTTCAGAGGCAGATAGATGTGGATATGAGTCAACACGTCTGCTGGGGTGCTTGAAGCGAGCTAACGCACTCAGTACTTCGGAACGCCCTGGAAAGTGCGGCGCTGCTGCAGCTGCTCGATGGGCACGTAGTCGACGTCGAAGCCGAAATGGCGCGGTCCCAGTGCTTTAATGCCGTTCGGTGTCCGCCACATCGCGTGCGCGGGGATCGAGACGAGAATCACCTGCTGGCCCACCGAATAACCGCCCAAGCTGGGTCCCACGAGTGTATCGCCCGTCGTTGGGTCGAGATTGATGATGAGATCGGGAGTCATGGCGTCAAGTACACCGTCGATCCATCCAAGGAGATTCTCGTTCTTTACCCAAAGCTTGTAGGTATGTCGTGCATACTCACCGGCGCCATTCAGCTCAACGTCCCAGTACGTGAACCCGCGTTCGCCCTTCATGTCAGCCTTGGTGACGACGCCGCGGAACAGCTTGAAACCGCCAGAGACTTTCAGAAGCGCCGCGATCGGGTCCTGGCCTCGCTCGCGCGCTTCACGGACCGCGCGGCCAAACGTGATTGCCCGGGATAAATCGGCGGGAATGACGACCCGCTTGAGTTCGCGTCCTGAGAGAGGATTGTACGCCAGCGATGCTCCGCCTCCGCTCGACACTGCGACCGCGCGAGCCAGGTCCTCCAATCGATAGGCGTCAACTATCTGGCTGAGGACGAGACCGTCGCCCCAGCGCGTCGCCATTGCAGCCGGCGCCGCGGTCACGCCATTGATGAACGGAATTGACTGTTGCACCTCCGGCACAGCACGCCCCGTGACACACGCGTCAACGACGGGGACGTTCAGGATGCTCGCAATGAGGAACGCGTTGAGGGTCGAGCCTCCGGCCTCGGATCTCACTACTGCCCGAAATTGCTGTCCCAAGTGTCGACTCAACGTCTCGATCGCCTTGATTGGTGCGTCTTGAATCACTGCAAGGCCCTGCTTCTCCACTCGATCGCGCACGTGCTGCCACGCGCCGCCACCGCCGATACCAGTAGATACCACAACCATCCAATCATCTGGCACATCTTCGAGGGCTATCATGGTAAACGTGCGACCCTGAGCGATTGCGTCCTTGACACGCGTGATTAGGTTTGTCGTATCTGAGCTCCGGCTCGCCTGAATGGACGAGCCCTGCATGATGTCAATCATCTCTTGCTCGCTCAGAGTGCGGAGTCTTGGCTGCTGCGCCCGTGCGGTTGTGGCCGCCGCGAGGAGTGCAAGTACTGCGACTGACGCTATCGAGCCTGACACATACTTGGTCATCGTCATGTCCTTGAGGAGCAGTCGGTGAAGAACAAGCCGTCGGCGGACCGCCTTGAGGTCTCTCTGGAAGGAAGCACTGGCTATCCACCCGCCCGTTGTTAATGAGCGTTGTCTCAGCAGAACCCGAAGGCGCTACAACGGGCCGTTCCTAGCTGGTTGGGAGGCTGCGCCCAGTGGTGGCACACCTTCAGGAAGGCACGGCCTGCGAGAGTCTGGGCTAAGCATGCTGCCGCGCACGTGGCTTCAAACACCCGGACAACGCCCTGTCTATCCAGGCAGTGCTCTCACCGACCTGCGCAAACGCGAACTGCCGAGTTGCGCCTTGTGTGACATACCGTCTGCTCCTATTCGACGATGGAGACACACAGGTACAACACGGCGTCGCACGTACCTAATCCGCGCAGCGTGACGGGGCCGGAGCCTCTTGCGCAAGACAGGCTGTCAAACGACAGGGGAAATTGACCCCCTTGCGACACGAATCCTGACCCCCTCCTGATCACTGGTTTTTGTGTAGTCAGCGCGAGCCGGCACCGCCGGCGAGCGCCCCCCGTGACGGGGCCGCGGGACTGGCCTGGCCCAGCAACCCGGCCTTCCGCTTCTGTTTCAGGCGATAGCTCTCGCCTTGGATCATCAGGGTGTGGCTGTGGTGGAGCAGGCGATCGAGGATGGCCGCGGCCAGGACCTCGTCGCTGAACACGGTGCCCCATTGGGTCACGAGCTGGTTGGTCGTGATGAGCAGGCTGCCACGCTCGTAGCGGCGGGCGACCAACTGGAAGAACAGGTGCGCGCTGCGCCGCTCGAACGGGAGATAGCCGAGCTCGTCGATGATGAGCAGCTTCGGTTTGCTGTAGAAGAGCAGCCGGTCGGCGAGCTGGCCTTCGGTCTCCGCCTTGGCGAGGGCGACCAGCAGCGCCGTGGCACTGGTGAAGAGGACCGAGTGGCCGGTCTCCACGGCCGCCCGTCCCAGGGCAATGGCGAGATGCGTCTTGCCCACGCCGGGCGGCCCGAACAGCAGGACGTTTTCTGCGAGGGCGATGAAGCGGCCGGTCGCCAGCTCACGCACCAAGCGATGGTCGAGCGCCGGCTGAAACTTGAAGTCGAAGTCGTCCAGCGTCTTCACACTCGGGAAATGCGCAATCTGCACGCCCATGGCGATGCGCTTGCGCTGCTTGGCCGCGACCTCCTGCCGCAAGAGGTCATCGAGGAAGTCCAGATACGTCGGGTCGTGCCGCGCCGCCTCCGCGAGCACGGCGTCGAGCCGCTCGGCCACGAAGCCCAAGCGGAGGCGCTGGAGATGCTCGACCACGCGGGCGTGAGCCACGGCGCTCATCGCGGGGCCTCCACGACGGCGGCATACGCCTCCAGGGATCGGCCGAGCGTGGTGAGCGGCACCGTGTCCGGCGCGGGCCCGGTCGCAACCGGTCGCCATAATCCGGCCAGATGGGCGGGATCCACGACCTGGGCAAACGGCTCGCGGACCCGTGGATGGGTGGCGACCAGGGTCGCGCCGTGGAAGATGCGGACCTCCGCGTCGCCGATGGCCACGTCGACGGCATCCCGCACCAACTGGTAGGGCACGCTGTAGCGCACGGTCTCCACGTCCACGAACGCATCGTGGGCCACCCGACGGCGGTACCGCTGCTCCCGCCGCGGGAGCGGATGCGCCGGCAATGGCCGCAGGGCCCGCTGCTCGGCGCGGCGAAACCGATCGAACGGGCGCTCATGGGTGGTGCCATGCACGCGGGTGTCGGCTTCCTGCATCCACGCGGCCAAGTGAGCCTCGAGCGCCGCGAAGGACGGGAAGGTCCGGCCGGCCAGGGCATTGCGCTTCACGTACTTGACGCCGGACTCGACCTTGCCTTTGGTGCGGGCGCGATAGGGCGCACACGCGCGCGGCTGGACGTCCCAATCCCGACAGAAGGTCAGATAGGCCGGATGGAACCAGACCGTGCCGGTGGCGCGGTCGCGGCCCACGACCAGCGCCCGCGCATTGTCGCCGAGCACCGTCAGGACCACGCCCCCGAAATGGCGAAACGCGGCGGCGATGCCCTCGCGCCAGTCATCCTGTCGCTCGCGGAGGAACGCCTGGACAAAGACGCGCCGCGAGTAACTGAGGACGGCGACGAGCAGGAAGACCGTGATGGCGCGGCCGGCAATCTCGACGCGCTTCTCGCCGAAGTCCACCTGCATCTGGGCGCCGGGCGCCGTCTCGACCCGCACCGTCGCCACATCCGCGGCCCGCTGCGCCTGCCGGACGGGCGCCACCACCCGCTGCACGGTCCGCACACTGGCCTGGTGCCCCTGCGCCGCGAGCAGCTGCTGCACGACGACCGCATTGCCCTCAGCCGTGCTCGTGAAGAGGACCTGGGCGGTGGCGCACGCCTCGCTCCCCAACCGACGGGCCCGTGGCCGCCTCTGCACACCCGCCACGGCCCCTCGCCCGTACCGACGTACCGTATTGCGCGCCACCCCCAGCGTCCGTGCGATGGCCTTGGCACCCCACCCGCGCCCGGCCAACTCCCGGATCGCGGTGACCAGCTCGCCTTCAATCACTGGCACCTCCGCCGTCGGAGATACCAGAACCCCTTGCGTCTGCTCCATGTCCCCTCCTGACAGGGGGTCAGAATTACTGTCGCAAGGGGGTCAATATCACTGTCGCTCTACACAGGCAGACCTAGAGTCGTCGCCGCGCTCCCGCGAGCGCGGACAACTAGCCAGGTCCGCGCAGGGTATGACGCACGGTCTCCCAAATGTTCTGCCGACGCTCGAGATCCACGTCGGCCCATTTGAGGGCCACGATCTCTCCCGCTCGCAATCCGGCCTCACCGCCGAGAAGTTCGATGAGGTAGCTGGGCGGGTCAATCGTCAGGGTGGCTTTCAGCAATCGCTCGAAGGCTTCGAAGTCGTGGAATGCCGCGTCCGTACACGCCACTCGCACCATTCGAATCGAACAGGGCAGCTTGTCCAGCACACCCCACTCCACCGCCTGTTTCAGCAGCATGCTGAGCACGCTCAGCACGTTGTTCACCGTTTCCGGCGACTTGTCGCCCAGCAACGCGCAATACACACGATGGACCTGTGGCAGCCATGGCCCTGGGCGCGCAGCCAGTCGAACAGCTTCCAGAAGCCCCAGCGCCCGTACCGGGTCACCAGGGCGGTCAGCACGGCGATGACGGCGGCGTCGCGCCGACTCGCCCGCACCGGAAGGGAGGCCGGTAGTACGCCCCTCACCACGCGAGAGGCCCGCCGCACGGGCAGGTAGCGCTCCGCGACGAGCACCTCGGCCAACTGACGCTTTGCGGACGGCGTTAGAACTTTCGATTGAGCACATCCTTGATGGTGGCGTTCTCGAGGGCCAGGTCGGCGTACATCCTCTTGAGCGTGGCGTTCTCGGCCTCGAACTCCCGGAGCCGCTTCACGTCCGACACGGAGGCGCCGCCATACTTGGCGCGCCACTTGAAGAACGTCGCCTTGCTGATACCGTGCTTCCGCAGTAGGTCTGCCACCGGAACCCCGCCTTCGGCGTCCTTCAGCATGCCGACAATCTGGGATTTACTGAATTTCGACTTACGCATGACCGCTCCTGATCCAGGCGACGACGGCCAGCCGCGGGAAGCTCGGCGACTACGCGGCGGCTCTGGTCCGCACTAGCTTGAGAGGCACGCGAACCGGCGTCGTCCGCCAGATATTCGACGGCCCGACACTGGACACGGAGATCGCCACGCTCTTCGGCCGCGCCCTAGAGGTTCTTCGGCGTGAAGGCGCCACGGTCGTGGATCCCGTGACAATCGCCGGGCGCGACCGGGCAGGCGGCGGGGCGGGCGCGACGCGCTGCAACTGTCGACGGGGTTTCCCGCCATCACCGTGCCGATGGGCTTCACGAGGGAGGGCTCGCTGCCCGCCGGACTGCAGTTCCTCGGACGGGCGTGGAGCGAATCGGAGCTGATCCGGATGGCCTACAACTACGAGCAGGCGACGCGTCATCGGCGCCCGCCGCCGGAGACACCGTGAATCCAGCGGATAGTCAGCGGGCCGAGGTGCGCGCCTTCTGCAGCTGCTCGATCGGCACGTAGTCGAAGTCGAACCCGAAGTGGCGCGGCCCGAAGACCTCGATGCCCTTCGGCGTGCGCCACATCGGCGACGACGGCCAGCCGATTATGGCCACTTCCTGACCCACCTCGTAGCCGCCCAGTTGCTTGGCGACCGTCGAGTCGCCGGTCTTCGGGTTGATATTCTGGATGAAGTCGGGCGACATCGCATCCGGCTTGCCGTCGAGCCACGTCACGATGTTCTCGTTCTTGACGAAGATCGTGTAGGTGTGGCCGCGATACGGGCCGGTGCCCGCCAGCTCGACGTCCCACCACGTGAAGCCGCGATCCCCCTTCATGTCCGCCTTGGTCACCATGCCCTGGAACAGCTTGAAGCCGCCGGCGGCCTTTACCAGCGCGTCCACCGGATCCCGGCCCTGTTCCCTCGCTTGGCGCACGGCCCGTCCCAGCGTCAGCGCCTCGGTCAGGCTACCGCGGATGACGCCGCGCTTGAGCTCCTGCGCCGACATCGACAGGGCCGCCGAGGCGCCACCGCCGCTGGCGACCGCCACGGCGCGGCCCAGGTCCTCCATCCGATAGTCGTCGGCCGTCTTGTCGATGACGACCTCGTCGCCCCACCGCGACACTAGGGCCATCGGCGCCGCGGAGATGCCATTGATCCACGGGATCGACTGCTGCACCTCCGGACGCGCCCTAGCTGACATGCAGGCGTCCACCATCGGCACGCCCAGCTCGGCGGCCACCAGCATCGCCGTGAGGGCGGCGCCGGCGGCTTCGACCCTGATCACCGCATTGAACGGCCTGCCGATGTGTGTGCTGAGCGCCTTTAACGCTTGCGACTGCGCGTTGGGAATGGTGGGTAGCTGCTGCTTAGCTGTCCGCTCGCGGACGTACTCCCAGGCACCACCACCGCCGATGCCGCCGCCGGAAACGATGGTCCAATCATCGGGAACGTCCTCAACGGCGATCATGGTGAGCCGCCTCCCGGCCAGCGCCGCCTTGAGGCGCTGCACCATCGTCTCGGTATTGTTGGCGCGGCTTGCCTGAATCGACGCGCCCTGCAGCATGTCCACGAGATCCTGCTCGCTGAGCCGTCGCACCTTGGGCTGCGCCTCGCCCGCCGCCGCGCAGAATGCCGTCAGCACGACCGCCAGCCACAACGGCCGCATCAGGTGAGATGTCATGAGATGGCCTCCCTGATCGTCGCGGTCAGCGACCGAGCTTCCGGGCCTTCTGGAGCTCCTCGATCGGCACGTAGTCGAAGTCAAACCCGAAGTGCCGGGGGCCGAAGACCTCGATGCCCTTCGGCGTGCGCCACTGCTTGGGCGCGTTCGGCCACCCGATGAGCACGACTTCCTCGTTTACGACGTACGAGCCGAGGGTCGGCGGGTTAATGCTGTCGCCCGTTTTCGGATCCAGGTTGGCGATGAAGTCCGGCGACATCGCGTCCGGCTTGCCGTCGAGCCACGCCACGATGTTCTCGTTCTTGACGTAGACCTTGTAGGTGTGGCCGGCGAACTCGTTGGTGCCCCGAATCTCCACATCCGACCAGCTGAAGCCGCGCTCACCGCGGTCTTCCGACGCTGTCACGATGCCCTGGAACAGTTTGTGGCCATTAGTCACCTTGACCAGCGCCGCGATCGGATCCCGGCCCTGCTCGCGCGCCTCGCGCACGGTGCGGCCGAGCGTGATCGCCTCGGATAGGCTGCCGGCGATCAGGCCGCGCTTGAGATCCTTGGCGGCCATCGCCGTCGCGGCCGAGGCCCCGCCGCCACTCGCCACAGCGATGGCGCGCCCCAGGTCCTCCTGACGGTAGCCGTCGACGACCTTGTCGATCAGCACGATATCGCCCCAGCGTGACGCGTAGGCGATGGGCGTGTTGGGAATGCCATTGATCCACTGGATCGACTGTGATCCTTCTGGCCTGGCGCGGCCGGCCTTGCAGGCGTCCACGATCGGCACGCCGAGCTCCGCGGCCATCATCAGTGCCGTGAGGGTCGCGCCGGCCGCCTCCGAGCGTACGACGGCGTTGAACTTCTTGCCGAGGTGGGCGCTGAGGGCCTGAAGCGCGGCAGTCTGAGCACTCGGAATCGTCGGCAGCTTCTGCTTCGCCGTCCGCTCCCGTACGTACTCCCAGCCGCCGCCGCCGCCGATTCCGCCGCCCGACGCGACCGTCCAGTCGTCGGGCACGTCTTCGACGGCGATCATCGTGAACTTGTGCCCCTGCGCCACCAGCTCCTTCACCCGGCGCACCATCGACTGCGTGTTGCTGCCGCGCGTGGCCTGAATCGACGAGCCCTGCATCATGTCGACTAGGTCCTGCTCGCCGAGGGCACGCACCTTCGGCTGCGCCGTGGCCGGCGGGGCGCCGGCGGCGAGAAGCGTAAGGGCGAAGAGGGCGGGCACCATCGAACCATGTCTGACCATCTGTCTCTCCCCGATGAAGAGACGAAGCGGGCGTAACAGTACAACGGCGACAGCCGGCTGGACTGGACGCGCCGGCAGGATTGCCGGGCCGGATCGGCTCAGGCCTCGTAGCGAACCTGCCTTTCACCAGGATCCGCCGCCTAGCGGATGTCCGCAGACGGGACCCGGGGCGGACGCGGTCGTTCATGGTGATGTGGCCCGGGTGTCCGAAGGCGATGCGTCCGACGAGCGTCTCCCAGGAAGCCAGCGTAGCCAGTGGTGGCCATGTAGGCGACCGTGCCCGCTCCACCATGACCTTCTGCTCAGGGAGCGCTGCGCTCGGATTGGCGCCGTCAACTGGCGTGTGAAGGCGCAAAAATGTCCTAACATGCTGGCGAGCGGAGCCACCGGCCAGTCCGAGCCGAGCGTCACCGTCGCGCCGCTGCGGATCAGCGCGAAGGCATAGTCCCGTCGAGCCGGGCCTGGCCGGTCCGCTTCGCCGCCCCAGCGGCCGTCGTCGATGGCGTGATCCGCATGCACCGAAGCGATGACGCCTTGGCGCGCGAAACGCAGAACCGCGGCCAGCCGCCGGGACAGGCGTCCACGCCCGCTGGGCATAAGGCGACCGCGTTCAGGAGGAACATGTGCCGGCGAGTGCGCGGCACCGCCCCCGGCATGCCGGGGACTGGCGACGTCGTCCACTGCGGGTGGGCAGCTAGTCGCCCATCCGCTGCTCGTCCCATCTGCGGCCCGGTGAACCACTGGCCCCGATTTGCCCGCGCCGCCCGGCCGAGCCGCTCGGCGAAGTCGGAGCGACTGGTCGCGCTGAGCAGCTCCGGCTTCGTCCCCGCCCAGCGCGCCATCTCAGAAAGTGGGGGTGATTGTCGATGAACGCCAGCATCGCGGAGGCGCCGTGCAGCTCGACGACCCGGGTGCGGCGCGAGGTGGCGGCACGTTCCGCGTCGTTACCGACGGCGACGATGCGGTCGATGCCGATGGCGTCGGTGCGTCGAGGTCGAACTCTGACGACTGCGAGACAACCGGCGCGTCGTCGTAACGGCGATGGCGCTGCCTCATCAGATGGAGACAGCCCGACCATCACCATGACTGGCATGCATGGCGAATGTCCAGATCGCGAGCGACCCGGCGTGCCCCTCATTCTGCATCGCCGGTCGGCATCTTCGTCACGCCCGGCGCACGAAGTAAACTTCGCCGTCGCGGTGTTGTACCTCGGCACCTCGCTCGTCTACTCCAGTGGCGTCGGTGTGCCTCGACTCGACCCCGAGGAGCTTCGGGCCGCGCCACTTCGGGTTCGACTTCGACTACGTGCCGATCGAGGAGCTGCAGCGCAATCGAGTTCGACCATGAGCGTTCGACGATACAGCTGGCAACTGGCGCCGGCTCTCGCAGGTGCGCCGTCCAACGATAGCCGCCGCACCGTCAGGCCTCTCGCAGCACGAGCCACCACGCGGAGACTCAGCATGACGTTCACACGGTACGCCCTCGGGATCCTCACCATTGCTCTCTCGGCCCTCGTGGTCGAACCCTCGCGCGCTCAGCAAGCTCCGCCGATCCGTGTCCTGTCAGAGCAGGAAGTGGTCGACCTCATGGTGGGAACCGCGATACAGGGCACGCGCGCCTCCAACACCGAGCAGCTCATCAAGCAGGCCAGGACTCTGCTTGCCCAGGGACGTCAGTTCCGCGTCGTCAGCGCCGCCGACATCCCCGACGACTGGACCGTGGTCATGGCGGGCGGCGGCATCGGCGGCGGCGGCGCCTGGGAGTACGTGACCGAGCGCATCGCGAAGCAGCAGCTGCCCACCGTAGAGAACCCGACGCTGCTGGCCATGAACGAGCTCGGCAGGCATCTCGGCAAGACCTTCGACGCGGTCATCCGCAACGAGGCGGCGGGCGCAACGCTGAACGCGTTCCAGACCGCGACGCTCGCCGGCCTGCCGGTCGTCGACGCGTGTCCGGCCGGCCGCGCCAAGCCGGAGGTCCAGCAGTCGGTGACGTTCATCAACGGCCTGTCGGTGACCCCGGCGGCGCTGGTCACCCGCTGGGGCGATACTGTTTTCATCGACAAGACGGTCGACGACTACCGCTACGAGGACATCGCGCGGGCGCTCGCCGTGGCCAGCGGCGGAGGCATCTCGAACGCCCGTGGCGTACTCAGCGGCCGCGACGTCAAACGGGCGACTATTTCCGGTGCCCTCTCGGAGGCAATCCTCTTCGGCAGGACCGTTCGCGAAGCCTCTGCCCGCGGCGAGGATCCGACCGCGGCGCTCGTGAGGGTGGCTAACGGCTATCCGCTGTTCCGCGGCACGGTCGCCAAGGCCGAGCCTAAGAACGAGGGCGGATTCAACTGGTGGGATGTCGAACTGGCGGGCACCGGCCCGTATCGCGGCCACACCTACCGAATCTGGGTTAAGAACGAGAACATGGTCGCCTGGCTCGACGGCAAGCCCGACGTCGTCTCCCCCGACCTCATCTACAATCTCGATCCGAAGACCGGTTACGCCATCTCAGCGTCGGGCCTCGGCGGCTATCCGGTGGGTACGGAGGTGTTCATGATGGGCCGCGCGGCGAACTCGCCGGCGTGGCGGACGCCGAAGGGTATCGAGGTGATCGGCCCACGCCACTTCGGGTTCGACTTCGACTACCGCCCCATCGAGGACGTGATGAAGAGCCGACCGACCTTCGAGAGATGAGCGCCGCGGTCGCGGCGGGGCCTCGCCCTACCGGTCTCAACGCGGTCAGTCCCAGCCCCCGTCCTCATGCTGGGTCCGCAGCCGCCGCAGGGCACGGAGGGGGCGCATGCTCACGGCCGCCTCGGAGGATCGCCAGCGTCGCGGCAATCTCGCGATTGGTCCGATGGGCGACGAACTTCATCGACACGAACTCCCGATCGGCCTCGGGCAGTTTGGCAATCGACCGGACAAGTTCAAACCGCCGCTCTCGCTGTCGCAGGCTGGCCTCGGAGTCGGCCGCCGCGCCGGACAACCAGTCGATGTCGTGGATGAGAAGGCTATACTTGTCGCGCCGCTTGTCGGTGCGCCAGTAGTCGATGAGCGTGTTCCTGGCGATTCGCAGCACCCACGGAATGGTGCCCGGCTCGCGGGGAGCCAACGGGTACCGGGACGCGGACGTGGGACACGCGGATGGGCACGATCGAACTGGCGATCCCGAAAGGCCGGACCGGGACGTACGTTCCGTCGTTGCTGCGGCCGCGGCGCCGCGCGGAGCATGCGCTGCTGGCGGTGGTGCAGGATGCGTACGTCCACGGCGTCTCGACCCGGAAGGTCGATGACCTCGCGAAGGCCCGGGGCGTGGACGGGATCTCGAAGTCGGCGGTGTCGCGCATCTGCGCCGAGCTCGACGCCGCCGTCGCGGCGTTTCGGACTCGGCCGCTCACGGGCGAGCATCGGTACCTGTGGGTCGACGCGACGTACCACAAGGTGCGCGTGGACGGCCGTGTGGTCAGCCAGGCCACGGTCGTGGCGGTGGGGATCACGCGCGAGGGGGACCGTCAGGTGTTGGGCGTCGATGTGGGGCCATCGGAGGGCCGCGCGTACTGGACGGCGTTCCTGTGGAGCTTGGTCAAGCGCGGCCTGAAGGGGGTCCGGCTCGCCATCTCCGACGCGCACGAAGGACTGAAGCAGGGCGTAAGCTTCCCCGGTCAGTGAACCACCGAAGGTAGACTGCTCCGCGTCATCAGCACCGAGCTCAGCGGCACGACGTGGCAGCGGTGCCGGGTCCACTTCATGTGGAACCTGCTCGCGACCGTGCCCCACGGGGCCCGCGAAGCGATTGCGGCCATCGTCCGCACCATCTTCGCGCAGCCCGACTACGCGTCGGCGCTGGCCCAACTGCGCAAGGTGGCGGAGGGACTGCAGGGCGCTTCCCGCGCGCCGCGGCGCTGCTCGAGGACGCTGCGGAGGACATCCTGGTGTACCGCCATCTCCCGCTCGAGCATCAGCGTCAACTGCACAGCACCAACACGCTGGAACGGCTCAACAAGGGGATCAAGCGGCGGTCGCATGGCGTCGGGATCTTCCCGAACCCCGCGGCGGTGCTGCGCCTGGTCTGGGCCATCCTGATCGAACAGGACGACGAGTGGGCGGTGGCCGAGCGCCGCTACTTCAGCACGGAGTCGATGCAGCAGGCGGCCACGCAGTCGCTGTCGAGAACCGCGCAGGAGATCCTGGCTGCGATTGCGTAGACCGCTACTCAGCTCGCGGAAGGTGCGCGACGATTTCCACCACTTGACGGGACCTTACCCACTCGCGTCGCTGCCCATTGGCGGCCCGAGACTTTCCGGCCGGGTGCTCGAAGTCCGCGCCGTCCATCCACTCGTCGAGGACGCGCTCCCGGGCGACGGACACGGCGTCGGCGCGCCGAAGGGGATGACCCGCACGCGCGAGGTGCGCCGCAGCACCTGGCCCGGGCGGACCGTGGCGGTCAGAGCGTCGTCGCTGTGGGTGAGCAGTGCGGTCGCGGACGACGACCGGCCTCTGACCAAGGAGTTGAAGGCCACGACTGACCGCAGCACAGCCGGTCCGAGAATGGTGGGGGCCGGTCCCAGCCGGATCTGCCACTTATCGATGGCGCGCGACAGCCATCTGCGGCGACGCTCCACCAGCGGGGTGGCGGAGCGTCAGACTCGGCGGCTTAGAGCCAGCAGAGCTGGGCGGCGAGGTCGGCGGCGAGATGCGGCGGCGGCGTCCAGTCAATCAGCTGGGCCGCGAGTCGGCTCACAGTGCCTCCAGTTCGGCATCGCCATCATGGGCGGCACCGACTGGTTGCCGTCGTGGCGGAGCCGCAAGACGAGATAGTCGGTGTACTCCGCCTGGCGCCTGGATCGACGTCGACCGCTATTCCAGGCCACCGATACTCCTATTGTGGGTTGCCAGGAACCCAAGAGGGACCGGCGCTCGGACGCCCCGCCTCCCGCTGTCTACCGCATGGATGTGTCAGGTTATCCGGCGGATGAGGTTTCCCGGCGTTCTACGGGAGGGACGGCTCGCGCAGCGCGAGCCATCCCCGCGGCGACGTGGCGCGTCCCGCAGGTCGCGTCACGCGCACGCCAGCGGCAGGTCAGAACGAGAAGCGGACCCCGAGCTGGATCTCGCGGGGGGTGAACCACGTCTGCGGCTGCATCCAGCTTGCCAGGGGCGAGCCCGGCGTCGGACCATAGTTATTGTTCACACTACGGACGTTCTCCTGATCGAACAGATTAAAGGCCTCGATGTAGACCGTGGCGCGCCAATCGCTTCTCCCCAGCGGAAGTGCCCAGGTCCCACGAACGTCGGTCGAACTGTTACCGTCCATACGGAAGGAGTTCCGTCCGAAGGTCGGTGTCCGATCGCCGAGGTTGCCGTCGCCGTTGAGATCGAGTCCTGCAGCGACTGGATTGACGGCCGTACCAGTGCGGCCGCGGACGACGCCGCTCAATTGCAGCCCCCACGGCATGTTGTACCAGCCGCTGATGACGCCGCGTACCGTTGGGGTGTCCGTCTGCGGCCCCCAGTCCGCTTCAATCCCCGCGCGCTGATCGTTCGGCATGTTGCCGTAGTTGGCCGTCGACTCGTAGGCGCGCGCTACGGTTAGATTCGCGGAGAACCCGAGCTTGGCACCTCGCTTGTTGATCTCGAAGATGCCGCCTACGTACTCGGCCTCGCCGGAGAACTGGTACTGGGAGAGCTGGCGGTAGGCCGAATCGGGCCGCACGTAGGCGCCGGTGGCCTCGTCCCACACCAGGTTCCTGTCGAGGACGAACTCCCGATTCAGCGTCTTCGTGTAGATGAAGCTGCCCGAGACGGCGATGTTGCCGGTGAGCTGGTGCTCAATCGTCACGACGGCCTGCCTTGAGTTCGGGACGTTCACCTCGTCGGGTAGGAGCCAGGAGTTGACGACGCCACCGGGCAGCGTTGCCGGCCGCGCCGAGAACACCGCGGGGTAGACGGGGGCGCCGGGAGTCGCCCTGGTCCAAGTCGCCGAGACAAGCTGCTCGTGGCCCCGCAGCTGCGTGAAGAACGTCGAGAGATTCTGGAACAGACGGTCGTAGTACATTCCGGCGGCCACCTTCAGGTAGGTCGTACGGGCCTCGTTCAGGCCGTACGATACCGCCACGCGCGGCGAGACGTTGTTGTAGTCGTTGCCGAACGACAAGCCGCTGGCCTTGTGCCTCGGGTTGAGCTCGAGGTCGTAGCGAAGCCCGTAGTTGATGGTCAGGCGATTGCCCGTCTGCCACGAGTCCTGGATGAAGCCGGACAGGTAGTGGTGCCACCGCGGGTTGTGCGCGTCGCCGAACGCCTGCGTGTACTGATTGTAGGCGCCAGCCTGGAAGCTGGCCATCGACGGGAACGAGTAGTTGCCGTTCAACTGCGAGAACAGGTTGTAATCGTAGTGCGACGCCATGTAGTCGACACCGAACTTCACGCTGTGCCGGCCCATGAACTTCGTGGACGAATAGACGATTTGAGCTGGCTGCGTATCGATCTTGTTGTTGAGCGTCGCGGCGCCGAAGATGGCTGCGTTCGTGATCGTAACGGTCGGCGGCGACGCATTGTCTTGCTGGTCCGGGTTAATGGTTCCGCCCTCCGGTACCAGCGGCGGGCCTCCTACGTTCTTGCCGTAGACCCCGTAGAACCGCGGGAAGTAGGCGGCCTTCACCTCGTGGAGCCACGATCCGTTCCCGGCGATGCTGGTCCATTTGGCGATGGCCAGGTGATCTGGCGCTTTCAGACCGTAGGCCGCCGAGCGCGTCCGGAACGCCTGCGGGCTCTGATTGAAGCGATCCCATTTCGACAGCGCGTAGCTCAGCTGAATGCGATTGTTGTCGTTCAGTGTGTGGTCGACCTTGCCCATCACAAAGTTGATGCGCGCGTAGCGCTCGATGTCACCCACATCCTCGGACGGCAGGCCGATGATCGCCGCATTCGCAGCCGTGATGGAATTGTCGAATGGCTCGTCCTCGGTCGTCCGCTCGAAGGCCCCGAAGAAGAACGTCTTATCCCTAATAAGCGGCGCCCCGAGTGAGCCGCCCCACTGGCGGCGCTGGAAGGGGCTGCGCGCCGCCGCCCCCCGGCTGCGCGCCGCGAAGTTGGTGGCGTTCAGGGCGTCGTCACGGAAGTAGCCGTAAGCCGAGCCGGCCACCCGATTGCCACCGGACTTCGTCACCGCGTTGACGATGCCGCCGATCGCGCGGCCGTACTCGGCACTGCCGCCGAAGGTAACGATCTGAAACTCTTGGATCGAGTCCTGGCTGTACTGCTGCTTGACCTGCGCGAAGCCTTCGTCCTGGTTATAGAAACCGTCGACGAGAATCGCCGCTTCTTTCGCACGCGAGCCACCTATGTTCGTTCCCGCGCCCTGCGCCGTCGTGCTGGTGTTCTCGACCGCTCCCGGGGTCAGCAGCGTCATGTCGAGGAAATTGCGTGACTTGCTCGGAATGCTCTGGAGCACTTCTTGGCCGATAACGGTGCTGAACTCAGCTTTCGTGCTCTCGATGAGCGGAGCGGCGGCGGTGACGGTGATGCTCTCCTGCAGCCCGGCCAGCCCCATCTTCAGGTTCACGTCGACCACCGAGCCAACCGCAACGACGATCTCCGGCCGCTCCACGGTGGCGAAGCCGGCCAGTTCGGCTCTGACAGAGTACTGGCTCGGCTGGAGGGCCGTCACTCGATAGCGCCCAACCTCGTCGGTCACGACGGTCCTGCTCTGCGCCGTGGCCGTGTTCGTCACCGTGACGGTCACGCCGGGTAGCGCAGCTCCCTGGTCGTCGGTCACCACGCCGACGACGCCGCCCGTGTCGACCTGCGCGGAGGCGACGGTCGAGACGAAGAAGACACAAACGGTGACGAGACCGGCCACCAACAGGTTATGCATTCGCCTCTCGAAACCCATGCGCACTTCTCCTCTGACCCAGGCCGTGAACGGAGCGGGGCCACAATCTGACGACTCAATAACGATTGGGTCGTGTAGTGTTACAGACGACCAACCACCGCGAGTACAACGCGCAGCGCCGAACGACGCCCACCGAGAGCAGGTCTGGACCGCCGTGCTCGGGCGGCGTGACGCAGATTGCGACGGCGCACGCTTCGAGAACGCGGCCCCGGCTCAAGAGCCGCGTCCTGCAGCCGCCGATGGCGTCATCCACTGTCCCGCCTGACGGCGGATCTGGATCTCGCCGAAGAGCACGACTCGGGCTAGTTCGCGCCGAACCGCGGTCGCGACTTCAGCGTCTCCTCGATGGGCACGAAGTCGAGGTCGAAACCGAAGTGCCGTGGTCCGAACAACTCGATGCCAGCGGGCGTTCTCCACATGGGTGACGCCGCCCGGCCCACGATCACCACTTCCATGCCGAGTGGGTACCCACCCATTCGGGGACTGGTGATGGCGTCGCCGGTCTTCGGGTCGAGCGTGTAGATCAGGTCAGGAGGAAGCACATCGGGCTTGCCGTCGAGCCACGAGATGATGTTCTCGTTCTTCACGAAGATCTTGTACGTGTGGCCCTTGTAGGGGCCAACCCCTTCAAGCTCTGCGTCCTCCCAATTGAAGCCGCGCTCACCCCTTGGCGCGGCTACTTTCACCACTCCTTGAAACAGCTTGAAGCCATTGGCGACCCTGATGAGGGCATCGACCGGATCCTGGCCCTGTTCACGTGCCTCGCGAACCGTGCGCCCGAACAGCATCGCCTCCGAGACGGCTCCCCGAATGGTCCCGCGCTTGACCTCCGCTCCGCTCATCGGATTACGGGCGATGGAACTGCCTCCGCCACTCGACACGGCGACAGCGCGGGCCAGATCCTCAAGCCTGTAGTCGTCCACGGTCTTGTCAAGGATGATCGTGTCGCCCCATCGCGTGACCAGCGCCGCAGGCGATCCGGACACCCCGTTAATGAACGACACCTGCAGATTCAACTCAGGCTTCGCCCGCCCGGCGAGGCAGGCGTCCACCACGGGGATGCCCAGGGCAATCGCGGAGTTGAAGGCACCCATCATCGCGCCGGCCGCTTCATTGCGAATGACCGCGTTCCACTTCACGCCGAGGTGCTTGGCAAGCGCTTCTGCGGAGGCCACTGTCGTGTTGTCGACGGTAGGCAGGTTCTGGCTCTTCGTCCGCTCGACCACGTGCTCCCACGCCCCGCCCCCGCCCACTCCGCCCGCCGCCGCGACCACGTGCCAATCGTCGGGTAGATCATCGGCAGACACCATCGTGAACTGCTTCCCCTGGGCGAGCAGCGCCTTCGCCTGTCGAATCATC
Organism: Acidobacteriota bacterium; assembly: GCA_020851565.1. Taxonomy (GTDB): domain Bacteria; phylum Acidobacteriota; class Vicinamibacteria; order Vicinamibacterales; family UBA2999; genus VFZN01. Next base: position 70,404 of record JADZCN010000161.1, on the reverse strand, counting down.
CCTTCCGTGTTCGAGTTCCGGGTCGACTGGATCGACGAGCCCACCAGGGTGTCGATGACCTCCTGCTCGGTGAGGATCCGCACTTTGGGCGCGGACGGGACGACGGAAGATGGCGACGACGGGGCACACATCGCCGTGGCGATCGCGCACACGATGGCCATCATCATGGCAGCTGACTGACGAGTCATGAACTCTCCTGGTCTCATCGATTGGAACGTGCATCGTTCATGTCGGGAACCTGACCGCTAGCGGGACTGCTCACGGCCGAGACGACCGAGCACGGCGGCGACAGCAGACAACTGCTCGTCCGCAGACTGCCTGCGGACAGGAATGCCTCGAGGCACGCTGATGGCGAAGGGATCGTCCTCGACGGCATCGCGATCGACGATGCGCGTCTCTAGCAGACGCCTGACGACGTGAGTACGCTGCCCGCTCGGGGAATCGTGGGTTTCCTCGGCTCGTACCGTCAAGTACGTGTCTCGCGCGATGTAGCGAACGGTCTCTATCCGCTCCAACCAGACCACCGGCGACCCCTGGCTCTTCCACCTGAACCGCACGCGAGCCGGATCGATGGCACGGACGGCATACACTTCGATTCCGGGCTCGAGCGTCTCCGGCCGCAGGGAAACGATCACGCGCGGCAAAGCTGCCGGGCGCCCGTCGTCGTTCTCCAGGATGCTTCGGTTGAACCGCCGCTCCCCACTGATCGGCTCGAAGATGTAGCCGCGGTTCAGGTAGGTCTGCAGCCTGCGACGATCGTCGGCGCCGAAACCGAGCAGGGCCCTCTGGAACTCGCCGCGAGTGGGCTCGATGCTGAGGAGCCCCCGGAGCTCGTCGGAGAATCCCGGCCCGAAATAGACGCGGGGGCGGACCTCTCCATCCTCTCTGACAGTGGAATACGCCAGATAGACACGGCCGTTCTCCTCATGGCGCCCGGCCACGCGGGAGAAGTCGGCGCCGTCCATCCACTCGGTGCGAACATACTCCCGTACTGCCTTCTTCTCGCCGCTGGCGTCGATCGTCCATTCGGTGACCTGCCACCTGCGGTTCAGGAACTGCCCAGGGCGGACGAGATTGGATAGCGCGAGGTCGGCGTTACTCAGGACCTGAGCCGCCGATACGCTGTGCCCGAATGCCAGGTACCACACCAGCACGGCCACCGCCGCTGCGAGGGGTGCGACGGTCGCAGCCGTTCGCACCAATAGCTGGGCGGGAAAACGCCATCCAATCGAGCGGGGCAGTCTGTGGCGCTGGCGGAAAAGGTCACCGAAGAGCCGGAGCCGTCGGGAAGGCTCGAGGTCTGGCCGCCGTGACAAATCGGCGAAGAGGTCATCACGAAATGCCGTCGGCTCCACGAACTTTATGGCAAGGACCGATTGCGAGAGGTCGCTCAGGTCACTGAACTCCTGATCGCGTGGCGCACCGAACGGAAGCTCGGCCTCCCTCTGCTGGACCACCAGCCCGTCGATATAGTCCGAGAGGCGCTGCGCACACTGCCGATCGTTACCGTTCACGCTCGATCCCTTTCGCGACTATCCGCGCACGAAGCCTCCTCAATCCCCGCAACAGGCGCATGCTCACCGCTGCTTCCCCCAGGTCAAGAATGGCGGCGATCTCTCTGTTCGTCTGATGGGCGCCGAACTTCAAGCTCAGGATTGTCCTGTCGGCATGGCTCAATTCTTGCATCGCCTCAAGCAATAGCGCCTTCTGCTCCTTGCGAAAATAGGAAACCTCCGGGCTGACGTTGGCGTCGGGAATATCGGCAAGGTCCTCGATCGACACGCCTGGGGAATACCGCCGCCCCTCCACTCGCCAGTGATCGATGAGAACGGTGCGGGCGATACGGAATACCCATATCAGGGCGGCGGAGCCGGACGGGGCCCTGGAGAAGTGCTTGAACGCCTTCAGAAAGACCTGCCCGACGACATCCTGGGCTATCTCCGCCGTCCTGACATGAGATCTGACGAACGAGTACACCTTCGGGAAGGCAGACACGTACAGCTGGCTGAAGCCTTCTCTATCGGCACTATCGGCAACGGAGTGCAGGTCGCCAGCCGACTCTGCAAGCTCAGGCACCGATCGCGCGAAAGCGTCCGACGAGGAAATCAGCATCTCAGAAGGCAATGACCTAGGCACATGTAATGACGACGCGGGCGGCTGATCCTAACGGGCGAATTTCGACGGGTCTCGTGGTTGCACTTTCCTGCCCGTCGGAGTCCAAGAAGGGATAGCATCATTGGGGTCCGGCATGAGGCCGCTAGCCGAGCCTCGTGAAGGGCGACGACGTGGGAACTACCGTCGGGCGGCCGCGCGCGCTTCGAGGGCTCTGCCCAGCGCGATTTCGCGCGCCGCGTCCTGCGGACGCCCCTCGAGCGTGTGGATGTCGGCGAGCACGTAGTGGCCGAGCGGGGCGGTGGCGGAGTCGGGTGCCAGCTGCAGCCCGCGCCGGGCGGCGGCGACCGCCGCCGGCCTATTCGCGGCGTCGCCGGAGTCGAGGTAGGCCTTGGCGCGATAAAAGTGCACGTCGGCGAACTCGGGCGCCAGTGCCGGGATGGAATCGAGGAGGTCGATCTGCTCGGCGAACGCCCCGCGCTGGCCGAGCAGCCGGGCCAAGTTGAATCGGGCCTGGTAGTCCCACGGATGCAAGGCGATCTCCAGCCGGTACTCGGCCTCAGCCCTGGAGTCGTTGCCTCGCTGCTCGGCGATGAGTGCGCGCAGATAGTGCCCCCCTGACACGTCGGCGTGTTCAGGGAGCCCGGCGTCGATCAGCTGCTCCGCCCGGTCCAGCTGCTCCAATTGGACATACGTGCGAGCAAGCTTCATGACCAGCTCACTCGAGAGCGGCCTGAGTGCCAACGCGCGCTCGAACCGGGTGCGCGCCTCGTCGAACTGTCCGCGATCGGCCAGCAGGTCGCCTGCGAGGCTGATCGCCGGCACGAACTCGGGCGACGAGGCGAGCGCGGCGTCGAGCGCCGCCAACGCCTCGCGCCCCTGTCCGAGGGCGCGATGCGCCTCGGCGAGGCTCCACAGCAGATGGGCGTCTCCCGGTCGGGCCGCGACCATGGCCCGCAGGCGTGAAACGGCCTCCGTCGCACGCTGCCGCCCGAAGAAGTAGTCACGGAACGTGCGATGCGCCGCCTCGAATCCCGGTTCGTCCTCGAGGAGCGACTGGATCAGCCGCACCCCCTCGGCTTCGTCGCCGTGGTCGAGGGCGGCGCGGGCCGACATCAGACGCCGATACACGTCGACCTTTTGCTTCGGATCCGCGGACGCATCGCCGTCGGCCGGGGCGTCGCCGCCGGCCACGTAGCCGAGCGTCCGCAGCGCGGCCATCGTCCGGCTGTCGACCGACGACGTCGGCGCCGCGGCGGCAGAGCCAGCGGTGGCGGCCATCAGGCTGGTCTCCAGGCGTGCGACGTCGTCGCGGAGCTGTCGCGCCCGATTCCATTCCTCCAGCGGGTCGGTCCGGTACTCGTAGAGTTCCGGCACCGGTGCACGGATGTACTTGAGGCGATCCGAGCGCAGGCTCTGTAGCGCGCTCCACCCGAACTGCAGGCGCGGATACTCGGTTTCCGCGTAGAGCACGGGGCCGTCGGTCGCGGCCGGTGCTGCGAGGGTCGGCAACACGCTGCGCCCATCGACGGGCCGGGACGGCTGCCGTCCGTAGAGTTCGAGCACCGACGGGAACACATCGACCAGGCTCACGGCCCGCTGCACCCGGGTCCCGGCGTAGCGCTTGTCCGGGAACCGTACGATCAACGGCACCTGCAGGGTGGAGTCGTACAGCAGCAGCCCGTGCTCGTCCTCGCTGTGCTCGCCGAGCCCTTCGCCGTGATCGCCGGCGACGACGACGAGTGTGCGATCGGCGATCGCAAGGCGCTCCAGCTCTGCCAGCACTTGGCCGACGAGCGAGTCGACGTAGGCGATCTCCGCCTCGTAGGGCATCGTCGGATACCGGCTGCGGAAGGGCTCGGGCGGAGTGTAGGGCGTGTGCGCGTCGAAAAGATGAACCCACAGGAAGAAGGGTGAGTTCGGCGCCTCGCCGATCCACGAACGGGCAGCCGTCCAGGTGTCCTCGCCCGAGCGCTGGATGCCGGCCATCGCCGAGAGATCTTGGAGGCGCACGTCGAAGTCGTCGCGATACCGGTCGAATCCGCGGCGCAGCCCGCCACGGCCGTCGAGCACGAACGCAGATACGAACGCCGCCGTCCGATAGCGCAGTGCATTGAACACCTCGGCCAGCGTCGGCACGGCATCGTCCAGCCTAAAGCCGGAGTTGTCCCTGACGCCGTGTCGAGGCGGAATGAGGCCCGTGAAGAGAGAGGCGTGCGCCGGAAACGTCAACGGCGCCGGCGAGTAGGCACGCTCGAACAGCACGCCGTCGCGTGCGAGCGCGGCCATAGAGGGCGTCTCGACGCCGCCGAATCCATAGGGCGTGAGGCGGTCGGCGCGTACCGTATCGAGAGTGATCACCACGACATTCGTGCCATCCGGCAGTCGCGGCGGCGCGGCCTGACGCATCAGCGCCCACGCCGCGGCGGAGGCGAGAACGACGCCGAGTGCGGCGACCCGTTGCCAGTTCGCGATCACGTGTCAGTACGGCGGACGCGGTCGCGGCCCGTCGACTGCCCCGCGGATGACGCGCGGCCGCGGAGTGCCGCCGCGCACGATGCCGCGCGTTGAACCATCAGGTGTGGCCGACGAGACCGCAACTCGCTCACGCGCCCATCCTAGCAGAAGTCATGTGGCGCAGCACGCGGCGACGCCACGACCTCGCCCTCGATGTGGCATGCCTCCGCACGGGTCTCGCTCAGAACCTCGGAACGGCGGTCGCACGGCGGCGGTGCTGGAGTTCCTCGATGGGTACGTCGTCGAGGTCGAAGCCGAAATGGCGGGGGCCCAGCGCGTCGATGCCGCCCGGCGCGCGCCACATCGGGTGCGCCGGAATCGAGATCAGCGTCGCCTGCTGGCCCACCGAATAGCCCCCCAGGCTGGGCCCGACGAGGGTGTCGACCGTCGCCGGGTCGAGATTGACGATGAGATCGGGAGTCATGGCGTCGGGCACACCGTCGAGCCAGCCGAGCAGATTCTCGTTCTTCACCCAGAGCTTGTAGGCACGTCGCGCGTACTCCTCGCCGCCGTCCAATTCGACGTCCCAGTAGGTGAACCCGCCCTCCCCTTTCATGTCGGCTCGGGTCAAGACGCCGCGGAATAGCTTGAAGCCGCCGGAGGCCTTCAGGAGCGCGGCGACCGGATCCTCGCCTCCTGGCGCGCTTCGCGAACGGCGCAGCCATAGGCCATCGCCCGGGACGCTTCTGCGGGTACGACGACCGGCTTGAGATCGCGACGGACAGCGGGTTGCACGCCAGCGATGCGCCGCCCCCGCTCGCCACCGCAACCGCGCGGGCCACATCCACCACGTGATCGAGCACGAGGCTGTCGCCCCAGCGCGTCGCCATCGCGGCCGGGGCCGCGGCCTGGTCCGCGTTCAAAGGATAGGAAGGCGAGGGGACGATCACCCCGCATGGACGAGGTACGACGGGATCGTCCTCAACACCTGAAGGACCTCTATAGTTGCCGTCTCCCCAATGTCTCCACACCTGGGGGAGAAACGGGAGGAGTCGAGTGGACGGCAGTGGACGAAACGGAGCGCCGTAACCGACTGTTCCGCAATCGGTTAGAACCAGAAGTCCCGCGCCATCAACCACTTGGCAAAAGGGTTAGCTCCGAATTCGAATCCCTGCCTCCCAGCCACCCTTCGCTTGCCCTTCGGGCCTTCTTCGGCCCGGCCTTCGCCGGCCAAGTCCACCGCGAGACAACAGACGGGCGAAGCTGCCTCGACGAAGCGGCCCCTGAGCCGGCGTCAATTCGGAAAGCGTCGCGGAGGCGAAGGGGCGTGCGCTCCAGCCCATTCACCAGGGAAAACTCCAGGAACTTCCGCGCGCGCGGCCTCGTCTCACCCCCAGGCAGGCTTGGTGTTGGCCGTCGACACCATGACCTCGTAATGTCGCTCAGGGCTCGCTCTATCCGGCCCTCCATCGACTCGAGCACCAGGGCTGGATCGAGGCCGAACTCACCTTTCACCTCGAGTGCGAGGCCAGGAACCTGATGAATCAGGGCGACGAGCGCGGCACCGCGGTCATCGACAACACCATACGCGACGTCCAGTACGCGTGGCGCGCCGTCGCCAAGGCACCGCTCGCCGCATTCACCATCGTCGGAACGGTGGCCATCGGACTTGGCGTGGTGGCGGTGCTGTTCACCGTGCTCAATTCGCTCGTCTTCCGCGTCGACCAGGTGCCGGGCGTCGATGAGATCTACGAGGTCCAGCGGACGCAGGTCGCCACCGGCGATAGGGTGCCGCTGACGCGCCCGGTGTTCGAGGCGATCCGGGCCGACACGCACGTCTTCACCGACGCGTTCGCCACCGTGCCCGAAATCGACCTCCACGTCGATGGCCGGATCATGGCGGTCACGCTCGTCACCGGAAACTTCTTCGATGTCGTCCGGGTGAAGCCGATCATGGGCCGCGCGCTCATGGCGGCCGACGATGCGCGTTCGGGCGGCCACGCGGTGATCGTGCTGAGCCACAAGGGGTGGGATCGGCACTTCAATCGTGACCCGGGAGTGCTCGGCCGGACGGTGCTCGTCAACGGCGTGCCGTTCGAGATCATCGGCGTCACGCCCGCGGGCTTCCGGGGTCTCGAGGTGAGCGGCCCCGACGCGTGGGCGCCGTTGTCACAGCGCTCGCAGTTCCTTCCTGCCGATCGCGGCCGCGAGAACGCCGCCGGCCTGGAGATCGTCGGCCGGCTGAAACCGGGCGTGTCGAAGGAGAACGCTCGCGCGCAACTGGCCGCCTGGGATTCGAACCAGTCTGCGGACACCCCCGAACGGCGCTCCACTCACCTCGACCTGCTGCCACGGCGCGGTACCGTCCCGCAGCCGCTGGAAGCCATCGCGGTCTTCGCACCGCTCTTCGTCGCCTTCGGATTGATCCTGATGATCGGGTGCGCCAACGTCGCCAACCTGCTGCTGGCACGGGGAGTGGCCCGGCAGCGGGAGATTGGCATCCGACTCTCGATTGGTGCATCGCGGCGGCGCATCGTCCGCCAGCTGATGACCGAGAGCGTGCTGCTGGGGCTGGCCGCGGCTGCGGGCGGCTACCTGATCTCGCGCCTGGCGCTCGAGGGCGCGGTCTACTGGGCGCTGCGCACCATGCCGGTCGATATCGGCGACGTCAACCTCAACGTGCCGGCGGCCGATTGGCGGGTCGCGGTGTTCCTCGTAGCCGCCGCGTTGGCGGCCACCGGACTCTTCGCGCTGATGCCGGCGCTACACGCGACGGCGATCGACCCGGTGCGAACTCTCCGCGGGGAGCTGGTGAAGGACGCGCGGCCCGGCCGGGCGCGCAACGCGCTGATTGGCCTGCAGGTGTTCGCATCGGCGCTGCTGCTGATTTGCGCGGCGATCTTCCTTCGCAGCGCGATTGCGTCTGCGCAGTTCGATCCAGGTTTCCGCACCGCCGATACGGTGTCGATCGACCTCGACAACGAAACGACGCGCACGGCGATGGTCCAGGCCGTGACGAGGGACACGGCTGTCACGGCGCACGCCGCCGTGAGGCCACAGTTGCTCGCGCCGTTGCGCGTGGCCTTTGCCGAGGGCGGCTCGGGCAAGACGGCGGTGGCGTTCAAGGCCGTGTCCGGATCGTACTTCGACGTGCTCGGCGTCCCCATCGTGCGCGGGCGCGCGTTCATGGAATGGGAGCGCGACCACCATTCGGTGGCGATCGTCGCCGAATCGGTGGCGCGCGCGCTGTGGCCCAACGGCGAGGCAGTAGGCGAGACGCTCCGGCTCGCCCCCGCTGCCGGCCTCCAGGCGCCGGGCGGGCTCCTGAGGGTCAATCCCGACGCGCCACCGGATGAGGCGCTGGTGCAGGCGCGTTCGGTGACGGTCGTCGGCGTCGCGCGCGACGTGCGCGGCTTTCGCTTCACGGACGTGAAGGAGGCCGGCGTCTTCCTTCCCACGAGCCTCGATGTCGCGAAGACGTCGGTGGTCGCCCGCGTGCAGGGCGAGCCGGGCCTCGCGCGGCAGGCGCTGCTCGAGCGCCTGACGAAGGTGGATCCGAACATGGGGCAGATCATCACCCTGCGCACGGTGGCAAGGCTCGAGACCTTCTTCCTGCAGGTCGCCTTCTGGGTGTCGCTGATTCTGGGCGGGCTCGCCTTGTTGCTGACGGTCTCGGGTTTGTTCAGCGTGCTGTCCTACCTGGTCGAGCAGCGCAGGCGCGAGATTGGCGTACGGATGGCGCTCGGCGCCTCCGCGCACAAGGTGACGGAGCTGATCCTCGCCCAGACGACGTTGCCCGTGATGATCGGTCTGGTGGCGGGCGCCGCATGTGCGGCGGCGCTCGCGGCGGCGGTGCTGGCGACGCCGGTGGGCGCGCTGATCTCGCAGATCGTGCACGTCGCCGATCCGGTGGCCTATCTCGTGAGCCTCGGCGTGATCGTGGCGGCGTGCCTGCTGGCGGCATGGATTCCGGCGGCCCGCGCGGCCAGGGTCGACCCCATGCGCACGTTGCGGCAGGAATAGGCCGCCCCCCGGATTCAGAGACGTCCCCCCTCCTCCCGCGTGCTGGTCGCCGTCGAACCGTCGCACGACAGGCATAGCGACGTGTTCACCGCGCGCAGCCGCCCGGTTCGCGTATGGTGCACGACGACTGCCTCCACGGCACCGACTCCGTCCACGCAGACGACTCGGGCGTTCGTCATCACCGTCAGCTGACCCTTCGCGGCTCGGCAGAGGCGTCGCAGGCGAGATCGACGGTTGACCTCTTCATCGCATCGCTCCTTCAATCGCGGGCGCTGTGCCGCAGTCCTTTTCACGATAGCGATCCGGCCACGTGAGTCGATTGAACGTAGCGGCTGATCTGAGAAGGACCGCGGCGGACTTCACCCTTCAACATCTTGCCGCAGGGTTCCGAAGAGCCGATTCATTCAAGGACAATAGCCGCTCCGTCCAATCCTGGCTGCCCGGCCTGGTGCGATACTCCATTTCGTTGTTGACATCACGTCAACACAGCCAGGGAGCTTCTGATGTCCACTCAATCGACGGTTTGTGCGTGCCCGGCCTGCACTGGTTCCGAATGCACCTGCAAAGGCTGCCAGCACGCGAACGCGCGCCAGGCGGAGAGACGGTAATGTACGCCGAGTGCGCACGCCATCGCTCACACGGCTGCCTGGCCAGGGGCCCCGTTTGCGCCCGGTGAGCCTCGTCAAGCCGGCCCCAGGAGCAACACGATGAAAGCCATCGTCCGCGAGACCTATGGACCGCCCGACGTGCTGCGCCTCGAGGAGGTCCCGCTTCCGGCCGTGGGTGATGACGACGTGTTGGTGAGAGTGCTGGCAGCATCCGCGAACGCAGGCGACCGGCACATGCTGCGCGGTACGCCACTGCCATTCCGTCTCGTCGCCGGGCTTCGCAAACCGAGATTCAAGACCATCGGCAACGACATCGCCGGCCGCGTCGAAGCGGTCGGCCGGCAGGTCACCCGGTTCCGCCCGGGCGACCACGTGTTCGGAGAGCTCTCCCGGTGTGGCTTCGGTGCGTACGCGGAGTTCGCGGTCGCACCGGACAAGGCGCTCGCCTTGAAACCAGCCAACTTGTCGTTTGAGGAGGCGGCGGCGATACCAACCGCTGGATGCACGGCGCTTCAGGGCCTTCGGAAGGGCCGGATAGAGCGCGCGCGGCGGGTGCTGATCAACGGCGCATCCGGCGGTGTCGGGACGTTCGCGGTCCAGATTGCCAAGACGTTCGGAGCCGAGGTAACCGGCGTCTGTAGCACAAGGAACATCGACATGGTGCGCTCGATTGGCGCGGACCACGTGCTCGACTACACGAAAGACGATTTCGCGGCGCTCGGACAACGATACGACCTGATCATGGCTGTGAACGGAGATCGGTCGATTTGGGACTACAAGCGTGCCCTCAGCGCAGACGGCGCCTACACGATGACTGGCGGCTCCAATCGCCAGCTGATTGACGCGCTACTGTTCGGACCCGTGCTATCGATGGGGCATCAGACGTTGGGACACGTGCTGATGAGGCCCACCCAGGCTGACCTGCTGTTCCTGAAGGAGCTCTGCGAGGCGGGGAAGGTCAGACCTGTGATTGACCGCCGATTTCCACTGAGCGAGGTTCCTGCCGCCATTCGCTACGTCGAGGAGGGACGCGCGCGAGGGAAAGTCGCCATCACGGTGTGAAGCGCGAGGCAGTCGTGCGATTCGTCTCAATCTACGGGGTCATTACGGCAGCCGCTGGTAGAATGCCGGCCTGGCTTACACGCCGAACGACGAGCCGTACCGCTGGTTGAGCGCCCCGCGGTGGTACCTGTGGGAGGGCGGCTTCCTTCTGACCGCCAGGGCCCAGGGGGCCGTGCCCTCCCATGCACACCACGCGATCCAGGTCGTGATCGCGCTCGACGGGTGCGTCGCCATCCGCGGCAAGGACGGCGGCTGGCGCGAGAGCCGCGGCATCGTCGTGCGGGCCGACGCCGAGCACTCCTTCGACTGCAACGGCGCACTCGGGGTGATGGCCTTCGTCGATCCGGAATCGAGCGAGGGTGCCTGGTTGTCCTCGTCTCTTCGGCAGGACATCACGAGCGTCCCGGATGCGCGGCTGGAGTCGATCGTGCCGGCGGTGCGCGCGTTCGCCGAACGACCGGATGAAGTTGAAGACGTCGCGGCACTGGTTCGCGGCTGTGTACAGGGATTGAGGCCAGGCCCGGCCCCGACGCGCCGGTTCGATTCGCGCGTGACCACGGTCCTCGACGCGATTCGGGAATCGGACGACCTGCGGATGTCACTCGACAGCGCCGCGGGCCTGGCGTGCCTTTCGCCCACCCGCTTTGCCCACCTGTTCAAGGAGCAGGTCGGCCTTCCGTTCAGTCGGTATATGCTGTGGCGCAAGTTGACGCGCGCCATGGTGGCCGTCGCCTCCGAGCGAACAATTGCGGCCGCGGCACACGCGGCCGACTTCGCGGACGCCGCGCACCTGACAAGGACGTTCTACCAGATGGTCGGCATGGCGCCCTCGGCGCTGATGCGCGGCGATTTCGTCCAGATTGCCTCGCCGTTCAACACGTCCGAATAGCCGGTTCGTTCAAGGACAACAGCCGCTCCATGCAATCCTGTCGCCGGCCCGGGTGGGACACTGTTCTTCCCTGTTGACACGCCAACTCCAGGGAAGGAGCTTCTGATGTCCACTCAGTCCGTCATGCCATACGCTATCGGCATCGTGCTCTCGGTCGGCGTCGCAGTGTTCGCGAGGCAAGTGGGGTTCGATCGCGATCGCGCGTTCTACCCGACCGTGATGATCGTGATTGCGTCGTACTACGTGCTGTTCGCGGCGATGAGCGGCTCGATCCAGGCGGTGGTCATCGAGTCGGTGGTGATGACGCTGTTCGCGGCTGCGGCCGTTGCCGGGTTCAAGTCGAGCGCGTGGATCGTCGTCGTGGCGCTGGCCAGCCATGGCGTCTTCGATGCCGTTCATGGCCAGGTTGTCGAGAACGCCGGGGTGCCGGCCTGGTGGCCGGCCTGGTGTCTCGCGTACGACGTCGGCGCCGCGGCCGGCCTCGCCTGGCTCCTGCGACGCGGGCTCGTCGCGAGTCACGCCAGGACCTGATCATGTGGAATCGACTCCGTTACACGTTCTGGGCGCCAGCGTACGACGCGATCGCCGGTGCCGCAGGCTTCGACGCCGCCCGGCGGTTATCGATTGGCCGACTGCAGCTCACTCCCGGCGACCGCGTGCTGATCGTCGGCGCCGGCACGGGCCTGGATCTGGAGTTCCTGCCGTCGAACGTCCACGTCACCGCGATTGACGTCACGCCGGCGATGCTGAAGCAGCTGGAGCGCCGGGCCGCTGGCGCCGGCCGGGCCGTGACAACGCGCATCATGGATGCGAGACAGCTGGCATTTCCCGACTCGTCGTTCGACGCCGTCGTGATGCACCTCATCCTTGCGGTCATGCCGCAGCCGGAACGCGGCCTGAGGGAGGCTGTCCGGGTGCTGAAACCCGGCGGCCGGATAGCGGTCTTCGACAAGTTCCTGAGGGACGAGGAACACCCCTCGCTGAAGCGTCGGCTGCTCAACGCGCTTGCGAAGCCATTGTTCTCGGACCTGAATCGTCGACTGGGCCCGTTGATGGCGGGGACACCACTCGTCATCGAGCACGACGAGCCGGTCGCGTTTGGCGGGGCCTATCGCATCGCGACCCTGGTGAGCCCCGGAGGCGGCTCGCCGGCCGCAGGCGGTCGGTGATGGACGGCGTGCGGGTCAGTCGCGACGCGCTCCGACGATTTCGTACTCCAGCCCCATCGTGCCGGTCTTCTCGTACACCCGGTGCGATGTCAGCCTGAGCGTGGCGCGATCGGCCGGCGACGGCAGCAGCGGGATCCCGCCGCCGAGCAGCACCGGAACGATATGGAAATGCACCTCGTCGACGAGGCCCGCCGCCAGCAGGCTCCGGAACAGCTCGCCGCCGCCGAAGAGCGCGATGTCCTTGCCGGGCTGCGCACGGAGCTCGGCCACCATCCGCTCCGCATCGCCGCTCCGGGTCGCCTGCGGGCAGTCTCCGGGACCGAGCGTCCTCGAGAAGACGATGTTCCGGATGCCAGGGGCCGGCGGCGCGGCGTCGCCCATCTTCTGCATCGCCTGGAAGGTCTTGCGGCCGATGAGGAAGGTGTCGAACCGGCCCATCAGCCCGGCGAAGTCGATGTCCGGGTCCATCACGATCCAGTCGTACTCGCCGTTGGGGCCGGCGATGTAGCCGTCGAGGCTCATCGCACCGCCGTAGATCACCTTTCGCATCGATGGGCTCCATCGACTAAACTGTCATTTAGTAACGCTGAAACTAAACCAGGGTTTAGCCATTGTCAACTCCTCCCCGGGGCCGGCGCCCGAAGGTGACCGACGAGGACGTCTTCGCCGCCGCGCAGCGTGCCATGAGCCGCCGCGGCCCCCACGAGCTCACGCTCGCCGACATCGCCGCAGAGGCGGGCGTCACGCCCGGCCGCCTGGTGCAGCGCTTCGGCAGCAAGCGCGCGCTGATCGTGGCGCTGTCCGAGCGGTTTGCGGGCAGTGCCGGTGCTGTCTTCGCGGGCCTGCGCGCCGCTTCTCGCGGGCGGCCGCTGTCGACGCTGCGGGCGTACGCGGCTTGCATGACCGACCTGGCCCCCACGCCGGACGCGCTCCTGCGAAACCTGGCGTACCTGCAAACCGACCTCGCCGACGACGTCCTCCGGGAACACCTCGTCGAGAACGCGCGTGCGACGCGCCGCGAGATCGAAGCGCTGCTCGAGGCGGCCATCGCGGCGGGCGAGCTGCGGCATGATGTTGACGCCCGCACGCTCGCGTGTACCGTGGAAGCCGTCATCGGCGGGTCCCTGATGTCCTGGGCGACGTATCGCGAGGGAAAGGCCGTTGACTGGATCGGCAGGGACCTCGAGTCCGTGCTGGCGCCGTGGCTGAGGCGTCACCGGACGGCCGGCCCGGCCGCATCGAATGGACGGCGTGGACCCTCGACGCGCCGCCGTGTCGTGGGTCGCTGATCACGAAAGCCATGGGCCTGGGATACACGCTCTTCGGCAAGCCTCTGATGGTTCTGGTCGCGGTGCTGATGGCGCTCGCCGGCGTGTACATGCTGCCGGAGTACTGGCCCGACCATGCATCGGCCAGCGAGGCCATCCGCGAGAACGACCTCGCGACCCTGGAGCAGTACCTGGCACGCGGCCTCTCCCCGAATGAGCGCGCGCAGTGGCGGTCGTACCCGCGACGGACGATAGGCCGCGCCACCACGACGGGTGTGGGTGGCAGCACGCCGGAACTGGGAGCGGCGCGCGAGTCGCTGGCGAGCTACGCGCTCCAGCAGTGCGGATCGGTCCAGGCCGCGCGCCTCCTGATCGCGGCCGGTGCGGACGTCGCGGACCGAGACCCGGGCGGATGGACGCTGCTCGGACGCGCGGCCGGCTGTGAGGACCTGGCCCTCGTGTCGGGCATGCTCGACCGCGGCGCGGACCCGAACGCGGACGAGCCGGACGGAGGCACCGTGCTCTGGGAACCGACAAACCTCGGCTGGCGGCAGCGCCCGTTCCCCGAGACCATTGTCGCGGCGCTGCGGGCGCGAGGCGCCGCGTCTCGTCCGCTTCGCTGACGACGCAGGCCCTCAGTGCTTCGCCCCCGAAGGAAGGCCTTGACGCGTCGGGACGGGGCGCGTCACGCCACCCACGCGGCGATCCCGCCCTCGCTCACGGAAATCTCAGGTGACGCTCACCTCCCGGTGAAGACCTGGCCAGGGATTCACGGCGATCCTTTCGCACGGAGGCCACGTGTCGAAGAGCTGGAACCGGACGGAAACCTGGCTCGCGCTGATCGCCCTCGGCGCGGGACTGCTGCTCATGGCGGTCCTGGGAGTCTGGGGGTTCATGAGCGCCACGACGACCCTCCTGCACCCTGAGGCCGGTGGCGTCCCCTCGCTGACGCACACGACCCCGCCGTCACGGTGGGGAGGGGCCGTGGAGCAGGGACGCCAGCTCGCCCGTGCGAGCCTCCAGGAGCAGAACCTGCCGGGACTCTCGGTGGCGGTCGGAGTCGGCAGCGATATCGTGTGGGCAGAGGGGTTCGGATGGGCCAGCCTCGAGAAGCGAACGCCCGTGGGGCCGGAGACGCGGTTCAGGATCGGCACCGCCTCTATTGCCCTCACCTCGGCCGCTGTCGGCCTGCTCCTGGAGAAGGGCGGCCTGACGCTCGATGACGAGATTCAGGCATACGTGCCTGCATTCCCCCGCAAGGAATGGCCCGTCACGCTGCGCCAGTTGATGGGCCACGTCGCCGGCGTCCGGAACGACGGCGGCGACGAGGGACCGCTCTTCTCCCGGCACTGCGAGCGGCCGGTCGACGCGCTCGAGCACTTCGCGGATCGTCCGCTGCTCTTCGAGCCGGGAACCGCGTACCGCTACTCGAGCTACGGCTGGATCGTGGTGAGCGCGGCCGTGGAAGCCGCTGCAGGCGAGCCCTTCCTGACCTTCATGCGGAAGCAGGTCTTCGAGCCGCTGGGAATGGACGACACTCGGGCCGACGCCGTCACCGAGTCCGCCGCGGTCCGGGCGACGCCCTACTTCCCGCGGTTCGCGGCCGACCCCCGCTACGGCCCGGACCCGATGCGCGACGTCGACCTGTCGTGCTACGCGGGTGCCAGCGTCTTCGTGTCCACGCCCTTGGACCTCGCGCGCTTCGGCATGGCGATGAGCAAAGGCGCGCTGCTGCAGCCTGCCACGATGCAGCTGCTCCAGGTGTCACAGCGGCTGGCCTCCGGGGAGGCAACGGGCTATGGCCTGGGCTGGGACCTCGAACCCGTCACGCTGGCGGGCGAACAGGCGAGCGCGGTGGGTCACGACGGCGAGTTGCTGGGCGGGATGGTCGCATCGCTCATGATGTTCCGCGAGCGAGGCCTCGTCGTGGCCGTGACCTCGAACATCTCCTACGCGGACACCTCCGGCATCGCGTTGCGCATCGCGCAAACCTTCGCGGAAGAAGCAGGACGTCCATCCCCGAGGTGACGGGTTCACCGACACCGACCAGCGGGCGCGGCTGATGCCCTAGAGAGCGGTCACGGACGCTCGAGCGGCGTGGGTCACTTCCACGTGATTTCCATGCCGAAGAAGTGCACGAACACCTGGCGCGCCGGCCGGTTCTTCGGGTTCGGCTGGGGGCTGCGGATGTAGAAGTCGATCTGCTGCGTGGCCGGGTTGGTCTCGCCGGCCGGCCGCTGCTTGTCCTTCATCGGGTAGTTCACGCGCAGCGTCTTCCGGTCGTGCAGGCCCTGCGTGACCATGAAGTGCATCTCGTAGTCCTGGTAGAGCGGCGTGCCGTTCAACGTGGCGTGGCCGTAGCCCCACCCGGCCAGGAAGCCGAGGGTCTTCGGCCAGTTGTTGTCGCCGCAGCCCGAGTCGGCGCCATGCTCGTGCACGTAGGCGACAATCCCGCCGTCCTGGCAGGGGCTGAACTCGTGCCAGCGGTCCATGGTCATCACGAAGTCGCCCTCGGGAATGCGGAGCTTCGCCACGAACGTGCCCGTGTTGCGGATCTCGTCCACGTCGATCTCCGCGGTCCCCGAGACCAGGCGCGCCGACTTCGCCTCGTTGTCGAGGTGATCCCAACCCTCGGGATCGTTCAGCCCGCCGATCATGTGGATGCGGTTGGCGGAGATGACGAACCGCCCGTCGTAGAGGTCGTGCTGGTCCGGCGCGTAGATGTGCATCGCCGCGCCCGGCTGCTGGCGCGGATTCTGCGCCGGCTGACCGCCGCCGGCCTGCCCCGAGGCCCACACGCCGGCGCCCAGCGCCCCGGCCACCACCATCGAAGTCGACACGATCCGGATCATCACGGCCTCCTCTGCGCCACCCGGCGCCGTCGGGCGCCCGAGCGCCTCCAGACGTGAAACAGGATGACTATACATTGAAACGACTGTTACAGTATCAGCCATGCCCGCGCGACCCACGCCCGCCGCCACCCCCGGTGACACCCCAGCCGTGCGCGATGCCTCGGCAGGACGCTGGCTGGTGCTCGTGCACCAGCTGCCGGCCTCGCCGTCCAACCTGCGCGTGCGCACCTGGCGGCGGCTGCAGCGGATTGGCGCGCTGCCGGTGAAACAGGCCGTGTACGTCCTGCCCGACACCGCGCAGGCGCGCGAGGACATGGAGTGGCTGAAGAGCGAGATCACTGGATCGGGCGGCGAAGCCACCGTCTTCGCGGCCGGCACGCTCGACTCCTGGTCGGACGATGCGCTCGTCGAGGCGTTCCGGCAGGCGCGACAGGAGGCCTACCAGTCGCTGGCGGTGGAGGTCGAGACCGTGCTGAAGCGCCTGTCCGCTCCGCGGCGCGGCCGGGCCAGGCGGGTGCCCTCCGCATCCCGCCAGCTGGGCCTGTTCAGGGAACGGCTCTCAGCGATCGAGCGCATCGACTTCTTCGGCAGCGCGGGCCGGGATCGCGTGGCGGCCCTGCTGGGTGATCTGGAAGCCCGTGCAGGCGGCGCCCGCGCCCGGGACGCCGCCTCGTCCTCCAGCCTCGATGCCTCCACGTTCACGAAGCGCCTCTGGGTGACACGCCCGCGGCCGGGTGTGGACCGCATGAGCTCGGCCTGGCTCATCCGCCGCTTCATCGACGCCGAAGCCCGATTCGCGTTCGCGCCGGATCGCGACCACCTGCCCTCGGCCGACTCCCTCCCCTTCGACATGTTCGGCGTCGAGTTCAGCCATCGCGGTGAGCACTGCACCTTCGAGACGCTGTGCGCGATGTTCGCGCTGCAGGACGCCGCCGTGGCCCGCCTGGCCACCATCGTCCACGACCTCGACCTGAAGGACAGCCGCTTCGGCGCGCCGGAGGCCGGGCCCGTTGGCACCATCATCGACGGCCTCCAGCTCTCCACACCGGACGATGCGGAGCTGCTCGAGCGAGGCATCGTGCTGTTCGAATCCTTGTATCTGGCGTTCGCGCAGTCCGCAAGGACCGCCGGGCCTCGACCCGTGGCAAACGGGGCGCGGCGACAGGTGCGCGAACGGAGGCCCCCCCACCGAGGCCGCTGATGGCAGCCGGCGAGCCGCGCGGCGATCCGGGGCGGATCCTGGGGAAGCTGTCGGTTGCCGCCGCGGCGGCATACTGCAGCAACGCCATCTGCCGCACGCCGCTGCTGCCGCTCTTCGCCCGCGACCTTGGCGCCGGCCCCGAGATCGTCGGGCTCGTCGTCGGCGCTTCCACCATCACCGGCATCTTCGTGAAGCTTCCCGCAGGCGCGCTGTCGGACCTGCTGGGTCGCCGGCGCCTCCTGATGGCTGGCGCGCTCGTGTTCGCCGTGATGCCCTTCGCCTACTTGTGCGTGGCATCGCTGGCCCTGCTCGTCGTGGTGCGCATCCTCCACGGACACGCGACGGCCATCTTCGGACCCGTGGCATCGGCGGCGGCCTCCGACCTGGCGCCCGTGGGGCGCCGCGGCGCGTGGTTGAGCACGCTGGCCACGGCGCAGGGCGCCGGCCAGGCCCTCGGGCCGGTAGTCGGCGGGTACGCCATGGCTGCGGGGCGTTTCGATCTGGCGTTCCTCGCCGCCGGCGCGATCGGGGTCCTCTCCCCGGCGCTCGTCAGCCGGCTGTCGTTCCACGGGGCCGGGGCCACATCACCGCGGGCGCTCGACTGGGCGGCCTTTCGTGACGGGGTGGTCGAAGTACTGCGGCACAGGCTCGTGCTGGCCACCAGCGCAGCGCACGCCGCGCAGTTCGTGCTGAGCGGCGCGCTCAACGCCTTCCTGCCGCTGTACGCCCGGGACGTCGTGCGCATGTCGCCTGCGGAGATCGGCTGGCTCTTCGCGGCACAGACGCTGACGACGCTGGCGATTCGACCCGTGCTCGGAGTCGTGTCGGACCGCGTGGGCCGTCGTCACGTCATCGTGGCGGGGCTGGCACTGTGCAGTGCCGTGGTTGGGGGACTGCCACTCGCCGCCAGTCCCGGCTGGCTGACGGCGGCGGTAGTCGTGTACGCCGCGGGAGTGGCCACCACCACGGCGGCGACCAGCGCCTTCATCACGGACCTGACGCGTCGCGAGCGCTACGGCGCGGCCCATGGAGTGTTCGGTACCATCTACGACATCGGCGATGCCCTCGGCCCGATCGCTGCCGGGTTCATCGTCGCGTCGGGCGGCTACGGCGTGATGTTCGCCGCACTCGCGACGATTGGGGCCGGCGCCGCCGTGGCGTTCGGGAGGGTCGCCCGGGTCTCAGACACGCAGCGCCGAGACCGGGTTGACCCTCGCGGCGCGCCGCGCCGGCAGCCAACTCGCCACCAGCACTGTGGCGACGAGAACGGCAGCGGTCGCCCCCAGCGTGAACGGGTCCTGTGGCGCAACGCCGAAGAGGACGGACCGCGCCAACCCGCTGACGGCGGCCACGCCGAGGGCGCCGACGGCGCAGCCTGCGATGGCCAGCACGAGGGACTCCCCCACGATCAGCCGCGCGACGGAGCGCGATGACGCCCCGATCGCCATCCGCACCGCGATCTCGCGCCGACGCTGGGCGACGGTGAACGCCAGGAGCGCATAGACGCCCGTGGCGGCGGTCACCAGACCCGCCACGGCAAAGAGCGCCACGAACAGCATCGCGAAGCGGTCCTGCTGCATGGTCTCGTCGAGCAGCCGCTCCATCGTCGTGACGGAGTGGACCGGCTGATCGGGGTCGACCTTCAGTGCCTGCGCCCGCGCCGGCCGGGCCAACGCGTCCGGGTCCATCGTGGTCCGCACCACGACGTTCATCACCAGGTAGGGGTTCTGCGCGTGCGGGATGAAGATCTCGGGCGACGGGGCGCTGCGCGGGCCGTCGTATCTGGCATCGCGGACGACGCCGACGACCAGGCGTTCGGTCGGGCCGCCCTGGTAGTCGAGGACCAGCGTGCGACCCACGGGGTCCTCGCCGTTCCAGGCGCTGCGCGCGAGGCTCTCATTGACGATGACCACCCGCGGCGCCTCCACCGTGTCTCCAGCCGAGAACTCGCGGCCTGACACGAGCGGCAGGCCGAGCGTCTCGAAGTAACCGGGCGTCGCCATCCGGACGTTCGCCTGTGGGAGGGTATTCCCCGCGGGACGCGCGCCCTGCAGCCAATACGGCCGGTAGAAGTCCGAGCCGATGGTGCTCATCGGGAGAACCGTGACCGCGGCGGACGATGCGACGCCGGGCAGCTCGCGGATGGAGTCGAGGACGCGCTGGTAGTAGTCCGTCACCTGGGCCCCGCGGTACCGCGTCACATCGGGCGCGATTCGCATCACCAGCAGGTTGCGCGCGTCGAAGCCGGGGTCCACGCGCTGCAGGCTCGCGAAACTCCTGGCCAGCAGTCCGGCGCCGACCAGGAGCACCACCGTGACGGCGATCTCGGCGATGACGAGCCCTCGGCGCATGCGGCTGGCGTGCTGCCCGTATGCCGGCGCGCCGTCCTTGAGTGCTGGCGCAATCGCAGGCGCGCTGCCTCGAAGGCCCGGAAGCAGGACGCCCATGACGGTGGCCAGGAGCGCGAGGGCCGCGGCAAACGCCACGACACGCGCGTTCATGTGGACCTCATCCAGCCGGGGGATGTCCGCGGGGGCAAATGCGACCGCGGCCCCCAGTGACCAGGCGGTGAACACGATGGCCACGATCGCGGTGAGCGCGGCACACACCGCGGCCTCAGCCAGACGTTCCCTCACAACGCGCGGCCGGCCGGCGCCCAGCGCCAGCCGGATGGCCATCTCGCGCGCGCGCGCCGTGCCGCGCACAATCGAGAGGCTCGCCACGTTGGCGCAAACCAGCAGGAGCAGGCACGACACCGCGCCAAACACGAGCAGCAGTCCCGTGCGGCTCGAGCGAACCAGCTCCTCCCTCAACGGCACGAGCTCTACGCTCCACTCGGCGTTCGTGCGCGGATGATCCGCCGCGACGCGGGCCGCGAGCACCTCCATCCTTTCCGTGGCGGCTTCGCGAGACAGGCCGGGCTTCACGCGGCCGGCGACACGCAGAAAGCGGGCCTCGCGCGGCGGCCCCTCGGGAAAGCGAGGGCCGCTGTAGGACTCGCGCATGTCCCACGGTGTCCAGAACGCCGCCTGGGCGTCGGGGACGGCGAAGTCGGCAGGCATGACGCCGAGGACGCGCCAGTCGCGGCCTTCGACGCGGACGGTGCCTCCGACCAGCGCGGGGTCGGCCCCGAGGCTCTGCCACAGGCGATGGCTCAGGACGAGGATCGGCTCGGCGCCCACCCTTCCCGACGGGATCGACGGCCTGCCCGCGTACTCGTCGTCCGCGAACGTCCGGCCGAGGAGCGGCGCGCGCCGAAACACCTC
Source organism: Acidobacteriota bacterium (assembly GCA_020851565.1). Taxonomy (GTDB): domain Bacteria; phylum Acidobacteriota; class Vicinamibacteria; order Vicinamibacterales; family UBA2999; genus VFZN01. The sequence goes on along the minus strand of JADZCN010000161.1, from coordinate 49,497 downwards.
GAAGAAGCCCTTCGTCACCTGGACTCCGGTGACCGGCGTGCTGCCATCCAGGCCACGCAGCGTCGCCTGTGCGGTCCACCATCCGGTGAGCGCCTCGAACGCATCGCTGCTGGCGACCCAGTCGTTGAGGTTCCCCGGCGATGGCCCCTCGCGCAGCCGATTCCGCGGAACGTTCGACTCCCAGACCATCACCAGACGTTCCGGGGCCTCATAGGGCAAGGGCGCCAGCAGGGCCGCGTTCACCAGGGCGAACAGCGTCGTCGTGGCCGCGACGCCGAGGCCGAGAAGCAGGGACACCGTCAGGGTGAATCCCGGTGCGCGCACCATCGATCGAATCGCGCGGGCGAGATCCCGCCCGGCACCGGCGATGGCGAGATCCCAGAGCAGCGAGAGCCACGTCGACACCAACGCGCCTCGGCCACGCGCACGAGCGCCGTCCAGGAGCCGTGCCGCGTCGTCCCCAATCGCCTGCCGCTCACGCGGATCCCGCCCTGGCAACAGCCGCAGCAGCCGATCGTACGGGCGCGCTCCCGGTGTTTTCATGCGCGCCCCTCCCCGCGCAGGGCGCGGCTGGTGCGCGCGTGAGCCACGATGGCTTCCAGGCGCCGCACCTCGGCACCGAGGACGCGCTTCCCGAGGGGCGTCAGCGCAAAATAGCGACGCCGCTCGTCGTCATCGGAAGGTCGCGTGTCCGACTCGACGATCCAGTCCATGTCCTCCAGCTCGCGCAACGTGCCGTAGAGCGCGGCGGGCCACACCCGCACCTGTCCATCGGTGCGAGCGGCAACCTCCTGCATGATGCTGTAGCCGTGGCGCGGGCCATCGGCGAGGGCCAGCAGGACGTGCAGGACCTTCGGCTTCAAGGGGAGCAGGTGATCGACGCTTCGCGGCCTGTCCGGCATGGTGCCGGACTGTATATCAATTGATATACAAACACAATTGTTACGTTCGACCGCCTCAGCGCTGCGCGAGGTCCGCCTGGCGGTGCAGCCGCCCGGCGCGCATCACGTGCGTGAGCGTGCGGAACGCGCGCTCGTCCGTCCGGGGGTCCTCGGCGAGCACCAGCAGGTCTGCAATCCGGCCCGCCTCGAGGGTGCCGAAGTCGCCCGCGCGGCCCATCGCCCGCGCACCGTTGCGCGTGGCCATCAGGACGATGTCCGCTGCCGGTATCCCGGCCGCCTGCATCGCCTCCATCTCGTCGTAGATGGAGGGGCCGTGCAGGGTGAGCGGATTCCCGGCGTCGGTGGCGGCGACGATGGTGTTGCCGGATGCGTGCACGCGCTGGAGGTTCTCGCCCATGAGCGCGACGCGCGCGCCGACTGCTTCCAGCCGACGGAAGGCGACGTCGGGCGACCGCCGTTCCTCGGGAATGAGCGGACGCAGCGGCTCGACGTTGCCAATCTTGGCCACGGTGTCCGCATCCACGCACCGTCCGGGGTCGTCGATCGGGAAGCGCTGGCCGAGCCCGATGGCCACACTCGCGCGGGTCGCATTGCGCCCGACCGTGAGCGTCGGCGCGTAGACGGCGCGATTCGCCGAGAGCAGGCCCAGGAACTCGTCGTCGATCCGCTGATCCTCGACGCTGTGCACCAGGAGCACGGCGCCCGCGCGCAGCGCCACCTTTGCCTCGCGAAGCCCGGTGGCGTGCACGATGAGATCGAGGCCAGCGGCCTTTGCCGCGGCACCCACCTCCATCATGCGGGCATCGAGCTCCGCGCGGCGTGCGGGCTGCGGCGCGAGGTACCAGACCTTGACGGCCTGGGCGCCCATGGCTTTCAGCTTCGCGACGCTCGACTGCACGTCGGCGGAGGTGGCCATCGGCAGGAAGGTGTAGATCTCCTCGTCGACGTTGAGCGCGGCCGGGCCCGCGTGCGTGATGAGCGGGCCGGCGGCGCGAACGTGCGGCGCCATCGGGTCGCGCTCTGCCGCGCCAGGCAGCCTCGTGGTCCACGGATGGCCGCCGACGTCGTAGACCGCCGTGATGCCGCTGCACAGGTAGGCGCGATACCAGCGCCCGGGATTCGCGCGCAGCGCGCGCGCCGTCTCCGGGTACGGGTAGAGGTCCGGAACGGAAAGCCCGTCAGGGCGCCCATCGATCCATCCCGTCTGGCTGAAGTGCACGTGCGCGTCCACGAGCCCGGGCGTGATGAAACGCCCCGTCGCATCCACGCGCGTGGCGCCGGCAGGGGCAGGGCACTCGGCGGACGAGCCGACGCAGGCGATGCGATCGCCGGTGACGACAACGGTGGCGTCGCGAATGGATCGGCCGGTGCCGTCGATGACGGTGCCGCCGGCGATGACCGTGCTCTGGGCCTGCGCGCTCGATGCCAGCAGCAGCGCCATCACGCACGGAAGGAACGCGATCGGGACGAGGCGTCGTTCGTTCATGGCCAGGCAGGGGCTATCCTACCTTGCACGCCTCCCGAACGCAGGCGCGCAACCACGCGTGGACCGGATCCGCGTGCATCCGGGGGTGCCAGAGCATCGACAGCACGAGCGGCGGGACGTCGAAGGGCAGGGGGAAGGTGTGCATACCGGCGCGCAGCGCCGCGGTGTGCCGCTCGGGAACCGTGGCGACGAGGTCCGAGGCGCGGGCGAGGGCCACCGCGGTGGCGAAGCCGCCGGCAATCGTCGACACCTCGCGTTCGAGACCCAGCGGCGCCAGCACCGCATCGATCCGGCCGCGCTCGAGCCCCAGGCGCGACACGCTGATGTGCCGCCCGGATGAATAGCGGGCGGCCGTCATCCTGCCCCTGGCGAACGGGTGCCTGCGCCGCACCACCCCGACGAACCGGTCACGAAACAACGCCTGCTCACGAAGCTCCGGGCTCGTCGCCTGGCCCACGACCCCCGTTTCCAGATCGACCGTGCCGTCGCGGAGCGCAGCACTGTCCCTGGACAGCTTCGGCACGAAGCGCAACCGCACCCCCGGCGCGTCCCTGGCCACTCGCGCGACCAGGGCCGGCCCGAAAGTCTCCGCGAACCCTTCGCGCGCACGCACCGTGAACGTTCGCGCCACCCGCTTCAGGTCGGGCCTCGTCGCCGGCCTGAGCACGGCTTCGACATCCTGCACGAGCTCATCCACCCGTTCGCGGAGCTCGAGGGCCCGCGGCGTCGGCACGAGCCCGCGGCCGGCCCTCACCAGCAGGGGATCCCCCGTGGTTTCACGCAGCCGCGCCAGCGCCCGGCTCATCGCCGAGGGGCTGAGCTGCAGTCGCTGCGCCGCGCGCACGACGCTGCCCTCGGAGAGCACCGCGTTCAGCGTATAGAGCAGGTTCAGGTCCGGGCTGGACATGGCCAGACGATGTCACGGTTGAGACATGGCGTCAAACGCACGAATACAGTGCCTATGCTGCGTCTTCCGCCATGATCGACCGCTCACTACGCTGGGGGCATGTCGAAACCGGCGCTCGTGAGCCTGTCACTCCCCGTGCTGTTGCCGTCGCTCGCCACCAGCAGCGTCAATGCGGCCCTGCCGGAACTCGCGCGCGCGCTGGGTGCCTCCTTTCAGGACGCACAGTGGATCGTCCTCGCTTATCTCGTCTCCATGACGACGTTGAGTGTCGCGGCGGGGAAGCTCGGAGACCGGATTGGCCGCCGGCGGCTACTGGCCGCTGGCATCGTCCTGTTCACGTCGTCATCGTTCCTGTGCGGCGTGGCGCCCACGCTGTCCACCCTGATCGCCGCCCGGGCCGGACAGGGTGCCGGCGCGGCGTTGATGATGTCCCTCACCCTCGCAATCGCCAGCGACACGGTGTCGAAGTCGGGGACCGGCGCCGCCATGGGGTGGCTCGGCACGATGTCTGCGGCGGGCACGGCCCTGGGGCCCGTACTCGGCGGCGCGCTGATCACAGCGCCCGGCTGGCGGGCCATCTTCCTCGCAAACGTTCCTGCGGGGCTCGTCGCTCTTCTGCTGGTCCGGCGGTGCGTGCCGGTGGACACCCACGCACCCGGCGCCAGCAAAGGCGGCGTCGACTCGCTCGGCACCTTCGTCCTGGCCGTCACGCTGTCCACCTACACACTGGCCATGACCATGGGGGCTGGCCATTTCGGTCCACTCAACGTCTCGCTGCTGCTGGCGGCTGTCTGCGGTACCGCGGCCTTCCTCCTCGTCGAGAAGAGCGCGGCGGCGCCGGTGATCCCGCAGGGGGTGTTCCGCGATCCGGCCGTGAGCGGCGGCCTCGTCTCGAGCACGATGGTGTCGGCGGTGATGATGGCGACACTGGTCGTCGGGCCGTTCTACCTGTCCCGCACGCTCGGGCTCACGGCGGCGGAGGCAGGGCTCGTGTTGGCGGTGGGACCGCTCGTCGCCGCGTTGAGCGGCACGCCCGCCGGGCGACTCGTTGACCGTTTCGGTGCCCCCCGCATGACGAGGGCGGGCCTGATCGGGATCGCCGGCGGCAGCACCCTGCTCTCCGTGATTCCCGCAGCGCTCGGCCCTGCCGGCTACCTCGTGCCCATCGTCGCGATGACTGCAACCTACGCGCTGTTCCAGGCGGCCAACACCACGGCGATCATGAACGCGACGCCCACGGCCCGGCGAGGCCTCGTGGCCGGCCTGCTCAGCCTCTCGAGGAACCTGGGGTTCATCACCGGTGCCTCGGCCATGGGCACCCTCTTCACGCGCGTTTCCGCCTCGAGCGACATCGCTGCCGCGACGCCGGAGGCAGTGGCTTCAGGAATGCAGCGCACGTTCGGTATTGCGGCAGTGATGATGGTGCTGGCCGTCGTCCTCGCCCGAGCCAGGCGGCGCGATCCGAGGGACGAACCCGCGACGGTCGGCGCCCGCGCGGTCTAGACCCGGCATGAAGGCGTCCCGCCGTGCCCGGGAGATCGGGCCCACCATGACGAGATGGCGGGCCCCGATCCCGTTGACAACGGCATGCCTGACTACAGGTTGGTGGCCTTTCCGAGCACCTTCTCGAACACCTCCACGGCCTTCCGCATCTCGTCCATCGTCCCGAGCGAAATGCGGGTGTGCGTCTTCTCCATGGGCGGGAAATCGCGGCCCACGGCGACGCCGAGCTTGCGGCAGGCGTCCCGGAATTCCTTGGCGGGCCGGCCGATGTTCACGAAGACGCAGTTGGTGTGGCAGTCGGACGCCTCGTAGCCCATCTTCCGGAAGGCCTGCAGGGTGAAGTCGCGCACGCGCGCGTTCTCCTTGCGCTCCTCTTCCATGTGCGCGGTGTCCAGGAACGACGTGATGCCGGCGGCCGCGGTCAGCGTGTTCATGCTGCCCAGGCTCCAGGCCTGCGAGACGGCCCGCACCGTCTCCGGCTGTCCGACCGCGTATCCGAGGCGAAGCCCCGCCATGCCGTGCGCCTTCGAGAAGGTGCGCGCCACGAACACGCCCGGCAGCTCCTTGGCCAGGGGCACGGCCGTCTTGACGTTCGGGTCGTACGTGTAGTCGATGTAGGCCTCGTCCACGAGGATGGCCGTGTCCGGCGATTCCTTCTTGACGCGGCGGACGAACTGCTCGACGGCGCTGAACGGGTGCGCGGTCGCCGTGGGGTTGTTCGGGTTGCAGAAGAACACCATGCCGGCGCCCTTCGCGGCCTCGGCCATCGCGTTCAGGTCGAGCTTGAGATCGCGATCGACAGGAATCGCCTTGATCGACGCGCCAACCCGGCGCGCGGCGCCCTCGGGCTGCGCGTAAGACGGCGACGCGGTGACCAGCGGCTTCGTCGCGGAACAGAACGCACGCGCCCCACCCTCCAGGATCGGGCCGGAGCCGGTGCCGATGATCACGGCGCCCGGGTCCACGCCGTAGTGCTGCGCGATGGTGGTGGTGAGATCGCGCACGTAGTCCGGCGGATAGCCCCGCCCCACGCGCGGCGAGATGGCACGATGCAGCGCGTCGAGCGACGACTTGCCAGGGCCGCGCGCGTTCTCGTTCGAGTCGATATGGATGAGCCCGTCGTCCGGCGGCTGCAGCGGCTGGACCATGCCGCCCTGGAAGGCCATGGCCTCGCGACCGCGGCCGATGACGAGCGCAGTGGACAGGCCGGCACCTCCCAGCCCGATGGAACGGACAAAGCTGCGACGTGACAGTGACATGCCAGCCTCCTTCGTGGCCCGGCGCAGGCCGGGCGGATTGCAGCGGCAGTATACGCCCAACACCCGAGTAACCAGACTGCCCAATCACGGACGGGAGCCGGCAGGTGCGAACGGGTGCGGGCGGGTGCGAACAGGTGCGGGCAGGTGCGGACGGGTGCGAACGGGTGCGGGCGGGTGCGGAGTGCGGGTAGATGCGGCGGCCGTTGCCGTGGCCCTCGTCTCGACGGCCGGTGCGCTGGTCGGCCAGGAGCATCACGCCGAGGCTGACCCGGCACAGCGGACGCTGGCCCACGATGGCCGGCAGCGGACCTACCTCGTGCACGACTTTGGCCGGGGTGGACCCGCCCCCGTGGTCATCGTGCTGCACGGCGGCGGTGGCAATGCCGCCAACGCCGTGCGCATGACCAGCTTCGATCACGTGGCCGGGCATTCGACGCGACGGAGGAGATGTGGGCATTCTTCCGGAATCAGCGTCGCCCACGCTGAGACGATTGCCGTCTCTCACGCCCGGGAGTAGGCCGGGACGCCGATTCACAACTCGGCGGCGACGACGGCGCTCGTCGAGATCGGTCCCTTCCGCCTCACACGCAACCCCGTGTACCTCTTCGGAGCCACGGCCTATGCCGGTCTCGCGCTGCTGCTGGTGCAGTTGTGGTCACTCATGCTGCTGCCGGGAGTCCTGGTCGCCACGCACTACGGCGTCGTCCTGAGGGAAGAGGCGTATCTCGAACAGCGCTTCGGCGACGCCTACGAGCGCTATCGGGCCCGGGTCCGGCGGTGGATTTGAGGCAGGGCGAAGCCGTCCCACGGCTGGCCCCCAGTGAATCGGCGGGCCCCGAGGTCGGACCGGGCGCGCGCTGATACGCTGTCGCGGCCATGAGAATCGTGCCGCTGCTGCTGATGCTGGCGCTCGCGCAGACGGCGCCCACCCACCCGGCGCCTCCCACCGCGCGCGAGATCGCGCCGGACACCTACCTGGTGCCTGGCGCCATGCTCCCGGAGCGCGGGCCCGACGGCAACTCGGTGATTCTCGTGGCGCCCGAAGGGTTGATCGTGATTGACACGGGACGCCATCCATGGCACAGCGACGGCATCCTCGCCTTCGCGCGCGACAGGCGCCTGCCGGTGTCGGTCATCGTCAACACCCACTGGCACCTGGATCACGCCAGCGGCAACGGCCGCGTGAAGGCCGCGCATCCGAACGCGGAGGTCTACACCACACGCGCGGTGGATCGCGCACTCGCATCAGGTGGGTTCCTGGCACGCAACGTCGCGGCCGCGCGTGAGCGGCCACCTGAGGCGTCGGCCATACGGCGGGAAGAGGTGGACCTGTTCCTGGCCACGATGCAGACCAGCGACGCACTGCGGCCGGACGTGCCAATCGAGCAGTCGGGAACCCGACGCCTTGCGGGACGGCCACTCTCGCTGCGCATCGCGGCCGACGCGGTGACCGACGCCGACCTCTGGCTCTACGACGAGGCGACCCGCGTGGCGGTGATTGGCGACCTCGTCACCCTGCCCGCGCCCTTCTTCGAGACCGCCTGCCCGGCGCGATGGCAGGCCGCGCTGGACGAGGTGTGGGCCACGCCGTTCCGCATTGCGGTGCCCGGGCACGGCTCGCCCATGACGCGCGCCGACTTCGACACCTATCGCAAGGCGTTCGGCGCATTCCGCTCGTGCGTCTCAGGCGACACGCCCGGCGCGCAGTGCGCGGCGGCCTGGGCGCGCGACGTCGGCCCGCTGCTCGTCACGGACGCCGACCGCCGCCAGGCCACCGATTACGCCGGGTACTACGTGGACTTCCTCCGGAAGAACGGCGGCGCCAGTCCCGATTGCCGCGTGAAGTGAACCACCGCGCTCGCCGGGTGCGCTGGCCGCCTGCCCGCCGACATGGCGGTACCGGTCGCGGCAAGCGTCGTAAAATATCGCACCAGGCTGACAGGGGTGGCGTGGTGCGACTGCAGACCGAGAATCTCACGTTCGACTCGGCATCGCGACAGCTGTGGGTCGACGGGAGGGAAGTGCACCTGTCGAACAAAGCGTTCGATCTGCTCGCGCTGATCATCGAACGCCGGCCCGAGGCGGTGTCGAAGACCGAACTGCACGCCCGGCTGTGGCCGGGTACGTTCGTGTCGGCCAGCAGCCTGCCGTCCCTCATCTCCGAAATCCGCGTGGCCATCGACGACCGGCGACGCCATCCGCACCTGATTCGGACGGTTCACGCCTTCGGCTACGCGTTCGCATATCCGGGCTCCGACGCGCCGGACGGCCAGTCGGATGAAGCCACGCCGACAGGGTGGCTGATCGGGGATCCTGATGAAATCGCGCTTCTCCCCGGCGCGAACGTCCTCGGCCGCGAGGGCCCCGGCCTGATCCTGCTGAAGTCGAGCACGGTGTCCCGTCGTCACGCGCGGTTCAGCATCGGGGTGGACCGTGCCGAGGTCGAAGACCTCGGAAGCAAGAACGGCACCTATGTCAACAACCGGCGCGTCGAGGGAGCCGTGCCGGTCGTCGATGGGGACCTCGTCCGGATCGGCTCGCTCCTGTTCACCTTCCGTCGATCGAAGCCCGCCCATTCGACCCAGTCCCTCTCGTCGCTGACCGGCGGGCGCCAGCGATCATGACTTCTGGCAGATGCACCTGAGGAGCGTGCCCTCGCGCTTCGCGGTCTCGGACCCGGGCGCGTTGCTCGATGGGGCGGTGGACGCCGCCGATTCGCCGGGGTCGGTCCTGCGCCGGAACCCCCAGCTGAGACCGACGGTCACCCCCCGATCCATCGAATGACCGTTGCGACCGGCAACCTGGGACGTGAAGGACCCGAAGACATCGAACGAGTCGTTGATCGAGAACGCCGCGCCCGCGCCGAGGTTCAGGAAATGAACACGCTGGATCTGGTCGTGGTTCACGCGATACTCGGCGGGTAATCCGGGCAATCCGGAGGCCGGAAAGTCGATACCGCCGTGCGTGTACCCACCGTTGGCCATGGTGAACGCACGGAACCGCGACGAGAAGAAGTACCCGACCTCGAGATCGGCCAGGCTGCGATTGTGGGAGATGTCGAGCACGCGCTCGACGAAGCCGAAGCCGTAGCGGCCCGAGATGAACAGCCCAGGCAGGCCACTCTCGAGGAGCTTGGCCCCATAGACCCCGACCTGCAGTTCCTTCAACTGCTGGCCGGGCGCCGCATGCCCGTAGAACGCGTAGTTGTTGCTGGGAACAATGGATCCTATGTACGGCGTGATGACGGCGCCCTCGCGAGTCAGGTTGTAGCGCAACGCGAAGCGAAGGTCCGTCAACGACGTTCGATAGGCACCGTCGTCGATGTCCGTGCCCGGGTGCGCGAAGGACCCGACGTACCTGGAGGTGACGAGCGGGAGGGCCAGGTCCACGGCGATCTTGTCGGTCAGGCCAAAGGTGAAATCCGTGAGGACGACGTTGGTATCGATGTCCCCGGCCGGCACTTCTACCGTCCCCGCCAGGTGCCTCGTTACCTTCATCGTCTGAAAGGCGACCGACACGGCGCCCTCGCCACTGGCCGGGACCCACGCCTGGGCGAGGGCGTCGTGTGCGAGGGCAGGAGCGCAGGTCAGAGCCGCGAGCGTCGCGACCGGCAGAAGACGACAGAGCGTCGCGGTCATGGCATCACTCTCCCCGGGCGAGGGCTACGACGTCTTCGCGCGCCTGGTGCGCGCCTTCATCACGTTCTCGACTTCGTCCAGGAATCGGATGGGCTTGTCGGACGACTTGAGCCGGCAGATGACGTCGCTCGGCGGCTGCGCCGACGGGAAGGCCACGAACAGCGTGTCGGGCCGCGTGGGTGATGCCTCCATGGCGGCCTGCAGCCTGGCGGCCTCCGAGACATCCACGAGCACCACATCGGTCGGGGCCATCTTCAGCGCCTGTTCGAGCAGCGCCCAGTCTTCGATCACCGAGACGGCGTGCCCGGCCTGCCGCAAGGCCCTGTGGAGCTGTGGGTCGCGGATGGCCGCCCGGGCGTTGGTCGAGGGCCGGGCGTAGATGAGGATCTTGCCCGGGTGGACCGATGCGTATGCGCGCTGGAACCGTGCCCCGCGCCCCACCATCAGGAACTTGTCACCGCACGCCTGCACAGCCGGATATAACGCCGAGACGCCGACGACCAGGGCGACGACGAGCGATACGGTTCGTGGCATGGTCCCTCCGTGGGTGTCGGAGTATAAGACGGACCCGGCCCGGGAGAATCTTGGGAAAGTCTCAGGTTTTCTTCAGCGCCCGAGGTTGGCGAACGGCCACAGGCGTTGCCAGAGCGTACCCGGCAGGCGCAAGCCCTCCATCAGGTAGATATCGGACCGGACGCGAGCGATCGAGGTCAGGAAGCTCCCGTTCCGGAGCCGGCTGAACCCCCGGATGGGCTGCAGGGCCTGCGGTATCGTGCCCAGATTGGCGTTGATCACCTTCTCCGCCCCCGTCTGCGCGTCCAGCACCACGAACATGAAGTGATGCTGGTCGTCCGTCGGCCGAAGGCCGTAGACGCGCCGGCCATCCGCGTCCCAGGCGTACGCGAGCCAGCCAGGATCGGTCAGAACGCGCGATCCGCTCCCGTCCGCGGCGACGATCGTCAACCCATCCGCGGTCTCGCACAGAATGGATTGACCGTTCGGCGACCATTGCGGGCGCGCCAGGAAGGGCGGGATTTCGGCCGCGAGAACCACCGGCTTGCCCGCGTCGCCCACGCGCGCCTTCATCAGGCCCAGGCTTCCGCCCGACATCGGACGGGAAATGAAGGCAATCCACTCGCCATCGGGCGACCATGTCGGCGCGTCCTGGTAGCTGGCGGCGCCCCCGATCGCCATCGGGGGGCCGCCCGACGTCGAAGTGATCCAGAGTCGGAATCCGCGCTGGCTGTCCTGCGCTGTGGCCTCCTGTGCGCGCTGGAACGCCAGCCGCTTGCCGTCGGGGGAAAACGCCAGCGCCCCTATCGCCAGCGACGCGCCGCCCTTGAAGTCGGTTTCGCTCACGAGCGGCTGCTGCAGGTATCCCTCTTCGTTCTGCAGCCAGATCTGCAGACTGCCGGTCCGGTCGGTGACGTACGCGAACTGCGTGCTCACGGGTGACGTGGCGGGGTCGTACTCGTTGCGCGTGCTGCTCAGGAACGGCCGCAGCGGCGAACCGTCCAGCGGCACTTCCACGAGATCGAAGTCCGTGGCCTGCGAGTCGAATGCCAGCGTACGTCCGTCGGGCGACAGGCCCGGCGAACTCTCATTGAGCGCGGTGGTCGTCAAAGGCGTGACGCGCTCCGTCCGCGTGTCGGCCAGCCAGAGATGCGTGCCAGGGGTCGGGCCATCCGAGCGGGTGACGACCAGATGGCGATTGTCCGGCAGCCACGTGAAGCTCGGCGGCCGGAGATCTCCGCCCCCGAGGTATGGCAGGCTGCGGGGTTCGCCGCGCGGCATCGGCAACTCCCAGAAGCCGGCTACACTCGTGCTCCTCGTCGGCCCCAGCCAGGCCATCACCTTGGTGCCGCTGGGCGAGAAACGCAGGTAGCCGCCGGCGAAGTCCTCATCGGCCAGCGCTCCTCGGGCGTACCGCTCCGGCGTGCCGTCCGGCAGCGCGACAGTCCACAGCGTCATGTTCGTCTCCAGCGGTTCCTGCCGGAGGAACACGGCGGCACGGCCATCAGGCGAGATGTGCGCCCGCGCCGCGCCCTCGATGACGACGTCGGGCGCCCCGCCAGCGGGACTGACCCGCCACAGCGCGTCGGTGTCGCGCGCCAGCGAGTGATAGTAGATGGTGCGTCCGTCAGTCGACCAGAACGGGCTGAAGCAGTCGAAGGCCGACCGCGTCACCTGCGTGCGCATCGGCGAGCCGAGCGAGCGCGTGAAGATCTGCACGACGCCGTCGATCTCGGCCTCGTAGGCGATGGTCCTGCCGTCCGGCGACCACGCCGGCACGCCCTGATAGCCGGCATCGGTGGCGAACGGGGTGAACCGCTCGAAGCTCGCGCGGTTGTCGGCGGTCGCGAGCGCCCATCCGCCGAACAGGCCAACGGCGCCGACGAGCGCCGCCGATGCGACCCGGAGCGGCCACGTCGCCGGAGGGTCCGCGACGGGTGTCGTGACGCCGGACGCGCTCTCGGCCAGCACCTCGCGAATCGTGCGCAGGTCGGCCGCCAGGTCCGCGGTGTGCGCGAAACGCTCGCGCGGGTTCTTGGCCAGCAGCCGACGGAGCAGCAACCGGACCGCCAGCGGGACGGGCGGAGTGGCCAGGGCCGGATCGGGCGGGTCGTCCGCGATGATCGCCGACAGCGTCTGCACCGACGTCTCGCGCTGAAAGGGGTGGGTCGCCGTCGCCATCTCGTAGAGCATCACGCCCAGCGCGAACTGGTCCGAACGGAAGTCGGCCCTGCCGCCGCGCGCCTGCTCGGGGCTCATGTAGGGGACGGTGCCCACGATCAGCCCGTCGGCCGTCTCGGTCCTGGTCTGCCCTGCCAGCAGGACCTCGTCGCTGCCATCGGCCATCGCCAGGCCGAAATCGACGATCTTGACGCGATCGTCGGGGGTCACCATCACGTTCTCGGGCTTCAGGTCGCGGTGGACGATGCCCGCCTCGTGGGCCGCCGCCAGCCCCTCCGCAATCTGCCGGGTGATCTCGATGGCGCGCTTGAGCGGGAGGCGGCCCCGGAGCATCTCGCTGCGAAGCGAATCACCGTCGATGAGCTCCGACACCAGATACGGCGTCTCGCCTTCAACACCCACATCGTAGACGGTGATGATGTTGGGGTGATTGAGGGCGCTCGCCGCTACCGCCTCGCGCGCGAAGCGTTGCTGACGAGCTGGATCGAGCCCTCCGGCCTCGTGCAGGATCTTGACGGCCACGGTCCGCTGGAGCCGGGTGTCGCGCGCGCGAAACACCTGTCCCATGCCGCCAGCACCGAGCGGGCCGGTAATCTCGTAGGGACCGAACCGCGAAGGGAGGGGCATCGGTGCTCGGGACTGGCTGAACGATACGTTGTCGCTCAGCAGCCCGTCAACGTCGCTCGAACCCGCCGCGAACACCTCACGAGGATTCAGTCATCGCCCTCGGGCATGCATCGCGCGGGCACGGGCACCATCGAATCGTGGCAAGCTCACCACGATCGATGGCGCTTCGTGCGGTTCCCGTGACCCGTCACCGAAACGGCTACTTGCCGTGCGACGGCCTCAGCGACTGCCGTACGACGAAGCGACCCACCTGGGTGCCTTGCCGGGCGCCCGCACGGCACCCCTCGCGGAAGTGAATGCCGGCGTAGACGCGCGCGCTCTGCGCCTCGGCGACGGCCTCGGACAGCGTTTCGAAGCTGCGGCTGATCACCTTGGCCGGCAGTGTCGTCATTGGCGCCGGGAGGGGAACGGCCGACGCCGTGAACGTGCGCGTGAACGGCACATGGTCGGTACCGAAGAACTGGCGCAGCGTCTCCGCGGCAGCGCCGGTGGCCGACGGAAGCGCGCAGGGGAAATCGGGGTATGGCGGGGTCACGAGGAACGGCCGCCAGTTCGGGTCGCTCTCCGTGTCCGGGTTCCCGTCGTCCGCCCAGCGGATGGCCGTCACCGGCCGCCAGAAGGTGTGGACGTACTTCCAGGTCTGGTTGGCAATGAGGGCATCGGCCTGCGCGATGTTGAGCAACGCGAACAACCGCGCGTGCTGCCAGCGGTCGAGGCCCCGTCCGCTCACGATCTCGCGTGCCGTCAGGTTCCAGTTCGAGCCTCCGCCCGGCCAGAATCGCGCGATGTCGCTCTCTTCCGAGTCGGGGAGCAGGCCTCGCACGCGCGAGCTACCGACCTGCTTGACCTCGTTGTACTGCCGAGCGTACTCGGCGCCCGCCAGGTCGAAGATGGCGCCGGGTCCGACCTCGAACTGGGCGCCGTGCCTGAGCACGAACGGCGTGACATGCGCCCAGCCGGCGAAGGAGGGCGTGATCACCGCAGGGAACTCGGGGTTCGGAGTCGGCTGATAGACGCCCGGCCCGGGCGGCAGTGTGTACGGCAGATGAGGCGTGTCGGAGCCGTCACCCACGCGGAGGGCGAGGATGGCTTCAGCGGCATCATCGCCGATGTCGATGCCCGCCTGGGTGGCCGAGTCGTACGGTCCCGCACCGACGGTGGCAACGTACGCAGCCTCGATGAGGTCTATTGCGTCCTGCTTCGCCGTCGAGTTGGGCAACGGGGCCAGCAGGCCCAGCAGCGTCTGCCGCGCGGCGGCCGCAGCCGCCGCGTCGGGCGACGCGTCGGGATCGCCCAGAGCCAGGCTCGTGTAGCGATCGTAGCGCGGGTCGATGGCATTGAGCGCGTCATGTACCGCGATCTGGACCATGGCCTGCACTCGCGACTGTGGCTGCGGGGCGCCAAAGCGTGGCGCGACGAGCTCCGCGATGCGGTTCCAGTCGGTCACGACGTCGGCGGCAGCCAGTCCCGGCAGGGCGAGAATCGACAAGAGCACAATGCTGACAGACCACTGGCTGAAGGCGTGGCGGCCCGAAGCGATCCTGATGTTCATCACGGTTGACGACATGGGTTCCTCCTCTGCAGCGCGCAGTGTAGGACCGAACGTCCCGTGATGAAGTTCAGGATTGCCTCAGCTTTTCCTCAGCGGGGCTCCAGGTGCCTTGTCGACTCACGGCGTCGCCGACAGGCTCACATTGAGCGGCGTCTGCTCGCCGTCACGAATCACCACATCGCCGGCATAAGGACGATGCCCCGGCCGGCTCGCTTCAATTCGATGCGTGCCGACGGACAACTGCACCACGAAGTGACCGGCAGCTGAACTGACCCACCGCTGGCCGTCTATTGTCACCTCGGCACCCGAGGGCTGCACGTAGAGATCCAGCGTGCCGTAGCCAGGCGCCTGCGCGGTCGTGGCCGCAGGAGCCGGGGGTGCGGGCAGCGCGGGCGGCGTGGGCGGCAGGCTGTAGCTGCCCGCCGGCGGCGGCGGGAGGGCCGGCGCCATGTCCGGCGACATGCTCCGCTCGCCTGGTGGCAGCAGCAGCATCGCCTCGCGCAGCGTGTAGCTCGAACGTGGCGGCAGGTACAGGTTCCGGCGGACGGTCTGATAGCCCTCGAGATAGAGGACGATGCTGTGTCCGCCAGGTGGCAGCGGCAGGTCCTGGAACACGCCGTCGAAATCGTCCACGATGCCCGCGTAGAACCCGTCAACGAACACCGCCGCGACCTTCGCCGCATTCGGCGTCACCTTGATGTGCAGCTGCGCCCGGTCGTCGTAGACCGGGTAATACCGGTAGGGATAATCCGGCCACCGCCACCAGGGGTAGGGGCCGAAGACGGGATCGTAGAAGTAGCCGCCGACGAAAACGCGCCCGCGCACAATCCTGGCCGGCGGCTGGTGCGCGGGATGAGGCGGTTCAGGGGGACCCGCTCGCGGAGGGGCACCGCCAGGACGCCCGCCGGGTTTCTGGTCCTCGATCGCCGGGTTTCCGGAACCGGGCCCGTCAGCGGCGGCGACGGCGATGCCCGACAGGACCCCGAGCACGAGGCAGCCTGACAGGGCGACCCCTGCCAGCCGCACGAAGGGTGACATAACGACCTCCAATCGTTCAGGTCGCCGGCATTCACTACAGACTGAAGCAAACGGCATTCCGCGGTCGGGAGCGGTCCATCGGCGCGATTCCTTGACGGGCGGCACGCGTGGCGCTACCGTGCGCCATGCCAGCCCCGACCCCGGATCCCTCGCCTTCATCTTCACCATCTTCGTCCGCCGCGACGGCGCTCTCCCGTCGCGAATTGCTCGCCGGCGCGGGCGTGGGCGCCGCAGCCCTCCTGCTCGACCCGCGGGGCAGCCGGGCCCAGCCCGTCGCGGGGCGCCCCGTGGTCTTCGCCAACACCACGGTCTACTCCACCGCGGATCTCGTCCAGCACGACGCCGCCCTGGCCGTCCAGGGCGACACCATCGCGGCCATCGGGCCGACCGAGCAGGTGTTGAAGGCCTATCCACAGGCCGAGGTCTACGACGGGCGCGGCAAGGCGCTCTTCCCGGGCCTCATCAACTGCCACGCGCACCTCGCGGCCACGCTCGCACGCGGCTTCAACGAGGACTTCGGCTTCCCCAACAGCTATCGCCTGGCGGTCTCCCCCAACAGCCTCGTCTCGCGCGAGGAAGCCACGCTCATGGCCGTGGTTGGCGCGATCGAGGCCATCCGCACCGGCAGCACCACCGTCGTCGAGAACGTGGCGGGGACCGCCAATACCGCCACCGAGCTGGCGCGGACCGGCCTGCGCTGGGTGTTCGCGGAATCGGCCACGGACCGCGTGGGCGGGTCGCCGATGTCACCGGACATTCTCGCGAAGGGCGAGGCGCCGCAGTTCTCGCAGAAGATGCGCGAGGATGGGCTGAAGCGCATCAACGACCTCTACACCGCATGGCACGGCAAGGAACAGGGACGCATCACGGTGTTCCCCGCTGCCGGCCTCGCGGAGAACTCGTCGCCGGAGCTGCTCCGTGCGGTGCACGACTTCGCCGAGAAGCACGACCTCGGCTACACCATCCACCTCTCGCAGAGCCGCGCCGAGGTGGCCTACATGCAGCGCCATCACGGGATGAGCCCGGTCGCGTTCCTCGCGAAGCACGGCTTCCTCGGCCCGCGCCTCTTCGCCGCGCACTGCCGCTACGTGGACGACGCCGACATCGCGCTCCTCGCGAAGTCGGGCACCATCGTGACGCACCAGGCGCAGATGGCAGGCAATCGCGGCGTGATCCCGCCCATCCCGGCGATGCGCGCGGCCGGCGTGCCCATCGCGATGGGCACCGACAACAACACCACGGATCTCTTCACGGTGCTGCGCGTCGCGCTGGTCACCGAGCGCGCGCGGCGGGACGATGACTTTCCGGGCATGCGGCCGCAGCCGGAAGACGTGTTCGAGGACGCGACCGTCGGGAGCGCGAAGGCCGTGCGCCAGGTGAAGACGCTGGGCACGCTGGAGGTCGGGAAGAAGGCGGACATCCTCGTGCTCGACACGCAGCGGATCCATCTCGTCCCGGCGGTGCGCATCCTCTCCGCGTGGGTTCACAACGGGCAGCCGGGCGACATCGAGTCGGTGATGATCGACGGCCGGTTCGTGATGAGGGGCCACAAGATCCTCACCGTGGACGAAGCGGCCATCATCGCCGAGGCCGACAGGGTGGGGAAGCGCGTGTGGGCGGAGGTGCAGAAGGCCACGCCGATCGCGATCCCGGGCCGGCCGCGGCCTCGGTGAACGCCGGCCCCTGAGCTACCATCGGGGAATGGCCGAGTCAGGCGAGCGCCCCTCGCGCAGCTCCCACGAGTCGCGTCTGCTGCTCATCACCATTGCCATCTGCGTGGTGGTGCTGCTGCTGTTGTCGCGCCTGCGATTTCCGGAGACTCCGCCCGTCGTGGACGCGTCGGTGCCGCCGCTCGAGCGGCTGGCGTCGCGCGCCTCGTCCGACGCGCTCACCGCGGACGTCGAGCGGCTCGAGGCCCTCGTCGGCCCGAGCATCGTCGTGCTGACGATCCAGGCGCCGCCAACACCGAGGCCGCGACGCCTGGCCGACGTGATCGGCGAGTCGCCGGAGTGGAGCCAGGCTCGCCATGTCGTGGCGCTGCGCCTCGACGCCACCACGGCGGTGGCAATCGTGCCGGCCGGGGTGCGCCTGCTGGGGGCTGCCGGAACCTCCGCAAGCAGGGGCCCCGCAACGCTGCTCGGAACAGATCCCATCAGGCCCGTGAGCGTCGTGCGCGTGCCCGAAGCGCCGGCGCGGCAGGTGACACCGCTCCCACTCTCGGGGCTGCGACGGCCGCTCTGGGTCGTGGCCGTCGAGGGCACACAGGCCGGTTTCACGCTCCGTCCCATCCAGCTTGGCAGGGGCGAGCGCTTCACCAGCGCCCGCTGGTCCAACCCGCTACTCCCACTCGGGGCCACAACCGTGGCGCCAGGTGCGCTGATCTTCTCGGTGACGGGCGACTTCCTCGGGGTCGTCGTCGCTGACACGGGTGCCCTCGCCATCGCAGACGCCCGCGACGTCGTCGACCTCGCGGCGCGCATCGGCGCCGGCGGCGCCCCGGCTCCCTCGACCCTCGGCATCGCCGTGCAGCCCCTCACCCCGGAGCTCGCGCAGGCCACGCGCGCGCCACGCGGTGTCGTCGTGGCGGAGGTCGACACCGACGGCCCCGCCGCCGACGTGTTGCGCCCGGGCGATGTGATCACGGACCTCGCCGAGCGGCCGGTGGACGATCCGGATCGGTTCCTGCTCGCGGTGGCATCCCTGCCGCGGCAAGTGGTGACGATCCGAATCGTCCGGGCGGGCACGCCCCAGTCTCTTGAGCTGACCCCTGCTGCCCGCGCAGAGCTCGCCGAGGCGGCCGTGGGTGCCGTGCGCTTCGAGCGGACACCCGGGACGGGCACGCGTGTCGTCGAGGACCCGACGGATCGCGGCCTGGCCGCCAGCGCGCTGCGCCCCGGCGATCTCGTAGTGGCCGCCGGTGACGAGCCCGACCCGACGCCCGTCCAGATTCGCCGGCTGCTGGAGGCGGCGATCCCTGACGCGGGCGTGATATTCACCGTGCGGCGGGAAGGCCAGCAGTTCGTCGTCGTCGTCCACCCATCGGCCCCGCCGGATGTCCCCTGAGCGTCATTGGCCCGAGGTCGGCCGCGACGCGCTGGACGCGCCGGCGCCACCCGTGCGCCGTCGCTGGCTGCCGCGCCGCCGGCTCGCGCTCGGCGTGGGTGACACGCTGGCGCCATCGCTCGTCTTCATCGCCATCGGTGTGCTGCTCGGGCCGTCCGGCATCAACGTGCTGTCGCCGGGGATCCTCGGGCGCGCGGAGCCGCTGGTGTCGGTGGCGCTGGCCGTGCTCGGCGTGTTCGTCGGGGTGGGAACGACCACCATTCCCAGGGCGGCGGCGCGCGACGCGTACCTCGCAGGCGGTCTGGGTTTCATCGTCACGACCGTGGGAGTCGCCGGCGGCCTGTGGTTCCTCCTCGATGCCTGGGCCGTGCCGCTGCCGATCCCGGCGGCGGCGTGCGCGGCGTTTCTCGGTATCGCGGCGTCGGCCTCCGCGGTGACACACGCCGGTCAATCGGAGTCGGCACGACGGGTCATTCGAATGGCCGACGTGGACGATGTGCCGCTCATCGTGTTCGGCTCGGTTGCCGTGGCCTGGCTCGGGGGGGAAGGGAGCGCGGCGGCGGCCCTGCGGCTGGCGGCGACGGTGGCGTCTGGCGCGGGCATCGGGCTGGCGGGCTGGCTGCTGTTCGAACGGGCAACGGGGACGCCGGAGCGCGGCGTCTTCGTGACGGGCACCATCCTCCTGATGGCGGGCACGGGCATGTACCTTGGCACCTCGCCCCTGCTCACCGGGTTCGTCGCGGCGCTCGTGTGGGTGCGGGCGCCCGGCGTGGCCGACCGCATCGGCGTGAACGACCTGCGCGTGCTGCAGCATCCGCTCCTGGCGCTGCTGCTCATCGTGGCCGGCGCGACCATCGAGTGGACGCTCGTCGTGGTGTGGGCGGCGGTGGCCACTTTGCTGCTGCGGCTGGTGGGGAAGATCCTGGCCAGCGTCGCGGTCGCGCCCCTCGTGCGGGTGAGGCCGGGCCTGCTGGCCACCGCCCTGCTACCGCCGGGCGTGCTGGGCATCGCCCTGGCCATCAACGCGAGCCACGTCCTCGGCGGCGACAGTGCCCTGCTCGTCGGCATCGCGACCACGGCTGCGGCGGCGTCGGAGGCGCTGGCGATGTTCCTGCCCGGCGAGCTGGAGGACGAGGCGTGAGCCTGGCTCGGCCCCTGGCGCTGCTGATCATCTTCGGCATCATCGTCGGCGTGCAGCGAATCGCGCCGGTGGGCGCGGCCTCGTCGGTGGCGCTGCCCTTCGGCTTCTCGCTCATCGCAGCCTACCTGCTCGGTGGGGCCGCCGAGATCGTGCGCCTGCCGCGCCTCAGCGGCTACCTGCTGTTCGGCCTGCTGTGCGGGCCGTACCTGCTGAACCTGATCACCGCCTCGATGGCACGGGATCTCCAGCTGGTGAACGGGCTCGCCATCTCGCTCATCGCCCTCATCGCCGGCATCGAGATCAACATCGAGCGCCTGCGGGCGCGGGCGAAGGCCATTGCCCTCGTCGGCACCGTCACGCTGGGCGTGATGTACGCGGTCATCGGCGTGCTGTTCTTCATCGCGTGGCCATGGCTCCCCATCGCCCCTGATGCGGTGGGCCTGCAGCGCCTGTCGATGGTGCTCGTGCTGACGGCCATCACCGCCAGCTTCTCGCCAACCGTGATCATCGCTGTCGTGGCCGAGAGCCGTGCCCGCGGGCCGCTGGCAGAGCTCGTCATCGCCACCGCCGTGCTCGCCGACCTGGCGCTGATCCTCGTGTTCACGCTGGTCATGCAGCTCGCCCGGACGATGGCCGGCGGCGCCGCGGAGGGCGGCGGCCTGCTGGTGAACCTCAGCTGGGAGATCTTCGGATCGCTGGCCTTCGGCGGGGTGGTCGGCGGACTGTTCGCCTTCTACCTGCGCCTGGTGGGCCGCGAGCTCACGCTCGTGCTGCTGGCGCTCTGCGTGATCCTCAGCCAGGCCGGGCGACTCTGGCACCTCGAGCCGCTGCTCGCGTCCCTCGCGGCAGGGCTCGTCATCGAGAACATCGCGCCGGCCAGGGCCGACGCGCTGCGCGATGCGGTGGAGCGCAGTGCACTGCCGGTGCTGATCCTGTTCTTCGCGGCCGCCGGCGCCAGCCTCCAGCTCGACGCACTTGCGGTGATTGGCGTGCCCGCGGTCGCGGTCGCCATCGTTCGCGTGGTCTCACTGCGCGCCGGCGCGTCGATGGGCCTCCGCTCCGCGGGGCTGACCGACGACACCAGCCAGCTGCTCTGGACAGGCCTCGTCTCGCAGGCCGGCGTCACCCTCGGTCTCGGTGTGCTGGTCGCCACCGAGTTCCCGGAGTGGGGGCGGCCCGTGCAGACGCTGGTCGTGGCGCTGAGCGGGCTGCACGTGCTCGTGGGGCCGATCCTGTTCCGCAACGCCCTCGTGCGGGCGGGCGAAGTGGGCCGTCTGGACGGCCCGCCGGCGCACTGAAGCCCGGCGCGTTGCGCCTTCTACGCCTCAACGACGCGCCGCGGCAGCAGCGCACTGAGCCGCGTCATCACCTGCAGCGTGCCGGTCTTCGTGCGCGCGCCGACCTCGGCCGGCAAAATCGACGGGTGATCCGGCCCAATCAGCGTCGCGACATCGCCGACGCGCACGGCCGGGTCGGCGCCCACGTCCACGATGGTGTGTGCGGAGTTCACGCCGCCGGGAACGACGGGGTACGTCCGGTCGCCGATGAGCACCTCGCTTACGCCGGCGGCGGCGCTGGCGTACCCGTCGGTATGCCCCACCGGCAGCAGCGCCACCGAGGTTGCCGCGGGCGGGCGGAAGCCGCGGTTGAAACCCGCGCTCTCGCCCGCTTCCACGCGCTCCACCCGCACGACGCGCGCCCTCAGGCGGAACACCGGCTTGGGATCGAACGGGTGCGCCACGTCCGGTCCTGCGGGGGAACCGAACAGGGCATTGCCCACGCGCACGGCGTCCAGGTGCGATTCGGGGACCCGGTGCAGCTCGAAGGTCGCGGCCGCGTGGCGCAGGCGCGGGCGGATGCCGGCGGCTGCCGCGCGGTCGAGGAATGACGTGAACCGCTCGAGCTGGACGCGGTCGAACTCCACGTCGTGCACGAACATCTGGTAGATGCCGTCGAGGTGGATGTCGGGCTGCCTGGCCAGGTTCTCCAGCCACGGCAGAGCCCGCGTGAGAGGCATTCCCTCCCGGTTCATCCCGGTGTCGAGATAGGGATGAACGGGCACGCGCCGCCTCGCCGCCTTCGCGATCCGCGCCAGGCGCTCGCCGGCGTCGTCCAGCCAGCACGACAATGTCACGTCTTTCCGCACGAGCTCGGCCGATTCCTCGATCCCGAGCTCCGCCATCGTCAGGATCGGCTTGCCGACGCCCATCGCGCGCATGGCCAGTGCCTCTCCGGGCCGCACGCACGCGAGGCCAACCACTTGCGGGCAGCCATCCACGATAGGGCCCACCACCTGGTCGCCGACGCCGTAGGCGTTGTTCTTGATGACGGCGAGAATGGGCCGGCCACCGGCCAGGCGGCTCACCTCGGCGGCGTTGTGGCGGAAGGCCGGCGCGATGACTTCGACCCAGGGGTCGAACCCGTCGTCGCTGCCGCCCGGCCGAAGCCGGGTGGTCTGCCGTGTCTGGGCCTTCGCCCGCTCTCCTCCGGCCAGGGCCGCGACAGGAGCAGTCGCGGCAAGCTTCAGCAGGTCGCGTCGTCGCATGGGCGTCTCCAGGCGCCACTCTACTCCGGGTGATTTAACGGGGACAGTCCCTGTTAAGGACTTGTCAAGGAACAAGCTGTAGACAGCCTACGTCTCAGGACGTAGACGATCTACATCCATGGCCAAAGCCCCCGACGACACTCGCCTGGAGCTGCTCCAGGGCACCCTCGACATGCTCATTCTCCGGACCCTGCAGTGGGGCCCCCGGCACGGCCATGGCATTGGCCAGTCCATCCGCCAGCAGTCCGACGAGCTGCTCCGGGTGGAAACCGGCTCGCTCTACCCCGCGCTCCACCGCCTCGAAAAGCGCGGGTGGCTCAAGTCGAAGTGGGCCACCAGCGAGGCGAACCAGCGTGCGAAGTACTACGAGCTCACCGCCACGGGAAAGGCCCAGCTGGCGCGCGAGCAGGATCGCTGGTCACAGCTCGTCGCGGCCATCGGCCGCATCATGAACCCGGCATCTCGCGAGGAGTAAGACCATGCGACCCGACGAGCGCGAGCTCGATGACGAGCTCCGGGGCCATCTCGCACTGAGCATCAACGAACGGATCGAGCGCGGCGAGGATCCGGCGACGGCTCGCCGGGCCGCGCTCGCCGAGCTCGGCTACCTGCCGGCCGCGCGCGAGTCGATGCGGCGCGTCTGGTACAGCCGCTGGTTCGATGCCGCGATGGCCCTAACGCAGGACATCCGCGTCGGCCTGCGGTCGCTCCTTCGCGCGCGGGGCCTCTCCGCCGCCGTCATCGCGACACTGGCCCTGGGGATCGGCGCCAACGCGGCCATCTTCAGCGTGGTGCGCGGCGTGCTGCTGCGCCCCCTCGTCAATCGCGGCGAGGACCGCCTCGTCTACATCCGGCAGAGCGCGCCCGGAATCGGCGCCGACAACATGACGTTCTCGGTCCCGGAGATCGAGGACCTGAAGTCCCGCGCCAGCACCATCGGTGCCTTCGGCGACTTCTCCACCTTCGGCTTCACGCTGATTGGGCTGGGCGAGCCGCGCGTGGTCAAAGCGGGGCTGGTCAGCGGCACGTTCTTCGACGTCATGGGCCTGCAGCCCGCCCTCGGCCGCCTGCTCACGCCCGCCGACGATGGGCCGGGGGCGGAGGGGGCGGCGGTGCTCACGCACCGCTTCTGGTCCACGGTCCTCGGCGGCGACCCCACGGTCGTCGGCAGGACCATCCGCCTCGACTCCCGCACGGCCACCATTGTCGGGGTCCTCGAGCCGTCAGTGCCGTATCCGGCCGACACGGAGATCGTCGCGAACGTCGTCACGAGCCCGCACCACCTCGATGCCCTGATGGTCACCGGGCGGACGCACCGGATGACCGAGCTCTTCGGGCGCCTCGCACCAGGCGCCACGCTGGAAGCTGCGCGCGCCGAACTCGCGGCCGCGCATGCGGCCATCGTCGCCGCGCATCCCGAGGCGTACCAGGCCGCGCGCGAGGTGCGGCTCGAAGTGACGCGCCTCCGCGACCAGATTGCCACGCCGGCGCGCGCCATCCTGCTCATGCTCCTCGTCACGTCGGCCGTCGTATTCTTCATCGCCTGCGCGAACGTCGCCAACCTGATCCTCGCGCGTTCGGTGCGACGGGAGGGCGAGCTGGCTGTCCGCGCGGCGCTCGGCGCCAGCCGCGGTGCGCTCAGGCGGACGCTCCTCGCCGAGAGCCTGCTGCTCTGCGGGACCGGCGCGGTGCTGGGCGTGGTGCTGGCGGGCCCGCTCGTGGCCATCGTCGCGCGTTTTGCCTCGCGCTTCTCGGTGCGGGCGCTGGAGGTGACACTCGACGGGACCGTCGTGTGGGTGGGCGCGGGACTCGCGCTCGTCGCGGCCGTGCTCCTGCCGTTCGTGCCGCGGCTGCCGGAGATGGGCGGCCCGGCCACAGGCGTGCCGAACGCCGCCTTGCGCATCACGCCCGGAACGAGCCGCCGCCTGAGGGCCTTTGCGATGGCGCAGGTGGCCTGCTCGTTCGTGCTGCTCTCCGCCGCGGGCGCCCTCCTCGCGACGCTGCTCGCGCTGCAGGCGCGGGACAGCGGGGTAGACACGCGCCACGTGCTGGCCCTGGATGCACCGCTCCCCGTCGAGGCGTTCGGCCCGAAAGCGATCGGCTTCTACGAGGAGGCAATCCGCCGCATCGGAACGCTCCCCGGCGTGGAGCGCGTGGCTGCCGGCAACGTCGTGCCGTGGCGCGACATCGGCACCTTCGGCCCCTTCTCGTTCGCCGCCGAGGGCCATGCCCCGGCACCCGACGAGGAGCCGCCTCACGCGCTCTTCCGCAATGTCACGCCCGGCTTCTTCGCCGCGCTGGGCGTGCCGATCGTCGCCGGGCGGGACTTCACCGAGGACGACCGGGCGGGCCGCGAGCCGGTGGCGATTGTGAGCCAGAGCATCGTGGCCCGCATGTTCCCGGATGGCCACGTCCTCAACCGGCGCGTGTGGTGGACCGACCCGGTCTTCGGATCCCAGCCGCGCCGCATCGTCGGCGTGGCCGCGGACGTGAACGACCAGCAGATCGGGGCAGCGCCCTCGTTCGTGATCTACCACCCGTTCCGCCAGGTGCCCTTCGCCGGAAGGATCTTCGTGCGCACGGCCGGGGACCCGTACGTGCTCGTGCCGACGGTGACGCGGATCGTCCGCGACCTCGCGCCGGATCAGCCCGTCGAGCGCGCCGCCACGCTCGAGGACGTGCGCGCCGAAGTGCTGGCGCCCGAGCGCGTGAACGCCGCCGTGGTGGCCGGCTTCGCCGTGGTGGCACTGCTGGTCGCCGTCGTGGGCGTCGCAGGTGTACTCGCCTTCTCGGTGAGCGCCCGCACGCGCGAGCTGGGCGTGCGAATGGCACTGGGATCCACGCCGCGGGAGCTGCTGGTCGGCGTGCTGCGGGAAGGCGCGGGCATCGTCCTGCCGGGCGTGATCCTGGGTGCCGCGAGCGGTTATGCCCTTGCCGGCGTGGCATCGAGCTATGTGGACGGCCTTCAGCTGCCCGGACCGATGCCCATCCTCGGCGCGGCGGGCGTGCTCATCGCCGCCGCCGTTGTCGCATCGCTGATGCCGGCCGCGAGGGCGGCACACGTGGATGTCGTGCAAGCGCTTCGCACGGAGTAACTATGACGACCGATCGCGTGAGCTCGCACAAGCCCCTCCGCCTGTGGCCGGGAATGGTGGCCGCGGCGCTCATCGTGCCCGGCCTGCTGGTTCCGCTCACCGTGGAAGGGACCGGCGTCTTCGGTCTGCTCGGGGGCGCGATTGGGGCGGCGGTGGCGCTCCTGTGGTGGCTGCTGTTCAGCCGGGCGCCATGGCCTGAGCGCGTGGCCGCGCTGCCGGTGATGGCCGCCGTGCTCGCGGCGATCTGGAGGCTCGTGCATCCCTCCATCGCCGACGGCTTCATGCGACAGATGCCGCTCGTCTTTGGCACGCCTCTCCTGGCCCTGGGCCTGATCGCCTGGGCCGCGATGGTCAGGCGGCGGTTCTCCGGGGCGGCCAGGTTCGTCTCCATGGCCGCCTGCGTCGCGCTGGCCGGCAGTGCACTCACGCTCATTCGGACCGGCGGGATCACCGGTGACGCAGACTCGGACCTGCACTGGCGATGGACGCCGACGCCGGAAGATCGCTTGCTGGCCTCGGTTACGGAGGCACCGCCCGCCCGGACC
This sequence comes from Acidobacteriota bacterium, assembly GCA_020851565.1. Lineage (GTDB taxonomy): Bacteria > Acidobacteriota > Vicinamibacteria > Vicinamibacterales > UBA2999 > VFZN01. Next base: position 23,502 of record JADZCN010000161.1, on the reverse strand, counting down.
GTTGCGCCCCCCACACCCGCAGCCGTGCCCCCCGTTGCATCCGCAGCCGCCGCACCCGCCGCACCTGATGCACCCGCGGCACCCGGCCCGCACCCGCCCGCACCTGCCAGCACCCGTTCGCACCTGCCCGCACCTGTCCCCGACTGGCCTGGCTTCCGTGGCCCCGGTCGCGACGGCACTGTTCGCGGGGTGCGAATCGAGACCGATTGGTCGCACAAGCCACCGGTCGAGCTCTGGCGCAAGCCGATCGGACCCGGCTGGTCGTCCTTCGCCGTCCACGGCGACCTCGTCTACACGCAGGAGCAGCGCGGAGAGCACGAGGTTGTGTCCTGCTACCGGCTGAGCACCGGCGAGCCGGTGTGGCGACACGACGATCCGGTCCGCTTCTGGGAGTCGAACGGCGGGGCCGGCCCCCGCGCGACGCCAACGGTGCACGACGGTCACGTCTACGCGATGGGCGCCACCGGCATCGTGAACGCGCTCGACGCCACGAGTGGCGCTGGCAACTGGTCTCGCAACGCGGCCACCGACACCGGCAAGACCATCCCGGACTGGGGCCTCGCGGGTTCGCCGCTGGTGATAGGCGATGTCGTCATCGTCGCCGTCGCGGGCCAGCTCGCCGCTTACGACGTCCGCACCGGCGAGCCGCGCTGGATGGGACAGCCGGGCGGCGGGGGTTACAGCTCGCCACACTTGGTGACGATTGCGGGAGTGCCCCAGGTCCTGCTGCTCCGGGGCGCCCGCACGATCAGCGTCGCGCCGGCAGACGGCGGACTGCTGTGGGAGCACTCAGGGGAACCGGCCGTCAGCATCGTGCAGCCCGCCCTGGCCCCGGACAACAACGTCCTCATCGCCTCGGGCGACGCGATGGGCGGGATGGGCATGCGCCGCATCGCGGTCGCGCGCGGATCTGCAGGCTGGACGGTCGAGGAGCGCTGGACGTCGCGCGGGTTGAAGCCGTACTTCAACGACTTCGTCGTGCACGAGGGACACGCCTATGGATTCGATGGCAGCATCCTGGCGGCCATCAATCTCGACGACGGGACGCGCGCGTGGAAGGGCGGGCGCTATGGCCACGGTCAGCTCGTGCTGTTGCCCGATCAGGACCTGCTGCTGGTGCTCTCAGAGGACGGCGAGCTGGCGCTGGTATCCGCCACACCAGACAGGTTCACGGAGGTCGCCCGCGTCCCAGCCCTCGACGGCAAGACCTGGAACCACCCGGTGCTCGTGGGCGACGTCCTGCTGGTGCGTAACGGCGAGGAGATGGCCGCGTTCCGGCTGTCGCTCGCACGCCGCTGACCCGCAGATTGTCAGATTGTCGATGGAAGAGCGCCTTCCCTCTCGCCAGAAAACGATCCCCGGTCAGTCGTCGCCCGATGGACGGCCACGCCCGGCTTTCACCTGGGCACGCTTCTTCTTGGTTGCCAGCCGACGCAGCTTGGACGCCTTCGTGGCGCGTGTCGGCCGCCGCCGGGTGGGCACGATGGCGGCCTGCCGGATGAGCGCCACCAGCCGCTCGCGCGCCGCCTGGCGATTCTGACCTTGCGTCCGGTGCTCGCTGCTGTCGACCAGCAGCACTCCCTCGGCCGTCAGGCGGCGGCCGGCCAGCGACGTCAACCGCTGCTTGACGTCTGCCGGCAGCGACGAGCCCGTCACGTCGAAGCGCAGCTCCACTGCCGTCGCCACCTTGTTGACGTTCTGGCCGCCGGGGCCGGAGGCGCGGACGAAGCGCTCGTCGAGCTCCCGTTCATCGATCGAGAGCGCGGGTGTGATCCACAGCACGTGATGGCCAGTGTACCGCGCCAACCACGGTCACGGGCCTGCGCCACAGCCGCGGCGGCTCAAGTCGGGGGCCGTGCGGCCGTGGCCGCTCGGGCCAGCGCCTCAATGGCGCGGGCGCTATACCGCGGACATCCAGGCCGAGAGCGTCGCGGACCGGCGCCCTGGGGGGCGCACCAGGGGTGCTGAGGCATGGGCGGCCAACATGGCCCTCGCCGCGGTGGTGAGCACCGGGGCTGGAAGGACGCTACCTACAACTGGAACGGCGCGCCACAGCCGGGCCGGCCGAGGCGCCCCTCGCGGGCCTGGACGAGCCGGATCGGGGTGGATGAGGTTGGCACGCGAACTGCTCCGTGCTGACCTGGCAGGCTCTCATGAACACAAGCACTACGACCGCCCCCGTCGCTCGCGTCCTTGGTTCCTCGGCCACGGCCGACGGCGTTCACTTCGGCGTGTGGGCACCGCATGCGGACGCGGTTTCCGTGGTCGGCGACTTCAATGCCCGGAGCCGCGACGCCCACGGCATGGAGCGCGCCGAGGACGGGACGTGGTGGGCCTTCGTGCCCGGCGCGAGGCCCGGCCACGAGTACCGATTCGAGCTGCGCGCGGGGGACCAGTGGCTGTCCCGGATCGACCCGCGCGCCCGCGCCGTCACCCATTCGATGGGCAACGGCATCATCTGCGCGCCGGATTTCGACTGGGGGAACGACGCGCCGGTGTTGCACCCGTGGTACACGATGGTGATCTACGAGATGCACGTGGGCACGGTGGGCCGTGCCCCGGACGCCAGCGCGCCTGCGACGTTCGCCGATGCGGTCCGCGTGCTCGATCACCTCGTGAGACTCGGGGTCACCGACGTGCAGCTGATGCCGGTGGGCGAGTTCTCGGGCGACCACTCGTGGGGCTACAACCCCGCGTGCCCGTTTGCGGTCGAGCGGGCATACGGCGGTCAGGAAGGGCTGAGGGCCTTCGTGAAGGAGGCGCATGCCCGGGGCCTCGGCGTCATCCTCGATGTCGTCTACAACCATTTCGGCCCCGACGACCTGCACCTGTGGCGGTTCGACGGCTGGTCGGAGCACGACGGCGGCGGCATCTACCTCTACAACGATCACCGGGCGTCGACGCCGTGGGGCCGGACGCGGCCCGACTACGGGCGGCCTGAAGTGCGCGCCTTCATCCGCGACAACGCGGTGATGTGGCTCGAGGAGTACCACGTCGACGGGCTCCGCTTCGACATGACGCTCTACATGCGCACCGTGGACGGTGAAGGCTCGGAGTCGCTCCCCGACGGCTGGTCGCTCGCGCAGTGGGTGAACGACGAGGTGCAGCGCCTGCGGCCCGGCGCCATCACCATCGCCGAGGACCTGCAGGACAACGACTGGCTGACCAAACCCACCGCCGAGGGCGGCGCCGGCTTCGGCGCCCAGTGGGACGCCCGCTTCGTCCATCCCGTCCGGCAGGCGGTCATCGCCGCCGACGATGACCATCGGTCGATGCACGCGGTGGCGGAGGCGCTGATGAAGCCGGCCGTGGGAGACGCCTTCCGCCGGGTCATCTACTCGGAGTCGCACGACGAGGTGGCCAACGGCAAGGCGCGCGTGCCGCACGAGATCGCGGGCGACGCCGTGGGCGACTGGTTCGCGCAGAAGCGCTCGACGCTGGCCGCCGCGCTGGTGTTCACGGCGCCGGGGATCCCGATGATCTTCCAGGGCCAGGAGTTCCTGCAGGGAGGCTGGTTCCGTAACGACTCGGCGCTCGACTGGCACCAGGCCGAGCAGTATCGCGGCATCGTGCGTCTCTATCGCGACCTGGTAGCCGCGCGGCGGAACCTGCGCGGCGAGACGCCGGGCCTGCTTGGTCACGACCTGGACGTGTATCACCTGGACGACGCGCGCAACGTGCTGGCCTTCCTGCGGTCCGATCGCGAGGATCGGCAGGACGCCGTGATGGTGGCCGTCAATCTCGGCCACCAGCGGCTGGAGGACTACGTGATCGGCTTCCCGATGCCCGGCGCATGGGCGGTCCGCCTGAACACCGATTCACCCCTCTACAGCGAGACCTTCAGGGGCGAGGGCCCGGCGCGAGTCGTGGCGATCGACACCCCCGATGACGGATTGCCGGCCACCGCCGCTCTGACACTGCCCGCTTACTCCGTGCTCATCCTGTCACCCGAGAAAGCCTGACCCGCGGGGTGTCAGCGGCGGGCAGCAGACTGGAAGTAGAAGTCGAGCATGGCGGTCAGCGGCGCGGCATCCCCCCGTAGACGGCTCCGAAGCGCGGCACCTTCCCAGCAGTCGACCAGGAGGTTGGCCATGCGCCGCGGGTTCGAATCGGCCGGGAGGTCGCCGCGTTTCCGCGCCTGCTCCAGGCAGGCGGCGATTCGGGTGGCGATCTCGGAGAAGCACCCCTCGATCTTGCGTCGAAACACGTCGCTCACGCCCGACAGCTCCTGTCCGAGTCCTCCCAGCAGGCAGCCCATGTAGCCCTCTTTCCGGTAGCTCTGCTGCGTCAACTCGAAGAACCGGCGCACCCGCTCGAGCGGAGGCCGGCCCTGGTCGTCCAGACACGCCTCGAGGCCCTCGTGGACCTGCGCCATGTACTGATCGATGACCTGGAGCGCGAAGTCCTCCTTGTCCTTGAAATGATGGTAGAAGGAGCCCTTCGGGGTACCCGTCGCGGCCAGCAGCGCCTGGATGCCCAGGTCGTTGTAGCCATGCTCGAGGAGCATGGCCCACCCCGCATCGAGCAGGCGCTGCTTGGTCGGGTGCGACGGCTGCACTAGGCCTTGACCTTCTCGATCATGTGGTTGATCACGTGGGTGTGCTCGCGCTGCGGGCTGAACATGACGATCTCCGCATCGGCGTCGACCTTCACGTTGTGCCCGGGCGGCCAGTAGAAGAGATCGTTCGCATGCACGGTCTCCTGTGCGCCGTCCGCATCGGTGGTCGTGATCTGGCCGCGCAGGACGAATCCCCAGTGGGGGCATTGGCAGCGGTCGCCTTCCAGTCCCAGGAAGAGCTCCGTGGTGTCGACGCCCGCTGAGAGAGTGAAATACTCGCCGCTGATCTTGCCGTATCCGTTCACGTCGCCGAAGCCCGTCCGCTGGCGGATGACGACCCCGGGAATCTCCATCTTCACGTCCACGTTGTCCTTGGCCACGCGCATGGTCGTTCCTCCTGAGTGTGCCGTTCGACTAGACCAATCGGTCTAGTGACGCAGCATACACCCGCTTCGAAGGTTGTCAAGAGACGGTTGCCGGTTGCGGGGCCCGGCTGCCGTACGGCACGGTTATCCGCCGCGGATGGCGTTGCGATATCGTGAGTGGCGGCATGCTGACGGGCCGCACCTCTTGCCGGGACATCCGCCGGGTCGCCGGGCCCGTCCTGCTCGGCGTGTTCGTGGTGGCGGCCCAGCTGGCGCCCGTGGCGCACCTCGCCACCCATCGCAACGATCACACGCACGGCCCGGAGCTCGGCGCCCCCGCCGCAGCGGCCCACGAGGCGGCACACCGGGCCGGGCTGGTCCACGATCACGCCGACGAGCTGACGCCCGAGGAGCGCGCGTGGCTGAACGGCGATGACGCCGCGGCGGCGCAGGGGGATGGCCCTGCCGGCACGACCGGCAACGGCGCTCCCGCCCACTCGCACGGCTCGCCGCTCCATGACCACGGGCGCGGCAGCGTGGCGCACTTCGGCGTCGCGCTGGTCGAAGGCCCGCCGCCACTCCTCGTTCCGCCGCCCGCGGAGACCGTAGCCGCGCCCCCCGACACGCCGGTTCGCGACTACCGCGCGCCGGCTCGCCCGCAACCGCCAGCCCGCGGCCCTCCCGCCTGACACCGCTTCACGTTTCTCGTTGCCGGTTGAAGTGAAGAGGCGTGCCTGCCGCTGCGGGCGCGCGTACGTCAGGTGGAGTGTGACATGAAGACACGTCGCAGATGGGGACGCGTGTCCCCAAAGCGCTGGACGGCACTCGTGTGCGCGGCCGTCGCGCTCGTCATCGTGGGGCCGCAAGCCGCGGCCGCTCAGGCGCCCGTCACGGGGCGCGTGCAGGGGTTGGTGCTGGACACGACGGGCCAGCCACTGCCCACCGTGCTCGTGGAACTGGAGTCGGGCGGTGCCCCGCTGTCCGCGAGAACGGGGCAAGATGGGCGTTACGTGATCGAGGCCGTGCCGCCGGGCTCGTACGCGGTGCGCTTCTCTCTCACCAGCTTCGTCATGCTGCTGCGCCGGAACGTGACCGTCACGGCAGGCGTCACCACGACGCAGGATGCGACGCTCTACGTCGCCGCCACATCGTCGGTCGTCGTCAGCGGCAGCAACACGTTCCGCAACCTGTCCACGGTGTCGGAGCAGGACGAGCTGGTCGGCGTCGCAGACGCGGCCAGCACCGGCGTGATTACGCCGCTCGAGCTGAACGAGCGCGCGCGCCGGCGGCCGGCCGAGGCGCTGGAGAGCGTGCCCGGCATGGTCGTCAGCCAGCACAGCGGCGAAGGGAAGGCCAATCAGTACTACCTGCGCGGGTTCAATATCGATCACGGCACCGACCTCGCGCTGTCGGTGGCGGGAATGCCGGTCAACCTGCCTACGCACGGCCACGGGCAGGGCTATGCCGACATGAACTTCCTCATCCCCGAGCTCGTGAGCGGCATCCAGTACCGCAAGGGGACCTACGCGGCGGAGGCCGGGGACTTCTCGGCCGCGGGCACCATCCGCGTGAGCTACCTGAACGTGCTCGACGCGCCGATCGCCCGCATCGAGGGCGGAACCTACGGCTACGGCCGCGTGCTGGCGGCCGCCTCGCCGGCGGTCGGCAACGGCCACCTGCTCGTCGCGGGCGAGGCCATGGGCAACGACGGTCCATGGGATCGGCCGGACGTGATGCGGCGGTGGAACGGCCTCGTGCGCTACAGCCAGGGCACCGCCACCAACGGCGTGTCGCTCTCGGCGATCGCGTACCAGGCCGACTGGAATGCATCGGACCAGATTCCCCGGCGCGCGGTGGACGAGGGCGCGCTCTCGCGGTTCGGATACCTCGATCGCACCAACGGCGGAAAGACGCACCGCATGGGCGGGATGGCGGAGTGGCAGCGCACGACGACCGGCGGCATCACGCGCGTCGAGGGCTACGCCTTCGGCTACGGCCTCGACCTGTTCTCGAACTTCACGTACTTCCTGGACGACCCGGAGAACGGCGACCAGTTCGAGCAGCGTGACGACCGCTTCGTCTTCGGCGGCCGCGCGAGCCACACGCGATCGGCCACGCTCTTCGACCGGCGCTCGCAGGTGACCGTCGGCGGCGAGGTTCGGCGTGACGCAATCGCCGGGGTCGGGTTGTACCGGACGGTGACACGCCGGCGCCTCTCGACAATCCGCGAGGACGGCGTGGGCCAGACGAGCGGCGGCGCGTACGCGGAGGTGCAGACCCAGTGGTCGCCCGTCGTTCGGACGACGCTCGGCCTCCGCGGCGACGTCTATCGATGGAAGGTCGACGCGGGCGATCCCGTGAACGGCGGATCGAAGTCCGACGGCATCGTCAACCCGAAGCTGAGTGTCGCGTTGGGGCCGTGGCGGCGGACAGAGCTCTACGCGAGCGCCGGCGGCGGCTTTCACAGCAACGACGGGCGCGGTGCGACCATCCGGCAGGACCCGGTCAGCGGCGAGCCCGTAGAGGCGGTCGACCCGCTGGTCCGCGCGCGCGGCGCCGAGGTGGGCCTGCGCACCCTCGCGCTGCCGCGCATGCACACGACGCTGGCCGTCTGGGGGCTGTGGATCGACTCCGAGCTGCTCTTCATCGGCGATGCCGGCACCACCGAGGCCAGCCGGCCGAGCCGCCGGATCGGCATCGAGTGGGACGCGGATTACCGCGCAACCCGCTGGCTGACGCTCGACGGCAGCATCGCCTACTCGCGCGCGCGCTTCACGGACGCCGCACCCGAGGGCGACCGCATTCCCGGCGCCATCGAGGGCGTGGCGACCGCGGGGATGACGCTCGCGCCGGCCAGCAAGTGGAGCGGGAGCCTCCGCTGGCGCTACTTCGGCCCGCGGCCGCTCGTGGAGGACAACAGCGTTCGCAGCCGGGCGTCCAACCTGGTGAGCGCGGAGGCCGGCTACCAGGTGTCACGCGTCTGGCGGATCAAGGCGGACTTCCTGAACCTGCTCGACTCGAAGAGCTCCGACATCGACTACTTCTACACGTCACGGTTGCGCGGCGAGCCCGTCGGCGGAGTGGACGGCCTCCATTTCCACCCGGTCGAGCCCTTCACGGTGCGCATGGCGCTCGTGGCGCGTTTCTGAAGAGCCCGGTCAGCGGGATGCCGCCAGCGTCCGGTATTCCGCTGCCCGGTCACGCCTGCCCCACGCGACGTACAGATCGACCAGCCGGTTGAGCGTCGTCCTCATCTCCGCGGCGCGCGGGACGGGCATGCCCTCCAGCTCCCGCCGCGCCTGGAGCAGCATGGCCTCGGCCTCTTCGTACCGGCCGAGCGCCGTCAACGTCGCGCCGAGCATGCTCCTGGTCGCAGCGACGCTCCAGTCGTCACTGAGGAACGTACGACGGCGATTCGGGATGACGTCGGGCGCCAGGAGGCGGATGCGAAGGCCCTCGCGCAGCAGCGGCTCGGCGGCCTCGAACTGCTTCCGCGCCAGCTGCACGGCCGCGAGGTTGATCCTGTAGATCGCGATGAGCTGATTGTCATCGCCCAGGGCAGGACGCGCCAGGGCGAGCGCCTCCTGCAGCGCCGACGCGGCTTCGTCGTACCGACCCTGCGTGAACCAGACGTGCGAGAGGCTGTTGAACTCCCAGGCGAGCAGGGGATGGCGCTCGCCGAGCGCCGTGCGATGGATGTCCAGCGCCTGCTGAAACAGGCGTTCGGCCCCCGCGGCGTCACCCCGGGCGGCGGCAATCAGGCCCAGGTCGTGCAGCGTCGTGCCTGTGTTGGCATGGGCCTCCCCACGCGTCTTGCGGTTGATCTCCAGGCACTGCCTGAGCAGGGGCTCGGCGCCGTCGAGGTCACCCTTGAGCCGGAGCACCGATGCCACGTCGCTCAGGCTGACGGCGGTCTCCCGGTCACCTTCGCCGAGCACCTTCTGCCTGATGGCCAGGGCCTCGCGTTGCAACGGCTCGGCGCGGTCGTTGAGGCCCTGGTCCTGGTAGACGCGCCCGAGCTCCGCGAGCGTCACGGCCACGTCACGATGCTCGGGGCCGTGGATCCGGCGGCGCATGCCGAGCGCTTCCTCGAGGCTGCCGCCTGCCTCGGCGTACGCGCCCTTCTCGGCCAGCAGGGCGCCGATGTCGTTGAGCGTCTGCGCCACGCGCACGTGGTCCGCGCCGAACACCTGTCGCCCGCTGACGAGCGCCTGCTCGAGCAGCTCCTGCGCCTTGTCGTACGCGCCGAACCGCCGATAGAGCCGGCCCATGACGGTGAGGATCTCGGCCTGGGCTTCGGGCTGGTCCGCCAGGTCCTTCTGCATGCCCTCCACGCCGGCGTCGAACAGCCCCCGGACCGTCAGGGCCTCCCCGGTTGCCCGGTTGGAGATGGGATCGGCGCTGGTGAGGAGCCGCGTCAGCGCCTCGCTGACCCGGGCCGCCTTCTCGGCCTCCCGTCGCGCACGGTCACGCTCGGCTGCGAGCTGGACGGTGTAGAGCACGGTCATGGCCACCACCAGCGCCATCACCGCCGCCGACGCCGCGACGCCGCGCGTGTGACGCTGCACGAACCGGGTCGTCCGGTACCGCAGCGAGTCGGGCCGGGCAGCGATCGGCTGCTGGTCGAGGAACCGCCGGATGTCGTCCGCCAGGGCCGTGACCGCCGCGTATCGGGCGGAGGGCTCCTTCTTCAGCGCCATCGCCACGATGGTGTCGAGGTCGCCGCGCAGCAGCCGGCTCAGCCGGGCGGGCGTCGTGCCGCAGCGCGCCGCGTGTCGCTCGAGCGCCTGGCGCGGTTCGGCCTGGCTCACCACCGCGGTCGAGACGCGTGGGGGCTCGGTGTCCACGATCGCGCGGATCAGCGTCGCGGGCGAGTGCACCGCGCGCCCTGCGGGATGCTGCCCGCTCAGCAGCCCGTACAGGAGGACGCCGAGGGCATAGACATCGGTCGCGGTCGTGACATGGCCCCCCGCCAGCTGCTCGGGCGCGGCGTACTCCGGCGTGAGCGCCGTGCCGCCCTCGCGCGTGAGCGCGCTCGCCCCGGCTGCCGCGTCGTCCCACTCCGACGGCCGCTCGATCAGCTTCGCGATGCCGAAGTCGAGCAGCTTGATCTGGCCATCGGTGCCGACCAGGACGTTGGCCGGCTTGATGTCACGGTGCACGACCAGGCTGGCGTGCGCATGCGCCACCGCTTCCAGCACGTCGAGGAAGAGGCGGAGCCGCGCCTCGACGCCGAGCGCGTGCTCATCGCAGTACTTGTCGATGCGCTGGCCGTCCACGTGCTCGAGGACCAGGAACGGCTGGCCCGAGGGCGAGACCCCGGCGTCGATGAGGTGGGCGATGCGCGGGTGCTTCACGCGGGCGAGGATGGTGCCCTCGCGCCGGAATCGCTCCTCGCCGGCACGGCCCATGAGCGCCGTGTTCAACAGCTTGACCGCCGCGCGCCCCTCGAAGCGCCCGTCGCAGCGCTCGGCCAGCCACACGCTGCCCATCCCGCCCTGCCCAATCGGCGCTATGAGCCGGTAGGCACCCAGCACCTGCCCCGCCAGGGACGGCGTCGGCGTCAGACCGGGGGCGAACACCGCACCTTCCAGGAAGCCGGAGTCGTGCACCTCCTCGTGCTCGACCAGCAGCGTCTCCAGCTCCTCCGCCAGCGACGCATCGCGCGCGCGGACCGTGTCGAGCCAGCCCGCCCGCTGCTCGACGGTGAGCTCCAGCGCCTCGTCCAGGTACGGGCTGAGGACGCGCCAGCGATCAGGCGTGAACGGCTGCATGTGCGCCGGGCGCGGCCGCCCCCACGCGGCCGATCGCGTGATGCAGGTAGAGCCGGCCCTTCTCCCAGTTGCGCTGAATGGTGCGTTCCGACACCCCGCGCATCGCCGCGATCTCGATGAAGGAGAACCCGCAGAAGAACTTCAAGTCCACGATCTCGGCCAGCTCCGGCTCCACCCGGGCCAGCTCGTCCAGGGCGTCGCTGATGCGCGTCAGCGTCTCGGCGTGCGGGAGGCGCTCACCGTGGTCCGTGCCAAGCGCCGTGATCTCGAACAGCCCTCCACGCTTGGCCGACCTCCGGCGCCGCACGTCGTCGATGATGAGGCCCCGCATCACACGGGAAGCGTATGCCATGAAACGCCCGGGATCCGCGAAAACCTTGCCGCCCGTGCCGGACATCGACAGATAGGCTTCGTGCAGGACGGTCGTCACCCCGAGGCCGCTCATGCTGCCGCGCCGCCGCAACTCCCGCCGGGCCAGGCGGTGAAGTTCCGCGTACAGGGTATCGAAGAGGGCCTCGGCGGGCATACCGGTTCCGACGACGTCGCCGTGCGTTTCGCTGGTTGCGTTCATGACAGTGGTTCACCCCTGCCTGAACATCGGAAAACGGGGACGGAAGCCGCCACGACCGATTACTGGCGAAGAAAACACGAACCGTCGCTGGCCCCGTGCAGGGGCGCGCAGCTCAAAGCGCTGGCGCCACAGCGGTCGGCCTGCGCTATAGTCTGCGAGATCGACGGGTCGTCGGTTCGGGTCATTTGCCGTGCTCGCGAGGTGACGGATATGTCTCAGAAGGCGGTCTCACGTCGCAACTTCATCAAGGGCGTGATTGCCGGCGGCGTCGCGGTCTCGTCGGCCGCGTACCTGTTCCGCAGCAGTCCCCTCCTCTCGGGCCAGGCCGCCAGGACGGGCGGCGTCGAACGGCTCCTGGCGCTCACGGTCAACGGCCAGACGCGGCGCGTGGACGTGGCGCCGCAGGAGACCCTGGCCTCCACCCTTCGCTACAAGCTCGGGCTCACGGGCACCAAGCTTGGCTGCGATCGCGCCGAGTGCGGCGCCTGCACCGTCCTCGTGGACGACGTGCCGCGCTACGCGTGCTCGGTGCTCACGCACGCGGTCCGCACGAAGCGAATCCAGACGATCGAGGGCCTCGCCGCCGCCGACGGCACGCTGCACCCCGTGCAGCAGGGCGTGGTGGACGAGCAGGGCTTCCAGTGCGCGTTCTGCATGTCGGGCTTCATCATGGCCACGGTCGGCTACCTGAAGAAGCATCCGAATCCGACGCGCGAGGAGCTCGCCCACGGGGTCTCCGGCAACCTGTGCCGGTGCCAGGACTACGACAAGATCCTCACGGCGCTCCATCGCGGCGCCGAGCTCTCCAGGGGGGTGGCCCGTGGCTGACACGAAACTCGTCGGTCAGAACTACGTGACGCCGGACCTCCTGGCCAAGGTCACGGGCCGGGCGAAATACGCGGAGGACTTCCGGGCGGAGGGGATGCTCTTCGCCAAGCTCCTGCTGAGCCCCATCCCCCATGGCCGCGTCCGCAGCGTGGACACGAGCGCCGCCGAGGCCATGCCGGGCGTGCGCGCCATCCTTCGGGCGAGCGAGCTGCCTGCGCCAGCCGACACGGTCACGGACCTCGGTGAGACGATTCGCGCGAACCCGAAGGCCGAGCGCGCGCTCACCGACGAGCCCGTCTACGCCGGCGAGGCCATCCTCGCCGTCGCCGCCGTGGACGAGGAGACGGCCGCCGCGGCCATCGAGGCCATCCGCGTGGACTTCGAGCCGCTGCCCTTCGTCGTGGATCCGCTGACGGCGCTCAGGCCGGATGGCCCCAACCCGCGTGCGGAGGGCAACGTGTGGGGACGCCCCGCCGCGGCGCCCGGCACGCCGCCCGGGCCGCTGGAGATCCAGGAGCTCAAGTGGAGCGACGCCGACTTCGCCGAGTCGGAGCAGGGGAAGCTCCCGATGGGCAAGCCCCAGGTCGAGTGGTCGTACGGCGATCTCGACGCGGGCTTCAGGAACGCGGCGCTGGTGCTGGACGAGACCTTCTATGTCTCGAACAACCAGCACCACGTGCTCGAGCCGCGCTCCGCGCTCGCGTACTGGCAGAACGGCAAGCTCTACATGCACTCGGGCACGCAGAGCGCGGTGCAGACGGTGGCGTCCATCGCGCGGTGGCTTCGGCTGGATCAGAAGGACGTCGTCCTCATCACGGAGTACACGGGCGGCGGCTTCGGCAGCCGCGCGACCGGATCCGTGCAGTGCATGATCCCGGCGCTCCTCTCGAAGAAGGCCAACGCGCCGGTCCTGATGCGCATCACGCGCGAGGAGGAGAACTACATCGGGGGCATCCGGCCCGCGGTGCACGGGCGCGTGAAGGCCGGCTTCGCGAAGGACGGCCGGCTGCTCGCGCTGGATCTGTACACCATCGGCGAGAACAGCGCATACGAGGCGCAGGGCGACGCAGCCAGCGGCGGCCGCTTCGTCTCGCTCCTCTACCAGCCGGAAGCGATGCGCTCGCGCGCCATCACGGTGCTGACCAACACGCCGCCGCGGCGCGCGCAGAGCCAGCCGGGCGGGCTGCAGGCCATCATGATCGTCGAGCCCGTGATCGCCAAGGCGGCGCGCCAGCTCGGCATCGACCAGGTGGAGATGCGCCGCATCAACGCGCCGGTGGGCAAGGCGAAGCTGGGGCCGGCCAACGCGCAGGGCCAGCGGGGCTACGCCACCAGCGCGTTCGTGCGCGAGGCGCTCGATCGCGGCAAGGAGATCTTCGGCTGGGACGCGCGCAAGGCACGGTCCGGTCAGCGCGTGGGCTCGAAGGTCCGCGGCGTCGGCGTGGCCGTCAGCACGTTCGTCGCCGGCTCCACCGGCTTCGATGGCCTGCTGGTCATCAAGCCGGACGGGAAGCTCTACGTGCAGTCGGGCGTCGGCAACCTCGGCACCGAGTCGGTTTTCGACGTGCACCGGGTGGCCGCGGAGATGATCGGGGTACCGTGGGAGAAAGTCGCGATTGCGTGGGGCGACACCTCGCAGCACCTGCCCTGGACCTGTGTCTCCGGCGGCAGCCAGACGACGCACGCCATGACGCGCGCGGCGCACGCCGCGGCATCGGATGCCATCGCCAAGGCGAAGGAGATTGCGGCCAGGGCCCTCGGCGGCGGCCCCGAGGCCTACCGTGTCGCCGGCGAGCGCGTCTCCGGCCCTGGCGGCAGCCTCACGCTGGCCCAGGTCGCCGAGCGTGCCATCCAGATGGGCGGCAAGTACGACGGGCACGAGCTGCCGGAGGACATCAACAAGTTCACTGCGACCTCCGCGCAGGCGCTCGCCGGGCAGGGCCTGATGGGCGTGGCTAGGGACACCTACCCGCGCGACGGCACGAGCTTCTCGTTCGTCGCCGGCTTCGCAGAAGTGGAAGTGGACGTCGAAACCGGCCAGTACCATCTCGTGGACTACACGGCCGTCGGCGACTCGGGCACCATCGTCCACCCACGGGCCTACGGCGGGCAGGTGCTCGGCCGCTCCATTCTCGGCATGAGCCACACGCTCGCGCTGAAGACGGTATACGACCAGCACTACGGCCTGTCGCTCACGCAGCGCATGTACCAGAGCCGGCCGCCGACGATCCTCGACGTGCCGCGGAACATGAAGTGGGACGCGGTCAACATCCCCGACCCCGAAACGCCCGTGGGCGCGCGCGGCATCGGCGAGCCGCCGGTGGCTGCCGGCGCGTGCGCCATCCTCAACGCGCTCTCGGACGCGCTCGGAGACGACATCTACCGGCGCGCACCGGTGACGCTGGACAGCATCCTGATGGCGCTCGAGCACGGGCGCCCGATGCAGGATCCGCTCACGGCCCACATCTAGGGAGCGAGGAGTAGCGCCATGGCGATCGTTCACGACGTGATTCCGCCGTTCCAGCTGTTCCAGCCCGCCAGCGTGGACGAAGCGCTGGACCTGCTGGACGCGCGCGGCCAGGAGGCCTGGGTCCTGGCCGGGGGCATGGACTCGTTCGACTGGCTGAAGGACCGCACGAAGCGCACGAGCGTCGTCGTCGAGCTCGGCCAGGTTGCCGAGCTGCAGGGCATCCGCGAGAACGCCGGCGGCCTGGAGATCGGCGCCATGACGACGCTGACCGACGTGGCCGAGCATGCCGGCATTCGCGAGCGCTTCAGCCTGCTGGCCGAGGCCGCGGGGCTGGTCGCCTCGCCGCAGATCCGCAACCAGGGAACGCTGGGCGGCAACGTGTCGCAGGACGCGCGGTGCTGGTATTACCGCCGTGGGTGGCACTGCTATCGCGCCGGCGGCAACATCTGCTACGCCGACACGCCGACGGCGGTGAACCGCGAGCACGCCATCCTCGGCGCGGATCGGTGCGTCGCCGTCAACCCTTCGGATACCGCGCCCGCGCTCATCGCGCTCGACGCGCAGATGGTCATCCGCCGCAAGGGCGCAGAGCGCGTCGTCCAGGCCACTGACTACTTCAGGGGGCCGGACATCGACATCACGCGCATGACGGTCCTCGAACCCGGCGAGCTGCTCACCGCGATTCGCATCCCGGCGACGTGGGCGGGCGCGCGCTTCTACTTCGAGAAGGTGCGCGATCGCCAGGTGTGGGACTTCCCGCTCGTCAATGTGGCCTCGGCCCTCAAGGCGGACGGCGGGCGCATCGCCGACGCGCGCATCGCGGTCGGCGCCGTGGCCGCGCGGCCGCTGCGTCTCCAGGCCGTCGAGCGAGCCATCGCCGGCCGCCCGATGAACGACGAGACGGCCGCCATGGCCGGCGAGATGGCCATCCAGGGCGCCGTGCCGCTACGGCACAACGCGTACAAGGTGCCGCTCTTGCGGAACCTGGTGCGGAGGGCGGTGCGCGGCGGGCCGCCGGGGGCAACGACGTAGGTCTTGGGGTCTTGAGGTCTTGGGGTCTTGGGGTCTTGGGGTCTTGGGGTCTTGAGGTCTTGAGGTGCTGACGGGCAGAGGGCGGCTGCGAGCGTGGACGCGGGGGCTCGCGCTCGCGGCGTTTGCTCCCTTGCTGGCGGGGTGCCAGGCGCCGGCCGCCCCGGTCGTGCAGGCGGCGCCGACGGCCACGACCTCGTGGCATGCCCTCGGCACGTGGTCGGGGCGCGGCAACCGGCAGACCGAGTCGTTCGACGTGACCACGGGCGCGCTCAGGCTGCGGTGGGAAACGCGCGGGGAAGGAGCGGCAGGCGGCCGCTTCCAGGTGTCTCTTCACAGTTCCGTCAGCGGGCGCCCGCTGCAGACCGTCGTGGACCACGCGGGCGCGGGAGCCGGCACGGCCTACGCCGCCGACGAGCCGCGTGTCTCGTATCTGGTCATCGAGTCGGACCAGGAGTGGACCGCCACACTCGAAGAGGCCATCCCGGCCGCGCAGGCCCCCCGCGCAGCCACCCCGTGAATTTGTCGATCTCCATCCTCACCGTTCGTCGTCCGGGTAGGGGCCGGGAGTCCTCGGCCCGGGCGCCTGGAGGGCACTGCCTCCAGGGGAACGGAGAGAGACATGCAATCGACCGCTCAACGTCAGACATTCATGGAGGTTGCGGGCCGCGACGTCGGCTCGGGGGGCCGCCTCTGGGCCGGACGAGCACTCAGCGCGCTCGCTGCCCTGTTCCTGGCCTTCGACAGCGTGGGCAAGCTGCTGCAGGTCGAACCCGTTGTCGCCGGCACGAGGTCGCTCGGCTATCCGGAGACCGCCGTGTTCGGTCTGGGCGTGACCCTGGCCCTGTGTGTCGCGGCCTACGTCATTCCGGGGACCTCTGCGCTCGGCGCCATACTGCTCACGGGCTATCTGGGCGGCGCGGTGGCCACGCACGTGCGGGTTGGGAGCCCCTTCCTCAGCCACGTGCTCTTCCCCGCGTATATCGCCGCGCTCGTGTGGGGTGGGCTCCTGCTGCGGGACCCCCGCCTGCGCGCGCTCGTGCCGCGCTTCGGTGAGCGCGGCGCGCCGGCGGGTCTCGGGCGACGAGGAGAGGTCATGTCACAAGTCATATCGCGGGACGGAACCGCCATCGCGTACGAGCGATCGGGCAACGGGCCGGCGCTCATTCTCGTGGACGGCGCGCTGTGCAGCCGCTCGTTCGGGCCATCCGCCAGCCTGGCGCCGCTGCTGGCGCCGCACTTCACCGTCTACCGCTACGACCGGCGCGGGCGCGGGCAGAGCGGCGACATGCTTCCGTACGCACGCGAGCGCGAGATCGAGGACATCGCGGCACTCATCCGCGAGGCTGGTGAGCCGGCGTTCCTCCTCGGCCTGTCGTCCGGAGGGGCGCTCGCGCTGGAGGCTGCCGCCAGCGGGATCGATATTCGCAAGGTAGCGGCCTACGAGCCGCCATACGTGGGCCAGAATGGCAATCCCGGCGGCGCCGATCACGAGCGCCGCCTCCAGGAGCTCGTCGCCGCAGGCCATCGCAGCGGCGCGGTCACGTACTTCATGCGCTCCATGGTCCAGGTCCCGGCGCCGTTCGTCCTGATGATGCGGCTGATGCCGTGGGTGTGGCGCCAGCTGAAAGCCGTCGCGCACACGCTGCCCTACGATGCCGCCGTCATGTCAGAGTTCAAGGTGCCCAGGGCACGCCTGCGATCCATCAGCGTTCCGGTCCTGGCCATGCACGGCTCGAGGACGGACGCAAGGCTGAAGCTCGCCGCGCAGGAAGTGGCCGAGGCCGTTCCGGGCGCCACGCACCGCGTACTGGCCGGACAGACGCACAATGTGAAGCCGGGCGTGCTCGTGCCGGCCGTGGTGGAATTCTTCAGCGCCTGACCATGCGATTCATCATCATGCACAAGACCAGCGCCCACTGGGAGGCGGGCGCCGTCCCCACGCCGGACCTCGTCGCACGTGTCGGCGCTCTCATCGGCGAGTTGTCGCGCGCGCAGGCGTTCGTGGCGGGCGAAGGCCTGCGCCCCAGCGCCGAGGGCGTGCGCCTCACGTTCACCGGCGGTACCCGAACCATCACCCGGGGCCCGTTCACCGGTGATCGCGAGCTGCCCGCGGGCTTCAGCATCCTGCGCGTGGCGTCGCTGGACGAGGCCGTCGAGTGGGCCACGCGCGCGGCGGCGGTGCTGGGCGACGTCGAGATGGACATCCGCCCGGTGACCGAAGCCTGGGACATCGGCATGGTGCCCAGGCCCGCACACCTGGCCGCGCGCCGCTACATGGCGCTGAGGAAGGCGACTTCGGCATCCGAGGCCGGCACGCCTCCAACGCCGGGTCAGCGTGAAGAGATGGAACGCCTCGTCGCCGACACCGCGCGTGCCGGTGTTCACCTGGTGAGCGAGAACATGCGCCCGAGCGCACGCGGGCGACGGTACAAGAACGCGCAAGACGGCGTGCGCGTGATCGACGGGCCGTTCACCGAGTCGAAGGAGATGATCGGCGGCTACGTCGTCGTGTCGCTGCCGTCGCTCGACGAAGCCGACAAGTGGGCCCGGCGTTACATCGAGGTGGTGGACGCCGCGGAGGTGGACGTGCGGGAGCTGGAGGGGTAGCGCACGGGGGTCGAACGGGGGTTCAAAGCACGAGGGTTCAAAGCACGAGGGTTCAAAGCACGAGGGGTTCAAAGCACGAGGGGTTCAGGCGCGCGCCGCGGCGTGGTCGAGGGCGGCGTGGAGCCGCTCGATGTCCTCGTCGCTCACGTGCAGGTGCGGGGCGAAACGGAGCGACGCGCCGCGCTGGCTGACGTAGACGTTCCTCGCCTTCAGCTCGCCGAGGATCCGTGCCGTGCCGGCACCGGGCAGGCTGGCGCCGACGATGTGCGGGCAGCGGGCCGCCGCGTCCGGCAGCGTGAAGCCACACGCCCCCAGCTGTGCCGCAATCCGCGCGTTGATCCCGCCCAGCGTCTCCGCGATGTTGCCGATCCCCCACGACCGAATCTGCTCGAGCGCGGCGATGGCGCCAGGCAGGAGGGCGGAGCACTTCTCGCCGACGTCGAACCGGCGCGCGCCGGGCATGTACACGTCCGAGTAGTCCACGAGCCGCGCGAAGTCCCGCGCGTTCTCGCGGGCCTGCCACGTCTCCTCGAGCGGCCGGGCGTCGCGCCATCGCGGGGACGCGTAGAACAGGCTGACGCCGTACGGGAACAGCAGCCACTTGTAGCCGGCCGCCACGAGGAAGTCGGGATCGACGTCCGCCAGCGGAAACGGCATCGCCCCAAGCGACTGCGTGGCGTCGACGACGAGAATGGCACCCAGGTCGCGGCAGGCTTGCGCGATGGGCCCGAGGTCGATCAGGGCCCCGTTGGTCCAGTGGCAGGTCGAGATGGACACGACCTTCACGCGCCGGTCGATGCGGTCCAGGACCGACCGCGTCCAGTCGCCATCCTCGCGAAGGGCAACGGTGACCAGCGTTGCTCCCGTCTCCCGTACGGTCCTTCTCCAGGCGAAGACGTTGCTGGGGAACTCCTCGGCAATCACGAGCACCGAGTCGCCGCGCCGGAGCTGTGGCTCGACGGCGCGGGCCGCCGTGGCAAGGCCGTAGCTGGCGGAGGGGACGACCGCATAACCATCACGGTCACCGCCGAACAGATCCGAGGCGAGCGCGCGGATGGCCTCCGCGTCCTCGAAGTAGCTCGCCGGCGTGCGCTCCCACGGGCGGCCCTTCGCAGCGCCGGCTTCGAGCAGCCTGGCAGTCGTGGCCCTCAGCTGGGGTGAGTTGGAGGCACAGTTGAAGTAGGCGACCTCGCCGGGGATGTCGAACAGGTGTCGCTGGCACGGAATCACAGGCATCGCGTCTCAGGATACCCGTGGCCTGGCCGAGCCCGCCATGATCGCGGAGACCGCGAGCAGGACGGCACCGGTAGCAGCCATCCCGAGCGCCCCGGTCCAGCGCGCGTGCGGGTGAAGGATCTCCACGCCATCGGGAGGGCGATACGCCACCTTGATGCGCTGTCCCGCCTCGACCCTCGACCACCAGGCCGGCGTGAAGGGCAGGCGCTCGACACGCGGGCGGCCCACCAGGAGACGCTCGACTCGTTGCGCGGCCTGGCCCGCGGGCGCGAACTCGATCACCGCCGAGTAGGCGTAGAACGGATCGTCCGGGGAGAGCGGCCCGCCGACGGAGACCACGGTGGCCTGGGCCCGCTCACCAGCCAGCAGGACGAGCAGGGCGCCTCGCAGGACGAGGAGTCCGGCCACGAGCAACACGACTCCAGTCACCCTGATCCAGAACAGGGCGCGCGGGCTGATCTCGGTGCTCGACCACGTTACCCCGCTTTGCGCACGCCTGCGATCGGTCATGGGACCTCCTGACGCAAGTGCAACCCGCTCCCGGGGGCCTGCCGCGGGGCTCGTCGCCGTTTCGATCGTGCAAGCGGCAGGACCAGGCAGGATTTTTCAGCGGAGCCGACGGATCTCCTTGACGCCCTGGTTCAGCCGCCGCCTCAGGAGGGTCCGCAGCGTCGACGCATCGCCGTAGCCGACCCGCACCGCGATGTCGTCCACGCTCGCGCTCGTAGTCCTCAGCAGGTGCACCGCGCGCTCCACGCGGACGCTCTGCACGTACGCCAGCGGCGAGGTGCCGAGCACGTGCTCGACGCGGCGCGCCAGCGTCCGCTTGCTGGCCCCCACTGCCCGCGCCGCCTCGTCCAGTGAGAAGCCGCGCGCCAGGTTGGCGCGCACCCACGCATCGAAGCGCTGGACGACGGGATCCGAGTGCGCGAGGTGATCGGTCAGCGCATAGGCGGATTGCGACGGCCGTGCATCGACGATGAGGTACCGCGCGGTGAGAGACGCGAGCTCGGGGCTGACCTGGCGCACCAGCCAGAGCGCGAGGTCCATGTGGCCCAGCGCCGCGCCCGCGGTGACACGGCGTCCGGACCTGACAACCATGCCCGACTCCTCGAGCAGCACGGCGGGGTAGCGCCGGCGGAAGAGCGGCGCCAGCCACCACGTGGTCGTGGCGCGCTGCCCGTCGAGCAGGCCGGACTCGGCCATCACGAACGTGCCGATGCACGCGGCGCACATCGTCGCGCCGCGCCGGTCCCACTGGCGCAGCGCATCGGCGGCGTCGCGAACGTCGGCCCGGCGGAGCGCGGCCTCGAGCGGCCCCGGCATCTTGAAGCCGATGGCCGGCACGACGACGCAATCCGGCGCCCGCCTTCCGGGGGCCTGTACCGGCACGGCGAGGCCCTGCGCGGTCCTGACGGCCTTCCGCACGCCGACGGTGCGCACCTCGAACGGCGGCACCGCCCTGCGCGACGCGGCGATCAGCTCGTTGGCCGTCTGAAAGGCGTCGAGGATCGCCGACAGGCCCAGGTCGAAGACGCCGTCCAGCGCGAGGACATCCACCCGCATGGCGATAACGATATCAAATGTGTCGTTCGTGCCACTGGTCCCGCGTGGCGCTCTCATCTACGCTCGGGCCATGCACGAGCCGCTGAACGACATCCTGCAGGGCGTGGGGCGAACGCGGATGCTGGCCCTTCGCCGCATCGTCCCCGGAAACGGCGGGCGCGTCCTGCTGAAGCTGGAGAGCGAGAACCCGACGGGCAGCATGAAGGACCGCATGGCGCTGGCCATGATCGAGGCGGCCGAGGCCGATGGGCGTCTCCCCCCGGGAGGACCGGTCGTGGAGTACACCGGCGGCAGCACCGGCGTGTCGCTATCGCTCGTATGCGCCGTCAAGGGACATCCGCTGCACATCGTCACCTCGGACGCCTTCTCGAAGGAGAAGCTGGATCACATGCGGATCCTGGGCGCAACGATGCAGATCATTCCGAGCGATGGCGGTCGCATGACCGAGCAGCTGACCAGGGACATGATCGAGGCGGCCCGTGTCGTCGCCGTCGAGACCGGCGCATTCTGGACCGACCAGATGAAGAACCGCGATCAGCTGTCGGCCTACCACGCGATGGCGGACGAGATCCTGATGCAGGCCGGCGGGCGGATCGACGGATTCGTCCAGAGCGTGGGCACGGCGGCGTCGCTGCGGGGTATCGCCGAGGGCCTGCGGCGCCGGGGCGCGCCCGCGCGAATCGTGGCGGTCGAGCCCGCGGAGTCGCCCGTTCTCTCCGGCGGGCGTCCGGGTGCGCACAAAATCGATGGCGTCGGGGCCGGCTTCGTCGTGCCGCTGTGGCAGGAGCGGCTGGCCGATCACGTCGAGTGCGTGTCCACCGACGAGGCCCGCAACATGGCCCTCCGGCTGGCACGCGAGGAAGGGCTGTTTGCGGGCACCTCGACCGGCGCGAACGTGATTGGCGCCCTGCGCCTGGCGGAGCGCCTGCAGCCGGGCGCCACCGTCGTCACCGTGATGTGCGATACGGGGATGAAGTACTTGAAGACGTTCGCCGCATAGTCGTCAGCGGGCGTCGTGGAAGATGATCCCGACCGTGTGCCGGCGGCCGGAGCGCACCCGGCTTACGCCGTGGCGCAGGTTCACGCGATAGACGCCCCGCGTGCCCTGGACGGGCCGATGCGCCACGGCGAAGATGACCGCGTCGCCCTGCCGGAGCGGCACGACCTCGGCGCGCGACTGCATGCGGGGTCGCTGCTCGGTGAGCACGAACTCTCCGCCAGTGAAATCGCGCCCGGGCTCGGAGAGCAGGACTGCCACCTGCAGCGGGAAGACATGCTCGCCGTACAGGTCCTGGTGGAGCGCGTTGAAGTCACCCTCGGCGTACTGGAGCAGAAGCGGCGTCGGCCTCGCCTGCCCGGCCTCGTGGCACCTGGCCAGGAACTCCGCATGCGCGGAGGGATAGCGCACGGGCGCGCCCATCGACTCGTTCCAGCGGTTGGCGATGGGTGCCAGGCGCGGATAGAGGGACGAGCGGAACGCCGCGACCGTCTCGGGCAGCGGGTAGGCGAAGTATTTGTACTCCCCCCGCCCGAACCCGTGACGGGCCATGATGACGTGGCTTCGGAATCGTCGCTGCTCGGGATACATGCCGGCGACCTCGTCGCACTCGTCGGCCGCCAGGACGCGGTCGAGCATCGCCCACCCATGGGCTGCGAGGTGTGCCGACACGGCCGCCCAGTCGTAGCCGTCGAGCCGGGTGTCGATGTCCGCCGCAGCGGGAGTGGGAGCGAGAACAGTGGACATGCGATGAGCGTGTCACAGGCGGCGCGCACCGCGTACTCCGCGCCTTGCGCTCAAAGCCGCTTCTCACTTCAACTTCCAGACAGGAACCCCACCATCGCCGACGCCGACAGGAACGAGGCGTCTCGCAGGACCGTGCCGCTGCCGTCGAGAATCAGGATGGTCGGGATGCCGGTCACGCCGTATCGCTCGGGGATGACGGCATTGCGATCCGTGTCGATCAGCAAGGGCACGTAGCCCTCCGCGATGGCGCGGGCGACCCGTGGGTCCGGCCACACGTCGTGCTTCATCGCGATGCAGGGCGGGCACCAGTCGGCGGTGAAGTCCACGAGCACGCGCTTGCCGTCGCGGCGTGCTTCCGCGAGCGCGGCGTCGAAGTCCGTGCGCCACTCGATGGCACTCGGTGGCGCGGCCACGTCGGCGAACTTGTAGTAGTAGCCCTTCAGCAGGGGCCACCGCCAGGCGAGGAGCAGGGCGAAGGCAACGACCCAAATCCAGCGCTCGTGCCGCCCGGCCCACCCGCGGATGCGGGCCAGGCCACTCGTTGCGGGCCGACCCGCTGACGGGCTGTGGGCGGGTTCGGCGAGTGGTGCGTCGGGAGCGCGCGACATGATCAACTATTCAACTATACAGTAATTCAAGGTTCTGGGGTTCTGGGGTTCTGGGGTTCGGGGGTTCGGGGGTTCGGGGGTTCGGGGGTTCGGGGGTTCGGGGGTTCGGGGGTTCGGGGGTTCGGGGGTTCGGGGGTCCCGAG
>JADZCN010000160.1 GCA_020851565.1 Acidobacteriota bacterium | reverse complement strand
CTCGGGCTTCCGCTCCCTCGAAGAGGGCCAGCCGGTGGAGTTTGAAATCGTCGACGGCCCGAAGGGGCCGCAGGCGGGCAACGTCACCCGCGTCTGAGCCGCTGAAGACCAACTGGTGCCGGGCGGTGTCCCGCCTGGCGCCAGCCGCTCAGGATTTCCCGGCCTTCCCCGCCTTTGCGGCCGCGAGTTTCACCTTCCCGTCCTTCAACTCCACGCGAAACGCCACCTCCTGGCCGCCGGCGCCGAGCTTCTGCACCTGTGCCCGCACCAGCGCGGTGAAGCGCTCGTACTCCACCGGTTTCTCGCCTGCGTCGCGGCGTGCCTGGGTCATCTGCGCATAGAGCGCCTGCACGCGTTCCTCCTGGGCCCCGGGGTCCGTCAGGCGGGCCGTCGCTACGATGCGGTCTCTCGGCGCCGGGCGGGGTGCGGCAGGCTCGACCGGGGGCGCGGCGGCCGCGGCACGGGGCGCCGGCGCCTCGGGAACACGCTCGGGTGCGCGCGGCTCGGGGCCACGGGCAGCGCCGGCCGGTCGGCCCGGCCGGCGGCCCATCTCCTGTGCCTTCAGCTGGCGCTCCCACAACTCGGTGAACGCCGCCCATCGCGACTGGACGGTCTGGAATCGGAACCGATCCCCCGTGTTCTGGATGGGCATGCGGTCCATGCGCTTGACCATGGCGTCCACGCGCGCGCGCTGGTCCCAGGGCAGGCGGGGCAACCGTCCCGCAAAGAACATGTTGTATTCCGCTTCGAGGCGCTTCAGCTCGGCTTCGAGCGCGTGCAGTTCGCGATCGAACTCGGATCGGGAAGGCGGCATGGTGCGCGGTCAGGGCAGGAGCAGGAACCAGACGAGCGGGAGCCACAGATCGCGTGCGTGCGGGATGGGCCGGTCGTCCACCAGCACGTCGCAGGTGGGCTCGGCGCCGATGACCTCGAACAGGTCGCGCATGCGCAGCGCCTCTCCGGGGAAGAACCGGGCGCGGTGGCGGCGTGCGGCGCCTTCGCCGGCTTCGCGGTACTCCGACGATGCTTTCGCCATCTCCACCGCGCGCGCGTAGTCGGGGCCGCCGAACGGCCCGAACACCAGCGTGATGGAGAAGGGCAGGTTGCGCGGGCCGAACAGCGCCGCGTGCAGGTCCGGGTCCAGCGCCGCCAGCTCCTCGGCGGTCGGCTCCTCCGGCTTCTCGACGTACGGCCAGAAGCGCTCCAGCGGGCGGGTGGTACGGCCGATCTGCGACATGGAACCTTGAATCGTAGCAGGTTCAGGAGGGTTCAGGAAGCACGCGGAGGGGATACGATCGGAGGCCATGCCGTCGCCCAGGGACATCCCCTCCATCGACCTGCTGAGGAAACGCGGCGCGGTGCAGCGCCTCGAGGCCCGATATGGATCGGGCGCGACGCTCGACGCGCTCCGCGCCGCAGCCGACGCGGCTCGGCTGCGCCTGCGCGCGCCCGCGGAGGCGCCGGCGCCGGGGGCTGAGCCCGAGGATCTGGCCGGCGTCATCGAGGCCGAGGCCGGGGCCCGGTTGCTGGGCCAGTTCCAGGGATCGCTTCGCCCGGTCGTCAACGCGACGGGCGTCATCATCCACACCAATCTGGGCCGTGCGCCACTCGCCCGTGCCGCCATCGACCGCCTGGCCGCCACCGCCGGCGGGTACACCAACCTGGAGTACGACCTCGCGAGGGGCGAGCGGGGGTCGCGGGCCATCCATGCCGAGGCGCTCCTGACGATCCTGACCGGCGCCGAGGCGGCGGTGGTGGTGAACAACAACGCCGCCGCCACGCTCCTGATGCTGGCGGCGCTGGCACGCGGGCGCGAAGTGCTCATCTCGCGCGGCGAGCTCGTGGAAATCGGCGGCGGATTCCGGGTGCCGGACGTCATGGCCCAGTCGGGTGCGGACCTCCGGGAGGTCGGCACCACGAACCGCACGCGCGTGGCCGACTACACGGTCGCCGCCGGACCGCGTACCGCGCTCATCCTGCGCGTGCACCCGTCGAACTTCCGCGTCGAGGGCTTCACCGAACGCCCGACGCTCTCGGCGCTTGTCGAGGCCGGTCGATCGCTGGGCCTCCCCGTCGTCGAGGACATCGGCAGCGGCAACCTCGACGAGGGGCTGGCCGACGAACCGTCCGTGCGCGGGTCGCTCGCGGCAGGCGTGGATCTGGTGTGCTTCAGCGGCGACAAGCTGCTGGGCGGGCCGCAGGCCGGCATCCTGGCCGGCCGCCGTGCGCTGATCGATCAGCTCCGCCGCCACCCGCTGATGCGCGCGTTCCGGGTGGACAAGCTCACCTATGCGGCGCTCGAGGCTACGCTGCTGGAGTATCTCGCGGGCCGCGCCACCGAGACCGTGCCGGTCCGGCGAATGCTGGCGATGGACGTGGACGCCATCGAGGCGCGGGCGCGAGCGCTGGCGGACCGGCTCCTCGGCCTGGGCTGGCGCGTCACCCTCGTGAGCGGCTCCTCGGCGGTCGGCGGCGGCAGCGCGCCTGGCCTGGCGCTCCCGACCGTGCTCGTGGCCCTCGAGCGCGAGGGCCTCACCGCCGACACCCTCGAGTCCCGCCTGCGCGCGCTGGACCCGCCCGTCATCGCGCGCATCGTGGACGACCGCGTGGCGCTCGACCTGCGCACGGTCCCCCCGGAGTCGGACGAGCAGCTCGGCTCGCTGCTCGAACGGGCCGGGACATGAGAGAAGGGAGAAGCCTCCTGCCCGTCGCGTCTCGCCCCCTGCCTTCTACTCGTTCGGCGGCGCGTGCTCGAGCACGAGGCCGACCGCGGTACCACGTTTGAAGCCTTTCCAGTAGGTGTGCGCCGGCAGGGTCCGGCCGTCGCGGTCCACGGCCCAGACCGCGTCCGTCCCCCGCGGCACCACCTCGAAGTACGCCTGCATCGTCTCGTCGGCTTTCAGGTGGCGGTCGAACCAGGCCGTCGCGAAGTGCTGGAGGATGTTGTTCATGCGCACCGTGTCCCAGACGGGATCCGCGTAGTGCGCGTAAGGCACGAGCGGGGCGCCCTTCGCGCCGAGGAGCTCGATGGGTGCGGGATGGGGCGCCGCCGCGTTGTGATTCGCGTTCACGAACGTCAGCAGGTAGCGGTCCGCGTTCACCGCGCCCTCGAAGATCGCCCGCGTCCCCTTCTCGTACCCCGACACATCGTCCACGCTCCCGGCCACGAAGAGCACCGGCGTGCGGATGCCCTTCAATCCCTCCGCGTCCCAGAAGCCGTTCTGCATGCCCCACGGCCCGATGGCGATGGCGGACGTGATGCGCGGGTCGATGCTGTGGCGATAGCCGGGATTGCCGGCACCGCGCTCGGCCAGCAGTCGATTGGGTGGTGCCGAGGAAGACTCGACGCCGGCCGTGCTGAAGCCGCCGCCGATGACGTTCACGACCCCATAGCCGCCCATCGAGTAGCCGACCAGGCCTGTGCGTCGAGTGTCTACGAGCCCCGCGAGCACGCTGGCTGAGCCCGCGCGCCCGAGCCGCGCCACCTCGTTGAGCACGAACAGCTGGTCGAGCGGGCGATTGTAGAGCGTGCTGGCGAACGCCTGCTGATCGTCGTAGGTGCTGTCCGTGTGATCGATCGAGACGACCACGTAGCCCTTGCTGGCGAGGTTCTCGCCGAGGTGGCTCAGCAGGTACCGGTTGCCGGGGTAGCCGTGCGAGATGATCACCAGGGGGAACGGGGCGCCGGCGGTCCGCGGCTGCGCGTCGCGCACGGCCTGGCCGTGGAGCGCGGCGGTGACGGAGGGGTCGCGCGTGATCACACGGTACTCCCCGCCCGGCGACTGCCCCGTGCCCAGCACGGCCGGGTACCACACCTCCAGCGTCAGCGTGCGGTCGTAGCGCGCGGTGGGCGCGCCCTCCTTCGTGTTGAGGATGTCGGGCCGGTTGCGGTCCGTGGCCGTGAGGGTGCGCACGCCGACGGCCAGCGGGCCGTAGGCGGCCAGCTCCGGCGCCGTGGGCGCGACGATGTCGATGTGATTGGGCTGGGCGAGAACGCCCGCGCCAGCCAGGGCGAGCGCTGCGAGAAGGCCGGCCGATTTCAGGCGGAGCATGGGGCGTGTCCGGCCCGCATTATGCGCGAGTCCGGCCCCGCATGTCCGCCATCATGCGGCCAGCCAGCTCCCTGACGATCTTTCCAGCCACGCTGGCCGTCACGCCCTGCAGGTCCTGCCGCGGGTTGTATTCGACGACGTCCGCGCCGATGATGGGCCCCGGCACGGCGTGGACGAGGTCGATGACGTCCCGGACCGAGAGGCCGCCGGGCTCGCGGTGGGACACGCCGGGCGCGAAGGCCGGGTCGAGGCCGTCGAGGTCGATCGACAAGTAGACCGCGCCGCCCGTCGCGGGCCGCTCCCCCCGGCTCCATCGGCGCATGTCGAACACGGCCACGCCGAAGCGCTCCATCTGGTCCCGCTGGTGCGGCGTGATCGTGCGGAGGCCCACCTGCACCAGCCGCGACGCGAGGCCCTCCTCCATGATGCGGGCGAAGGGACATGCGTGCGAGAAGCGGTCGCCGTCGAA
Source organism: Acidobacteriota bacterium (assembly GCA_020851565.1). Lineage (GTDB taxonomy): Bacteria > Acidobacteriota > Vicinamibacteria > Vicinamibacterales > UBA2999 > VFZN01. Next base: position 4,231 of record JADZCN010000160.1, on the reverse strand, counting down.
TACGTCGTAGAGATCCGCGTGCGCGTCGACGTGCAGGATCGTCGGCCCCGGGCGGACGCGCGCCACGGCGCGCAGGACAGGATAGGAGACGGAATGATCGCCGCCGAGCGCGATGGGACGGTAGCCGGCGGCGTAGACGGCCGCGATCCCCGCCTCGATGCCGGCACGCGCCGCCGCAGGATCGTCAGTCAGCTCCAGGTCGCCATGATCCGAGAGCCCGTCTGCGGACGAGATGTCCTCGCCGAGCTCGGTCCACGCGTTCCCCTGCGGGGACCAGAGCGCCGCGCGGATGCAAGCCGGGGCCTCCGCGGCGCCGCGGAGGAACGACGAGCTGGCGTCGTACGGAAGGCCAACCAGCCTCGGTGGTCCAAGCAGCGGGACGCTCACGCCCGGATTCCAGTGCGGCCGGCGGCGACGGCGGCGGCGCGGTGCCCCTCGATCCAGTGTGCCCAGGGCAGGAACAGCCAGAGCGCCAGGGCCCCGAGCGCCACTGCGGTGGAGGACGGCGGAGGCGGCGACCACGGCTGGATGATCCAGATGAGGCCGGCCAGGGCAATCATCGCCGCCAGCGCCCAGCGCCCCACGCCATCGCGCGCGGTCGTCGAGCGGCGGTAGAGCCACACGCCCGCCGCCAGCAGCGTGCCCTCGAGAGCGATGGTGGCGGGGATGGAGTCCCAGACGCCGAGCCCGACGCGCGGTCCGCCGGGCCACAGCGGCAGATCGGGCCGATGCGTCAGGGCGTCCAGCACCCAGTGGCTGAGCACGAGCGCGCCGACGACAACGCCCGCGCGCGCCGTCAGGAGTCTCTGCCAGGCCAGCCCGCCCGCCAGGGCCGACCACACCAGCACGAGCAGCAGGCTGTGGCTCCAGGGATAGGACTCGAACGCGAGGTTGGTGAAGGCCGTATCGCCCGGGTTGACGCGGACGGATTCCAGCCCGGCGAGGACGAGCACTGGCCACAGGAGATCCAGCCCGAAGGCGGCCGCGAAGGCGACCGACAGCGGCACGCGCGGCTCCGCAGGCTTGGCGGCGAGCGCCGCGGCGAGATGTCCGACGAACATGGTGACCCAGTCTAGCCGGTGGGCGACGTGGCCATCCAGGGTCGGCAGATTGCCGCCGTCGGCGCGCTGGGCTCCGCCACGGCGGCGAACGAGGTGGATGCGACGGGCCTGACCGTCGCGCCCGGCTTCATCAACATGCTGAGCCACTCGGAGACGTCGCTCATCGCCGACGGACGATCGATGAGCGAGCTGAAGCTGGGCGTCTACTTCCTGATGTCCGAGGAGAACACGAAGCGGCAGGTCGGTCTGCCGTGGCACACCGGCGCAAAGCCTGGACAGGTGGTACGGGGGCCCGGGTACCACGCGAGACGTGAGGAGTGAGAAGCAGAGTCGGCGATGGTCGCCTGGTGATCGTGGGCGATCATGCGAGCCTCACGGGGTCGCCGAGGCACAGCGTGCCCGGCGCGTCGACCACCGCATACACGCCCGCGCACGGAAAGCGCCCGGCGGCGCCCACCTGTAGCCGGTTGTAGCGCACGAGCGTGCGCAGAACCTCGGGGTCGTCGGCCAGGTCGTCCTGCGCCAGCGTCGTCATCACGCATCGCGGGTCCGGCATCATCACCTCGAGGCGAACCGCCTCGCCGACCGCGAGCTCATGGCCCACCCAGGCGTTCTCGACGAACCCCGGCGTCTCGGTGGCGACAATCACGTTCATGCGGAACCGGCGCGCGTCGACGCGGCCTTCCCGATGCAACGCGCCCAGCTTCTTCAACGTGGACGTCGTCATGACGCTGGCCGGATAGAGGTCGACGAAGGCGCCTGCGGGCACGGGAGACGGCTGGCCGACCTCGGCGAAGAACGCCGCGCCCAGCCTGGCTTCGACAACGACGTCCCGGTGGCCCGCCGGGTCGGCGTCCTCGATGTCTGGATGGTACTGGTCGATGGTGAAGTCCGGAGGCGCCGCCGTGGCCAGAGTGACCTCGCGGCCGAAGTGCGCGGACAGGGCACGGTCCGCCTCGCCGGTGCCGCTGGTCACCGTGTCGCCATTGGGCATGATGATGCGGACGGGGGGCATCGGCTGGCCCGGCCAGGGCGGCTCGACGAACGAGGCGCGGCAGTCCAGGATGCCGGGAAACAGCGTCAGGCTCTTCGCACTGACAACCTTCCCGCTGACACTGTCGATGAGCGCGTAGGCGCGATCGCCGACGATGCCCTGCTCGGTGATGTCGACATGGTCCAATTGCTCGCCCGCCATGGACTTGACGGGAAACCGCCATAACGCTGCGACCGTGCCGACGACTTCGTTCGCCGTCATTCAGCTCCTCCCTGCCACGTGCCCACCCTGCCCTGCCTGTTCGGCCAGCGCATCCAGCTTCACCACCGTGTTCCAGTTCCGTCCCGTGCCTCGCGTGCCGAGCGCCCGCTCGATGATCGCCGTGGTCAGCGTCGACCGCCCGATCCCGTCCGGATACACGAGATACGCGTGCGCGCCGTTCGCGCGCACGACTTCGCGTCCCTTGATCGAGGCCTGCAGCGCCGCGACGGCCGCGCGATCGGGGACGCACTTCAGGCACATGACGAGCAGGTGGCCCGGATCGCGGACCGCTTCGTCCGGAAACGGGTTGTTCGCGATGACGGTCTTCCAGTCTCCTGCCGTTCGCACGAAGAAGTCCGTCTCGATGCCGAGGTGCTCGGCCGCCGCGGCCGCCAGCAGGCGTTCCAGCCTCGCGGTCGAGGCCGTCGCGCAGCGGAACACCACGTTGCCGCTCTGGAGCAGTGTCCGGACGTCCTCCATCCCGAGGCGATCCAGCAACCGGCGGAGGTCGCTCATGGCAACCACGTTGCGGCCGGCCAGGTTCACCGCACGCAGGAGACCGATGTGCGTCGTCATGGGTGGCCCCAACGCCGATTACATCATGGAGCGGCGCCCTCGGCCTCGCCGAACGCGGAGAGGTCGTGCACGACCCCGGATCGCCCCTGCAGGGCGCCCGGGTACCAGCTCCACCGCCATGAACGCCTCGTCTGGCCGGGCGTCCAAGCGCCCCCTCGTCGCCAGGCTGCTCGGGCCCCACGCGGGCGGTGGGTCGCCACCCGCCTCACACGTGCTGATCGACCAGGATCGGGTTCCCGTCGGGGTCGATGACCATGAAGCTCGCGGGACCGGTCGTCTGCTCGTCCGCCTCCTGCGCGAACGCGATGCCCCGAGCCTTCAACTGCCGCTGCAGCTCACGGATGTCGGTGAAGTGCGCCAGCGGCCGCGCGTCGCTGTCCCAGCCGGGATTGAAGGTCAGGATGTTGCTCTCGAACATTCCCTGGAAGAGACCGATGACGTGCGTGCCGTTCTTCATGATCAGCCAGTGTTGTGCGGGATCCCCGGCAACGGCCGTGAAGCCGAGCGTCTCGTAGAAGCTCCGCGACGCCGCCAGATCCTTGACCGCGAGGCTGACGGAAAACGCTCCCAGATCCATGGTTCTATCCCCTTCCTGGCTCGAACCGCATTTCGTGGGTCTGCACGAAGCCCAGGCGCTCATAGAGGCGGCGCCCGTCGGCCGAGGCGTGAAGGACGATACGCCGCACGCCGCGGGCGGTGAGCGTGCCCGGGACCGCGCGCATCAGCGCCTCGGCGACACCGCGCCTCCGCCAGGTCGGCTCCACGTACACGTTCAGGACGATCGCCTCTGGACCGAGCTCCACGTCGTCGCTGCCGGGGCCGGGGCGTGGGAGGATCGGCCGCAGCTGGGCGCCGGCACCTCCGATGGCCACTGGGGGTGAGCCGCGGCCTTCGGCCACCCAGGCCAGATACTCGCCGCGTGGCGGCGCATCGCGCAGGTACGAGGCCGTAGCCTGCTCGAGCGGTGCTGCCAAGTGCTCGGCCAGGCGCCCCATGTCCCGGAACATCGAGGCGCGATGACGTGCCAGGAGCGGGATGTCCGGGGCCTCGGCCTGGCGAATGGCAAACGATGGCGGAGCGTCCAGCATCGGCGCCGTCATTCTGGACGATCGGGCGCCCCCGGTGCCAGTCGGAAGCGGTTGACGCCCGGATGGGTGGCTGGCGCGCTCGTCGCCGGACGTGTCCGCACGCGAGGTGTCCCCTCGCTGCAGGAGGCCTCGGTGGACACCTCAAAACCGGCCATCGATCGACAGGGCAAAACCGGCCACCACAGATGGGCGACCGAGACTTCGGGGTTTTACTTCGTCAGGCCCTCCGGACGCAAATCGGCGGCGACTTT
>JADZCN010000159.1 GCA_020851565.1 Acidobacteriota bacterium | reverse complement strand
CGTACATCTGGAACCTCGGCCTCGGGCGGTTCCCGGACGCGCTGGTGCGCCGGGTCGGCCGCGAAACCGCGTTGCGGGAGATCGCGCGGTGCTTCCTGGCGGGCGCCGGCATGACCATTCCGGGCGAACTGGCGCGGGTGACCGGATTGTCCCGGCCGGAGGCCGGCCGCGGCAACCGCGCGCTCGTGGCGGAAGGCTACGCCACATCGCCGGCACCGGGCGTGTACGTGCGCACGTCACCGGTCGGCACGAGCCCGTGGGCCGAGAGAAGTGAAGGCAGGTGATTGGGTGACGCAGCCGACCAGGTACGCGCCGGGCTGGCCCGGGAGTGACCCGCGGTGGACGTCCAGCGCAAAGAGCGGCATCGGCACGGCCCTTCGGGCCTCGAGCCGCGTGTGGTTCACCGTCAGCCACGGCATCCTGAACGAGGTGTACTACCCGCGGCTCGACCAGGCCTGCCTTCGGGATCTCGGCCTCGTGATCACCGGCGCAGGGGCATTCGTCTCCGAAGAGAAGCGTGGCGCCAGCAGCCGGCTGGAATGGCTCGCGCCGGGTGTGCCGGGGTTTCGAGTCGTGAACACCTGCCGCGAGGGCCGCTATCGGGTCGTCAAGGAGATCCTGGCGGACCCGGAGCGTGACGTCGTGCTGCAGGCGACCGCGTTCGAGGCCCTGGTCGGCGACCGCGCCGACTATCGCGTGCACGTCCTGCTCGCGCCCCACCTGGGAAATGCGGGCCGGGGAAACACGGCGTGGGTGGGCGACTACAAGGGCGTGCCGATGCTGTTCGCCGAGCGGGGCGGCATCGCGCTGGCCGTGGCGTCGACTCCTGCCTGGATCCGTGGCTCCGCCGGATTCGTCGGGGTGTCCGATGGCTGGCAGGACCTCACTGCGAACCAGGCGATGACGTGGCGCTACGATCGAGCGGAGAACGGGAACGTCGCGCTCATCGGCGAAGTGGACCTCGGCGCGGGCAACGGCGCCTTCGTCACGGCCCTGGCCTTCGGCAGCTCCGCCACCGAGGCCGGGCATCGCGCGCGGGCCAGCCTGCTCGAGGACTTCGCCGCGACGCGCGACGCCTGCGTGCGCGACTGGGCCGCCTGGCAGGAACGACTCGCGCCGGGCATCACGGCCGGACCAGGTGCCCCGGCACGCGTGAGCGCGGCCGTCGTGCGCTGTCATGAAGAGAAGCGCCTGCCCGGTGCCGTCATCGCGAGCCTGTCGATCCCCTGGGGGAACAGCAAGGGCGACAACGACCTGGGTGGGTATCACCTCGTCTGGCCCCGCGATCTCGTGGAGGCCGCCGGGGGCCTCCTGGCGGCGGGCGCCCACGACGATGTCCTCCGCGTGCTTGCCTACCTGCGGGTGACACAGAACGCCGATGGCTCATGGCCGCAGAACATGTGGGTGGACGGGGAACCGTACTGGCACGGGATCCAGCTCGACGAGACGGCGTTCCCCATCCTGCTCGTCGACCTGATTCGGCGCCACACGCACGCGGACCCGCAGGCGCTGGACGCCTGCTGGCCCATGGTCCGGAGCGCGGCAGCGTTCCTGCTGCGACACGGGCCGGTGACCGAGCAGGATCGCTGGGAGGAGGACGCGGGGCTGTCGCCCTTCACGGTCGCGGTCGAAATCGCGGCACTGCTGGTGGCGGCCGACCTCGCTGATTACCTCGGCGAGCCGAACGTCGGACAGTACCTGCGTGAGACCGCCGACGCGTGGAACGACAGCCTGGATGCCCTCATCTACGTCCGGGGCACGGAGCTGGCCCGCCGTGTGGGCGTGGACGGCTATTACGTGCGGCTGGCGCCGCCGGAAACGGCCGACGCGGCCTCTCCCGTGGGCGGATTCGTACCCATCAAGAATCGCCCGTGGCCACAGGCCGACGAGGCCGCGGTCGAGATCGTGAGCCCGGACGCCCTGGCCCTCGTGCGGTTCGGACTCCGCGCCCCGGACGATGTCCGGATCCTGAATACCGTGGCGGTGATCGACGCGGTCCTCAAGGTGGAGCTGCCGCAGGGGCCGCTCTGGCATCGCTACAACGGGGACGGGTACGGGGAACGCGAAGATGGCCGTGCTTTCGACGGTGTTGGCGTGGGCCGGCCGTGGCCGCTGCTCACCGGCGAACGGGCCCACTATGAGATCGCGGCGGGGCACATCGACGAAGCCCGACGCCTGTGCCGCACTCTCGAAGCGTGCGCGAACGAGGGCGGCCTCCTGCCCGAGCAGGTGTGGGATGCGCCGGATGTCCCCGCACGCGAGCTGCGGTACGGCCGGCCGTCAGGCTCCGCGATGCCGCTCGTCTGGGCGCACGCGGAGCACCTGAAGCTGGTCCGGTCGCTCCACGACGGCCGTGTCTTCGACATGCCGGCTCAGGCCTGGAAGCGGTACGTGATCGACAAGACCCGCTCGCCGCATGCGTGCTGGCGATTCAATCACCAGATCCAGCGCATGGCGGCAGGCAGGACGTTGCGGGTGGAAACCCTCGTCCCGTGTGTCGTGCACTGGAGTGCCGATCGATGGACTCAGGCCCACGATTCGCCCTCGCGCGAGACCGGGCTCGGCGGGCACCTCGTCGATCTGCCGACCGCCGCGCTGCCCGCGGGAACTACCATCGATTTCACGTTCTACTGGTCCCGGGCGGACAGGTGGGAACAGCGCGATTTTCGCGTGATCATCGCGTCGTCGTAGCCTCGAGGCGCCCAGGCCCGCCCGCCGCCGGCGCGTGACCGGCGCGGCGGGAGAGGGGGCCGGTCATGGGGTCGGCATCGCGTCCGGCCGTTCGGCCGGGGTGTTCCAGCCGCCGACGTCGTCGGCAAACCCGTCAGCCGCGGTGGGCCCCCAGGAACCGGGCTCGTACTCGAGCAGCTCCGGCGGTTGCTGCAACGCGGGGTCGACGATGGCCCACGCGGACTCGACGACGTCTTCCCGTGCGAACAACGTCTTGTCGCCCGCCATGGCGTCGCCGAGCAGGCGCTCGTATGCGCCCATTCGCCCCGGCGCATCCTTCTGGGGCTCGACGACAGACAGCTCGACGGGCATCCCTTCCATGCCCTCACCCGCGCGCTTGGCGCGCGCGCCGATGGCGATGGCGACGTGCGGGCTCAGCCGGAACCGCACGTAGTTGCCGAGCCTGGGGGCGGCCTCGGGAAACACCACGGGCGGCGCGCCGCGCAGCTCCACCAGCACTTCGGTCGTCGTGGCGGCCAGCGACTTGCCCGCCCGCACGAAGAAGGGGACGCCGCTCCACCGCCACGAGTCCACGTGCAGACGCACGGCGGCATAGGTGGCCACGCGAGAGCCCGGCGACACGCCGGGCTCGTCGCGGTAGCCACGGAACTGTCCCAGGATCACGTCCTCGGCCCTGATGGGGCGGACCGTGCGGAGCAGCTTCGCCTGCTCGTCGTGCATCGCGTTCGGTGCGGTGGACCAGGGTGGTTCCATGGCCAGGTAGGTGACCACCTGCAGCAAGTGGTTCTGAACGACGTCCCGGATGACGCCGACCTCCTCGTAGAACCTGCCGCGCCCCTGCACGCCGAATCGCTCCGCCATCGTGATCTGTACGTTCTCGACATAGTGCCGGTTCCAGATGGGCTCGAGGAACGCGTTGGCGAATCGGAAGTAGAGGATGTTCTGGACGGCCTCCTTGCCCAGGAAATGATCGATCCGGAAGATGCTCTCCTCGGGGAAGGCGTCGTGGAGTGCGCGGTTCAGCTCGCGTGCCGACGCGAGGTCACGCCCGAAGGGCTTCTCGACGATGACGCGCGCCTGGCGGGTGCAGCCCGCGAGCCGGAGCTGGCTGACGACGCGCGGGAACATGCTTGGCGGGATGGCGAGGTAATGGGCGGGGCGCTCGGCGTCGCCGAGTGCCGCCTTGAGGCGCGTGAAGGTATCGGCCTCGTTGTAGTCGCCGTCTACGTAGCGGAGCCGATCCGCCAGGATGGGGAAGGCCTCAGGGTGGGCGCCACCGCCATGCTCCTCCACGCTGGCCCGTGCCCGCTCGACGAACTGGTCGCGGGTCCAGCCCGAGCGGGCGACGCCGACCACGGGCATGTCGAGGCGCCCGCGCCCGGCCATCGACTGGAGTGCGGGGAAGATCTTCTTGTACGCGAGATCCCCAGTCGCGCCGAAGAAGACGAGGGCATCGGAGCGGGGCGGTGCGTCGTTCACGATCTCACGGCTTCTCCTGGTGGCCGCCGAAGCCGAGGCGCATGGCGGACAGCACCCTGTTCTGGAAGAGATCCCGATCGCGCGACGCGAAGCGCTCGAACAGCGCCGCCGCGAGCACGTGTGCCGGTACGCCCTCGTCGATGGCGGCCTGCAGCGTCCAGCGCCCCTCGCCCGAGTCGGACACCCGGCCTCCGAACCGATCGAGGCCGGGGTCGGCGGCCAGTGCCTGTGCCGTCAGGTCCAGCAGCCATGAGGTGATGACGCTCCCGCGCCGCCAGACCTCGGTGATGTCGGCGAGGTCGAAGTCGTACTGGTAGTGCTCCGGCCGGTCGAGCGGCGTGGTCTCGGCGTCGTGCGGGCGATGGCTGCTCCCCACGTTGGCGTGCTTCAGGATGTTGAGGCCTTCCGCGTAGGCGGCCATCAGGCCGTACTCGATCCCGTTGTGGATCATCTTGACGAAGTGGCCCGCGCCCGCCGGGCCGCAGTGGAGGTACCCGTGCTCGGCCGTGCCGCCGGACGCCTCGCGCCCCGGGGTTCCGGGGATGTTCCCCGGGCCCGGCGACAGCGTGCGAAACAGGGGATCCAGCCGGGCGACAATCGCGGGCTCTCCGCCGATCATCAGGCAGTATCCGCGCTCGAGGCCCCACACGCCTCCGCTGGTGCCCATGTCCACGTAGTGCAGGCCCTGCTGCCCCAGCCGCGCCGCGCGCGCGATGTCGTCCTGGTAGTGCGAGT
>JADZCN010000158.1 GCA_020851565.1 Acidobacteriota bacterium | reverse complement strand
TCGACCGCACGACGCGCACGGTCGCGACGAACCTCATCGAGGGGAGCCTGCTGGTCATCGTCGTGCTCTTCATCTTCCTGCGGGACGTGCGCGCGTCGCTCATCGTGGCGGCGGTCATCCCGCTGTCCATGCTCGTGGGCTTCATCGGCATGCGCCTGTTCGGCGTCTCGGCGAACCTGATGTCGCTTGGCGCCATCGACTTCGGCCTCATCGTGGACGGCGCGGTGGTGATGATGGAGAGCTTCGTGCGGCGGCGGACGGAGGTGGGTGATCGGATCCTGCACGCCCAGCCCGATCAGCGCCACTCCCTGCGGCTCAACCTGTTCCGCAGCGCCGCCATCGAGATGGCACGCCCGGTGCTCTTCGGCGTGCTCATCATCATCGCGGTCTACCTGCCCATCTTCACGCTCGAGGGCCTCGAGGGGAAGATGTTCCGCCCGATGGCCATCACCGTCTGCTCCGCGCTCTTCGGATCGCTGGTGCTGTCGCTCACGGGCGTCCCGGTCGTGTCCTCCTACCTGCTGAAGCTGTCCGGGCATCACGGGGAGGAGCGCTGGTTCGTCCGGCTGCGCCACCTCTATACGCACCATCTCGCCCGGCACATGCGCCACCCGGTGTTCACCATCGGCGTCGCGGTGACGCTGGTGGCGGCCGCCCTGGGCTCCGTCCCGTTCCTCGGCACCGAGTTCATGCCCCGCCTGGACGAAGGCTCCATCCTCATCGAGACGCGGAAGCTGCCGTCGGTGTCGCTCGAGGAGTCGGTGCAGATCTCCACGCGCGTCGAGCAGATCCTGCTCCGCGACTTCAAGGAGATCTCGCAGATCGTCACGAAGATGGGCCGCCCGGACCTGGCGACGGAGGCCATGGGCATCTACCAGGGCGACGTCTACGTGCTGCTCCATCCCGAGGACGAGTGGGAGAGCGGCCGCACCAAGGAGGAGCTGATCAACGCGATGGCCGGCTCGCTGTCGCACGTCCCGGGCCTGTCGGTGAACTTCACGCAGCCCATGGCGATGCGGCTGGACGAGGTGGTGTCGGGCATCAAGGCCGACGTGGCCGTGAAGGTGTTCGGGCCCGACTCCGCGGTGCTCGAGCGCATCGGCGCCCAGATCCTGGACGTCATCGAGCACGTGCCCGGCGCGGCGGACGTGCAGGTGGAGGTGCTCTCGGGCGCGGCGCAGCTCGAGATCCGGATCGACCGCGACGCCATCGCGCGCTACGGGCTGCACGTCAACGACGTGCAGCAGGTGGTCGAGGCCGCCGTGGGCGGAAGCCAGGCCACTGAGCTCCTCGACGGCGCGCGCCGCTTCCCGGTCATGGTGCGGCTGCCGGCGGCGATGCGGCAGGACGCCGACGCGATCGCCGCGCTGGTGGTGACCGCGCCCGGGGGGGAGCGGGTGCCGCTCGACCGCCTGGCGGAGATCCGCCTCGCCTCCACGCCCGAGGCCATCAACCACGAGAACGCCGAGCGCAGGCTCGTGGTCCAGAGCAACGTGCGCGGCCGCGACGTGGGCAGCTTCGTCGCCGAGGCGCAGCAGCGCCTCGAGGGCGCGGTGACGATCCCGACGGGCTACTACATCACCTGGGGCGGCCAGTTCGAGAACCAGCAGCGCGCCATGGCCCGCCTGGCCATCGTCGTCCCCCTGTCGCTCGCCATCATCTTCCTGCTGCTGATGGTCACGTTCGGCCGCTTCCGCTGGGCGGTGCTGATCCTCGCCAACGTGCCCTTCGCCGCGGTGGGCGGCGTCGCGGCCCTCTGGCTCCGGGGCCTCACGCTGAACCTCTCCGCCTCGATCGGGTTCATCGCGCTCTTCGGCGTGGCGGTGCTGAACGGCGTCGTGATGATCGCCGCCATCCGCGCGCTGCGCGAGGACGATGGCCTCGAGATTCGCGAGGCGACCATCGCCGGGGCCGGTGCGCGGCTGAAGCCGGTGCTCATGACGGCGCTCGTGGCCTCCATCGGCTTCCTGCCGATGGCGCTGTCGCACGGCGCGGGGGCCGAGGTGCAGCGGCCGCTCGCCACGGTGGTCATCGGCGGCATCGTCACGTCCACGCTGCTCACGCTCATCGTGCTGCCGACGCTGTACGACATGATGGAACGGTGGGTGGCGCGCCGCGAGGCCGCCGAAGCCGAGGGGGACTGAGAAAGCCGGGCCGCGGGCCAGGCGGGGGACATGATGCGCGTCCTCGTCGTCGAAGACGATCCCGAGATCAGCCGGTTCATCGTGCGCGGGCTCACCGAGGAACGCCACCTGGTGGACCTCGTGGAGGACGGGGCCTCGGCCGTGGATATGGCCACCGCCGAGGAGTACGACGCCGTGGTGCTGGACCTGATGCTGCCGGGGATGGACGGCTTCGAGGTGTGCCGGCAGCTGCGCGCGAAGGGCGTGGACACGCCGGTCATCGTGGTCACGGCCCGTGACGCGGTCAGCGATCGCATTTCAGGCCTCGACGGCGGCGCGGACGACTACCTGGTGAAGCCGTTCGCGTTCGAGGAGCTGCTGGCGCGCCTGCGCGCCCTCACGCGCCGCGGCCGCACGCGGCACCTGACCACGACACTGGACTACGGCCCCATCTCGGTGGATCCGGTGGCGCACACGGCGACGGTGAGCGGGTCGCCGCTCACGCTGACGGCCACCGAGTACCGCCTGCTCGAATTCCTCGTGCGACGTGCCGAGGCCATCGTCACGCGGGACCAGCTGGCGCAGCACGTCTGGGGCGGGGATTACGACCCCACGTCGAACAACGCCGATGTCTACGTCGGCTACGTGCGGCGCAAGCTGCAGGCGGTCACGCCGGAGCCGCTCATCCACACGGTCCGCGGCCTCGGTTATATGCTGAAGCGAGACCGCCGCCCATGATCCGCCTGCCCCGGCTCACGACGTTCCGCGCGCGGCTCACCCTGCGGTGGACGCTCGCCGTCGGCGTGCTGCTGGGCGTGGCGAACCTGGCCGTCTACGGCGGCGCGCGACTCTACCTCGACCGGTGGCTCGACCGGCACGTCCGGACCGTGGCAGCCACCGAGGCCGCTTCCTCCACCGACGGCCTGGGCGACGTGCACCTCCACGAGGCGCCCTTCGCGCAGCTCGAGGGCGGCGCCTTCACCGAGAAGTTCGTCCAGATCTTCGACCGCGATGGCCGGCTCGTGCTGCAGTCCACCGCGCTCGACGGCCAGGCGCCAGTCGTGCCGCCCGACGTCGTCCAACAGGCCTTCGAGGGCCGCGCCCCCGTCGTGTCGGTGAGCGTGCAGGGCCGGCCGGGCCGAGCCGCCGTCCTTACCGCCCTGCGCGACGGCCGCCCGTACGCGGTCGCGGTGGGCCTCTTCGCCGATGACATCGAACAGGGGCTTGCGTTCCTGGCCTGGATGCTCGGGGCGGTCTGGCTGGCGGGCCTGGCCGCCACGGCCGCCATCGGCTACGTGCTCGCCTCGCGGGCCCTCGCGCCCGTCGCGCAGATCACCGAGCGCGCGGCGTGGATTGCGCAGGGCAACTTCGCCGCCCGGCTCGACCAGCCGCGCGTCCAGGACGAGGTGGGCCGCATGACGGTGCTGCTCAACTCGATGCTGGACCGCCTGCAGGCGGCCGTCGAAGCCAACCGGCGCTTCGCGTCGGACGCCTCGCACGAGCTGCGCGGCCCGCTGACCGCCATGGCCGGCGAGCTCGACGTCGCGCTTCGCTTCCCCCGCTCGGCCGACAGCTACGAGGAAACGCTGCGGCACGTGCGGGGGCGGCTGGGGGCGCTCACCAAGCTGGCCGAGGACCTCATCCTGCTCGTGCGCGCGCAGGAAGGCACGCGCGAAGTCACCCTGCGCGAGGTGGCCCTGGCGCCCCTGATCGATGAGGCCTTCCACCGGCTCGACGCCTCCGCGCGCGCGCGGGGCGTGACGCTCAGGCACGAGGGGCTGGACGGCATCCAGGTCTACGCGGACCCGTCCCTCTTCGCGCGCGTCATCGACAACGTGCTCGCCAACGCCGTGCACTACAACCGCGAGAACGGCTGGGTGCAGGTCACCGCGCGGGTCGAAGAGCCCACGGCCGGCACGTGGGCGCCACCCATCGTGCACATCCTGGTGCAGGACACCGGCACGGGCATCCAGCCCGATCAGTACGAGCGCATCTTCGAGCGATTCTTCCGGCTCGATCAGTCGCGCGCGCGCCATACCGGCGGCAGTGGCCTCGGCCTCGCGATCTGCCGCGAGGTGCTCACGCTGCACGGCGGCACCATCCAGGTGGCCGCCAGCACGCCCGCGGGCACCACGGTGGAGATCTGCATCCCCGGCCAGGGTGCGGAAGTCGCCGACGAGGTCTCGGACCGCCCCGCCCCGGCACAGAGCCCGGTCGCGACGTAAAGCAGGAGTCAGAAGGCAAAAGGCGGAAGGAAAAAAGCGGAGAACTGAGGTAAGTTGCCGGCACCGGCGCGCGGTCCCCATGCGTTTCTGCCCTGTGCCTTCTGCCTTCTGCCTTTCCCTGGCTCTCTCCCTCGCGTGCGCAACGTTCGCCTACGCGCAACCTCCCGCTGGGGCCTTCGAACTGCCCGTCACGGGAGGCGAGGCGACCATCGAGCAGCTCGGCATCCGTCCCGAAGAGCGCGGCGCGGCCCTTCACCTGCTGGCTCGCGCCATGCACGGCGTGGTCACGTCGGGCGCGGGCAGCGGGCTCGCGGTCACGGCCACCGAAATCCTCGCTCCTGCGACCGGCGCTGCCATTCCGGCAACGGCATCATCGGCCGGTGTCGTGCTGGCGCCCTTCAGCGACGCCGCATGGCGGAGGGTGCTCGGAGTGCCCGCCGGCGCCGACCTCTTCAGGGCCATCGTCATGCATCGCGGCGCCCTGCTCGTCTCAGCGGGCGCGATGCAGTCGCGTCCCGACTTCCGCGAATGGGTCGCCGGGGAGCCACGCCTGTTGCGGGACGTCGTCACGACGTGGGCGGGCTCGTTCGCACAGGCGGCGCCGGCACTTCACATGGCCGGAGACGGCGTGGCCGTTCCCGGCGGCACGTCGCTCGAGGCGGCCTGGGCCGCCCTCGTGGGCGCACCACCCTCGAGGCCCGACCCGTTCCTGCGGCGCCTGCTGGCACGCGACGAGGGGCACCTGGCGCGGTTCTACGGCACCATGGGGAGGCTCGATGAGGCCACGCGCACAGCGCTGCTGAACCCCCTCCCGGGGGAGGATGCCGTGCGCGCGCTCGCCGCCACGTACCGCCTGGCCAGGGAGGCCGATGCGCCGTGGGACCCGAACGCGCATCCCTACCAGCTGAGTTACGCCGACCTCCCCTCCGTGCTGCACGCGCTCGGCCCACCGCCCGAGAGGACCGTCCCGGATCCCGCGGGGTGGTGGGGCGCGCTGCTGTCCGAGGACGTGCGCTCGCGTGCCGACGCGCGCGCGCTGCTGCAGCGGGCGCCTGCCGCCGCTCCCTTCGCAGCCCTCGTCCGGGCCATGCTCGACGGATCGCCGGGCGAGCGGCGCAATCACATGACGGTCGTGTCGATGGCGCGCCGCGTCTGGCCGGACGCGGCGCCGCTGAACGAGCAGGCGGACATCCTCTATGCGCTCGGACACTACCGGCGGTTCCCGGCCCTGCTTCTCATGCTGGATCGACTGGGGGTGACATCCCCCGCGGTGTGGGCGCAGCTCGTCGATGCGGCCCTGCGCGTGGACGAGGGAAGCAGCCGCGAGCGCCGCGTGCGGCTCGCCGCCTTCCAGGGGGCGCTGGCGCTCGTCGAGCGCGCGCATCTCGCCGGCAGCCTCGAGCGGGACACGACCGAGCGCGTGCTCCTGGCGCTCGCCGCCGCCGCGGACACCGCCACTGCGCCCGCGGCCGTGCGCGCGTGGCTCCTCGACACCTTCATCCCGGCCTTGCCGCCTCTCGTCCGGCCGGATCGCTTCTCCGGGCCCACGGCCTACGAGTCGCGCGTGCTGCAGGCTCTCGCCGGCCCTCCTTTGGAGGCCCCCGCCGCGCTCTCGTGGGAAGGCGCCGACTACAGCGTCGATGTCGTCGCCGCGGAACACGAGCGCATCCTCCGCATCCGCGCGCTGCTGCCGTCACCTGGCCTGGACCCGGCGCTCGCGGGCCAGGAGGACGAGGCGCTGGCCGCGGCGCTCATCGCCCTCGCGTACGCGCCGGCCCTGGGCGACCCCGAGGGCGCCGTGTCACTCGGCCCCGAGGTGGTCGAGCGCCACGACTTCGGCGGATCGCGCTCGGCGCCCGGCCGCGACGTGCCCTGGCGTACGCCGGTGGAGCGCACCGGTATCGGCGAGCCGTGGCACGTGGCGGGAAGCCTCCTCGGGCTCGACCTGGCGCTGGCGCGCTCCGCGCTTCGCCGGCTCTCCCTCGATGACATGCCGGCCATCCCGACCGTGAACTTGAACGACCAGCTGACGCTGACCCGCACCGCCGTCGCGCTGCGCCCGCTGGACATGGACGATGTCACCCGCGATGAGCTGGCCAACGCGATTGGACGCGGACGCGCGCGCGTGGCTGCCGCCGGCGCCAGCGCGACCGCGCTGCTCGCCCTCGCCGACGAGGCGGCGCTGACCGCGACGGAGCGAGAGGCTCTGGCGTGGAGCGTGTCTCGTCTCCCCGGGATCGGTGCGTCTCTCTTCAGCACGCGGGACCTGCTGTGGCTGGGGCGCCCGCGCGTGGATCGGGCCGCGCTCGACCGATGGGGCGTGCTCAGCCACCCTGTGGACGGCCGGCTCACCACCCGATTCGATCCGCCCGTGCCGTGGGACCACCTGGCGGGGCGGCCCGACATGGGCGTGCTGGCCACGCAGGTGCCGGACCTGACGCTGCGCCTGGTTGAGGTGACCGCTGAAAGGCGGGTACCAGCGGTACTCATCCCTGCCTTGCTGCTCTTCGCCACGCAGGACTTCTGGCACGAAGTGGAGGCACGCTTCTCGGACGACTGGCCCGCCATGGTGCGTGGAGCCGCGGGCATCCCGGCCGCCCGGATCGAGGACTTCGTCGCCGCCCTGGCCAGCGCCGGCCCCCTCAGACCGCGCTAGAATCGGCCCCTCGGGGCTCCACATGCCGGCCAGACTGCCCGCGGTTTTCGTCTTCGTCCTCACCGCGCTCGGGCTGAGCGCGCAGGCGCCGGATCTCGCCATCCGCATCGTTTCGCCGGGCCCGGACACGTACCTCTCCGGCCCCGTTCTGCTGAAAGCCATCATCGAGCCGCCGCCGCGGGCGCGCGAGGCCGCGCGCGTGCTGTTCTATGCCGACGGCCGCCTCGTCTGCACGGTAGCCGACACGGCACGCGCGGAGTGCCCGTGGGATGCGGGCGCCGAGGTGAAGGAACACCTGGTGCGCGTCGTAGCGGACCTGAAGGACGGCGGGCGCATCGTGAGTACGACGCGAACCAAGGGCCTCGAGCACGTCGAGTCGGTCTCCGTGGACGTCGTGCAGGTCACGGCCGTGGTGAACGACGGCAATCGCTTCGTGAAGGGCCTCGATCGCAGCCGGTTCCGCATCCTCGAGGACGGCGTGCCGCAGGCCATCTCGCACTTCTCGAACGAGGGATCGCCCCTCGAGCTGGTGGTCGCCGTGGACGTGAGCCAGAGCATGGCGCCCAACATGCCGCAGCTGAAGAACGCCGTACGCAGGTTCCTCTCCGCGCTGGGGCCGAAGGACCAGGTGACGCTGGCCGCCTTCAACGACAACCTGTTCACGCTCGCGCGGCGCGAGACGGCGCCGGCGCAGCGCCTGCGCGCCGTGGACCGCCTGGCGCCCTGGGGCGGCACGGCCCTCTACGACGTCATCGTCCGCGGCGTGCAGCTGCTCTCCCGGCAGCCGGGCCGGCGCGTGCTCGTGGTGTTCTCGGACGGCGACGACCGCACCAGCCATGCCACCATCGCCAACGTCGAGGCCGCGATGCGCTCGAGCGACGCCACGCTCTTCATGGTGGCGCTCGGCCGCGGCGCGCGCGAGGCACAGCTGCGCTCGGGCATCCAGCGCCTCGTCACGCTCAGCGGCGGGCGCGGCCTCTTCGTCGAGCGCAGCGACAGGCTCGAGGAAGCCTTCGCCGACATCGTCGAGGAGCTGTCGAACCAGTACCTGATCGGCTACCAGTCCACGAACGCGAAACGCGACGGCACGTGGCGCGAGATCGCGATCGACCTGCCGGGCAGCGGACACACCGTGCGCGCCCGCCAGGGCTACCGCGCGCCGGGAGGGGGCTAGTGAAGCGCGTCGGGACGGGCTGCGCGTGTCGGGAGGGGGCTCACGACGTCGGGAGGACCTTCGCGCGTCGGGAGGGGGATCGCGTCGGGAGTCGGGAACCGGGAACCGGGAACTGCGAGGGTCTCCCGCGCCGGGAGGAGACTCACGTCGGGAGGGGTCTCGCGGGTCGGGAGGGGAGAGGCGTCGGGCGTCGCGTGCCCAACGTCGCCACGCTAACGAACGTCGGTCGCCTAATCTGCGCAATCTGCGTCATCTGCGGCTCCGTTTCGGCGCAATCCCCATCCCAATCCCCATCTGGGTTGCAGTTCGGCGTGAGGACCGAGTTGGTCCTGGTCGACGTCAGCGTCACCGACAGTGACAGCCGCCCCGTGTCGGATCTCACCGTCGCCGACTTCGACCTGCAGGTGAACGGCCAGTCACGTCCCATCGCTTCGGCGCAGTTCATCTCGACGGTCTCCGACTCCAGGAATGCGACGTCGACGGCGGGCACGCCCTCATCGAACGACGCGCCCACGTCGGGCCGCCTCATGCTCTTCGTCGTGGACGATGGGCACATCCGCGTGGGCGGGTCGCAGGGCATCATCCGCGCGGGCGAGATGCTGCTCGATCAGCTGGCCCCCGGGGACCTCGTCGGCGTGGCGAGGCTGCCCACCGGGGTCGGCAGCGTCGAGTTCACGGCAGATCGCCGCCGCGTGATCGAGGCGCTGCGCCGTCCCGCGGGGACACCGGTCGCGTCGGCCGGGAACAGCCAGGTGCAGATCAGCGAAGCCTACGCGCTCGAGATCAACGATATGGACACGTGGCAGCGCGCGGTGCAGCGCGAGTGCACCGGCCTCACCGACCTCAGCCTCGAGTCGTGCGCCGACGCGCTGGAGGCCGATGCGCGCATGGCCATCAACGAGGCCAACGCACGCGCCGTGCAGACCCTCCGGTATCTCGACGTGCTCTTCTCGCGGCTCGCGCGCCTCGGCACGCCCGTCAACGTCGTGATGATCTCCGAAGGCCTCTTCGTGGGCCGTGCCCCGCTCAGGCTGGCCGACGTGTCCCGCCGGGCGGCCGAAGCCCGCGTCACCCTGCACATCGTCCGGCCCGCCCAGTCGATGATGGCCGACGCGTCGCGCGCCGTCGCGCCCGGGCAGACCTACTCGATGGACGACTACCTGATGCGGGACGGCCTGGGGCAGCTGGCCGGCCAGACGCGCGGGCGGCTGCTGCAGGTGGCTGCAGGCACCGGTGCCGGCATCTTCGAGCGCCTGAACCGCGAGCTGTCGGGCTACTACCTGATTGGCTTCGAGCCGACGGACGAGGATCGCACGGGACGCGATCGGCGCATTCGCGTGCAGGTGCGGCGGCGCGGCTTGACGGTACGGGCGCGGCCGACCTTCGCCCTTGCGCGCGAAACCACGGGCACCACCGTCGCGAGCGCCACGAACGGGGCCGAGGCCCGCGCGCCCGAGGCCGTGGTCAAGGACCTGCTGTCCTTCCCGCTGCCGGATCGCGGCCTGCCGATGAGGGTGGCCACCTACAACACCGCCGACGGTGACGACCCGCGCGTGCGGGTGATCATCAGCGCCGAGATCGGCGAGCCGGCAGCCGAGCCGGCGGAGTGGCCGATCGGGATCCTCGTTCTGGACAAGGACGACAAAACGGCCGCCGGGCAGATCAGCCGCATGATCCTGGCGCCCGCGACGCCGCGTGCCGCATCCCCGCGGCTGCTTCAGACGTCGGTGCTCCTCGAGCCCGGCGAGTACACCCTGCGGATTGCGGCCATGGATGACCGTGGGCGCACCGGCAGCGTCCATCACACCATCCGCGCCGGCCTCACGCGCACCGCCGGAAGGCAGGAGGTGTCGGACCTGCTGATCGCGCCCGAGCCCACGGCCCCCGGCCCCGCGCGACTGATGCCCGCGCCGCTCGTCGACACCGAGAGCGTGTCGTTCCAGCTGTCGGTGATGGGCCAGAACAACGCGCGGCTGGCCAACACCTCCGTAACCGTGCAGGTGTCCGAGTCGGAAGATGGCCCGCCCGTCACCTCGGTGGAGCTGCCGCTGGCTCGCCGGGAGCCGACGATGCGGACCTTCGGCGGCCTGGTCCGGATGGGGCTGTTGCCACCGGGGCAGTACGTGGCGCGCGCGGTGATTGCAGCGCCCGGGCAGGCCGAGACACGCGTGACGAGGGCCTTCCGCTTCGCGCCATTGCTGTCGCCGCCTGCGGTGGCCGATACCGCCGCCGACGCAGCCGCGGCGCCGCCATCGGTAGACGAAGAGGTGCCGCCCCCGCCCCCGCCGCGCATCGCGGTGCGGCTGCCGCGCTTCGATGCGGCATCCGTCCTGTCGCCATCCGTCGTCGACGCGTTCCTGTCGTCACTGGCGTTCATGTACCCGCCATCGCCCGAGGCGGCCGCGGTCCTCGAGGGCGCGCGGCAGGGCCGGTTCGACGCGCCCGAGCCGCCGCGCGGAGCCACTCCGGCAGACGAGGCGACGTTTGCTTTCGTGCGCGGCCTCGGAGAGCTAGAGCGCAAGCGCTACGCGCAGGCGACGGCCTGGTTCCAGGTGACGCTGAAGGCCGCATCCGACTTCCTCGGTGCGGCCTTCTACATCGGCGCGTGCCACGCGGCGAGCGGCCGCGACAAGGAGGCCGTCGGCGCCTGGCAGATGTCGCTGCTGAGCGACGCGGCCGACGTCGTCTACCCGCCGCTCGTGGACGGCCTGCTGCGCCTGGGCGATGGATTACAGGCGCTCACCTTCCTGGACGAGGCGCCCGATGCCTGGAAGGATGCTGACGCGCGTGACGAGCGCCAGGCCACGGCGGAGGCCATGACCGGCGCCTACGCGCCCGCGCTCGAGAAGCTCCACGCGCTCATCGAGCGCCGGCCCACCGACCTGGACCTGCTCTACCTCGCGCTGCAGGTGATGTACCGCGTGCGGCAGGAAAGCGGCGCCATCGGCGAGGCGGATCGCGCACGCTTCGTCGACTACGCGGCGCGGTATACCGAAGGCAAGGGGCCGCAGGCGGCGCTCGTCGGCACGTGGCTGAAATACGTCGTCAAGCCGTAGCGCTCGCGGCCTGCTGAAAGGCCTCCACGGCCACACGTATGGTCGTGCGCCGTGACGCATCGCGCCGCCAGGCGGCGTAGACGTGCCGCCGGAGTGTGGGCTCGGATGGAACAATCCGGACGCCTGGAGGCACCGGCCCTCGCCCCAGGCGCGGGATGACAGCCGCGCCGAGTCCCGCACCGACCAGCGCCAGCTGCGTCGCGTACTCCGAGGCCGTGTGTGCGACACGCGGCTCGTGTCCCCGCCGGCGCAGCGTGTGCAGCAGCCAGTCGTGGCAGATCGACCCTTCGAGCCAGGTGACCCAGGGCTCGTCGGCCAGGTCGTCCAGACGCACGCGGTCGGCGTGGGCCAGGCGATGGTGGGCTGGCAGCGCGATGTCGGCGACGTCGTCCAGGACGGGCGCCTTGCTCAGGCCTGGCGGCAGCGCGAGCGGCGCGTTCGCCCAGTCCTGCAGGAGCGCCAGGTCCACGTCCCTCCGGACCAGCATGGGAATCGAGTCCGCCGGCTCGAGCTCGCGCAGCATGGGCTGCAGCTGCGGGTGCTTCGCCGCGAGCGATGCCAGCGCCCGCGGGGCCAGGCCGCGGGCACCCGTGGCAAAGGCCGCGATGACGAGACGGCCGCTGAGGGTGTCCCGAGCCGACTCCAGTTCAGCCTCCGCCTGTTCGAGCGCCGACAGCACCTGGTCGGTGTGCTCGACCAGGCGCCGGCCCACATCGGTGAGCCGGACGCCCCGCCCCTGCTTCTCGAGCAGGGGCTGGCCCACCTCGCGCTCCAGCTTTGCCAGCTGTTGCGAGACGGCTGACGTGGTGACGTGCAGCACGTCTGCCGCGGCGAGAATGGAACCCTGGGCGGCCACGGCGTGCAGGGCCCTGAGTCGCTCGACGCTCAACATGTAAGCGATTCTAAAACATATTCGTCACAACAATTCACTTGTTCTAACTCGTCGCGGGAACGATCGTGGTGTTCATGATCCCCGCCACGCTCGTCGACTGGAGCCTGCTGGTCGTGCCCGGTGTCATCTGGGGCGCGTCGTTCCTGTTCATCGCGGAAGGCCTGGAGGCCCTGGCGCCGAATGGCATTACGTTCCTTCGCCTGGCCATCGGCTTCGCCGCGCTCTCGCTGGTTCCCGCGGCAAGGCGGGCGCTTCACCCGGGCGACGGCCGGGGCGCGGCGCTTCTCGGCGTCATCTGGCTGGCCTTCCCGCTCAGCATGTTTCCGTTCGCCGAGCAGCGCGTGTCCTCGGCGCTCACGGGCATGCTGAACGGCGCGACGCCCATCTTCGCGGTGCTGGTGGCGAGCCTCGTAGCGCGAAGGTGGCCGGAGCGCCCGGTGACGGTGGGCCTGAGCCTGGGGGTCGCCGGCGCCGTGCTGATGGCGGTGCCCGGGTTGGGCGGCGCCAGCAGCGCCGCGGGCATCGCGATGATCGTGACGGCGCTGGTTTGTTACGGCGTGGCGCTGAACATCGCGCGCCCCCTGCAGCAGCGCAGCGGGGCGCTGCCGGTCGTGTGGCGGGCGCTGGGCGTCGCCGTGGTGCTCACGGCGCCCCTTGGCCTCCCCGAGGTCCTGGACGCGCGCTGGACCGCCAGGGCCCTTCTCTCGATGCTCGCGCTCGGCGTGCTTGGCACGTGCGTGGCCAATGTGGTGATGACGACCGCGGCGGGACGGCTCGGCGCGAGCCGGGCCTCGGCGACGCTGTTCCTGGTACCGGTCGTCGCGCTCGGGCTCGGCGTGCTCGTCCGGGGTGAGCACGTGGCCGGCCTGTCGGTCGCGGGCGCCGCGGTGTGCCTGCTCGGCGCGTGGATGACACAGATGGGCGCGGCTGACGCCGAGGTCTGGTTCCGCAGGCTGCGTGGATTGCGCGATGTGCGGGTCCCGACAACCTCCACGTCATCAATGACTTCGGGCGCGTACAGAAGTATTACAGAACGTCGGCCCGGCAGCTGATACCTTCATGAGCCTCTATGGCTCAAGTCGCTGCTTCACAGATCTACGGTCGCAAGAATTCCAAGGGCATCAACTGGATCACCGTCATCGCGATGACGGCGTTCCACGTCGGTGCGGTCGCCGCGCTCTTCTATTTCGATTGGGGCGCCATCATCGCCATGCTCGCGCTCTGGTACATCTCGGGCAGCTGGGGCATCGGCATGGGGTATCACCGCCTGCTGACGCACCGCGGGTTCAAGACGCCGAAGTGGGTCGAGTACTTCCTCACCGTCTGCGGCACGCTGGCGCTCGAGGGTGGGCCCATCTTCTGGGTGGCCACCCACCGCATCCACCACCAGAACTCGGATCACGACGGCGACCCGCACTCGCCGCGCGAGGGCACCTACTGGGCGCACATGGGCTGGATCATGACCGGCAAGGCCATGCACCACGACACCAGCATCCTCAAGCGCTACGTGCCCGACCTCAGCAAGGACAAGTTCCACGTCGCGCTCACCACCTGGCACTGGGTGCCGCAGGTGGTGGTCGGCCTCATCCTCCTGGCCATCGGCGGCTGGCCGTACGTGCTGTGGGGCGTCTTCTTCCGCACGGTGTTCGGCCTGCACTGCACCTGGGCGGTGAACTCGGCAACCCACCTGTGGGGCTCGCGCCGTTTCGCGACGCGCGACGACTCGACCAACAACTGGTGGGTGGCGATGTTCACGTGGGGCGAGGGCTGGCACAACAACCACCACGCCCACCCGGTGTCGGCCCGTCACGGCCTGGCCTGGTACGAGATCGACATCAACTACATGGGCATCAAGGCCCTGGAGTTCCTGGGCCTGGCCCGGGACGTCAAGGTGGCCCGAATCAACCAGCAGCTCGAGGAAGAGGCGGCCTAGGCCGAAGCAGAAAGCGCAAGGCACAAGGCACAAGGTAGAAAAGCACAAGGCAGGAGGCGCGGGGCAGGGGGATTCCCTTTTTGCCTTGTGCCTCCTGCCTTTTGCCTTTTATCGTGGTCCTGATCCATGACCAGACGACGCACCGCCGCCATCGTCGTCATCGTCCTGTCGGTCGTCCTCGTGGCGGCCGCCGTGTCGCTGAACGTCGGCTGGGTCCTGGTGACGGCGCGCAACGTCCTTCCCCTCGTCCTCGGCATCATCGCCTTCGCGCTCATCATCGCGGGCATCGTGGTCTACACCGTGTTCCTGGTGCGCGAGCTGCGGCGCAACGAGCAGCACGACGCGTTCATCAACGCCGTCACGCACGAGCTGAAGACGCCCATCGCCTCCATTCGGCTCTACCTCGAGACGCTGCAGGCCCGGGACGTGGGCGACCAGCAGCGGAAGGAGTTCTACAAGGTGATGCTGGCCGACACCGAGCGCCTGCAGCACACCGTGGAACAGGTGCTGAAGGCGGGTGTCGCCGGGCACCGGCACGCGATCCACTACTCGCCGGTGGACATGAAGGCGCTGGCGTCCGAGTGCGTGGAGACAGCGCGGCGGCGTCATCACCTGGGGCCCGAGGCGGTCACGCTGATTACACCGGCCGCGGACCAGGCGCTGGTCGTCGAAGGAGACGCCGACGAGCTCAGGACGGCGCTCTCGAACCTCATCGACAACGCGGTGAAGTACTCGCTGAAGGTGGTGCAGGTCACCGTCGAAGTGGCCGCGCCGGCACCCGGCAGCGTGTGGGTGCGCGTCCGCGATCGCGGCATCGGCATCCCGCCGTCACAGCTGAAACGAATCTTCAACCGCTTCTACCGCTTCCAGTCGCGCGGCTACAAGGTGAAGGGCACGGGGCTCGGCCTCTACATCGTGCGATCCATTGCCAGGCAGCACGGCGGCCGGGTCTTCGCGCAGAGTGAGGGGGAAGGCACCGGCGCGACGTTCACGCTCGAGCTACCGCGGAAGGCCGCCAGCCCGGCGCCCGAGGCCGCGCAGCCCGGGGCAGAACCCGCGCGGGCAGACGTTTGACGGGTGCAAGCAGGTGCGAGCAGGTGCGGCAGGTGCGAACAGGTGCGGGCAGGTGCGAACAGGTGCGGGCGGGTGCGAGCAGGTGCGGCAGGTGCGAACAGGTGCCGGCGGGTGCGAGCAGGTGCGGCAGGTGCGAACAGGTGCGGCAGGTGCGAACAGGTGCGGCATGTGCGAACAGGTGCGGCAGGTGCGAACAGGTGCGGCAGGTGCGAACAGGTGCGGGTGGCCGCTGGTCTCGGCGTCCTGCCCACGCTCCCTGCTCCCGGCTCCCGGCTCCCGGCTCCCTGCTCCCGGCTCCCGGCTCCCGGCTCCCTGATCCCTGACCCCTGATCCCTGACCCCTGATCCCTGATCCCTGATCCCTGATCCCTGATCCCTGACCCCGACTCTGACGATATGCCCCGCATCCTGGTCGTCGAAGACGAAGATCACCTGGCGGAGGGGCTGCGCTTCAACCTCGAGGCCGACGGGCACGCCGTCGACATCGAAGGGGATGGCGACGGCGCTCTGGAGCGTCTTCTCGCGGGCGGCGCGCCGTACGACGCGGTGATCCTCGACGTCATGCTGCCGGGCCGCAACGGGTTCGAGGTCGTGCACGCCCTGCGCGAGGCCGGCCAGTACGTGCCCGTGCTGATGCTCACCGCCCGTGGACGCCCCGAGGACGTCCTGCAGGGCTTCGAGGCGGGCGCGGACGACTATCTGCCCAAGCCGTTCGAGCTGGCCATCCTCCTCGCCCGCGTGAGGGGCCTGCTGCGCCGGCGCCAGTGGGCTCGAGAGGCGGCGTCGGCCGCCGAGGCACCTCGCGTACTGACCTTCCATGGCCGCACCCTGGATCTCGCGGCCCTCGAACTGCACGTCGGCGACAAGACCTACCACCTGACCCAGATGGAGGTCGACCTGCTGGCGTACCTGATTCGCAACGCCGGGAAGGCCGTCTCGCGCAAGGCCATCCTCGAGGATGTGTGGGCACTGCACGAGGACACCGACACGCGCGCGATCGACAACTTCATCGTGCGCCTCCGGCGCTACCTCGAGGACGATCCCACGAAGCCGGCGCTGCTCCTGACCGTGCGGGGGGTGGGATACAAGATGGCCGTGGACTCCGGGGTCGGGGGGCAGGGCTCAGGGGTCAGGAGGCAGGAACCCTGAGGCAGGGGGCGTGACTCCCTGCTCCCTGCTCCCCGGTCCCTGGTCCCCTGGTCCCTGGTCCCTGGTCCCTGATCCTTGATCCCTGCCCCCTGCCCCCTGCTCCCTGATCCCTGATCCCTGATCCCTGCTCCCTGATCCCTGATCCCTGCTCCCTGATCCCTGCCCCCTGATCCGAAACAGCAGAAACACCGTCTGCTGCGTCGCGCGGAAGTTGTCGTCCGACACCACCAGCAGCGTGCGGCTGCCGTCCGGCAACTCCGGGCCGAAGGCCATGGCCTCGAAGTTGTCCAGGTTGGCCAGCGACGGAGGCAGGTGCGGGATCAGGCTGTCCACGTCCAGGATCAAGGTCTTCGTCGCGCCACGCCAGCGTCCGCCGGCGAGGCTCTCCACGGCCGACACGTCCTCCGCCCCCTGCAGGCTCACGTGGCTGATGAGCGCGGTGTTGCGCACGACCCGCGTGGCGGGGCTCACGAGGCACGCGCGCTCGAGCGCGAGCAGGTTCCAGTCGTCCAACGCCAGCAGCTCGGTCAACCCGTTCTCGCCGTCATCGCAGATCGCGTCAAATCCCTCGCGCACGGGCGTGGGCGCGATCGGGAACACCCACTGCCGGCGCGCGCGCCAGGCTTTCCCATCAGCCACGAACTCGACCAGCCGCCCCGGGCCGCCCCGGCCGCCGCCGAAGGGCCGTCCGTTACGCCGCGTCGCCGGCAGATCGGCGTGCCGCGGCTGCTCGAGGCCCGCAATGAGGCGTCCGTCCGGCGTGCGCGTCAGCGCCTCGGCACCCTGATTGTCGCGAATGCCGCCACGGTCCGGGCCCAGGTCGAACGACGGAGGCCACTCGTGCATCCCGGTGACCACCATCTGCGGAGACAGCGACAGCAGCGCGACCGGCCACTCGCCTGCCGGCGGCTGGCCCGGCGCGCCCGTGGATCGATGCCCTTCTTCGGTAGCCACGAAGGTGCCGTCGGGCAGGGCGGCGACGCCTTCGAGGTCGGCTCCCGTCACACGGCGTTCATCCATGCCCGGACCTGGGACAATGGCCATCACGCTCAGCGGTGTCACCGCGAGGGCTCCACCGGCGAAGGAGACGTCGAGCCAGGCGACGCGGGCCGGCTGTCGATCGTCGATCACCGCCAGGTAGCGGCCCGTGCGGGCATCGCGGGCCAGGCCCGAGACACTTCCGAACAGCCGTGCACGATCGGCGACGGAGTCGGGCCGCACGGATGGGATCACATGCGCCGCGAGGAACTCGAGCGTCGGGACGGGCGTGGGCTGCGCTGCGGCAGGCGGGCGCGAGACGGCTGGGGCACAACCCGCGATGGCGCCCGTGACGACGGCCGTGACGAGCACCGCGCGGAGCGCTGCACGTCTCGGGCGACTGGGAGGCGGCGCGTCCATTGACGATTGCCGATTGGCGATTGAGCGATTCATTGGGTGACTGGTGATTGACGGATTGTGGCATTCGGATTGGGCAATCGGGCGATGGGGAATTGCGGCATTGAACATTCTGCGCGTTCGAGTCGCCCTGTGCTGCGGGCGCTCAATCGCTCAATCGCTCAATCGCTCAATCGCTCAATCGATCAATCGATCAACCCCAATGCGCGATGTCCAATCGCTGAATCGCCCAATGAATCACTCAATCATCAATCAGCAATCATCAATGGACAGCGCGGATATCATAGGCGTACACCCTGTCCTGGTCGCGCAGGATGAGCAGCCCGTTCGTGATGATGGGATGGCTCCACGTCGGCGACCCGCCCGTCTTCAGCTGGAAGCGCCCGCGCTCGACGTAGCCGGTTGGCGACGCGTCGGCCAGGCCCACAACGCCGTTCTCGCTGTAGAGATACAGCCGCTCGTCGGCGTAGATGAGCGAGCCCTTCCCCACGCTGCGGTTCCGCCAGGCCATCGTGCCGGTGTCGAACTCGATCGCGGTCAGGATGCTGCTGTTGAACCCGTACAGGTGCGTGCCGACCAGCACGGACGATGCGTGGTGGTTGCGCATGTCCCGGGTGAAGTAGACCTCGTTGGCGGTGGCGAAGTTGCCCGCCGCGCGCACGTCCACGAGCGCCGCGCCCGTGCCGTAGTCGGACGAGAAGAACACGCGGTTGCCGCGCACGACGGGCGTGGCGATGTTCGCCGTGCGGTTCGAGGCGCGTTCGTGCGTCCAGAGCAGCCGCCCATCCCTGGGATCCACGGCAAGCCCGCGCGAGGCGGTGAAGAAGACCACCTGCTGCAGGCTGCCGGTCCTGAGCAGCACCGGCGAGGAGTATCCGGCCTCGTCTCCCGCCTGCTGCCACAACGTGCTCCCATCGGTCTTGTTGAGAGCGACGATCGAGGCACGACGTCCGCCCGCGTTCAGCACGATGCGGTCGCCAATCACGAGGGGCGATTCGCTGTACCCCCAATAGGGCGTCACGCCGCCGAACTTCTGGACGACGTTGACGGACCAGAGCTTCCGGCCCGAGGCGGCATCCAGGCATGAGAGCTCACCGGATCCCCCGAACGCATAGACGACGTTGCCGTCCGTCGTGGGCGTGCTGCGCGGGCCATCGCCCTGCTCGTTGCGGAAGCGGCGGCCGTTCGGCGTCTCCCACAGCTTCTTCCCCGTCGCGCGGTCGAACGCCATCACGTATTCCACATCGTCCCGCGCGCCCAGGGTGTAGAGCCGCCCGCCCGAGGTGGAGAACGACGAATACGCGGTGCCCGTGCCCGTGGCCTGCCAGGCCAACCGCGGCCCGCCCGACGGCCATTCCCTGAGCAAGCCCGTCTCGCGCGAGATGCCGTCGCGATTCGGGCCGCGCCACTGCGACCACTCGGGCGGCGCGGGCACCTGGGCCACGCCCAGCACGACCGTCAGCAGCCAGACGCCGGAGAACGAGAGTGCAGATTGACCTGACATCGGACCTCCACGAGCCTGGTTCCGCCGCCGGGTGGGGTCGCACCTCAGTCGGACGGGGTCGCCTTCGGCGGTAGAGTCGCCACGAAATCGTGCGCGAATCGCGCGCTGTAGTCCCCCAACAGCTGCTCCACGCGGTCGTACGACGGCGAACGGACAATCAGCCCCGCGTGGTGGCGCTTGTCGAGCCGCCAGACCACTTCCGGATCCGCGTAGGCCTCGGTGGACGGATGTTCCTGCCGCGCCAGCGAGACGATGAGGCCCGCGTAGTCGGCACGCGGTGCGCGCACCTCGTACGGCTCGTCCCCGCCCGCCCTCTCGATGCGCGCCCACTCGGACCACAGGTTGACCCCGGTCGCCGCCTCCACCAGCTCGTTGATGTGCGCGCCGCCGACCCGCGCCGAGGTCTCCAGGAACACGAACTCCCCGTTCGCCCGCCGGATGTACTCGCTGTGCGACACCCCGCGCACCAGCCCGAGTGAGGTGAGCACCTTGCGGTTGAGCTCCAGCACGCCGCGGTCCTCGTCCGTTGCCCGCCTCACGATCCGGGTAGTGAACACGCCGCCGCCATGGGACACGTCGAAGGGCGGCGTGCCATAGCGGCTGGCGATGGCCATCCGGATCTCTCGTTCATAGACGATGGAGTCCACGTGATAGACGTCGCCGGCGACGTAGGTTTCGAGCAGGTGATGGGACGAACGGTCCCCCAGTTCGTCGATGGCCGCCCACAGCTCCGCCTCGGTGTTGATCTTGCGGATGCCGATGGCCCCGGCCTGTTGCCGCGGCTTGAGGAACCACGGCGGCGCCACCTCCGCACAGAACGCCCGGACGCGCGCCTCGTTCAGGACGTGCACGAAACCCGGCACCGGCAGGCCGTCGCTGGCGGCCTTCACGCGCATGGCGAGCTTGTCACGAAAGTAGCGCGTGGTGGTCTCCCCCATGCCGGGCACGCGCAGGTGCTCGCGCAGCGCCGAGGCCTTCTCCAGATCGAAGTCGTCCAGCGGCACGATGCGGTCGATGGCCTCGCGGCGGGCGAGATGGCTGACACCCATCAGCAGGTCGTCGAGCTTCCACTGCTTGTTCACGTCGGGGACGTAGAACATCTCGGTGATGCACTCGCGCGGCCACGCGGCGTCGCGCAGGCTCTCGGAGGTGACGAGCAGGACGCGGCAGCCCTGCCGATGAGCTTCGCGGATGAAGTCGTGGCCCTTGAAGTACGACGCGAGGCAGAGGATCGTCACGGGGGGATTATGTGCGATCCCGTTCTGAGGTTCTCGGGTTCTGGGGTTCTGGGGTTCTGGGGTTCCGGTGCTACGATCTGCCGCGTGAAGCTGATCGTCGCCATCATTGCCGCTCTGGTGCTCGTCGCGGGCATTGTCCTGTTCGTCACCAGCCGCTCACGCGTCGAGGAGGCGCCCGCCCCGGTGGCGGCAGCGCCGGCGGCCAGGCCCGAGCCCGCCGCTCCGGCCCCGGCTCCCGAGCCGGCCGCCCCGGCGGCGGAGCCCGCCGCGCCCGCGCGCAAGGCCCCGCGCAAGGCCGAGCCGGCACCGGCCCCGGCCCCGGCGGAACCGGCGGCCCCGACAATGGCCACGCTGGTGCTCGAGAGCGACGTCCCCGGTGCATCGGTGTTCGTGGACCGGCAGTACGTGGGCACCACACCGCTTCGCCTCGACAGGCTCGAGCCCGGCAGCAAGCAGCTGAAGCTCACGGCGGATGGCTACGAAGGGATCGAACGCTCGGTTGATCTGTCGCCCGGAGAGAACCCGGTCACCATGAAATTCCGTGAAGTGCGGCTGAACAAGCGCATGGCGGTGAACCACAAGCACGGTATTGGCGGGTGCGAGGGCACGCTGGTGGCAACCGTCGACGGGCTGGCCTACGAGACCACGAACAAGAACGACGCCTTCAAGCTGCCCTACGCCCAGATCGAGACCTTCGTCGTGGACTACATGGACAAGAACCTCCGCGTGAAGCAGAAGGGCGGCAAGACCTGGAATTTCACCGACAAGAACGCGGCCAACGCCGATGCGCTGTTCGTCTTCCACCGCGACGTAGAGGCCGCCCGCAAGAAGCTGGCCGAAGGGTACACGGCTGTCAGGTGACTCGCCCACTGGCGATTGCTGATTGACGATTGACGATTCATCTGGCGATTGGTGATTGGGGCATTGCGGCAATGGATTGCGGCAATGGTCCAATGCGCAATCGCCCGGTGAATCACCCCATCGCCAATCGGCAATCGTCAATGGGTAGCCGGGGTATATTGGATTCATGAAGCGCATCCTCCTCTTCGTGCTGACCAACCTGGCCGTGATGGTCACGTTGTCCATCGTCCTCGCCATCCTGGGGATTGGCGGATACCGGCTGCCCGGGGGCGGGCTGGATTACAGCGCGCTGATGGTCTTCTGCCTCGTCTGGGGTATGGCCGGGTCGTTCATCTCCCTGGCGCTGTCGCGGTTCATGGCCAAGCAGGCCATGGGCGTGCAACTGGTGGATGGCCGGACGGGGCACGCCGAGGCCGACTGGCTGTACGGAACGGTGAAGCAACTCGCGGATCGGGCCGGCCTGCCGATGCCGGAGGTGGGCATCTACGAGTCGCCCGAGGTGAACGCGTTCGCCACCGGGCCGAGCAAGAGCCGGAGCCTCGTGGCCGTGTCCTCGGGCCTGCTGCGGGGGATGTCGCGGGACGAGGTGGAGGGCGTGCTCGCCCACGAGGTATCGCACATCCAGAACGGCGACATGGTGACGATGACGCTCATCCAGGGCGTGGTGAACGCGTTCGTGATGTTCTTCGCGCGCGTCATCGCCAACATCGCGCGCAACGCCGTGGACGAAAAGATCTCGTACCTCGTCGGCATGCTCACCACCATACTGTTGGACATCGCGTTCGGCATCCTCGGCATGATGGTCGTCGCGTGGTTCTCGCGCGCTCGCGAGTTCCGCGCCGATGCCGGCGCGGCCACGCTCTCGGGCCGGGGCAAGATGATCGCGGCGCTGCAGCGGCTGCAGCAGAACACGGGGATGATCGACACGGCGCATCCTTCGCTGGCCACGATGAAGATCTCGGGCCGGGGCGGGATGATGGCCCTGCTCTCCACGCACCCGCCGCTCGAGGCGCGAATCGCGGCGCTGCAGAACGCGCGGTAGATCAGATCGGAAGGCGGGTGCCGGGCTTGCCCGCCGAAGCCTCGGCGAAGGCGGGAGTCGGCAGTCGGAATTGGTCAACTGAGGTCAGCGTGGATCACACGAAGCGTCGACAATTCGGCCGCGTCCTCGCTGTGGCGGCAGTCCTGGTGATGACGGGCGCGCTGCTGTCGGCTGCGCAGCCGGTGGATCCAGATGCGGCCGCCGTGCGACGCGCGGTGGAGCAATTCCTGGACGATCTGGGCAACCGCCGCCTCGACAAGCTGCCGGCGTTGTTCGCACCGAAGGCCACGATGGTCGTGGTCCGGCAGCGGGAGGGACAGTGGATCACTACCCACCAGACCTTCGACGAGTGGCTGGCGGGCCTGAAGGCGCAGACGCCGGGGACCCTCTTTCGTGAGCCGCTCACCAACGTTACGGTGCACGTGGAGAGTGGTCACCTCGCCTTCCTGCGCGCCGACTTCACGGTGGTCGTCGAAGGCAAGGTCCGCTCGCACGGCGTGGATTACTTCACGCTGGTGAAGGATGGCGGCGCCTGGAAGATCCTGAACGGCAGCTACACGTCGTTGCCAGGAGAACCCCGGTAGTTCAACGTCCCCGGAACCCAGAACCCGAGAACCCCAGAACCTCAGAACCCCAGAACCTCAGAACCCCAGAACCTGAGAACCTGAGAACCCGAGAACCCTATACTCCCGTGGTCACTGAAACCGTCGAAGCCGAAGGGCACCTGATCGACTCGGGTAACCTGCAGTCCATCCTCACCACCATCGTCGAGCATGGTGCGGAGTACGAGATCCTGCGCCTCGACGTCGGCCGGACCAACGAGGCCCCGTCGAAGCTGGCGATCAAGCTCATCGCCGAGACGGACGACTCGCTCCAGGCTCTGCTGTCGAAGCTGTCCGTGTTCGGCTGCTACGTGAAGGGCACGCCGCCCGCCGCGCTGCGCGCGGCCGACATGGATGGCGCGGCGCCCGAAGACTTCTACTCGACGACGAACCACCGGACATCGGTGTACCTCGACGGCCGGTGGGTGGTGGCCGATCACCAGCGGATGGACGCGGCCATCATCGTCGAGGGCATGACGGCCACGTGCCGGAAGCTGCGAGACATCCGGAAGGGCGACCTCGTCGTGTGCGGCCTGCAGGGGGTCCGGGTCCAGCCGGAGCTGCAGTCGCGCGACAAGCCGACGTTCGGGTTCATGAGCAACGAGGTGTCGTCCGAGCGGCGCGTCGAGACGGCCGTGGGCCGCGTGGCCGACACGATGCGGCGCGTGAAGGCGCGCGGCGGCCGTATCGCCTTCGTGGCCGGGCCCGTCGTGGTGCACACGGGCGGCAGCGAGTACTTCTGCGAGCTGGTGCGGCTCGGGTACGTGAACCTGCTGCTCTCGGGCAACGCGCTCGCCGTGCACGACATCGAGGTGGCGCTCTCCGGCACCTCGCTCGGCATCGATCTCAGCTCCGGGGCGCCCGTGGAGCACGGGCACCGCAACCACATGCGCGCCATCAACGCCATCCGGCGTGCGGGCGGCATCGCGAACGCGGTGGAGGCCGGCGTGCTCACGCGCGGCATCATGCACGCGTGCCACACGCAGGGCGTGCCGTACATCCTCGCCGGATCCATCCGCGACGACGGGCCGCTGCCCGAGACGATGATGGACCTGGCGGCGGCGCAGGACGCCTACGCGAAAGCGCTGGACGGCATCGAGGTGGTGGTGATGCTGTCGTCCATGCTCCACAGCATCGGCGTGGGGAACATGCTGCCGTCGTGGGTGATGGTGGTCTGCGTGGACATCAACCCGGCCGTCGTCACCAAGCTCGCGGACCGCGGATCCACGCAGACGGTGGGCGTGGTCACGGATGTGGGGCTGTTCCTGCACCAGCTGGCGACGGCGCTGAGGTAGGGCCGTGCTTCGCAGGGTGGGCGGCTTCGCCGCGGGCCTTCGGTAGGCCCCCGCGCAGCAGGGCCAGGGTAGGCCGCTCGGGGGTAGGCCGCTTCGCGGTCGGCCGCTGCGCGGTAGGCCTTCGGCAAGGGTTCAGGCTTCGTGAGCTTCGTTCTTCTTCGTGCCTTCGTGGTTTCTTGTTGCTTATGCACAGCACGCTGATTCGTCCCGCTGACCTGGCCCCTCATCTCGCCGACCCGCGATGGGTGATCGTGGACTGCCGCTTCGACCTCGCCAACCCCTCGTGGGGCGAGGAGCAGTACGTGGCGGGGCACATCCCGGGCGCGCGGTATGCGCATCTCGACCGCCACCTTTCCGGAACGAAGACTGGCACGAACGGGCGACACCCGCTGCCGACGGTCGAGCAGATGGCCACGACGTTCGGGGCATTGGGGATCGCTCCGGACACGCAGGTCGTGGCCTACGATGCGGACTCCGGCATGTATGCGGCACGGCTCTGGTGGATGCTCCGGTTCCTCGGACACGACGCCGTGGCCGTGCTCGACGGCGGCTTCGCACGGTGGCTCGCGGAGGGTGGGGCCGTACAGCCAGGCCGCGTCACCGCCACGCCCACCGCCTTCTCGCCAGCCCCACGATCGGACTGGCGCCTGACCGTGGATGAGGTGGCCGCGGGTGGCCACAGGCTCCTGGTGGACGCCCGCGCCCCCGAGCGCTTCCGCGGGATGAACGAAACCCTCGACCCGGTCGCTGGCCACATCCCGGGGGCCCGCAACTACTTCTTCCAGCAGAACCTCACGGGGGAGAAGACCTTCAAGCCCGCGGCGGAGCTCCGTGCCCAGTGGGAAGCCGTGCTCCAGGGCCAGGACCCGAAGGACGTGGTGATGTACTGCGGCTCTGGCGTCACGGCCTGCCACAACCTGTTGGCCATGGAAGTGTCCGGCCTCACCGGCTCGCGCATCTTCCCGGGCTCGTGGAGCGAGTGGTGCGCCGATCCGACGCGACCGGTGGAGACATAGCGGCAACATCCCGTCGCGGGGTCACTCCCGGCAGGCTCGCTCCACTCCCGGCGAGCCCGCGCCCGTCCCAACCTTCATCCCATCCCGACGCCGTCTCCGCCCTGCCAACTTCCGCCCCCTCCTTCTCGTCCAATCCCCACGACGGCATTCACGGGAGACCTGGACGATGACCCTTCGCATCCTCTTCACGCTGGCCATCCTGGCGGGCCTGGCTGCGGCGCCCGCCGCCGAGCAGACATTCCACTGGGAGGCCGGCCGCCACAACGGGCACGACGCCCACGTGCAGCTCGGCGACCACATCGAGCGCGCACTCGAGCACGTGTCGCACATCGCGGAGCGTATTGCGGAGCGCGTCGGCTACCGTGTGGAGCGGGTCGCCGACCGCGTGAGCCAGCGCGCCGAGTACGCGGCGGAGCGCGCGGCCGCCCGGGCGGAACGCAAGGCCGACCGCATCCGCGAGCGCGTCGAGTCTCGTGTCCGCGTCGTGCAGTCACGCATCGAGCGGCACCTGGGGGCATCCGGCTGGTCCTACCGTGACCAGGGCAGCATCGACGACAACCCCTGCAACGACCGCGACCGCTGGGATGACGACACCTATCGACACTGCGAGGTCCGCGAGGAGCGACTTCCTGCGGGCCCCCTGTCGGTGGACGCCGGAACCAATGGCGGCATCCGCGTGGAGGGCTGGGACGGCAGCGATATCCTCGTGCGCGCCGTGGTCCAGGCCCGCGGTCGGGATGAGGCCGAGGCAAAGAGGCTGGCCAGCGAGGTGGAGATTCGTGCCGGGGGCGGGCGCGTGAGCGCCACCGGGCCCGACACGGACCGGGGCCGGGGGTGGTCGGTGAGCTACCGCATCAGCGTACCGCACCGGACCGACCTCGAGCTGAATGCCCGTAATGGCGGCATCACCATCGCGAACGTGGCCGGCGCCATCCGATTCGACACCACCAACGGCGGCGTGCGGCTTGCCGATCTCGCCGGCCAGGTGACCGGTCGCACGCGCAACGGCGGCCTGCGGGTGGCGCTCGGCGGCAGCCAGTGGGACGGCGAGGGGCTGGACGTGGAGACGTCGAACGGCGGCGTCACGCTGGAGATCCCCTCGTCGTACAACGCGCAGCTCGAGACCCGCACCCAGAACGGCGGCTTCCGCTTTGACTACCCGATGACCATCACCGGCGAGCTGTCGCCGCGGCGCGGCATCTCCACGACGCTCGGCTCCGGCGGCGCGCCGGTGCGCGTGCGGACGACGAACGGCGGGTTGAGGATTACGGAGCGGTAAGGTCAGGGATCAGGGATCAGGGATCGGGGATCGGGGATCAGGGATCAGGGATCAGGGATCGAGGATCAGGGATCGGGGATCAGGGATCGGGGATCAGGGATCAGGGATCGGAGAGCAGATATCCCAACGGCACCTCTCTGACCCCTGGCCCCTGATCCCTGATCCCTGCCCCCTGATCCCTGACCCCTGATCCCTGATCCCTGATCCCTGATCCCTGATCCCTGCTAGAGTGAGGGGCTGTCATGGCTACCACGACCAGCCCCATCCGCCTCCTCGACGCCGGTGCGGTCCTCCAGGCGCTCGGCGACCTCCGCGCGAAGCAGCCCGTCAAGTACTCAGCCTTCTACTCCAGCCAGCTCGGCGGCATCGTCACCGACCCGGCGCTGATGGTCATCCCCTTCGACGATCACATGGTGCATCGGGGGCATGGGATCTTCGACACCGCGGGGCTGGTGGACGGGAACATCTACGACCTCGAGGCACACCTCGATCGCTTCGCGCGCTCGGCGGAGCTCTCGAAGCTGAAGCTTCCGGGGACTCGCGCCGAGATGCGGGACATCATCATCCGCACCACCGCCGCCAGCGGACGACGTGACGGCGCGATCCGCTACTGGCTGTCGTCCGGACCCGGCAGCCTGGAGCTGAGCCCCGCGGCGGGCGCGGAGCCCGGCTTCTTCGTGATGATCTTCCCGGGTCTCGCTTACCCGGAGCGGTGGTACACCGAGGGCCTGCGCGTGATGACGACGACCTATCCCATCAAGCCGTCGCTCTACGCCATCACGAAGACCACCAACTACCTGCCGAACGTCCTGATGCAGATGGAGGCCAAGGAGAAGGGGCTCGATAACGGCGTGTTCGTCGACGCCAACGGCCACGTCGGTGAGAGCTCGAACATGAACGTGGCCTTCGTCACCGCGGACGGCGTGCTGCGCCACCCGAAGTTCGATCACATTCTCTCGGGCTGCACGGCACGGCGGATGCTGGAGTTGGCGCCTGCCCTGCAGTCGAGCGGCCTCCTCAAGGGCGTGGAGATCTGCGACATCCCGGTGGCCGAGGCGCGCGCCGCACGCGAGATGCTGCTCATCGGCAGCTCCGTGAAGGTCGCGCCCATCGTCCAGTGGGATGGCGCGCCGATCGGCACGGGCAAGCCCGGCCCGGTCGCCCAGGCGCTGCTCCAGCTGATCGGGGAGGACATGCGCACGGGCGATCGGCTGATCCCCGTGCCGTACTGAGGGACGAACCGGAGGGTCAGCGCGAGCGCGACTCAGGCCGTGAACAGGCTGGTATGCCTGGACCAGCCACGCACTCGAGCGCCGTGAAAGGGCGCGTGAAGCGCGCGCAACGACGACGTAACTCCGGGCGGGCCTAGAAGCCGAGCACCGTGAGCGGGAGCCACTCCTTGAGCGCACCCACGTGCGGTTTCACCAGTTGGCGGTTCCGCTCCGGGACGTCGGGCGCGGGCATGCTCGGTTCCGGCAGGCCTGCCTGCTCGGTCCCCTTCTTGATCAGGTCCTGCAGGGCGGTCCAGTCGATGCTGCTGGCCACCTCGATGCCGGCGGCCTCGTAGGCGCGCAGGCGCACCCATGCATACTCGCTGGACGAGAAGCCCTCCGCGTTGAGCGCGTCCACGTGCGCGCGCCTGGCCTCGCTCAGCACGGCCCGCAGCTCCGACAGCATCGTCCCGATCTCGGAGAACGACAGGTCGCGCCCACCCTCACGGGCGCGTGCCTCCAGCGACCGACCCTTCTCCTGCAGCTCGGCCCACCGCGGCCCCAATGCCTTCCGCATGCGCTCGTGGACGGCCAGGTACCGCTTCAGCTGCGCCTCGGTCAGCTCGCCGCCGGCGGGCGGCTGGTACGCGGTCTTGTTCTCGACACGATCGGACTCCGCCGCCATTTCCTTCGCCTGCTGCATCCAGGCGGTGGCGTTGTCGATCATGGGCCGTGCCGCGCGATAGCCGAAGTACAGCGCCACGCCCACGGCCAGCGTGCCAAGAACGACGATGACCAGGCAGCCGGCGAGGAGTTTCTGCATGGGGGAACGTTATAGGCTCGGGGTGCAAGGGTGCAAGGGTGCAAAGGTGCAAAGGTGCAGGAGTGCAAGGGTGCAGGAGTGCAGGGACCGGTGCGGAGAGCACGAGGCGAGGTGCAGGAGCACGCATGCACCCCTGCACCCGTGCACCCTTGCACCCCTGCACCCTGCCGTTACTGATACCTGAGCGCCACCATCGGGTCCACGGCCGCCGCGCGGCGGGCGGGGACGAGGCAGGCGACGAGCGCCGTGCCGGCGAGCACCAGGGCAATGCCCACGATGATGATGGGGTCGTAGGGCGACACGCGGAACAGCAGCAGCGACATGGCGGAGCCCAGTGCGATGCCCAGGCCCGCGCCAAGGGCGATGCCGGCCACGATCTGCCACAGGCCCTGCCGGACGACCATCAGCAGCACGTCCCGGGTTGCGGCGCCCATGGCCATCCTCACCCCAATCTCCTGCGTGCGGCGGCTCACCGAGAACGCCATCACGCCGTACAGGCCCACCGTGGCCAGGAACATCGCGGCGAATCCAAAGGCGAGGAACAGCGACCCGAAGACGCGAAACGCCCACGTCCCCTGCTCGAAGCCCTGCTGCACCGTGGCGATATTGAAGAGGGGCAGGTTGGCGTCCACGGCGCGCACCGCGTCACGCGCCGGGCCCGACAGGTTGAGCGGCGGGCCCGATACGTGTGCGAACAGCGTGAGTCCGCTTGTCGGCACCTGTGACAGGGGCAGGTAGACAGCCTCGGGCACGCGGTCGTTCGGGCCCTCTCCCATGCCGAGGTCCGGCACGATGCCGACGATTTCCCGCCACTCCTGGTGCACGCCCGTGGCCAGCGCGAGCCGCTGGCCGATGGCGCCCTGCGGGTAGTACCGGCGCGCGAACGCCTGGTTCACGATCACCGTCGGCGCACCCGTGTCCCGATCCCGCGCGTCGAAGCTCCGGCCCTCCACCATCCCGACACGCAGAACCCGGAAGTAGTCCGGCGTAACCAGGATGCCATGCACGTCGTGGTAGTCGCGATCGCTCGCGTACTGCCGATCCGGCAGCTTGATGGCGTAGCGCGGGCCGCCCAGGGGCACGCCCGTGCCTGCCGCCACGCTCACCACGCCGGGCAGATTCCGCATGCGCTCCATGGCGGCGTCGGTGAACTGCCGCTGCCTGGACTCGTCCGGATAGTCTGCGGCAGGCAGGGACAGCCGCGCACTCCACACGTCGCGCATCGCGAAGCCGAAGTCGGCCTTCGCGATGTTCACGAGGCTCTGGATCATCAGGCCAGCCATCACGAGCAGCCCGAACGAGAGCGCCATCTCGCCGACGACCAGCGCACGCGAGAAGCGGCCCATGCGGAGGCCCGTCGTGCGACCCTCGTCGTTCATCACGGCGACAAGGTCGGTGCGCGACGCGCGCAGCGCCGGCACGATGCCGGACACGAGCGCTGCGACCAGCGTGCTGAGCGTCACGAAGAGCAGCACCATCCCGTCGATGCGGATGTCGATCCAGAAAGGCGGGTTCGTGTCCACGATGCCGCGGTTGAACAGCGTGATGCCGCCCTGGGCCAGGCCAAGGCCGAGTGCGGCGCCGACGGCGGCCAGCACCAGCACTTCCACCAGCATCTGCCGCACGACCTGCCAGCGGGTGGCCCCAATCGCCGTGCGCACCGCGATCTCCCGCGTGCGAGCGGCGGCGCGTGCCAGCACCAGGTTCGCCACGTTCGCGCACGCGATGATCATCACGCCGAACACCGCCGTCAGCATCGTCATCAGCGCGCCGATGGTCTCGCTGCCGATGAACTCCTCGATATAGGTCTTCACCTCGACCGTGTACCCGCCCTGGTAGCGCTCCGGGTACGCCTGCTCGAGCTGGCGCCAGATGGTGGCCAACTCGGCGCCCGCCTGGTCCATGCTGACGCCGGGTTTCAGCCGCCCGATGGTCTCGAGCGCGGGTCCCTCCCCGAACGTCGTGTTGAGCGGGTCGATCACCAGCGCCGGCCACAGGTCCTGGCTGTTCGGGAACGCGAACTTCGGCGGCATCACGCCGACCACGGTCATCACGGTGCCGTTGATGCGGATCGCCTCGCCAATGGCTCCAGGCGATCTGCCGAACTGTTCGTCCCACACCTGATCCCCGATGATGACCACCGGCGCGGCGCCGGGACGCGTGTCCTCCTCCGTGAAGTCGCGCCCGAGGACCGGCGCGACCCTCAGGAGTCGAAACGTGTTGCCCGTGACGGCGGCCGCGGTGTAACGGACCGCGTCACCCCCCGGACCCACCACGTTGGCCGTCTGGAACTCGAAGGCGGCCAGCTGCTCGAACGACTGCTGCCGATCGCGGAACTCCGCGAAGGTGTGTACCCGGGCATCCACATCGTCCTGCTCGGCGATGTTGAAGGGCGCCAGGTGGACGATGCGGTCGGATTCGGGGAACGGCAGGCCCCGCAGCACCGCACCGTTGACGATGCTGAACATGGTGGTGGTGAGCCCGATGCCCAGGGCGAGGGCCACGACGGCCAGGGCCGACGTCCCCGGCTGGTGGAGGAGGGAGCGAACGGCCAGGCGGACCTCGCGCATGTGGGGAACATACGAAGGAACGGACGTCAAGGTTCAAGAGTGCAAGCGTCAAGAGAAACCACGAAGGCACGAAGGGGGATCATGTCTTCGTGGTTTCCTTGCTCTACCGCCGGGGGCGTGCGTGGCGCTCGGCGGCCCGCTGCGCTCTCGCCTCGACCGCACCGCAGGCGAGGTCGCACAGCGTGAACACCGAGTCGTCCGCCAGCTCGTAGTAGACGAACAGCCCCTCGCGCCGGCGCGAGACGAAGCCATGGGCGTGGAGCATCTGCAGGTGCTTCGACAGGTTGGCCTGGTTGAGGCCCGTGGCCTCCATCAGCGCACTGACGTGCCGCGGCCCGTCGGCCAGCGCGTCGAGCACCTGCAGCCGTGCCGGCTCGGCCAGCACCTTGAATCGCGCGGCCACGTCCTCCAGCAGCTCGGGCGTCATCGCACGGCCCCTCATGACGCCGCGGGCATCTCGACGGGCAGGCCGGCGCCCTGCCACGAGGCGAAGCCGCCCGCCAGGTTCCGGACGTTGGTCCGTCCGGCGCGCCGCAGGACCGACGCCGCGATGGCGGACCGCGCCCCCGCCTGGCATTGAACGACGACCGGGCGATCGGCGGGAATCTCGGCCAGGCGATCGGTGAGATAGCCGAGCGGGATGTGCGTGGCCGAGGGGATGTGCCCGCCCTGCCATTCGCTCGCGCTCCGTACGTCGAGCACGAACGCCTCACGGGACTTCACCTCCGTCGCCAGCTCGTCCACGGTCACCTGGGGGACCGTGGCCAGGTGCGCCCCGCGCTCGGCGAGGTGCTGCACGGCCCGCGCCTCGAAGATGCCCGCGATCTGGTCGAAGCCGATGAACGCCAGCTGTCGCACCAGCTCCACGATGCTGCCCTCGGTCAGGTCGTCCACGATGAAGTGGAGGTCCGTCTGGTACGGGAGGAGCCACCCGGCCCAGGTGACGAACGACCCGCCGAGCGGGATGTTGATGGTGCCCGGCAGGTGCGCGGCCGCGTAGACGCCCGCGGGCCGGGTATCCACCACGATGGCGCCCGTCGCCAGGAGCGACGGCAGGCGATGATCGTCCAGGCGCGGCGGCGCGTGGAAGCCGCCCAGCACGCGCGGACCCACCTTGTTCAGGTGCTTCATCATCGCGAAGTACTTCGGCGGCTCGGGCTGCCCGGCCAGCACGCTCGTGACGAACGCGTCCTCGGTCTTGACCTGGAAGGCCCAGTTGAAGCGCCGCTCGTAGCCGAGGGTGCTGTACGGCACGGCGCTGATGCCCTTGCCGCAGGCGGAGCCGGCGCCGTGGCCCGGCCAGATCTGCAGCCACTCCTCGTTCCGGTTGAAGGCCTGCAGGCTCTTCCACAACACCCGTGCACCCTTCTCCATCGTCCCCTTGATGTTGGCGGCGCGCTCGAGCAGGTCGGGGCGGCCGACGTCGCCGACGAAGACGAAGTCGCCCGTGGCGGCGGCAATGGGCCTGTCGGCTGCCGCGCTGTCGGTAATGAGGAACGTGATGTGCTCTGGCGTATGGCCCGGCGTGGCGACGACGTCCACCAGGATGTTGCCGACCTTGATGCGGTCGCCATGGCGGATGAGCGTGCCCTCGGCGGCGAACGCGTACTTCCAGTCCTGGTCGCCCTCGTCCGAGAGGTACAGCCGCGCCCCGGTGCGCGCCGCCAGCTCGCGCGCCCCTGACAGGAAGTCGGCGTGGATGTGCGTCTCGGTGACGTGGGTGACGGCGAGCCCCTCGCGCGCAGCGGCCTCGATGTAGCGCTCCACGTCGCGGTTCGGGTCGATGACGATGGCCTCGCCCGTGGCGGCGCAGCCGATGAGGTAGCTGGCCTGGGCGCTGGTGGGCTCGTAGAAGCGCTGGACGATCATGAGAGTCGGCTCCTTATCGCTATATGACTATTCAGCAATATACAGCCCGGAAGGCGGCGCGTGCAAGGCCTTTCGAGCAGGGGTCAGGGATCAGGGATCGGGGATCGGGGATCAGGGGTCAGGGATCAGCGGCGCTTCTTCTGGACTTCGTTCACCAGTTTCTCGGCGGCCTCGCGCAAGGCCTTCCCCATCGGCGACTTGTCCCAGCCGGCGTCGCCGACGTCGAAGCCACCGAGGGTCGTCCAGAGGTCCGCGCCAATGCCGACATCCGTGTTGTTGCCCTCGACCTCGAAGGCGTGCGTGGTGGTCCCTTCGGGGTTCACGATCTCCACGTGCAGCCGGACCTCTGCACGGGTCTTCCGCATGCTTCCGCCGACGTTGCCGATGCCCGCCACACGGCCCAGTGAACCCGTGGAGACGCGGTTGCTGCCATAGGTGGTCGTGGCATCGAGCACGGTGCCGGCGATGATGAGGTCCACCTTGTGCTCCGCGGCCAGGGCAGCAAGGCGATCCTCGGGCAGCGGCAGCATTTCGCCTGCGGGCAGCTCGATGAGCACGGGCTGCATGCTGCGGTTGGTGATCATCTGGGCCCGCACCAGCTTGGCCAGGGCCGTGGCCGCCTGGTGCGTGCCGCCGTCCACGCTGGCCACGTCGAACGGGATGAGACCCACGCGCGCCCGCCCCTGGGCAGCAGCCGGGACGACGGCAAGCGCGCCCAGGACGAGGACCGATGCCACGATCGTGCGGATTCCCGGCAGAGACTTCGTCATGGTGGTCACAGATTAGCGCAGGTTGTCGATGACGACCGGCTCGATGGTGTCGGCCGGCGTGAAACCGAAGACCCTTCCGTAGAAGTAGAGTTCGGCCTCCAGGCTGCGGACGATGTTCTCGGCCTTGCGGAAGCCGTGCTGCTCGCCCTCGTAGGTGATGTAGGCCACGGGTAGTCCCTTCTTCCTGACGGCGTCGGCCATCATCTCGGACTGGTTGGGCGGCACCACCTTGTCCTCCTGGCCCTGGAACAGGATGAGCGCGCTCGACAGCCGATCGGTGAAGTGGATGGGGGACCGCTCGACGTACACATCCTTCGCAGCCGGATAGGGGCCAATCAGCGAGTCGAGGTAGCGCGACTCGAACTTGTGCGTGTCGCGGGCCAGCACCTCGATGTCGCTGATGCCGTAGTAGCTGGCACCCGCCTTGAAAGTCGAGTGGAATGTCAGCGCGGCCAGCGTCGTGTAGCCGCCCGCGCTCCCGCCGCGAATGGCCAGGCGCTCCCCGTCGGCCTTGCCGGCCTCCACCATGGCCATGGCGCCGGCCACCGCGTCTTCGACGTCCACGACGCCCCACTGCCCCTTCAGCCGGCCACGATAGGCGCGGCCGTAGCCGGTGCTGCCGCTGTAGTTGACGTCGAGAACCGCGAAGCC
Organism: Acidobacteriota bacterium; assembly: GCA_020851565.1. GTDB lineage: Bacteria > Acidobacteriota > Vicinamibacteria > Vicinamibacterales > UBA2999 > VFZN01. Next base: position 33,268 of record JADZCN010000158.1, on the reverse strand, counting down.
GCGGCTCGTCCAGAACTGCACCTCGGGATCGAGCGCGGTCTCAGTGGCGCCGGTCGGCCCGCCATGGGTGAGCACGAGCAGGGGCGGGCGGGCCCCGTCGGGCGCCTGGAAGTCCGGATTTCGCGGCGAGTAGTAGAAGGCGTGGACCTCACGGGTGCCGGCGGGTGCGGACGGGTGCGGCGACTGGAACGTGACGGGCTCGGCGGTCGAGATCCACGCGGCGTCGATGGGCTCGCTCGTCGATCGGCGCAGCACCTCCGGCTCCATCGCGGCGAGGGTCATGCGGGCCACCACGGCAGCCGCCGTCGGCGATCCGCCGACGAAGTAGATGGCGCGATCGTCGGCGCGGATGGATTCCATGACGTCGAGGGACGTCTGGACCGGTTCCCACCGGAGGGAGTCGGTCTCGATGAACGCCAGGTGCCATCGACCGTTCTGCGTGTAGGTGGCGGCGATGCGCCGCGGCCCCGCGAACGCGTAGGTCACCATCGAGAAGGTCCACTGCGGCTTGCCGAAGTCGGCGCTCATCGGGTGCAGCGGCTCGATCGCATGGGCAGGAGTGGCCGGGGCTCCAGCGCCGGCGTCCCGCGGACGTGCGCGGTACAGGTTCCACCACCCGGTGCGGTCCGACACGAAGTGCAGGACACCGTCGGGCGACCACTCCGGCTGGAAGATGGACTCGTCGGCGCCACCCGCCACCTTCGTCCGCTCGCCGAGGGTCCCGTCGGGACGAATGGGCGCCGTCCACAGCTCCGTGCCGTCCCAGGGCATGTTCGGGTGATTCCACTGCAGCCACGCCAGTGTGGCGCCGTCGGGCGAAACCGCGGGATCGGAGTAGAAGTCGGCGCCCGAGACGAGCACGAGGCCAGGACTGGTGACGCCGGGACTGAAGTCCCGGCGCTCCGTACCTGTCGGTCTGGAGGCTGCCGTCTGCTGGAGCGCCGGGGCTTCAGCCCCGGCGACCGGGATGGCGACGATCGCGGCCGGCGGCTCGGCATCGCCCTTCCGATGGTCCTCGCGCACGGCGATGAGCCGGTCGCGCGTCGCGTCGACGCGCGCGTCGGCGTAGAAGTACCCCTCCGGGGTCAGGGCCGCGGGCGCGCCGCCGCCCCGCTGAGCGTAGAGCCGCTGGTCCGAGAAGTTACAGAAGTACACATCCCCGCGGTGCACGGTCATGGCGGCGCCGCCATACTCGTGCACGCGTGACCGCACATTGAAACCGGGCGGCGTCACGTCGCTGATGCGGCCGTCCGCCGTGCGCCGGACGATGACGTAGCGCCCGGCTTCGGAGGCGCGGCCCTCGGTCCAATAGACGTTGCCGCCGTCGAGGGCGATCTCCCCGAGCCTGAGCGCGCCCGCCGTGACCCGCGCCGCCGTCAGCGGCGAGGCCCAGGCCCCATAGGGCGCCACCGTCTTCACCTGTTGAGGACTCTGCTGCATACACCCCGCCGACAGGACTGCCACGAGCAGGGGGGCCCGTGATGCCGTTCGTATCATCTCAGAAGCCTGTGGGAGCACTTTACGGGATGAGAGACGCCTGCACCAGCCCACTGCGGCGAAGGGGCGGCGAAGTCCGGCGCGGACCGGGGCGGGGAGGCAAAAAAGCAGCCGCCGGGGGCACAGGAGGTGTAGGAAGCCCCACGGCGGCTGAAGGTTTGTTACGGGAGATGTCGCTGGGGAGATAGTGCCACCGCTCCCCGGGCGTCCATATGACGGCTGTCATACGGCGCGAACTTTTCCATTTCGGCATCGGTTGAGAGCCCCAGGGTGGGCCTCCTTCACACGGGCCGAGCATGGAGCCGCCTCGGCCGTCGCTAGGGCCACCGTCATATCCGCGCTAAAGTGTCGGGGTCGAGGATGCCCATGCACGCCAGACTCCGCTCGTTCGCCCTTCTCGCCCTGACCGTGACACTCGCTGCCTCCGGCGCGCCGAGCGCGCAGACCGCCACGGCCCCCCGGCCGCCGGCCGCCGCCCCGGCCCCCCTGAAGGTCACCACGCCCGAGCAGTTCTTCGGCCACACGATCGGCGAGGACTACGTGCTCCCGAACTACACGAAGTTCACGGAGTACGTCCGCAAGCTCGACGCCGAATCGAATCGCATGGTGGTGCAGAGCATCGGCAGGACGGCCGAGGGCCGCGACCAGCTGATGGCCATCATCACGGCGCCCGAGAACTTCAAGCGGCTGGACCGCTACAAGGAGATCGTGCGCCGGCTGTCGCACGCCGAGGGGCTCACCGACGACCAGGCACGTGCGCTGGCAAAGGAGGGCAAGGCCGTCGTCTGGATCGATGGCGGGCTGCACGCCACCGAGGTGCTCGGGGCCCAGCAGCTCACCGAGACGATCTACCAGTTCGTCAGCAAGACGGACGAGGAGACGCTGCGCATCCTCCGCGACGTGATCATCCTCGCCGCGCACGCCAACCCCGACGGCATGGAGCTGGTCTCCGACTGGTACATGCGGAAGGAGGACCCGAAGGCGCGCAGCACCGGCGCCATCCCGAGGCTGTACCAGAAGTACGTCGGGCACGACAACAACCGCGACTTCTACATGATGAACCAGCCGGAGTCGGTGAACATCAACCGGCAGCTCTATCGCGAGTGGTTCCCGCAGATCGTCTACAACCACCACCAGACGGGGCCCACGGGCACGGTGATGTTCTCGCCGCCCTTCCGCGATCCGTTCAACTACGTGTACGACCCGCTCGTCGTCAACACGCTGGACCAGGTGGGCGCGGCCATGCACGCGCGGTTCGACCAGGAGGGCAAGCCGGGCGTGACGACGCGCTCGGGCGCGAATTACTCGACGTGGTGGAACGGCGGCCTCCGCACGATGCCGTACTTCCACAACCAGATCGGCCTGCTCACCGAGTCGATTGGGAATCCAACGCCCGTGCAGATCGAGTTCGTGCCGGACCGCCTGCTGGCGCGGGGTGACCTGCCGGCGCCCATCGCGCCGCAGACGTGGCACTTCCGCCAGTCCATCGACTACTCCATCACGGCCAACTACGCCGTGCTCGATTTCGCGCAGCGCTACCGCGAGACGCTGCTCTACAACACCTACGTGATGGGGCGGAACTCCATCGCGAAGGGCAGCACCGATACCTGGACGATGTATCCGCGGCGGATTGCCGAAGTGAAGGCCGAAATCGCGAAGGCGACGAAGACCGAGGCCAGCGATCCGCGGATGGTGGCCGGCGGCCGTGCCCAGCCGGTACCGGCGAAGTACTACGACCTGCTCCGCAAGCCCGAATGGCGCGACGCGCGCGCCTACATCCTGCCGGCCAACGAGGGCGACTTCCTCACCGCGACGAAGTTCGTGAACATCATGATCAAGGCGGGGCTCACGGTGCACCGCGCGACGGCGCCCCTCACGGTGGGGGGCAAGACCTATCCCGCCGGCTCGTACGTCTTCAAGGCGGCGCAGGCCTATCGCCCGCACCTGATCGACATGTTCGAGCCGCAGGATCACCCGCACGACCTGCAGTATCCCGGCGGGCCGCCGATTCCACCCTACGACAACTCGGGCTGGACGCTCGCGTACCAGATGGGCATCAAGTTCGACCGGGTCCTCGAGAACGTGGACGGGCCGCTCGAGAAGATCCCCGACGTGGTCGCGCCCGCGGCAGGCCAGGTGACCAACGCGCAGGGCGCCGTGGGCTTCACCGTACCGCATCGCCTGAACGACGCGTTCACGGCGGTGAACCGGCTGCTCAAGGCCGGTGAAGAGGTGTTCTTCGTCGGCGATCGCTCGTACCAGAGTGCCGACGGTACCGGCGTGATGTTCATCACCGCGCGGCCCAGCACGGCGGCGGTCCTGCAGAAGGCGGCGGTGGACCTGGGGCTGAGCTTCACGGGGGTCACCAGCCGCCCGGCGGGCCCGATGTACAAGCTGACGAAGCCGCGCATCGCGCTGTGGGATCAGTATGGCGGGTCGATGCCCTCGGGCCACGTGCGCTGGCTGCTCGAGCAGTTCGAGTTCGAGTTCGACGTCATCTACCCGCAGGCACTGGATGCCGGCGGGCTGAAGGCGAAGTACGACGTGATCCTGTTTCCCGATGGCGGCATCCCGGAGACCGACAACGCGGGCGGCGGGTTCGGCGGCGGCCAGCCCCGCGCCGAGGACATCCCGGCGGAGTATCGCGACCGCCTCGGCCGCGTCACCATCGCGCGCACCGTGCCGGCACTGAAGCAGTTCGCCGAGGAAGGCGGCGTCATCGTCGCGTTCGGCGGTTCCGCGGTGCTGGGCCATCACCTGGGGTTCGCGCTGGGTGATCATCTCGTCGAGTCGACGGCCGACGGCCGCGAGCAGCCGCTGCCGCGGACAAAGTACTACATCCCCGGGTCGATCCTGCGCGTGGCCGTGGACAATACCAACCCGCTGGCCTTCGGCTTCGAGAAGCAGCTGGACGTGTTCTTCGACAACAGCCCGGTGTTGCGCCTGGCGCCGGACGCCACGCTCCGCGGCGTGCGGCCCGTCTCCTGGTTCGACTCGAAGGAACCGCTCCGCTCGGGATGGGCGTGGGGCCAGCACTACCTCGAGGGCGGCACGGCCGCCGTGGAGGCCGCGGTCGGCAAGGGCAAGGTCTTCCTGCTGGGCCCGGAGATCACCTTCCGCGCCCAGCCGCACGGCACGTTCAAGTTCCTGTTCAACGGGATCTTCTACGGGACGGCGCAGGCCACGGGCGCCACGGCCCGGGAGACGATGGCACGGTAAGGTTCTGAGGTTCTGAGGTTCTGAGGTTCTGAGGTTCTGGGGTTCTGGGGTTCTGGGGTTCTGAGGTTCGGGTGCACGCGAGAACTCCAGAACCGCAGAACCTCAGAACCTCAGAACCTCAGAACCGACTGTGCACTAGACTGTCCTCATGAGCTACGGCGCGAAAGAGATGGCGGAGAGCTTCCGGACCGTGCGCAAGAACACGATCCAGGTGGCGCAGGATATTCCCGAGGATCGGTACGGCTTCCGCGCGGCGGAGGGGGCGATGACGGTGGGCGAGATGCTCTCGCACCTCGCCACCTCCACCTACTGGGCCGCGCAGCTGCACTTCGTCGAGAAGAAGACCGACGTCAGCTACGAGGACTTCGGCCGCTACATGGCCGAGGGCAAGGCAAAGGCGGCGGCGCTCACGATGAAAGCCGATATCATCGCCGCGCTCGAGTCCGGCGGCCACGACTTCGCATGCCAGCTCGAGCAGATGACCGACGCCCAGCTCGCCGAGCACGTGGCATTCCCGGCGCCCATCCAGCCGCCCACGAAGTCGCGCTTCGAGATGCTGCTCGGCGTGAAGGAGCACGAGATGCACCACCGCGGGCAGCTCATGCTCATCGAGCGCATGCTCGGCATCGTCCCGCACCTGACGCGGGCGCGTCAGAACCGCTAGCGTCAGCGCGTTCACGGCGGTGCCCTGGGCGACCGCGTGGCTGTTGGGCCGGTGGCCCCATCGGCCGTGCGGTCACGCTCCCGCCGTGACGCTCAGAGCCGAGCGCGCAAAAGAGCCGCGCGCTTCCTGACCGGCGGTCGCGTGTCTGCCACTGGCGTCGCCCGGCCTCAAAGGGGCCACTGGCCCAACAGCCACACCGTCGCCAGCAACCGCCGACTTGCGCGTGACCCGGATCCGCGGCGTCAGCGCGCCAGTGCCTTGACGCGAGCCAGGAGAGCCGGGTCCGCCGGAAACAGCCCCGCAGCGGGCAGCCGCTCGAGCATCTCCAGCCAGAGCGGCTCCTTCGCGAACACGGCCTTGAAGATGGGCGCGGCCTCTGCCTCGCGGCCGATGGACGCCAGTGTCACGGCGTGCCAGAAGGGCAGCTCCACGATCTCGGGCGCGAGCTTGCTGGCCGCCGCATACTCGACCAGCGCCTCGTCCACCTTCTTCTCGGTCATCAGCTCGTCGCCGCGGTTGGCGTGCCCGTAGGCGCGCTGGAGGCGCAGCAGCCGGCGCAGCTCGACCAGCGGCTGCGGGTGGTCCTCGATGCGCAGCTCGAAGAGCTTGTCGCCACCCACCCACGGCCGGCCCGTGCCCTTCGCCTTCACCACGACGAGGGCGGCAGACTGCTTTCCTCGAGCGTCACCGCCGGCGGCCTGTGCGGCGTCGAGCGCGGCCAGCATCCGGTCGGCCAGATCGCCGGACGTCTTGCGGTAGGCGTCGGCCATGGCGGGCCACACCCTCGCGCTGGCCATCATGTTGGCCTGCACCGAGAACTGCTCGCCGATGATGTGCCCCGCGAACGCGACGGCGGCCTTGCCGGTGTAGGCGTCCACGCGCCCCTGCGTGTCGATCATCGCCACCTGCCGGCCGTCCGGCTGAGGATCCTTCGACACCAGCTGCTTCAGCGCGTCGGGCGCGCTGGCGCCCTCCCGCATCAGCCCGAGCCCGCGGAGCCCGTAGCCGGGGTCCACGAACGACTGGGTAGCCACGGCGCCCACCCCCGCCTCGGCCCAGCTGACGATGGAGCCGACGGAGAACCAGTGGGACTGGACGGCAACGCCCATGTCGCCCGTCTGCGGGTCGCGCGCAACGATGGAGAAGGTGTGGACGAGCGGATCCGCCCCGCGCGGGGAGGCGCCGGCAAGGACGAACAGGAGGGCAAGGGCCGGCAGGAGTCGAACGCGCATCCTGCGAGTGTAGCCGTTCGCACCTGCCCGCACCCGCCCGCACCTGCCCGCACCTGTCGCACCCGTTCGCACCCGCCGCACCTGTCCCGATCGTCTACAATGCCCCGTCACCCTTCAGGAGGTCCCATGATCCTCGGTCGTCGCGAATTCCTGGCAGGCGCCGGCGCTCTCGCTGCCATGCCGCGGTCCCTCTTCGCCGGCGGCCAGGCTGCCGCCGCGCGGCCGGCGGGCATCTTCCCCGCCTCGGTGCGCGCCGACTTCCCGTCGGTGCTCACGCAGACCTACCTGAACTCGGCGGCACTGCATCCGGTGGGCACGTTTGCCGCCCGCGCGATGCAGCAGGTCATCGACTTCCGCCTGCACGGCCCCGGCGAGGGCCGCGCGGACTTCAGCGCCGCGCAGCAGGCCGACCTCAAGGCGCGCTACGGCAAGCTGATTGGCGCCACGGCCAACGAGATTGCCTACACCGCCAGCACCTCCGACGGCGAGAACATCGTCGTCATGGGCCTGGACCTGCCGCGGAAAAAGGGCAACGTCGTCATCGACGAGCTGCACTTCACGACCTCGCTCTACATGTACAAGGAGCTCGAGAAGCAGGGCGTCGAGCTGCGCATCGTCAAGCACCGTAACTGGGCGATCGATCCGGAGGACATGAGCAAGGCGATCGACCGCAACACGCGGCTCGTGTCGCTGGCGCTGGTATCGAACGTCAACGGCTACATGCACGACTGCAAGGCCGTGAGCGACATCGCGCACGCGCGCGGCGCGCACGTCTTCGCGGACATCATCCAGGCCGCGGGCGCGGTGCCGCTGGACGTGAAAGCGCTCGGCATCGACTTCGCGTCGTGCGGCACCTACAAGTGGCTGATGGGCGAGCGCGGCCTCGGCTTCCTCTACGTGAAGGAGGACCTGCAGGGCACGGTGCTGCCCACCACGCGCTACGGCCATCGGCAGGTGTCGAACTTCAATCGCGCGGAGCTGACGTGGGAGCCGCTGCCCGGCGCGGCGCGGTACGAGACGGGGGGCATCGCCGTCATCCTGGCTGCCGCGGTGTCCGCGGGCATCGACTACGTGCAGTCGCTCGGCATCGAGAAGATCCGCACGCACGCGCGCGCGCTCACGGATCGCCTGCAGAACGAGCTGCCACCGCTCGGCTACACGCCCCTCACGCCGCGCGGCACCGAGACGCCCATCGTGGCGTTCGGGCTGAAGGACACGGCCGCGACGAACAAGGCGCTGCAGGCGGGCAAGGTGGTGGGGACCGTCATCGGCAACGAGAACCGCCTGCGCCTGGCAGTGTCGGTGTTCAACACGCACGAGGACATCGACCGCGTGGTGGCGGTGCTCGGCGGCCGCACGACCTCGTCGGTTCGCTGACGCAGCTCGACAGGAACCCGAGAACCTCAGAACCTCAGAACCTCAGAACCCCAGAACCCGAGAACCTGAGAACCCGAGAACCCCAGAACCTCAGAACCCTGTTCTGAGGTTCACTCCCCGCCCCCGTGACGTTGACTTCCTGCACAGGAGGTCACGTCAATGGTCAAGCGCAGTCTGCTTCTGACCGTATTCGGAGCGCTCATCCTGGGCTGCGTCCTCGTCGTGCCGATGCATGGCGAGGGGATCGGCTATCACACGAACTACCTCACGTTCAGCGGTTCCGTGGCGCTGCCCGGGGTGACCCTGCCGGGGGGCACCTACATCTTCGAGCGTGTGGTGGACACGGTGCCCGACGTGGTCGTCGTCCGCGATCGCGACCGCACGAAGGTGTTCTACATGGCGATGACGCGGAGCGTACCGCGGCCGGGGGGGATGTCCGATCGGGCCGTGACGTTCGGCGAGTCGCGCCCTGGCGATCCGGCCCCCATCACGGCGTGGTACCCGGTTGGTGAGAACTCGGGACATGCGTTCGTCTACTAGCGCGGTCTTCGCACTACCGCGCGGGGTTGGCCCCCAGCCCCGCGCGGTTGCTCCCTTCGCAGAGCCCGCGCCTCTTCTCTTATCTCCAATCGCCCGCCGCCACGAACGCCGCCCAGTAGAAGGGATGCGTGCTCTGCCCCCGCGCGCGCCGATCGCGCAGCACGCTGAGGCTGGCCTGGTGCACGGCATCCGCGGTGGAGAGCTTCTTCTGGAAGCGTCCCTCGTACAGCGCGCGCATCCACGCGCGCGTGGCCTGGTCGTCCACGGACCAGAGGCTCATGACGACGGTACGGGCGCCGGCCACCTGGAAGGCGCGGCGCAGACCGAAGACGCCTTCGCCGGCCCTGATCTCGCCCACACCCGTGTCACAGGCGGAGAGCACGGCCCAGTCCACGCCCTGCAGGTCGAGCATGGCCACCTCCTCGGCAGTGAGGATGCCATCGTCCTCGTCCGCGCGCGCCTGGGCGCGCCGGTTGGCGCCGGCCAGGGCGAGACCCGAGAGGCGCAGCGGGTTCTCGACGGCCTTCGTGCTCGACAGCCCACCGACGCCGCGCGTGCCAGCACGCGTGGATTCAGGGAGGCAGGACCCGTCGAGGAAGAAGCCGTGCGTGGCCAGATGCAGGACCCGATAGCCGTGAGCCTGTTGTTTGAACACATGCTCGCTGGCCTCGTTCCCGACGAGCGTGCGCGCGGCGCCGAGCGGAGTGGGCCAGAGGCGCGATAGCTCGCGGGCTTCCTGCAGAGTCCCGTCCAGCGGCTGGAATCGCAGCGACTCCAGGCTCGCGCAGGCGGTTCTCACGTTTCGCCGTGCCGATAGCGCTGTGGCGGTTCCGGCAGACGCGTGGCTCGATGCGGGGGGCGACCCGGGGGCATCGTCGAACGCGGGGCCGCCAACTGCGAGCATCCCGGTGGCAGACACGCTGCTGGCGCCCGCCGATACGACATCGCGCTCGGCGGAGAGGTAGTGGATCGGCGGCGCCTGTTCAAGGACGAACGACTCGCGCCCGACCGGCAGGGCCGCGAAGGGCACGAGCCCCAACGTTCCGTCAGGAACGATGAGCACCTGACCAACGTCGTTCAGGTGTTGCGACAACGGGTCCCAAATCTTCGCTCGGAGTCCGGCGCCGGACACGCGAGACGACACGCGTCGCACACTTGAGGCCGTCCGTGGCTCGAGCGCCTCAGCGGCGATGTCACCCCGCCATCTCGACACGAGCTCGTCGATGGCCTGGGCTGCCCCCAGTTTCACGGCCTGGGGCGTCCATCCGGCCCGCAGCACGAACGCGACGTACGACGGCGTCTCGTCTGCCGCGGGGCCCCGCCCGATCGCTTGGGCATACCGAGCCTGGCCGCCGAGGGCCAGTTGCTGATACCTGACGAACGACACGAGTACCGTGTTCGGCGGCAGGGCCCTCGTGACTGACTCGAGCCCCGCCTGTGCGCGGCTCCGCTCGCCCCTGAATGCGGCGCTGGCCTCAGCCAGCCGGCGCTCGGCCGACTCGCTGTCGTTCCGGGCGGCCTCCAGCAGTCCCGCGTAGCGGGTCGGGGACATGGAGCCTGCGCCACGCACGATGAGGTTGGCCACGCGCTGTTGAGCGGACGCAAGAGCCCCCGCAAGGGCGATTTGGCTCGGATCCGCGGCTGTCGCAGCATCCCTTCGACGAGCCGCGACTTCGTCGAGGACCAACGCGCGGCTGCGGATCAGTGCGTCAAGGCCAGCCGCGGCGGCACGCGGCTCCAGCCCCGCGAGGGAGAGCAGCAATTCCAGTCCCCGGGGTCGGACGCGCGCGTAGTTGAGCGCCTCGCGCTCGGGCAGGGATCGCAGCATCAGCCGGAGATGCTCTCGCCCAATCTCCTCGGCATCCCGCGCGCCGGCGAACGCGGCGACATATTCGCCGGAGCGCGCCAGCGTGCGGGCCAGGCCCAGGCGCACGTCTGCGAACTCCGGATGTCCAGTCCCGAACACGCGCCCCGTCATCGCGAGGGCCCGCTCGTAGGCGCTGCGTGCGGCACGAACGTCGCCCCGCTCGAAGCCGAGCTCCGCCGACAGCGCGAGGGCGACGGCATGCTCGTGAGCGTCAGGTGACCCCGCAGCGACCCAGATGCGAAGTGCACGGTCCGAGGCCCGCCTGGCATCGGAGCTTCGCCCCAGCCTCATGAAGGCCTCGGCGATCTGCGTGAGGGTGTTGGCCACGGCGCGGTGCTGGAGTCCAAGGGCCCGTTGATTGATCGCCAGGGCGCGTTCCAGTAGTTCGAGAGCTTCGGAGGGGCGGGCCTGGTCCCTCACGGCCAAGGCCTGCGCGGTGAGCGCCTGCGCCACGAAGGGATGATCAGCCCCATGCAATCGTTGCCAGACAGCGCCTGCCCGCCGATACTCACGCTCGGCGCGGCTGAGGTCGCCGAGATGAGCATCGACCTCGGCGAGGTTGTAGATGATGGTGGCGCTCAGCTCGTGCGCTTCACCGTACTGTCTCTCGGCGACAGCCAGGCTCCGCTCGTACAGCCGTCGAGCGTCTTCATAGCGGCCGAGCAAGACCGTCGAAGCCGCGAGATCGTTCAGGTAACCGGCAATGGCTGGATGCGTTGGTGAGAGGCCACGCTCCGCCATGGCCACCGCCTGACTGCCGAGATCGTGGGCGCCCTCGATGTCCCAGAGATCCAACCTCGCGCCGGCTAGCTGGCGCAGTGACTGGGCGAGCGTTGGGTGATCGGCGCGCAACGTTCTTTGCGCCAGGGCAACCGCAGCCGCGGCCGCATCGCGCGCCGCGTCCAGCCGGCCCTGCGACCACTCCTGGTACGAGAGGACCGAGAGTGTTTCGATGTACTCGGGGTGATCCGCATCATCAACACGACGCAGGTTCACCGCCTTGACCACGATGTCGCGGGCCTTCTCATAGTCGCCGCGACGCTGGAGGGCGCGGGCCAGCACTTCAAGCGACCGCGCCAGCTCACGACGGTCTCCGGGCTCCGCGGCGAGCCGCACACTGCGCTCGGCGAACGCCACCGCGTCGTCGAAGCGGTTCGCCTCCCTCAACGCGTGACTCAGGCGGTTGAGCGTCTGGGTGAGTTCCACCCCGCGTCCCACTTCCTTCTCCTGAGTAGCGAGTGCGCGCTCCAGCACGTGAATCGCGCGATCGTACTTGTGCGCCGCCGCAAACACGTCCCCGAGGTTCTGGAGGGACGGCACTAGGCCGGGATCCTGGGAGCCAAGCCGCGCTTGCCAGCGCTCGGCGGTTTCGCTGGCGACCGCGAGGGTCTCCGGCGCCGAGCCCTTCCCGTTGGCTACCAACGCCCGGACGAGAAGGTCTGATGCCGCGGCTGCCTCGAGCGACCGCTCCCCCCGTGCCCTTCCTACCGCCTCCACAAAAGCGCGGGCCTCAGCTTCCGCGGCAACGTAGTCGCCTGCCCGGATGAGAGCCGTGATGCTTTCAGCCCTGGCGGCGAACGCCGGCGCCCGGCAGGACGCCGGTGCGCACGAGGTCGCCGCCCATGCGGCCCACACCAGCGCCACGACGCGCCGAAGCGTCACACGAGGGCGCGGTGCGCACGTCGCCACCGCTTGCCGTGCGGCGTCAGGGCTTGGCCGCGGGGGGCGGGGTGGGCGTATTCTGCGCTTCACGTTCACGGAGCTCCGCCTTGCGACGAACCTCCGACAAGGCCAACCGTTGTGGGCTGCTCGCATTGGTGCAGGTAGAGCCGCCGCCGCCCAGGGGCGAGACCACCGCGACAACGAGCAGGCCGCACAAGCCGGCTGCGCTCCGGAGGATGTTCATCGCGGCGTCATTTGCGCAGGGGGATTGGCCGTCGGGACTCGGACCGACGCCATTCCTTCCGGCTGTTTCGCCGCCTTTGTTCTCCTGCTTTGGCATCTACGGCTCCTTTTGGCAAGACCGACGTCAGCAGCACACATTCGGAAGGGCGAGGGCACGCACCAGGTCGCGCCACAGCGTGTCCCTGACGAACACGAACTTCTCGTAGAAGTGACTGGCCGCACCGAAGTCGTGTCCAGGGGCGACGTGAGGCGCGTAAAGGCTGACGCCGTGGAGTCCGGCACCCTCGGCCGAGTTGCTGCCATGCTCCACGACGAAGGGCTTGCAGTCACCTGCCTGGCTCTTGGGCAGCCCCTGCGCGTTCTGGCCGCCCGGCTGCGCGCGTGGACCGAACAGGGCGTCTCCCAGCTCCTTCGCAGCCGCCCGCACCGCGTCAGCGCCGCTGTGGCGCATCAGGAGACGGCACAGGGTGACGACGTCGACCAGTGGCGGCCCTTCCACTGTTTGTGAGAACTCGAAGAGGCGCGTCACCAATTCCAGCTCGTCAGGGGAGTCGTCCATCGCGATGGCCAGCGCCTGCGCAAGTCGATCGGTCTTCTGCGAAAGATTGCGTGCGTGGCTCAGGTTGAGATGGGACAGCGACACAACCTGTTCGAAGGGACGATAGAATTCACAGTAGCGCCTGACCGTCCAGCTGCCGAACTCCGCCGGGCCCATCAGCCTCCCTTCAGGTACCGCAAGGCGCTCGAGGACGCGATCGTAAGGCCACCCCGGCAGCGGGATGCCAATCTGGGAGGCGAGAAGGTAATCGGTGTAGGGCCGGAGCTGATAAGCCATTTCGATGGTCGCGAGCTCGCAGGCATCGAATCCGACGATGTCCAGCTTCGGTTCCCGCAGGTTGTACTGCTTCCCGATACGCTCCTGGAATACCGCGAGCACCTTCGCGAGCTCCGCGAAGTCCAACGCATCGAGGCCGGCCTGCGTCTCGGTGTTCCCAATCGCGAATCGGTAGGCATGCCCCCAGAGCACGAGAATCGAGTAGTGCTCGGGCTCCTTGGGGTCGTGGTGCGCGGTCTTCAGGGCCCAGCCGATGAAGTCGAGCAACGCGATACCGTTGGCGAAGTCGCTGGGCTTCGAGGCACTGACCGATTCCTTTTTCCAGGCGCCTTTGCCTACGATGTATTCCCGTCTCGGTTCACCCGCCCCGTGCAACTCCACCAGGATGTTGAGGGAGTCGCTTGGGGTGACATCCTTCATCTCCTTGATATCGGCCTCGGCCTCGTCGGCCAACTCCTTGTTCCCTTCCACGCCATCCGCTCCCATGAAGACCATGACGGTCCACATGTGTTTGGGCGGGTTCCCTGACGTGCCGGTGGCCTGAGACGTGCTGGTTCCATTCGCCACGATTTCACCCCCGAGCCCATGACGGGCGGCTGCGTGACTGCTCGAGCCGGTCGAACGAGAATGGCCAGCCCAGGAAACGACACCGGATGCGGACGGACGAGGCCAGCGACGACGAGAGCGAAGGGGGGCGTAGTCTAGCCCAGCCGCCCGCTATCTGAAACGGCAATCTCAAACCGTTCCGACTGTCGTGAACGCCGCCAGCGCCCGTTTCGGAACTGATCACCCTGTTCGACGGACTTCCCCGCGACGTTTCCACCATCAGGCGTATGATTGGCACCGCGACACTCGCGCTCGGCGGCCTTCCCCTGATGGACGATGCCGACCACCGCCCGGCCCCCCGGCCGGTCGAGCCGCCCGACGCCGCGGCCACGCTGGACCTGGTCCTGAAAGCCCGGGCCGGCGACCAGGACGCGTGCGACGAGCTGTTCGCCCGTTATGAGACCCGTCTGCGCCGCTGGGCCCACGGCCGCCTCCCGCCCGCCGCGCGCGGCGCCCTGGACACCCAGGACCTGGTCCAGGAAACCCTAATCCGCGTCTTCCGGCAACTGCAGAGCTTCGAGCCGCGCCACCCCGGCGCCTTCCGCGAGTACGTCTGGACCACGCTCTGGAACGCCATCCGCGACATCGCCCGCAAATACCGGCGGCGCGGCCCCACCGGGCCGCTCGAGGCCGACGTGCCCGCCGACGCGCCCTCACCCCTGGAAGAAGCCATGGGCAGCGAGGCCTTCGCCCGCTACGAAGCTGCCATGGACCGGTTGCGCCCAGAGGACCGCGAGGCCATCATCGCCCGCGTCGAGATGGGGTTGTCACACGTGGAGGTGGCCGCGTCGCTCGGCAAGTCGAGCGCCGCCGCCGCCCATATGGCCGTGAGCCGCGCCCTGATGCGGCTGGCTGAGGAGATGGCCCATGACCGCAAGCCCAGACGCTGAGGACCCGCGCCTGCTCTCGGTGGCATCCACCATCGCGAAGGGCCTGCCCGTGGACTGGACCACCGCGCCCACCGATGCCGATCCCGAATCCACGACCATCCTCGAAGAGCTCCGTCGGCTCGAGAGCGTCTGCCAGGCGAGCTCGCCCATCCCCGAGACCTGGGGGCCCGTCGAGATCACGGGAGAGCTCGGGCGCGGATCGTACGGCACGGTCTACAGCGCGCTGGATCAGGACCTGGGCCTCGAGATCGCCCTCAAGGTGATCCGTCCCGGCCGCGACGGCGACGACCACGACATCCGTCGCGCCCTCAACGAGGCGCGCCTGCTCGCGCAGGTCAACCACTCCAACGTCGTCCGCGTGTACTCGGCGGAGCGGATTGGCCAGGAGGTGGGCATTGCCATGGAGCTCGTCCGGGGCCGGACGCTCCACTGGCTCGTGCGCGCCCATGGCCCCTTCAGCGCCAGCGAGACGATGCTGATTGGCCAGGACCTGTGCCGCGCGGTCGCGGCCGTGCATGGCGCGCGCCTGCTGCACGGCGACATCAAGGCCAACAACGTGATGCGCGCCCACGGCGGGCGCACCGTGCTGATGGACTTCGGGGCCGGGCACGATCTGAAGGCCTCGCCCGCGCGCACGGGACGGCGGACGGCCGGCACGCCCATCTACCTGGCGCCCGAGGTGATGGCGGGTGCCCCACGCACGAAGGCGTCGGACATCTACAGCCTCGGCATCCTCCTCTTCTACCTGGCTACGGGCAGCTACCCGGTGGACGGCCAGAGTCGTGATGACATCGAGCGGCAGCACGAGGCACACGCGCCACGCCGGCTGCTGCGTGACGTGCGGCCCGAGCTTCCCGAGGCGTTCATCCACGTCGTGGATCGGGCGACGGCCGAGCGGCCGGAGGATCGCTACCAGACGGCGGGCGAGTTCGAGGCGGCGCTGCACCGCGCGAGCCAGGACGAAGTCGTGCCCGAGCCGGTCCCGCCCCCGATTCCGCGCTGGGCGCTGCCGCTGGTGGCAGCCCTCGCCGTTGCGATCGGAGCGGGATATCAGTGGTGGCCGTCGTCGACGAGTGCGGTGCCCGAAACCAGTGCCGTGCCTGCTTCAGTCGCGGCCGTCGCGGCTGCGCCTCCGGCCACGACCACAACCGCGGACAGCTACGAAGTGGAGGCAGCGTTCTACCGGTACCAGGGCGGAACCGCCGTTCGCCTGCAGCCGGGCTCGCGGATTGCTCCGGGCGATGAGCTCTCCTTCCAGATTCAAAGCTCGGTCCCCACCTACGTCTACGTCGTCAACGAAGACGATCGCGGCGAGGCGTATCTCCTCTTCCCGCTGCCGGGTCAGCAGCTGGCCAACCCGCTGCCGCCAGGCTCGCGCCACGAGATCCCGGGCGTCGTGAACGGAGAACGGACCAACTGGCAGGTGTCGAGCGCGGGCGGGCGCGAGCACTTCGTCGTCTTCGCGAGCCCCGAGCCTCCGTCGCCGGCCTTCGAGCGCATGTTCGACTCGCTCCCGCGGCCCGTGCCGGGCGCGGCGCCCGCGCCACAGCCGCTGTCCGGTGAGCTGGCCACCGTACTCCGCGGCGTGGGCGGGTTGAAGAAGGCACCGGCGCGCCCCGCCGGCGAGCGGATGAGCAACGAGTTCACGGCGCCGCTCCCCGACGCGCGCGAGACCGCGCGTGGCGTGTGGGTGCGGCAGTTGACCCTGGAGAACCCGGGGAAGTAGGGCCGCCTTCGTTCGCGGCTGCGCCGCGAGCTTCGGCGCGGCTCAGGCCTTTCCCGCCAGCTTCGCCAGCCACCACCGCAGGCCGACGAACAGGAACCGCCAGTCCTTGGAGAACTCGGGCGGCTTGCCCTCCACGGCGTGGCCGATGAACTGCAGGGACCAGCCGAGCCCGAAGAGCCCGAGAGCCGGCCACCAGAGTGCAGGCCACACGACACCCGCGATCGCCATGACGATGGACACCACGATCAGCGGGATGCCGAAGGTGTGCAGCATCCGATTGACCGGGTGCTGATGGCTCTCCGAGTACTGCCGGATCCAGTCGGTCATCGGGCGGTTTCCCAGCATGCGCGCATCCTACCGCCGGCAGGGCCCTGGTACCCCTCGATTCGTCCCAGCCGTCTGGCCGCCCCCACTTGCGCGGCAGGCTATGTGTGTCTATATATAGACAATCGAGGTATCAACGCATGAGCCGCAGCCCGGTGGACTACCTGCACGGCACCCTGGAAACGTTGATCCTGAAGACGCTGACGCGCGGCCCCATGCACGGCTATGCCGTCGCGCGGTGGATCGAGGGCGCCACGGGTGAGACCTTCCCGGTTGAGGAGGGATCGCTCTATCCGGCCCTGTACCGGATGGAGAAGAAGGGCTGGGTGGAGGCCGAGTGGGGGGTGTCCGAACTGGGTCGGCGGGCCAAGCTCTACCGCCTCACCCGCGCGGGCCGGCAGCAGCTGGCGCGCGACACCGAGGCATGGCAGGCGTTTGCCTCCGCGGTCACCCGGGTCCTCGCCAGGGTGTAGCCATGGCGCGCCGATCCCTTCGCTCGTTGTTGTGGCGGGTGCCGGTCGAAGAAGAGGTGCGCGACGAGTTGTCGCATCACCTGGATCTGCTCACCCGGGATCTCATGGACAGCGGGCTGCCACCAGCAGCCGCCCGGGCCGAGGCGGAGCGACGGATGGGCGACTCCGCCCGCATCGCCGACACGCTGCAGCGCCTGGGCACCGATCGTGATCGCGCCTTCGCGCTCCGCGAGTGGATCGCCGACTTCGTGACGGACGTGCGCTTCGCCCTCAGGCAGGCCCGCCTCCAGCCCGGCTTCACCGCCAGCGTCGTCCTCACGCTCGCCCTCGGCCTCGGCGCCACCACCGCCATCTTCAGCGTGGTGCACGCGGTGCTGCTGGCGCCGTTCCCCTTCACCGAGCCCGATCGGGTGCTGAGCGTCTACACGACCCGGCAGGACCGCGCGACCAACACCTCCGCCGGCAACTTCGACTACATCCGTCAGCGCGCCACCACGCTGGACCCGCTGGCGGCCGCCGCGTTCATCAGCTTCAACCTGGCCGGCGACCACCAGCCCGAACGGGTGTCGGCACTGCGGACCACGGCCAGCTACTTCCAGGTGTTCCAGGTGTCGCCCGCCCTGGGGCGCGCCTACACGGCAGACGAGGACCAGCCGGGGCGTAACGGCGTGGTGGTGCTGAGCCACGGCCTGTGGCAGCGGCGCTTCGGTGGCCGCATGGACGTCCTGGGGCAGACCCTGCACCTGAACGGTGAGCCCTACCAGGTGATTGGCGTGATGCCCGCGTCCTTCTCCACGGTCATGGACGGCGCGGAGGTGATGGTGCCCATCGCGTTCACGCCCGAGCGCCTGACGATGTACGACGAACACTTCCTCGACATGTATGCGCGCCGGAGGGCGGCCTTCACCGACGCGCAAGTGAACGACGAGCTGGCCCGCATTGCCGAAGGGCTGCGCCGGGACCACGCGCGGTACAACGTGGACCGCGGCGCCATCAGCCAACGCTTCGACGAGTCCGTGGTCGGCAGCTTCCGCCTGCGCCTGCTGGTGCTGCTGGGAGCCGTGGCCCTCGTCCTGGTGATCGCGTGCGGGAACGCCGCGAACCTGCTGCTCGCACGGCTCGCCGTCCGCGCACGCGAGCTTTCCATCCGCGCCGCGGTCGGCGCGGGCCGCGGGCGCATCGTCCGCCAGGTGCTGGCCGAGAGCCTGGTGCTCACGCTCCTGGGCGCGTTGGCGGGCGTGCTCGCCGCGATGTGGGCGCTGCCCGCGTTGATTGCCGCGGCGCCCGAAGGCGTGCCGCGCCTGGCCGACGCGTCGCTGAACGTCACGGTGCTGGCCACCGCCGTCGGCCTTGCCGTGGCCAGCGCCGTGGTCGTGGGCGTGCTGCCGTCGTGGTGGGCCACCTCGCGCGACCTTCGTCGCGACCTGGGCGACGGCAAGGGTGCCGTCGCGGGCGCCATCAACCCGTGGGTCCGTCAATTGCTGATCGCGGCGCAGGCGGCGCTCGTGATCGTGGTGCTGGCCGCCGCTGCGCTGATGGTGCGCAGCGCCATCAACCTGCAGCAGGTGCCCATCGGCATCGACACCACCGGGGTGCTGCGCGCGCGCGTGGGCCTGCCGGCCGCGCAGTACCGCACCGCGGATGTCGTGAGGACCTCGTTCGAACAGCTGGTCTCGACGCTGTCGGCGTCGCCCGGGGTGGCGCACGCCGCCCTGGATTCACAGGCGCCGCTGGTGGGCACCGGCGTCTCGAACGGGCTCAGTCCCGAGGGCAGGCCGCTTCGGATGGAGAGCGTCGTCAACAGCCTCGCGCACTTCGTGACGCCGGACTACTTCCGCGTCCTGCGCCTGCCGCTCCGGGAGGGCAGGATGTTCGAAGCGGCGGACATCCGATCGGCGCCGCTCGTGATGATCATCAACGAGACGCTGGCGCGCGCCGCGTTCCCCGACACCGATCCCGTTGGCAAGCGCGTGACGTGCTGCGAGGGCGGTCCCGATAGCCCCCGCTGGAAGATCGTGGTGGGCGTCGTGGCCGACGTCCGCTCGCGCGGGCCGGGCAACGCGCCGGTGCCCGAGTTCTACCTGCCGCTCGCGCAGATCCCACCGGAGGCGTGGGGCTGGGTGAACAACACCCTCGACGTGATGGCGAGGCCCACCGATGGCGACCCTGCCGCGCTGGCGGGCACCATCCGCGGCGCCGTGCGCGCGCTGGATCCATCCCTGCCCGTCTACGGCCTGGGCACGCTGGACGACGGCCTGCGCCGGACGATGGCGCAGTCGCGATTCAACACCGTGTTGATGTCGCTGCTGGCGGCCACTGGCCTGCTGCTGGCCGTGCTCGGCATCTACAGCGTGATCGCGTGGCTGGTGGCCCAGCGCACGCGCGAGATCGGCGTGCGCCTGGCGCTTGGCGCTTCGCCGGCCCGGGTGGTGCGCCAGGTGGTTGGCCACGGGCTGAAACCGGTCACCGTCGGCCTGGTGCTCGGGATTGTCGGCGCTGCGGCAGCCGGCCGCTGCCTGCAGGGACAGCTGTTCGAGGTCAGTCCGCGCGATCCGCTCAGCCTGGGGCTGGTGGCGGTGGCGCTGCTGCTGGCGGCCACGCTGGCCGCGGTCATCCCCGCGCGGCGAGCCACGCGCATCGATCCGGCGCGCGCGCTGCACGACGCGTAGCGCAGGCCGGCCGCTCGTCGCCTCTTGACAACCGGTGACAGCAGGCCCCGCATAATGGCGCCATGAAGCGCCTCCTCATCTTCTTCGTCGCCGTGCTGGGCGTCACCCTGGCGCCGCAGCTGCCGGCTCAGCAAGTCGCCCTGCAGTCCCGGGATCTCTCGGGCCTGCGCCTCCGGAACATCGGCCCCGCCACCATGTCCGGCCGCTTCGTGGACATGGACGTGGTCGAGTCCGACCCGTACGTCATGTACGTCGCCTCGTCGACCGGTGGCATCTTCCGCACGCGCGACAACGGGATCATGTGGGAGCCCGTCTTCGAGAAAGAGCCCGTGCACTCGGTCGGCGACATCGCCATCTTCCAGCCCAACCCGAACATCATCTGGGTGGGGACCGGCGAGCGCGCCAACCGCCAGAGCGTCAGCTGGGGCGACGGCATCTACAAGACGACCGACGCCGGGAAGAGCTGGGCGAACGTGGGCCTCAGGGCCAGCAAGCACATCGGCCGCATCGTCCTGCACCCGACGAACCCGGACATCGCCTACGTGGCGGCACAAGGATCGGTGTGGGGTCCTGGCGGGGACCGCGGGCTGTACCGCACGATGGACGGCGGCCGCACGTGGACCCGCACGCTCTACGTGGACGAGGACACGGGCGCCACGGACGTGGCGATGGACTGGCGCGACCCGAGCATTCTCTACGCCGCCACCTACCAGCGCCGCCGCAGCGCGTTCGGCTTCAACGGCGGCGGCCCGGGCAGCGCACTCTGGAAGAGCACGGACGCGGGCGCCACGTGGACGAAGCTCACCGGCAACGGCCTGCCTGACGGCGAGTACGGGCGCGTCGGCATCGCCGTCTACCGCAAGGACCCGAGCATCGTCTACGTGAGCATCGAGCAGGGCACGCGCTACAACGCGTCCACGGCCTACATCAACCGCAGGGGCGGCATCTACCGGAGCAACGACCGCGGTCGCACGTGGCGGTTCATGTCCGACTGGAACCCGCGCCCGATGTACGCCAGCCAGCCCACCGTCGATCCGAACGACGACCGCCGTATCTACATGATGAACAGCTACTCGTACTCGAACGACGGGGGCGAGACGTTCACGACGCCGCGCCAGACGCTGCACGGCGACGATCGCTTCGTCTGGGTGAACCCGCGGGATTCGCGGCATGTCGTGAAGCTGGACGACGGCGGCATCGGGATCTCGTACGACCGCGGGAACAAGTTCCTGTACGTCACGTCGCTGCCGGTGTCCCAGTACTACCGTGTCGCCGTGGACAACGCGCACCCTTACAACGTCTACGGCGGCCTGCAGGACAACGGCTGCTGGGTGGGCCCGAACGCGAGCTGGACGTCGAACGGGGTGCTGAACGATCACTGGGCGCGGCTGTGCGGCGGCGACGGGTTCTTCGCGGTCCCCGACCCGAAGGATCCACGCATTGTCTTCTCGGCCTCGCAGTTCCTCGGGCTCCAGCGCAACGACACGCGCACGTGGCAGGTGCAGGACGTCCGGCCAGGCGATCCGACCGGTGCCATCGGCGATCGCCGCAACTGGAACACATGGGGGAAGGGCGTCCCCGAACAGGTGCTGGGCAACGCCATGCACCCGGCCAACTGGGACGCGCCCATCCTTATCTCCCCGCACGACAGCGCCACCATCTACGCGGGTGCCAAGCACCTGTTCAGGTCGCGCGATCGCGGGCTGACCTGGCAGGACCTGGGCGACATGACGAGCGGCGTGGATCGCGCCACGCTGCCGCTGATGGGCCGGCTGCCCGACGAGAACATCCTGTCGATCGACGACGGCGTGCCGTACTACCCGGGCACGACGGCCATTGCCGAGTCGCCGCGGCGGCGCGGCCTGCTCTACGTGGGCACCGACGATGGCAAGTTCCGCATCTCGATGGACGATGGGAAGACCTTCGAGAGTGCGGAGTCGCGGTTCTCCGGGCTGCCCGCCTCGTCGTGGTTCGCGGGCATCGAGGCATCGCGCCACGCGGACGGCACGGTGTACGTCACCGTGGACAACCACCGGAGCAATGACTTCAAGAACTACGTCTTCAAGTCCACGGACTTCGGCAAGACGTTCACGTCCATCGTGGGCGACCTGCCTTCCGAGCGTGTGGCACGCACCATCCGCGAGGATCACCGGAACCCGAACCTGCTCTATCTCGGCACGGAGCTGGGGCTCTTCGTCAGCGTGAACGGCGGGCAGAACTGGGTTGAGTTGAAGAACAACATGCCCACGCTGCCGTTCAACGACCTCACCATTCAGACGCGCGACAACGACCTGGTGCTCGCCTCGCACGGGCGCGGCATCTGGATCCTCGACCAGCTCACGGCGCTGCAGGGCCTGACGCCGGCGGCCATCGGCAGCGATGCGCACCTCTTCCCCATCGACACGGCGGAGCAGATTCGCTACACGAACCTCAAGGCGCACACCGGCGACATGCTGTTCCGCGGGGAGAACCCGCCGAACGGCGCCATCATCGACTACTGGCTCGCGAATCCCACGAGCGAGGTGACCCTCTCGGTGCACGACGCGTCCGGCACGCTGGTGCAGACGCTCAACCCGGCGCGTGCGCGTGGCGTGAACCGCGTGGTATGGAACCTTCGCCACGCGGACCTGCCGGTCCGCGGCGGCGGCTTCGGCGACGACGATGGGCCGCGGGGGAACCTCGCGGGCCCGTATGTGACGCCGGGCGTCTACACCGTGCGGCTCGTCTCCGGCGGTCGGACTTTGGAGCAGAAGGTCGAGGTGAAGGACGACCCGCGCATCGACGCCCCGGCGCCGGATCGCAAGGTGTGGGCGGACTTCCAGGTGCAGGTAGCGGGCGCCATCCGCGAGTTCGCGCCGGTGGCCGACAAGGTGCAGAAGGCCCCGGCGGGCGACGCGCAGATGACGGACCGGAAGCGCCAGGCGCGCGAGCTGCTGTCGCGGCTCACCAGGCTCTACGGCGAGAGCGGCCGCTGGGTCGGCCGGCCGACGGCCGACCAGCTGAGTGAGTTCAAGTTCTACCGGCAGACGGCGGCGGAGTTGACGGCCGCCGCGGCCGGTATCTGAGGCCTGTCCATTGGTGACTGCTGATTGATGATTGAGCGATTCATTGGGTGATTGGTGACTGGGGCATTGTTCATTGGATTGGGCGATTGGGTCATCGGGTGATTGAGTCATTGCGCGTGTCGAGTTGTATCGCCGCGCTGACGGCGGCGGCGACCTGCCTCGCCGCACCGCGGTGCACGGGCGAATCGCCAATGCCCCAATCACCCAATGCCCCAATCACCCAATCCAATGCGCAATGCTGAAATCGCCCGGTCGCTAAGTGAATCGCTCAATCGCCAATAAGCAATCGCTCAATGGCCCCCCCCCGCCTCCCGTCCCACCTCCCAGCCCCGCTCGGTGACCAATCGTGGGACGAGGGAGGGACTGCGCTCGTGCGGGGAACGTCTGATGCACCGACGGGAGGTTCCTCGGTGCCATCCATTTCGCTCTCGGTGAACGGCCGCACACACGCGCTCGAGCTCGACCCGGAGATGCCCCTGCTCTGGGCGCTCCGCGACTCGCTGGGGCTGGTCGGCACGAAGTTCGGGTGTGGCGGCGGGTTCTGCGGCGCCTGCACGGTGCACGTGGATGGTGCCGCGACGCGTGCGTGCATGCTGCCGGTCGGCAAAGCGGCCGGTCGCGCGATCACGACGATTGAAGGGCTCGGGGCAGGTGCGGGCGGGTACGACCAGGTGCGGGCGGGTGCGGAGGGGTCCGAGCCGGGCAGCCACCCGGTGCAACGCGCCTGGGTGGAGCTCGACGTCGCGCAGTGCGGCTACTGCCAGGCCGGGCAGATCATGACGGCAGCGGCACTCCTCGCACGCACGCCGAATCCCTCGGACGAGGAGATCGCCGCCGGCATGAACGGGAACCTCTGCCGATGCGGCACCTACATGCGCATCCGCGAGGCCGTCCGCCGCGCGGCGTCGATGGCGACGAGCAGCGCCCCGGGAGAGGGCCGATGAGCGCGCACGTCTCGCGTCGCACTTTCCTCCGCGTGGGCTCGGCAGCGGGTGGCGGGCTGCTCCTCTCATTCGGCTGGCGGCCCTCGGCCCTCGAGGCCGCGCAGGCAGGCACCCCCGCAGCCGCGTCGCTGCAGCCGAGCGGCTTCGTGCGGCTGGACCCCGATGGCACCGTCACCATCTGGTCGAAGAACCCCGACATGGGACAGGGCGTGAAGACCGCGCTCCCGATGATCCTCGCCGAGGAAATGGACGCGGACTGGTCGCGCGTACGCGCCATTGACGCCGAGCTCGATCGATCGAAGTTTGGTGGACAGGGCTCCGGCGGGAGCGACAGCATGCGCGCCGAGTGGGATCTCTACAGGAACGCCGGGGCCACGATCCGCGAGATGCTGGCCGATACGGCCGCCGAGGCGTGGGGCGTGACCCGCACGGAGTGCCGCACCGAGCGCAGCCGCGTCGTACACGCGACGACCGGCCGCTCCATCGAGTACGGCCCGCTGGCCGCTCGCGCCGCAGCCAGGCCCGTGCCCCAGAAGGCCGCGTGGAAGCCAGCCTCTGCCTTCACCCTGCTCGGCACGCGCGTCGCCGGCGTGGACAACCCCGCCATCGTTACTGGCCGGCCCCTCTACGGCATCGACGTGCGGGTGCCTGGCATGAAGTACGCCGCCGTCGCGAAGTGTCCCGTGTTTGGCGGCCGTCCCGCCGTCGTGGACGACAGCGCCGCGCTGAGGGTCCCGGGCGTGCGCCAGGTCGCGCGTATTCCCGGCCACGAGAATCCCACCTTCCTGCAGCCGGGCGTGGCCGTTGTCGCCGACTCCACCTGGGCAGCGTTCAAGGGCCGGGATGCCCTCCGCATCCAGTGGGACGAGGGGCCGTTCCGCGACGAGACCAGTGCATCGCTCTCGGATCAGTTCGCGCGGCTCGCTCGGGGCGAGGGCACGACGGTGCGGGCCGTCGGCGACGTGGACGCGGCCCTTGCAGGAGCGTCGCGCGTGGTCGAGGCGTACTACGAGTTCCCGTTTCTCTCGCACGCCACGCTCGAGCCCCACAACTGCACGGCCGACGTGCGCGACGGGCACTGCTACATCACGGGCCCCCTCCAGATGCAGGGCTCCGGTGCGCTCGTGGTCTCCGAGGTCACCGGCATCCCCCGTGAGAACGTGCACATCCAGGTGACGCGCCTTGGCGGAGGCTTCGGACGACGGCTGCTGTCGGACTACGCGGCCGAGGCGGCGGTGGTGTCGAAGGCCATCGGCGCGCCCGTTCAGGTGATCGGCACGCGCGAGGACGACATGCGCCACGACTACTATCGCCCGGCCGGCGCACGCGCGCTTCGTGCGGGGCTGGACGCGAACGGCCGCATCGTGGCGTGGGATTGCCACCTGGTGAACCTGTCGCGCAACGCCTATCGGCGCGGCACCTCGCCAGCCTGGTCCACGGAAACCTACGGCATGGTGACGGGCCTGTCGGAGAACCTCGCCCCGGACTTCGAGCTGGACCTCGTGCCGTGGCACATCCCGCACGTACGCCTGCGTTTCAGCGAGCCGCGGTCCGGGGTCGCCACCGGGGCATGGCGTGCGCCCGCGCACGTGGCCAACGCCTTTGCGGTGGAGACGCTGCTCGATGAGATCGCGGTGTCCGCGGGCCGCAATCCGGTAGACCTCCGCCTCGAGCTGCTGGGCCCGTCGAGCGCCCTTCGCATCACCGGCGACGACCCCACGCCGTACAACCCGGAGCGCATGGTTGCCGTGCTGCGGCTGGCGGCGGAGCGCGGTGGCTTCGGCCAGCGGCCACCCGAGGGCCGCGCGCGGGGCCTGGCGGCGCACTACACCTTCGGGTCGTACTGCGCCCAGGTGGTGGAACTGTCGGTGGGCCCCCAGGCATCCGGCGCCGTGGGCGCGCCGCGCCGGGTCACCATCCACCGCGTGACCTGCGCGCTCGACTGCGGCATCGTGGTCAATCGCTCGGGCGTCGAGGCGCAGGCGCAGGGCGGGATCATCGACGGACTGGGGCACGCGTTCTTCGGCGAAATCACCATCGATCGCGGCGGAGCGGTGGAAGGGAACTTCGATCGCTACCGTCTGATCCGGAACCGCGAAGCCCCGGCCGCCATCGACGTGCACGTTGTCCCCTCGACGATGAGGCCGACCGGGTTTGGCGAGATCGCAGTGCCGGTGATCGCCCCGGCGGTGGCCAACGCCGTGGCCGCGCTGACCGGCGACCGCATCCGCCGAACGCCATTCGTCCGGGCCGGCTACACACTCCGATAGAACGCAGATGCCCGCAACGCAGATGGCGCAGATCACGCAGAGGGCCGCAGATCACGCAGAGGGCCGCAGATCACGCAGATGACGCAGATGGCGCAGATACCGCTGGGGGTGGGCCATGCGGCCACGGGCCACAAGGGACCACGCACCCGACCGGGCACCCCTGCGAGACGATGAACCGGAGGGTACAGGAAGCTCACGCTCCCAGGAGGCGGCTCCGCGGGGCTGCCCCCCTCCCCTGACCTCATCTGCGCCATCTGCGGCCCCTGCGGCCTTTTCTGCGTCATCTGCGTCATCTGCGTCCTCTGCGTCCTCTGCGTCCTCTGCGGCCCTTTTCGACATCTGCGCGATCTGCGGCCCCTCGTTGTGGGATCTGTGCCGTCTGTGGCCCTCCTTGGCATCTGTGCCCTCTGCGGCCCTCGTCCTCTGCGCCATCCGCGGCCTTCCCTGCGCCATCAGCGTTACACTCGACGTCCATGACTGCCGCGAAGCATCTCGTCCTTGCCGCCACCGCTATCGCCCTCGTCGTTGGCGTTGTCAGCCCCTCGGCGCAATCCGCCATCTCCTTCCCGGACCCCGCCGCCCGCGTCCTGACTCATCGCGAGCAGAACGAGCTGGTCACGCCCTGGGTCAGCAAGCGCTTCGATACCCTCCTCCCGGGACTGATGACCCGCGAGGGCATCGACATGTGGATCATCCCGACGCGTGAATACAACGAGGATCCCGTGTTCGCGTCGATGTCGCCCCTCACCTACTTCGCGTCGAGGCGGCGCACCATCCTCGTCTTCTACAACCCTGGCGGCGGCAGGCCCGTCGAGCGCTACTCAATCGGCCGCTTCGACTACGACAGGATCTACACGCCCATTCCCACCAGCAACGACGGGCAGCACGAGGGGCTGCGCAAGCTGGTCGAGGAGAAGCAGCCGAAGGTGATCGGCATCAACGAGTCGGACGCGTGGAACCACGCCGACGGCATCACCGCCAACGAGAAGCGGCGCCTCCTCGAGGCGCTCGGGCCCGCCTACGCCGCGCGCGTGAAGTCGGCCGAGATGCTCGCCGTGGGCTGGCTCGAGGTGAAGCTGCCGGAGGAGCTCGAGGCCTATCGCCACGCCATGAAAGTGGCGCACATGGTGATCCGTGAGGCGTTCTCGAACAAGGTGATCACCCCGGGCAAGACGACCTCGCAGGACGTCGTGTGGTGGATGCGCCAGCGCGTCGCGGAGCTCGGGCTCGGTTCGTGGTTCCAGCCGTCGATCAACATCGCGCGCCGGGGCGAGAAGGGCACGATCCAGGGCGTCATCCAGCCCGGCGACATGCTCCACACCGACTTCGGCATTGTCTACATGGGCTTCTCCACCGACACGCAGCACAACGCCTACGTGCTGCGCCCGGGTGAGACCGACGCGCCGCAGGGCCTGAAGGACGGGCTGAAGGCCGCCAACCGGCTGCAGGACCTGACGATGCAGTACGCGCGGCTGGAGCGAACGGGGAACGAGGCGCTGGCCGACGCGCTCGCGCACGCAAAGAAAGAAGGGCTCGTCCCTTCAATCTACTGCCACGCGATTGGGTATCACGGCCACGGCGCTGGCCCGCCCATCGGGATGACCGACTACCAGTCCGGCGTCCCCGTGCGCGGCGACTACGTGTTCCGGCCGGATACGTGGCACTCCATCGAGCTGAACGCCACGCACCGCGTGCCCGAGTGGGACAACCAGCCCGTGCGCTTCGCTCTCGAGGAAGACGCCGCACTGATGCCCGGCGGCAAGTGGGACTGGATCGACGGGCGGCAGACGGAGTTTTACCTGATAAGGCCTTGAGGTCCTGGGGCTTGGGGCGTGGGGCTTGGGGTTCTGAGGTTCTGGGGTTCTGAGGTTCTGGGGTTCTGAGGTTCTGAGGTTCTGAGGTTCTGTGAGCCGCAAGGCCTTCACTTCCCAGGTCTCCAGTCCCAGGTCCTAAGTCGCACGCCCCAAGTCCCAAGCCCCAAGTCCCAAGTCCCAAGCCCCAAGGCCCAAGTCCCTAATCCAGCGCCGCCAGCTCCTCGTCCAGCCGTTCGCGGACGGCAGGCGTCTCGGCGCCGCCGGGCGTTTCGGATGGCTGCCCGCCAGTCATCCGCCGCACGAGAAATGCGAGCACCCCGGCGGCCAGCGCCGCCAGCAGGAAGGGCACGCCCCAGACGACGCGGCCGATGGGCGTGTCCGACGGGTCCGACAACAGCTCGGTGCCGTACTGCGCGACCAGCGCATCCACGATCGCCTCGCGGCTCTCGCCGCGTTCGAGCCGCGCCTGGATGTCCTTCCGAAGCTCGAACGCGTTGGGCGACGGGCAGTCGGCGAGCGTGAGGCCCGGGCAGAACGGGCTCATCACCTCGCGGAAGAGCACCTGCGCCTCGGCCTGGGCGGCTTCCCGGTCAACCCCGGGCGGCGCTTGCGCCAGGGCGGGGGCCGCCGCGAACAGCAGCATGACGAGCGCAAGCGGCCAGGGCGTCCAGCGCATCGCAGGGAGAATCCGGGGACGTGTCATACACCACCACCTGCCTTCAGTGTGCGCCCGGAAGGGCGCCCGGAGGTGCGGTGAATCGTCGCAGCCGCCCGGCCGTCACGCGGCCGCCAGCAGGGCCCGGATCTCGTTGACGACCGTGTCCACGCTGGCTTCGTAGTCGATGAGCACGCGGGTCTGCCCGTTCGCGTCCAGCCCGAACACCGAGACGGTGTGCGACATCAGGTAGCCCGCCGCGGTCTTGTCCGAGGTCTTCTCGAAGTGCGCGCCGAACTGCCGCGCTACCTTCGCCGTATCTTCGGGGGTGCCGGTCAGCCCGATGGCGTCCACGCCGAAGTACGTCAGGTGCTCCTTCATCACGGCCGGCGTGTCGCGCTCGGGGTCGATGCTGATGTAGACGGCCTTCACCCGCGCGCGTTCCTCGGGTGTCAGCCGCGAGTACGCCGAGCTCAGCTTCGACAGCGTGGTGGGGCATGCGTCGGGGCACATGGTGTAGCCGAAGAAGATCAGCACCACCTTGCCCTTCAGCGACGAGAGCGTGAAGGGCCTGGCGTCCTGGTCGATCAGCGTGAAGTCGCCGCCAATCGGGAGAAGCGGGAGCTCGGCCGCCGTGGCGGCCCCCGACGCCGCGGGCGTGGCGGAATCGCCAGCCGGCGCGCAGGCTGCCGACACCGACAACACGAACACCGCAAGGATCAGGTGACGCGTCATGGCTGCATCCGGAACTTCCTGACGGCCGCGGAGGCCTGCACCGTGGCACCGTTGTCGGTCGTCAGTGTCAGGGTCACGGTGTCGCCCTCCTTCAAGGGCTTCTTCAGCTCGAAGAGCATCAGGTGCAGCCCGCCGGGTCTCAGTTCCACCTTGCCCTTCGCCGGCACGACGATGCTCTTCACGGGGGCCATCTTCATCATGTCGCCGCTGCGGACCATCTCGTGCAGCTCCACGGTGCCCGCCACGTCGGACGAGGCGCCCACCACCTGGATGTCGGCACCGCCCGGATTCTCGATGACGACGAATCCGGCGGTGACGGTGCGGCCGGGCACGGGTTCGCGCACCCAGGCGCCGGAGGCAGTCAGTGGCGCCTGCGCCTCGGCCACGCCGAGGCCGGCGACGAGCACGGCCACGGCCGCAACACTAGTGAGTCGGAACATTGCCAGCTCCAGGGGAAGAGGACTCTCGGAGGGAAATCACGTACCGCGCGATGAGGTAGCGCTCGCGGTCGGACAGGTGGAAGTACGACTGCATCTGCCCGCCGTCACGGGTGAGGCCGGTCGCGAGCGTGTTGGCGATGGACGAGGGATCCGCGCCGTTCTTGAATGCCTCCGCGTCGCGAAAATCGCGCGGGGGCGGGTTGAGGGTCACGGCCACCGGACCATCACCCTTCCCCTGCATCCCGTGACATGTGCCGCACCCGTTGGCCGCGTAGAGCTGGCGGCCCCGTTCGACCTCCTCGGAGAGCTGCCGAGGCCGGTTGTCCTCACACGCCGCGGCCATGGCCATGGCCGCCAGCAGGGCGACAAGGCCGCTCGTGGCTCGCATGACCCAAGCGTAGCAGCTGGCCTCGCGCAGGCACCATGCGGCATATCGACGCACTCGTCGTACAATGTCGGATCTTGATCGTTCGGGCACTTCTCCTGGCCACCCTGGTGGCGTTGGCCGTTCCTCGTGTGTTGTCGGCGCAGGACGCGCCGGCATTCTCCGGCCCCTCCGCGCCCGTCGCCCCCGCGGTCTTCGCCAGGGACGAGCAGGGGCGCATCACGCTCAGAGCCACCCGGCTCACGGCGCCGATCTCGATCGACGGGAACCTCGACGAGGCCGACTACCGCCTCGTCCAGCCCATCGATCACTTCATCCAGCAGGAACCGCGCGAGGGCCAGCCGGCCACCGAGCGCACGCTGGCCTGGCTCTTCTACGACGATGAGCGCTTCTACGTCAGCGTGCGGGCCTTCGACTCGGCCCCCGAGCGGCTCGTCGCCAACGAGCTGCGCCGCGACAGCTTCAACATCTTCCAGAACGACAACATCTCGATCAGCATCGACCCGCTGTACACGCGCCGGAGCGGCGTCTTCTTCCAGACCAACGCGCTCGGCGCCCAGCGCGACCAGGAGATCCAGGACGAGCGGAGCAACAACAACGACTGGAACACCATCTGGTATACGCGCTCGCGCATCCTGCCCGATGGCTGGACCATGGAGTTCGCCATTCCCTTCGTCTCGCTGCGCTACCGCGGCGAGGGGCCGCAGGTCTGGGGCTTCAACCTCCGGCGCGTGATCCGCTGGAAGAACGAGCACGTCTCCATCGCGCCGATCCCGGCGGCGGCGTCGGTGCGGGCCATGTACCGCTTCGACATCTTCGCGACGCTCGTCGGCGTCGAGACGCCCACCACGCGTCGGCCGGTGGACGTGAAGCCGTACGCCATCGCCTCGAGCACCACCAACCTCGGCGCCTCGCCGCCCTTCCGGAACGACCCGACCGCCAACGGCGGCTTCGACGTCAAGTACGGCATCACCAACAGCCTGGTGGCCGATTTCACCTATCGCACCGACTTCGCGCAGGTGGAAGAGGACCAGCAGCAGGTCAACCTGACCCGCTTCAGCCTGTTCTTCCCGGAGCGGCGCGACTTCTTCCTCGAGGGCCAGGGGCTGTTCGGCTTCGGCGGCGAGCAGCGTGGCGGGGGCGGAGGCGGCCAGTCCTCGGCCCGCACGCAGACGCCGAGCCTGACACCCGTCGTCTTCTACAGCCGGCGCATCGGGCTCGGGACGGGCGGCATCGTCCCCATCGTGGCCGGCGGCCGCCTGGCGGGGCGGGCCGGTCGCACGGCCATCGGCGTGCTGAACATCCAGACCGAGGACGCGCCCGCGCTCGGCGCCCGATCGACCAACTTCTCCGTCGTCCGCGTGCGGCGCGACATCCTCCGGCGGAGCAACGTCGGGCTCGTCTACACGCGGCGCGCGCCGGACGGGCAGGCGGTGAACGACGTCTTCGGCGTCGATGCGAACTTCTGGTTCTTCCAGAACGTGACGCTCACCGGCTTCTATGCCCAATCGAAGACCGAATCGGACACGCGCGCGGCAGAGGACCGGAGCAGCTACCGCGCGGAGTTCGAATGGTCGCCGGATCGGTATGGCCTGCGCTACGAGCACCTCGTCGTCGGATCGGCGTTCCAGCCCGAGGTCGGGTTCCTCCGCCGGACGGCGTTCCGGCGCAACTACGCCTCCGCGCGGTTCAGCCCCCGGCTGCGCGGGCCCGGCCTCATCCGCCGGCACGTCTTCGAGAGCGAGTTCGATCACATCACGGGCACCGACGGCGTGCTGGAAACGCGCGAGGCCAAGGTCGCCTACCGGATGGAATTCAACAACAACGATCAGTGGGCCATCGACTTCTCACGGAACTACGAGTTCCTCCGGGAGGGGTTCACCATCGTGCCTGGCCAGCAGATTGGCGCGGGGGCCTACCACTTCGGCGACGTCCGGGGCACGTACGTGTTCGGGCCGCAGCGGCGCCTGTCGGGCTCGGTGAGTGGCGCGCACGGGACGTTCTACGACGGCACGAACACCGAGGTCGGCTATCGGGGCATCCTCGAGATCTCGCCCCGCTTCAATGTCGAGCCCGGCTTCACGGTGAACCGGATCGGCCGGCCGGCCGGCGACTTCACCACGACGGTGGTCAGCATCCGCTCCACGTTCATGTTCTCCCCGCGGATGGCGGTGAGCGGCCTCAGCCAGTACAACTCCACCTCGCACAGCCTGGGGTCGAGCGTGCGGTTCCGCTGGGAGTACCAGCCCGGCAGCGACCTGTTTCTCGTCTACAGCGACGGCCGCGACACGCGGCTTGGCGATCGGTTCCCGGGCCTGGTGAACCGCACGTTCGTCGTGAAAGCCACGCGGTTGTTCCGATTCTAGATTCGCGCTCTACAGGCGTGCCCTCCAGGGGCCGATACGACATCGAACCCCCGGAGTGGCACGAATGAGATCCCTGGTTTCCTCCCTCGCCCTGGCCGTGGTCGTGACCGCGGTGGCCGGCGCCATCGGGGTCCAGCCCGACCAGTCGCGGCTCACCGGGCGCGTCACCGATGGCTCGGGCGCCGCGCTGCCCGGGGCGACGGTGACCATCGCGGGCCCCGGCTCGAGGCCCATCGTGGTGGTCACCGACGAGGTTGGCCAGTACCAGACTCCCCCGCTCCAACCCGGCAGCTACAGCGTCACCTTCGAGATGTCCGGTTTCGAGACGCGGACCAATCCCACGATCGTGCTGGGCCCTGGCGAGGTCTTCGTCCTGGACCGCCAGCTCGGCCTCGCCGCCCTGACCGAAACCGTCACCGTCACCGGCGAGGCTCCGAAGCCGCCTCCGCCGCCAGCCGCGCCGCTGCCACCGCTGCGCACCCGCCCCCAGGCCGTGCCGGTACCGAAGACCATGCTGGCCTCGGTGTGCGGGCCCGACAAGCCCGTGGAAGTCAGCTACACCGTTGGCCACATCGCCGCGCACCGCGACGACCCGAGACGCGAGCTCTACGGTCCCGGCGACGTGCTGCTGGTGGACGTGGGAGCCGACATGGGGATGAAGGCCGGCCAGAACTTCGTCGTCCGGCGCCGCTTCCGCTACGGCGACAAGAGCGCGCCGGCCAAGCACGCGACCTTCGGCGAGCACACGGCCGGGCTCGTGCAGGTGGTGG
>JADZCN010000157.1 GCA_020851565.1 Acidobacteriota bacterium | reverse complement strand
TGCTGGCGTGGGCGCTCACCGTGGACTTCACCAAGGTGAGCTACGGCTTCTTCAGCGACGGCGCCACCTACTACAGCCTCGCGCACAGCCTGGCGGAGGACTTCGACTTCGAGTACCGGCGCGAGGACCTCGTGCGCGTGTGGCGCGAGTTCCCGAGCGGCCCCGAGGGCATCTTTCTCAAGCGCGGGCGCGACGTGGACGTGGCGCTGGGTGCCGGGTTCCCGTTCGTGCACGTCACGTCGAGGGACGATCCGGACCAGGAGCGGCTCTACTACGGCAAGTCGTACATCTTCCCGCTCGCCGCCGCGCCGTTCGTCTACCTGTTTGGGACCAACGGCTTCATCGTGCTGCACGCGGTGCTCATCACGCTGATGTTCCTGGCGGCGTATGCGTTCCTGGTGGCGCGGAGCCACCCGATTGCGGCGCTGGTCTTCGCCTTCGCGTTCGTGTTCGTCTGTGTTGCGCCCGTCTACATGGTGTGGATGACGCCGGACTTCTTCAACGCGGCCGTCGTCACCTTCGGGTATTTCTTCTGGTGCTACAAGGACGTCGTCGGGCCCAACGCGGTGCCGCTGTCGGCCGCGACGCGCGTGCGCTGGTTCCTCGGCAACCGGTCGGATGTCATCGCGGCCCTTTTCCTGGGCGTCGCCACCTTCTCGAAGCCCACGCACGTCCTGCTGATCGCGCCGCTGCTGGCCTCGGCGCTGCTGCGCCGCCAGTGGCAGCGCACGCTCCGGATCGGCGGGTTCTTCACGCTGATGGTGGTGTTGCTGTTTGGCGCCAACATCGCCATCACGGGCGAGTGGAACTACCAGGGCGGGGATCGTCGCACCTTCTACAGCGGGATGGGCGGCTTCCCGTTCCAGACCGAGCAGAACCGGTTCGAGGCCGTCGGCGACGACCGCGCGACCAACCGCGTGCTTGTCGAGGTGCTCACCGGCCGCGAGGTCCTCGTGGACGTGTTCCGCCGCAACGTCGGCTATTTCTTTTTCGGGCGGCACACCGGGTTTGCGGCCTACTACTTCCCGGGCGTGATGGCGATGCTGCTGTTCCTGGCCGCCACGCGCGATCGAGCGGTGTGGCAGTGGCTCACGCTCGCCGCCGGCCTCGGGTCTGCCGTGGCGCTGCTGCTCTACATGCCTTACACCTACTCGGGTGGGGGAGGGCCGGTGGGGAATCGCTACTTCCTCGGGGTCTATCCGGTCTTCCTGTTCCTGACGCCGCCGCTGCAGACGGCGGTGCCCGGCCTCATCGCGATGGCGGTGAGCGGCCTGTTCACCGCGCAGATCCTGTCGAACCCGTTCTATGCGTCGTTCCACCCGGGCGAGCACACCAAGACGGGCCTGTTCCGGTGGCTCCCCCCGGAGTTGACGCTCGTCAACGACCTGCCGGTGAACGTGAGCCCGTCGCGCTCGCGGCAGCCACTGGGCGGGACGCCGCCGGTGATGGCGTACTTCCTGGACGACAACGCCTACAACCGCGAAGGGGACGCGTTCTGGGTGCGCGGCGAGTCGCGCGCGGACCTGATGCTGCGTGCGCCCGTGGTCACCGAGACGGGTCCGCAGGGCGAGGTGAGCCGCCCGCTGCGGATTCCGCGCATGGAAGTCCACCTCGAGACAGGCCCCGTCGCGAACCGTGTGACCGTGGCCACCGACGGAGACCTGCGCATCGTGGACATGCAGGCGAGCTCGCGGCAGTCGTTCATCATCGAGATGCCGCGCGGCCTGCCGTACCGCCCGGACCCGCGGTTTCCGACGAACTACGTCTACACCGTGTCGATCGAGAGCGCGACGGGGTTCATCCCCCTCTTCGACACGGGCGCGCGTGACAACCGGTTCCTGGGCGTGTACGTGCGGCTGGTGCCGCTCTATGAGTAGGGGGCCTGCGCGTCGCCGGGCAGACCGGTCGGTCGGCCGGTCACACGCGCCTCTGGCCAGCACAAGCACATGCGCCAACTCGGGTGAGTTGCGAGCTCAAACAGGCCGAGTGGACGCCGACGGCGCGTGTGTCGGTTTCACGAGTCGGCCAACCTCCAACGGTCTGCCCGGCGACACGCACGCCCCGGCGCGGGCCGCGTCAACGAAACTGCCAGGCCAACGCACTCGAGCCGACGATCCGGTTGGCCGCCATCGGAACGCATGGGGCCGTCCGGGCCGGGGGCACGGACCTTCTCGTCCCCGACGACCTTTGAGGCCAGCCGACTCGCTCCGTGGCCGACAAACGCATCGCCGGGCACGAAGCGCACGGCTTTTTTGTGCGGTCGGTCCTTGCGTCACGGCGAGGCGTTTGACCGGCTGGCCGAGTGGTCGTTGGGGGCGGGAAGGTCGGGCACCAGGCCCGGACGGTCCGACGCGTGACACGCGGCCGCACGCGTTCACCACGCTCAGCTGCGAACTCGCAGCTTCGAACTCGGGGAGGCTGCAGTGGCGACCGTAGCCGTCGTCACCGCCAGCCCGCCGTTCGCCGAGGGCGGCCACCTCGTCATGGCGCGCGAGCTCGTGCGCGCGCTCCGCGAGAGCGGGCACGATGCCGGCCTCATCGT
Source organism: Acidobacteriota bacterium (assembly GCA_020851565.1). Lineage (GTDB taxonomy): Bacteria > Acidobacteriota > Vicinamibacteria > Vicinamibacterales > UBA2999 > VFZN01. Next base: position 4,305 of record JADZCN010000157.1, on the reverse strand, counting down.
CACGCCGCAGAACCGCTTCGGCCGCCAGGCCAGCGCCTACCTCGCGGCGTGGTGCACCGACGTCGGCCTGGCGCACGAGGAGAAGCGCGTCGATCAGGTCATCAGCCTGCGCTTCCCGGCCTACGCCGTGCGGCACCCGAACCACGTGGTGTGGCTCAACCACCGGATGCGCGAGTACTACGACCTGTGGGAGCGTTTCCAGGTGCACCTGTCGTGGAAGGCGAAGATCAAGGAGCGCACGCGGCGCGCCATCGTCCACCGCGCGGACAGCTATTTCCTCAACCGCACGCGAAAGCGCTACGTCATCTCCGCCACGGTGCAGGCGCGGCTGCAGCGGTGGGGTGGCATCCAGTCGAACGTGCTCTATCCGCCGCCACCCGTGCGCGAGTACCGGAACGAGAGCTACGGCGACTACATCTTCGCCGTCTCGCGCCTCGCGCCGCTCAAGCGCTTCGACCTGCTGCTGCGCGCGCTCGCCGAGCCGATTGCCACCGGCCTGCGCTGCGTCATTGCGGGTGAGGGCGCCGAGATGCCCGCACTCGTGAAGCTCCGCCGACAACTCGGACTCGAGGATCGCGTGGAGTTCGTGGGCCGTCTCTCCGACGCCGAGATGGTGACGCACCTGGCGCGCTGTCGCGCCGTGGCGTTCGTGCCGTGGAACGAGGACTACGGCTTCGTCACCGTCGAGGCCTTCGCGTGCGCCAAGCCCGTCGTGACCGTCACCGACAGCGGCGGGCCCGCGGAGCTGGTGAAGGACGGCGTGAGCGGCTACGTCACCGCGCCGACACCCGAGGGGTTGGCCGTCGGCCTCCGCGAGATCATGTCCGACCGCACGCGCGCCATTCGCATGGGCGAGGCCGGGGCCGCGACGGCCGCGACGATGACCTGGGCGTCGGCCGTGGAGGAGCTCCTGAAGTAGGCCTGCCTCATACAGGCCCGAGGCCCTGGAGCCGAAAACCGGTGTGCCCGTCATGCGCACCGTCCTCGTTATCTGTGCTTTGCTGGTGCTCACCGCCTGCGGTCATCCCGCGTCGCAACCACCGGCCCCATCCGCCACCCTGCCCGCACCGGTGGCTGACGCCGTTCGCAACCTGGCCGCGCCCGACCGCATCGGCGCGCTCAACGCCGCCGCGCACGAGCATCGGGGCGATCCGTCGTCGCTCGTCGCGCTCGCGCGCGATCCGGACGTCCGCGTGCGCTTCGGAGCGGCCTACGTGGCGGCGCTGTGGGCCGACGATGGACGGGATGCGGAGGCGTTGGCGCCGCTGCTGCAGGACGAAGACGAGGCGACGCGAGCGGTGGTGGCGGGCTCACTTGCGGGCCTCGGCCACGCTGGCGCCCGCACCACGCTCGAAGGCCTGCGCGAATCCACCGCCCCGATGCCGTTCAGCGATCCACCCCTCACCGTCGGCCGCTTTGCCGCCGGCGCGCTTGCGGCCATCGACGCCGCCGGCATCCGGCGATGACCCGCGCGCTTCTCACGAGGGTCACCCGCGGGCGGCTCCGTGCCCCGTGGCGGATCGTGCCTGGGGCGGCCGCCGCCCTCATCCTCGCTGCCGCGCTCGTGCCCGCGGTATCGTTGCGCGCCGCCTCGTCGCTCGTCGTCGAACCCGACGGCATTCGCGTTCTCGTGCCCATCGAGGTCGAGGGGGCAGACGACACGCTGCTGGCGCGCTGGTCCGATGCGGTCGACCGCGCGTGGAACCAGGGCAACGGGGGACGCAAGTTCGAGTACTGCGGGCGTCCGGTGACCTTTGTCCCCGTCTTCAAGGCGATGTCCGACGACGGCAACGTCGATCCGGGATACCACTACCTCGCAGTGCAGCAGGTCCGGCCGGGCCAGTATTTCGTGAGCAACGTCATGCACGCCGCCGGCACGAACCCGACGGAGTCGAACCGCAACGGCTTCATCGCCTCCGACGCCTCCGACGCCATCGTCGCACAGGGGGTCGGCCACTACCTGGGCCTGCCGGACGAGTACGTCGAGAACGACACCAACGCCAACGGCCGGCGCGACCCCGGCGAGACGACGACGCCCAATACCGCGCTCTATCCTGATGCGGCCGGTTCACTGATGGCCACCGACCAGGGGCACGTGCTCGAGCGGCAGATCGACAGCGCCCTTGATGAGCATGGGATCGACGAGCAGCTCCAGTGCCCACTCGAGATTCGCGTGAAGGGCGTCTACACGACGGCGCCGGTCGGCGGCTGCAATACGGAGCGCGCCACCATCCAGGCAGACGTCCTGGCGACGACGAGCGGGACGGATGCGAGCGGCGAGGGTCCCATCCAGGTGAACTGGCGCCCTGTCAACCGGTGTGACGACACCCGGTTCGGCGGCTACCGTGTGCTGCCCGAGAACCCGCCGGCGCTGAAGATCTCGGCGGTCTTCGATCTCGCGACCGGCCACACGGTGACGGTCTCGACCACGGGGATGTACGAGTCGTACTTCACCACCGGCGGCCGCATCGGCACGGGGAACTTCCTGCTGCAATGGCCGGCCATCGTCCGCGGCACGGACGTCCGCGGCATGCTCGCGTCGTTCCGCGTGATGAACGGCGAGTGGAGGACCGGGGCGGTCTACCACTTCGAGAACCGCGAAGGCACGCTCGGTCCCGGCGGCGACATGCGCCTCTACGGCAGCGCGACGATGGAGGTGTGCCGGCCGTCGAGCGAAGGCGCGTTCAGGGGTTGCCGCGAGTAGGCAGCGGGAACTGGTCCCTCAAGACCCCAAGACCTCAAGACCTCAGGACCTCAAGACCTCTTTCAATCCTACGCCTGATCCTGGTCGGTTCCGGGCCGCCGGCGACGCCACTGCTGCAGGCCCACGAGCGCGAAGGCCGCGAGTGTGAGCACGATCATCACGACGCGCAGCGTCGCGACGCCTCCGTCGGGCCCGCCCTCGGGCCCGGTTCCCCCCAGAGGCCGCGCGCTCGCGGCCGGCGCGGCCGCCGCCGGCCGGGCGGCTCCGTTCGGGAGCGGCGGCGCCGATCCCGCGCCAATGGGAGGAATGGCCTGCGCGCCCTCTTTCGTGGCCGTGTCCACGAACTCGCCGCCCGCGACGAAGAGCAGGCGGATACCGGCTTCCGCCGGCATCGTGAACCGCTCGGACTGCAGGCGCTCGCCGTTCACCATAGCCGACGCCACGACCGTCGAGCCGATGGGCAGGTGCGCGAACGCAGCGCGCCCGTCGGCGCCGGTCGGCATGCGCTTCGCTCCCTCGCCCGACACGTCGAGTTCGACGTCGATGCCCGCGAGGTTGCCCGAGAAGTCGCCTTGCACGATGCGGACGGTGAGCGAGCCGGGGGCGAGCGTGCCGTCCTGCAGCGCCATGCCCGCCGCGCGCACGGTGGCCTGCGTGCCGGCGCCGCCCGGCGGAGGCGCCTGTGCAAACGCCCAGGCAGGGATGGCGAGTGCGAGGGCGAGTGCGAGGACGCGTCTCATGTCCGGATCCATCATCGCATCCGGTAGGTGAGCCCGGTCAGCAGCCGGAGCTCGTCGTACCCCTCGTCGCGCGTGTAGTCGGCAACGAACATCAGTGAGAAGAGTCGGCTCAGCGTGGCGTTGGCGGTCCCGGAGTAACGCTTCGTCGAGGGGCGGGTCTCGATGGTCACTCCGTCGCTGCGCACGAACCTGATGACCGAGAGCGATGTCGAGTAATCCGCCGAGATGTAGATCATGCGCCCGACCCCGCGACCAACAGAGAAGTACGTCGAGTTGTACGGCCCCGTCGGCCGGTCGTAGCGCGCCATGCTGGCCGAGAGGTCCAGCCCCGTTCCCGCCACGTTCCCAGCGTGTCCGCCGATCGTCAGCCGGCCCGTCGGCTCATCGTCCCGGTTGTTGCGGTCCTGGTAGTACCCCGCCCACATGTCCGCCTGGCGCGCCACGCGGAGGATGACGCGGCCGCCCGCGGATTCGTACTGCAGCCCCTCGATGGCCTGCTGGGTGAGCGGGCGGTTGTTCAGCACGTCCTCGGTGAGGCGTCGCGCGTCGATGGAACGCCCACGGTTGTACGTGCCGTTCAGCTCCACGCGCGGGCCGGCCGAGACGCGCGCGTTCACCAGGAAGTACGAGAGCCCGCTCGACGCCGTGCCCTCTGCAGGCCCCTTCATGTCCACCTCCGCCGCCTGGTAGAGGAAGAATCCGGAGCCGCCGGGGACGTAGTTGGTGAACGTGACCAGGTTGCGCTCGGTGAGGCCCGACTGCTTGATCTGCACGTAGCCGACCACGTGACGCTGCATGAACCCGCGCTGCAGCGCCACGTAGCCGCCGGACTTGCGCACACCCGGCGCGTAGCCGGTGTCG
>JADZCN010000156.1 GCA_020851565.1 Acidobacteriota bacterium | reverse complement strand
CCGGCTCCGCGACGAGAAGGTGGGCTACTTCTACGACGTGGTGACCAACGGCTTCGGCGCCATGCAGGGCTACGCCGAGCAGATCCCGGTCCGCGACCGCTGGCTGATCGTCGCCTACGTCCGGGCGCTGCAGCTCAGCCAGCACGCGACGATGGCCGAGGTGCCGGCCGACCGGCAGGGCACGCTGGACAACCCTCCGCCGAAGAAGGCGGAAACGCCCGCCGCACACTAGCGCCCGGTTTAAGTCGGAAGGCACAAGGCAGAAGGCACAAGGCAGAAGAGATAGCCACGATGACGACGGAAACCTTTCAACCGCCCGAGAGCGTGTCGGGCCTGCAGAAGCTGGGCACGATGGCGGCCGTGGCCGGGCTCGCGCTCGCGGGCGTGGGCTTCGCCCTCTCGGGCCTGGAGCGCTTCTACCAGGCCTACCTGGTGGCCTACACGTTCTGGCTGGGCGTGGCCCTGGGCAGCATGGCGCTGCTGATGGTGCAGCACCTCTCCGGCGGCGCCTGGGGCGTGGTGATGCGCCGGCCGCTCGAGGCCGCCGCGAGCACCATTCCGGCGATGGCCGTGCTGTTCCTGCCCATCATCCCGGGCATGCACGACCTCTATCACTGGACGCACGCCGATGCGCTCGCCGATCCGCTGATCGCGGCGAAGGCGCCCTACCTGAATACGCCGTTCTTCCTCGCGCGGGTGGTGTTCTATTTCGCCATCTGGATCGCGATGAGCCATCTGCTGCTGAAGTGGTCGCGGGAGCAGGATCAGACGGGCGATCCGGCGCTCAGCCGCAAGCTGTCCATCCTGTCGGGCGGCGGACTCGTGGTCTACGCGCTGACGGTGAACTTCTCGGTCACCGACTGGCTGATGTCGGTGAACCCGCACTGGTTCTCGACGATGTGGGGCCCGATGTTCATGGTCGGCCAGGGGCTGGCGGCCTTCGCGCTGACGATCCTGGTGCTCGTGATGCTGATCCGCACCGAGCCGATGAGCCGCGTGCTGAACGCCGGGCACTTCCATGACCTCGGGAAGCTGTTGTTCGCGTTCCTGATGCTGTGGGCCTACCTCGCCTTCTCGCAGTTCCTGATCGTCTACTCGGCGAACCTCGCCGAGGAGGTGCCGCACTACATCGCGCGGTCGCAGGGCGGCTATCAGTACCTCACCATCGGGCTCATCGTCCTGCACTTCATCGTGCCGTACGCGATGCTGCTCTCGCGGAACCTCAAGCGCGACTACAACCGGCTGCGGCTCATCGCCGCGTGGCTGATCCTGATGCGGGTGGTGGATTACTACTGGCAGGTGGCGCCCGAGTTCCACGAGACGCTGAGCGTCTCGGTGATCGACGTGGCGCTGCCGATTGCGCTGGGCGGCATCTTCCTGGTCCTGTACGCGATGCGGCTGAAGAGCCAGCCGCTGATGCCGTTGAACGACGCGGGTCTCGAAAAGGCGCTGACGCACCATGTCCACTGAGCACGATATCGACGCCCTCGAATACGGGCCGACGCCCGCCGGGGCGCAGTACGAGCACACCGACATCAACGTCGCCATCGGCTACAACTTCGGCGCCTGGCTGGGGCTTGCGATGCTGATGTCGGCCGCCATCGTCTACGGCGCGTTCTGGTACTTCGATCGCCAGCACGCGGCCACCGACGCGGCGACGCAGCAGTTCCCGCTTGCGGCGGGCGTCGAGAAGGAGCCGCCGATGCCGCGGCTGCAGACGCAGCCGTTCAAGGACGTGTACCTGCTCAAGCAGGGGCAGAACGAGCGGCTCGACGCTTACGGCTGGGTGGACAAGGACGCGGGCGTGGTGCACATTCCGATCGATCGGGCCATGGAGCTGACCCTGCAGCGCGGTCTGCCCGTGCGTGGCGAAGCCGGCACGCCGGCGGGGGTCGTGCAGGACAGCTCTGCGGGCCGGACGACGGCGCCGCGGTAACCGCCCGGCCCGGCGCTCATTGGCGATTGCCGATTGAAGATTGGCGATTCATCGGGCGAGTGGCGATTGGGGATTGGCGCAATCTGATTGGCGCATTGGCGCATTGGCGCATTGGGTGATTCGGGGTGGGGTTTCGGGAATTCGGTAAGTGAGGGAAGTCACGTGAACACGCTGGTGAAGCTGCGGGCGGTGGTGGTGGCGAGCATTCTGGCGCTCACCGCGGCCGTGGTGTCGGCACAAACGGGCGGGGAGGGGATGCGGCCGCAGGCGGGCATCCCGTCCAGCCAGATGCCGGGCGCGCTCGAGGGGGTGGAGTTCGAGCAGCGGCTGAACACCGCGCTTCCCCTGGACCTGGCGTTCCTGGACGAGTCGGGACGCGAGGTGAAGCTGGGCGACTACTTCGTGCGGCGCCCCGTGGTGCTGACGTTCGTGTACTACGAGTGCGCCATGCTCTGCTCGCAGGTGATGAACGGCGTGACGAGCGCACTCTCGGCGCTCGACGAGACGGCCGGGCGCGACTTCGAGGTGGTGGCGGTGAGCTTCGATCCGCGGGACACGCCGATGGCGGCGGCGGCGAAGAAGAAGGCGTACGTCGATCGTTACGGGCGCCAGGGGGCGGAGCAGGGTTTCCACTTCCTCACCGGCAGCGAGGCCTCGATCAAGGCGCTCACCGACGCGGCGGGGTTCAAGTACGCCTGGGACGAGGAGACGCAGCAGTTCGCGCACGCGAGCGGCTTCGTGGTGGCGACGCCCGACGGCACGCTCTCGCGCTACTTCTTCGGCATCGAGTACGCGCCGCGCGACATCAAGTTCGCGCTCGTCGAGTCGTCCGCGGGCCGGGTCGGATCGCTGGTCGACCAGGTGCTGCTCTACTGCTATCACTACGATCCCAAGACGGGTTCGTATTCGTTCGTGGCGATGAAGGCCGTCCGGGTGGGCGGCGCCTTCACCCTGCTGGCGCTGGCGGGGTTCGTGGTTGTGGCACTTCGGCGCGAGCACCGCGCCGGGCACTGACATATGGGTTCATTCGGTATTCCGCTGTTTCCGGAGCAGGCGTCCACGTTCGCCAGGGACGTCGACGCGCTCTATTTCTTCATCATCGCCGTCAGCGGGTTCTTCGCGCTGGGGGTCACGGTGGCGGTCATCGTCTTCGGCATCGTCTTCCGCCGCCGGCACGCGGGAGAGGTGGGCGCGCGCATCGAGGGCAACCTGCCCCTGGAGCTGGCGTGGAGCATCATCCCGACGATGATCTCCATGGTCATGTTCGGATGGGGCGCGTCGAGCTACTTCCACATGCGGACGCCGCCCGCGGAGGCGCTGAACATCTATGCGGTCGGCAAGCAGTGGATGTGGAAGTTCCAGCACCTCGAAGGTCAGCGCGAGATCAACGAGCTGCACGTGCCGGTGGGCCGCCCGGTGAAGGTGACCATCACGTCGGAGGACGTGGTCCACAGCCTCTACCTCCCGTCGTTCCGCACCAAGATGGACGCCATCCCCGGCCGCTACACGCACCTGTGGTTCGAGGCCACCAAGGTGGGTGAGTACCACATCTTCTGCACGGAGTACTGCGGCACGAACCACTCCGGAATGATCGGCACGGTCGTCGTGATGGAGCCGAACGACTACCAGGCGTGGCTCGCGGGGGGCGGGGTCGAGGGCACGCTCGTCGAGCGAGGACAGCGGCTGTTCCAGGACCTGGCGTGCGGGACCTGCCACCTCGACACGGGCAAGGGCCGCGGCCCGTCGCTGAACGACATCGTCGGCAAGACGGTGGCGCTGGCCGACGGCAGCACCGCAGTGGTGGACGAGGGTTACCTGCGCGAGTCGATCATCAACTCACAGGCGAAGATCGTCCAGGGCTACCAGCCGCTGATGCCGGCCTTCCAGGGCCTCGTGAGCGAGGACAACCTGGTGGCGCTCGTCGAGTACGTGAAGTCCCTGTCGCCGCAGGCGACGACCACGGCCCCCGCGGCCGCCACCGCTCCGGCCGCCCCGGCTGCCGATCCCACGAAGAAGAAGTAAGCCATGCTGGACACGCTCAAGCTGCCCGAACGCCACTATCTGAACAACGGCCACGGCCTCAAGTCGTGGCTGCTCACGAAGGATCACAAACGGATCGCGATCATGTACCTGATCTCGATCTCGGTGATGTTCCTCATCGGCGGGCTCTTCGCGGCCGCCGTCCGGGTGGAGCTGATGACGCCGGAGGGCGATCTGTTCCTGGCGGACACCTACAACAAGATGTTCACGATGCACGGCGTCGTGATGGTGTTCTTCTTCCTCATCCCGTCGACGCCGGCGGTGCTGGGGAACTTCCTGATCCCGCCGATGATCGGGGCGAAGGACCTGGCGTTCCCGCGAATCAACCTGCTCAGCCTCTACCTGCTGTGGGTGGGCGCGGCATTCTTCTTCTACGCCCTCTTCGCGGGCGGCGTGGACACGGGGTGGACGTTCTACACACCGTTCAGCTCGTCGGCATCCAACTCCAACGTGGTGCCGACCGCGCTGGGGGCCTTCATCTCGGGCTTCTCGTCCATCCTGACGGGCCTCAACTTCATCGTCACCATTCACCGGATGCGCGCGCCGGGCCTCACCTGGTTCCGGCTGCCGCTCTTCGTGTGGGCCCACTACGCGACGAGCCTCATCCAGGTGCTGGGCACGCCCGTCGTGGCCATCACGATCGTCATGGTGGCCGTGGAGCGCATGTTCGGCTTCGCCATCTTCGACCCGGTGCGTGGTGGCGACCCGGTGCTCTTCCAGCACCTCTTCTGGTTCTACTCGCACCCGGCCGTGTACATCATGATCCTGCCGGCGATGGGCGTGATCAGCGAGGTCGTCTCGACCTTCTCGCGCAAGACCATCTTCGGGTACAGCTTCGTGGCGTTCTCGTCGCTGGCGATCGCGGTGTTCGGCTTCCTCGTGTGGGCGCACCACCTGTTCGTCGCCGGCATCTCCACCTACTCGGCCATGGTGTTCTCGTTCCTGAGTTTCGCGGTGGCGATTCCGTCGGCCGTGAAGACGTTCAACTGGGCGGCGACCCTCTACAAGGGCGCCATCTCGTTCGAAACGCCGATGCTCTACGCCTACGGGTTCTTCGGGCTGTTCCTCATCGGCGGCCTGACCGGGCTGTTCCTGGCGACGCTCGGCGTCGACATCCACGTGCACGACACCTACTTCGTCGTCGCCCACTTCCACTACATCATGGTCGGCGGCGCCATCATGGGCTACCTGGGAGGACTTCATTTCTGGTGGCCGAAGTTGACCGGGCGAATGTACTCGGAGTTCTTCTCGCGCATCAGCGCGATCCTGGTGTTCGTCGGCTTCAACCTGACGTTCTTCCCCCAGTTCATGCTGGGCTACATGGGCATGCCGCGCCGTTACCATGCCTACCCGGACGAGTTCCAGGTACTGAACATCATGTCGTCGGCCGGCGCCGCCGTGCTCGGCGTCGGCTACCTGCTGCCAGTCCTCTACTTCCTCTGGTCGCTCAAGCGGGGCGAAGTGGCCGGCCCGAACCCGTGGGGCGCGTCGGGGCTGGAGTGGCAGATGCCCTCGCCACCCCCGACCGAGAACTTCAAGGAACAGCCGGTCGTGCACGGCGAGCCGTACGAGTACACGCCGCACGTCGCCCGGGAGGCCAATCTTGTCTAACGCGGTCGCGCACGCAGAGGCGCACGGCCACGCCGTGCACCACGACGCGCTGCAGCATCACTTCGAGACGATGCAGCAGCAGAAGGAAGCCAGCACGCTCGGGATGTGGGTGTTCCTGCTCACCGAGGTGCTCTTCTTCGGCGGGCTGTTCTTCGCCTACCTGCTCTACCGCGTGTGGTACTTCGACGCGTTCGCCGAGGCGAGCCGCACGCTGGACATCTCGCTGGGCGCGTTCAACACGGCGGTCCTCATCGGCAGTTCGCTGACGATGGCGCTGGCCGTGCGGTCCGCGCAGACCAACCAGCGGTCCGCCACGGTCCGCTGGCTCATCTCCACCATCGTCCTCGGGTGCGTGTTCCTCGGCGTGAAGGTCGTCGAGTACGCCGACAAGTTCGAGCACCACCACGTGCCCGGGCCCCACTTCATCTCCGAGAGCCCGTGGGCGGCGCAGGAGCAGCTCTTCTTCAGCCTCTACTTCACGATGACCGGCCTGCACGCGCTGCACATGATCGTGGGCGTCGGCATCATGTCGGTCATCACGTGGATGGCGGCGAAGGGCAAGTTCGACGAGCACTACTACACCCCGGTCGAGATGGCCGGGCTCTACTGGCACTTCGTCGACCTCGTGTGGATTTACCTTTTCCCACTGCTGTACCTGGTGGAGCGGCACAACTAGCATGTCCGGACACGTTTCGCCCAAAAGCCTCTACTACTCCATCTTCGGGGCCCTGATGGTCCTGACCGCCATCACGGTCTTCGCCGCCTTCCTGAACCTCGGCGCGATGAATGCCCCGCTCGCGCTGGCCATCGCGACGTTCAAGGCCACCCTGGTGGTCCTGTTCTTCATGCACGTGAAGTACAGCAGCCGGCTGACCAAGCTGGTGGTGACGACCAGCCTGTTCTTCCTGGCCATCCTGCTCGGCGAGATGATGATGGACTACGCAACGCGCGGGCTGGGCGTGATCCCGCCCCCGCTGCAGTAGGCTCGGGACGAAGGCTTTACACGGACTTTACAGGGACTGTCCCCGCTTTACAGGGACTGTCCCCGTTAAACCCGGGCGAAGACGTTGAATCGGCCGCCGGCCGCTTCCTCGAACTGGACGCCCGTCACCCCGATCTCGGCAAGGAGCCGCAGCATGTCGCCGCGGCTCATCAGGAGCCCCGTTCCACCGGGGGCACCCTCCTCCACCACACCCAGCGCGGCAATGGCGTGCGTGGCCTTGGCGGCCATGCGGGCCAGGACGCCGCGCGCCGCGTCGATGTCCGGGAGCTCGCTGAAGCCGCGGCTGGCGACCACCACGTCCCAGGGATCCGCCGGGTCGAGCGAGGTCGGTGCCGCGGCGACGAAGACGCCCTGCGGCATCGCGGCCCGGGCGCGATCGACCAGAGAGGCCGCCTCGTCCATCCCGCCGACGACGTAGCCGTTCTCCCAGAGGGGATAGAGGAACGCCCCGGCCCCGCACCCGACGTCCCACACGCTGGTGCCGGGCCCGACATCCAGCGTCTCGACGACGTGCTCGACGAAGTCCCGCCACTCCGCTTCGGCCGAGCCTTCGAGCGTACCGTCGGCCGCCATCAACGCCTCCAGGGGCGATGGCTCGGGGACGGCGTCGACGGAGTCCGTGCCAGGCGCGGCCATCAGCTGGCCGCGATGCAGTAGAGGAACTCGTACCCGCGGAGGAAGATCTCGCCCTCCACCAGCGCCGGCGAAGCGTCGAAGCCGTCGTTCAGCACGTTCTCGGCCAGGACCTCGAACGTCGGGCCGTGCTTGAAGACGAGCGTCGTGCCCTCGCGCCCGGCCAGATAGACACGCCCAGCCGCCCCCACGGGCGACGAAAAGACGTTCGGCACCTTGTCGAGCCGCTGCAGCTGGTAGTGAGGCTTGCCGGTAGGAGCATGGAAAGCCGAGAGCAGCCCGTTGTTCGTCTTGAGGAAGTAGAGGATGTCGTCGTAGAGCAGCGGCGACGGCACGTACGGCGTGTCGCGATTGATCTCCCACACGATGGCGGGGGTCCCGGCGAGGTCGCCTTTCGCGCCCGACAGCCGGATGGCCTTCAGGTTGTTGCCGCGGAAGCCGCTCATCAGGAAGGCCATGCCGTGGCCGGCCACCGGCGAGGGGATGGCGTTCATCGTCGTCCCCGGCGCCTCCCAGACGACCTTGCCGGTCTCGAGGTCGTAGGCGCGTACCTTGTTCATCGCCGGCACCACCACCTGGTGGCGGCCGTCCACGGGCACGACGAGCGGCGTCGCCCAGGTGTCGATCTCGTCCCGGCTGGTCCGCCACAGCTCGTTGCCGTTCCGCTTGTCGAGCGCGACGATGAAGGACGGCCCGGTGATGTGGTCCCAGACGATGACGATGGTGTTTCCGAAGAGGGCGGGCGTGGATCCCTCGCCGAACTCGTTGCGCATGCCCTTGTCGCCGAGGTCCTTCTTCCAGACGAGCGTGCCGTTCACGTCGTAGACGTAGATGCCGAACGACTCGAAGTAGGCGATGACGTGCTCGCCGTCGGTGAGGGCCGACTGCGACGCCCAGGTACCGTTGTCCTGGTGCGACTGTTCGTGCGGAACCTGGGTGTGTGCCACGCGTTCCCAGGCGATCTTGCCCGTCCTGCGATCGAAGGCGAAGACCTTGAACTCGTGAGGCGGGCGAGGTGTGTGGCCGCCGAGCGGCGCGTGCGACGCCTTGCCGCTGGCGCCCACGGGCACGGCGGAGGTGAGGAACACCTTGTCGCCCCAGACCACCGGCGACCCGGAACCGCGGCCCGGGACCTCGACCTTCCACCTGACGTTCTTCGACTCGCTCCACTCGACGGGCGGGTTGGCCGTGGGGGAGACGCCGGTGGCAAGCGGGCCACGCCACTGCCCCCACCAACGGAGATGGGCCGCGGCCTGGGACGCAGATGCCGCAGGGAACGCAGATGGCGCAGATAACGCAGAAGCCGCAGATGGCGCAGATGGCGCAGATATAGGTAGGGCCGCCGCAGAGGCCGCAGTTGCAGGATCCGTCGAGAGCAGCCCGGCCTTGTGGCTTCGTGTGCCTGTCGACTCTCCAGTGTCCTTCGAGGTCCCGTGGACAAGCACACCGGACGAGGTGGCGGCCAGGATGGCGAGCGCCAGGATCCAGAAGAGCGGCCGTGCGGTCATGCTTCGATCATACGGCCGGCATTGGCGGCTCGTTGACCGCAACGCCCGCCAGCGCGAGCGACTGGGCATATTCCGCAGGGGTATTGCAGGGCGTGAAGCTCAGGAGCTGAGGGTCGGCCTGGCGCAGGGTGGGTTCGTCCAGGTACAGCGTGCGGAGGCTCGACAGCAGCGAACGAAGGCTGGTGCCGCCCGCGAGGAGCAAGGGTCCGACGGCAGCCTTCACGGCCCGGGTTCGATAGACCGCGCACGTGGTCATGACCACGCCGCCGACAATCGGCACGCAGGCGTCCCAACCCTGTGCCCGGTCGAGCAGGAGCCGGATGAGAGCGGGCTGGAGCAGCGGCGTGTCGCACGCCACGAGCACCATGTAGTCCGTCTCGACGACGGAGGCGGCGCCGGCCAGCGCCGGCAGCGGTCCGAGGCCGTCCCGGGCGTCCCTGATTACCGGGATCCCGCCCGGCACTGCCTGGCTTGCTCCAGCGGCGAGCACCACCTCATCCACGGCCGAGCGAGAAAGCCGGATGACCCGCTCGAGGAGCGTCTCCGGGCCAAAGGGCAGCAATGCCTTGTCGCGACCCATGCGGGAGGACGCGCCCCCGCAGAGGACGATCGCGGTTGCTGGAGGGTGGTTCACCTTGTGCTATAGAATCACAATAGTGGTGACGATTCTCACCGCGTCTCGGTCTTTTGTACGCGGTCGGCCCGGTGCCCTGAACCGCTTCCCTGAATCAACGCCACCGATTACGGTATGCGCCAGGCTTCGGCCGGCGCGCAGGAGGCTCTCATGCGTGCAGTGATGATTGCAGTGTTCGCGTCGGCGGTATCGATGGCGCCCCACGTGGCGTCGGCGCAGGACGCGGCGAAGGGACAGCAGCTCTATGCGGCCCAGAAGTGCTCGATGTGCCACCAGGTGGCCGGCAAGGGCAACAAGCTGAGCGTGCTGGACGGCGTGGGGGCGAAGCTGACGGCGGATCAGATCAAGGAGTGGTTGATGGATCCCGCCGCGGCCGCTGAGAAAGCCAAGTCGACGAAGAAGCCGCTGATGCCGAAGACGTATGCCAAGCTGCCGCCCGCGGACATCGATGCGCTGGTGGCGTACATGCAGTCCTTGAAGTAGCGTCCTCCGCCCGGCACCCCACGGCCGGGCGACCCGAAGCAGGCGCCCCCCTCGAGGGAGGATCTCATGGCCCAACCCGAACGTGCCGTGCTCGTCCGCCATCCGCTGGCGATGGTGGGAATCGCCATCACGACCGCGGCCGCGATCGTGTTCATCGCCCTGGCCGTGGCGATGTTCGTGGGGTTGCTGGAGAACCCGTACGCCGGCCTGGTGGTCTTCGTCGGCATTCCCGCCGTCTTCCTGGTGGGCCTGGTGCTCATTCCCTGGGGCATGGTGCTCCAGCGCCGCGCCATCGCACGCGGCGAGCGCGAAGCGGAATGGCCGATCGTGGACTTCCGGCAGTCGCGCACGCGGCGCGTGGCCCTGGTCATCGCCGCGCTCACCGCCATCAACGTCATCATCGTCCTCGTGGCCGGCTACGGCACGCTCCACTGGATGGAGTCGCCGCAGTTCTGCGGGCAGGCATGCCACGAGCCGATGCACCCGCAATACACCGCGTGGCAGAACGCGCCGCACTCGAACGTCACCTGCGTGCAGTGTCATATCGGAGAAGGTGGCGAGGCATTCGTCCACTACAAGACGGCGGGCGTCCGGCAGCTCTTCCACGTGGTGACCAACAACTACCCGCGGCCCATCCCGGGCGTGGCCGACATGCGGCCCGCGCTCGAGACGTGCGGCAACTGCCACTGGCCCGGCCGTTCCATCGGCGACCGCGTGCGCGTCCTCAGGTCGTACGGCGACGATGAAGCGAACACCGAGAGCGCTACGGCCCTGACGCTTCACCTGGGTGGCCCGGGAACGCCGGGGGGCCGCGGCATCCACTGGCACGCGAATCCCAGCCTCCGCATCGAGTACGTCTACACGGACGCGGATCGCCAGGAGATCCCCTGGGTCCGCGCGACGCGCCCGGATGGCTCCGTGGAGGTGTGGGCGGCGGAAGGCACGCCGCTGGACCAGGCGCCGGCCGGCACACGCCGGACCATGGACTGCCTCGACTGCCACAACGTGGTGGCGCATCGCATCGCTCCCTCGGCCGAGCAGGCGGTGGATCGCGCCATCGCGTCGGGAGCTCTGCCGCAGACGCTTCCGTACGTCCGGCGCGAGGGCGTGAAGCTGGTCCAGGCTCAGTACGAGAGCAGCGACGCCGCGCGCGCCGCTATCGACCAGGGCCTGCGCGGCTTCTACAAGACGCAGACCGGCGAGATCGACAGCGCCGCCATCGAGCGGGCGGTTTCTGCGCTCCACGCCGTCTACGAGCGGAACGTGTTCCCGACGATGAACGTGACCTTCGGGGTCTACCCGGACAACCTGGGTCACACGACGTCGCAGGGGTGCTTCCGCTGCCACGACGGGAGCAAGGTGGCGAAGGACGGGACCAGCATCACGGCCGACTGCGACTCGTGCCACAAGATGCTGGACGCTGTTCCGTAACGAGGATGGGCCTCGCTCCTCGCGGGTGAGGCCTCTATTCCGCGCGTATGGCCTGCAACGGGTCCACGCGCGTCGCGCGGAGGGCCGGGAGCAGGCTCCCGGCCAGCGCCATCAGCATGCAGACGCCAGCGGCTGCCGCATAGACCTGGCGGTCACCCGGATTCACGCCGAACAGCAGCGCTTCCAGGACGTGGGCCGCCCAGGTCGCGCCCATCGTGCCGACCACAACCCCGATGCCGGCCAGCAGGAAGCCCCTCGCCAGCACCTGCCGCAGGATGCGCGCCCGCGTGGCACCCAGCGCCAGCCGCACGCCAATCTCGCGCACCCGGGCGGAGACGCTGAACGCCAGGAGCCCGTGCACGCCGACGGCCGCCAGGAGCAGCGCCATCCCCGCGAAGCCCGCCAGGACCCGGACCTGCACTTCACGCGCTGCCGTCTCGCTCTCGACCACGCTGGCGAGGGACCGGACGTCGGACACCGGCACCTCCGAGTCGGCGCGCGCGATGGTGGAGCGAATGGCCGGCACCAGTGATTCCGAGGCGACGTCCGCCCTGATGACCAGATCCCTGGGCGCGTAGAACGGCAGCGCAACATCCGGCACCTGCGCCGATGACAGGTAGACCTGCGGCTCGCTCTCCTGCTCGAGCCCGCGGACCTTCACGTCGCCCACGACCCCGACGACGGTGAGATCCCCGCGGGCGAGCGACAGGTGCCGTCCCAGCGGATCCTGGTCGGGCCAGTGGCGCTCGGCGAACGACTGGCTCACGATCGCGACCA
This sequence comes from Acidobacteriota bacterium, assembly GCA_020851565.1. GTDB lineage: Bacteria > Acidobacteriota > Vicinamibacteria > Vicinamibacterales > UBA2999 > VFZN01. The sequence continues at coordinate 72,320 of JADZCN010000156.1, read as the reverse complement.
GCGGCGCGTCGAGGGTGTCGCTGTCCATGACGTCACGGCCCACCAGCACGGGGATGCGAAGCGTGTCGAAGAACCCGGGCGTGATGAGCCGCATGCTTGCGGTGTGGGTGTTGTCGGGATCCTCCGGCTGCCCGTCCACGGTGACCGGCCAGATGCCGCCGCGCATGACCATGGGCAGGAAGCTGATATAGGCGGCCTGGCGCACGCCGGGCATGGCGCGGACCTCGTCGAGCACGCGCGCGTAGAACTGCTGCCGGCGCGCCGTCGTTTCGTACTTGGGTACCGGCAGCGACGTGCGCATCGTGAGAACACCGGTGGGTTCGAACCCGGGCGCGACGCCCTGCACGCGCCACAGGGCCTGGATGAGGAGCCCCGCCGAGACCAGCAGGACGAGCGAGGCGGTCACCTGGCCCACGACAAGGAGCGATCGCAGGCGCTCGGTCGAACGGCTGGCGCCGGCGCGCGCTCCGGCCTTGAGGCCCTCCACTGATGCGCTGCCGGCCAGCTTCAGCGCGGGAAGGACACCGAAGACGATGGCGGTCGCAACGGTCACCTCCACGGCGAGCGCCAGCAGGCGGCCATCCAGGGCGGGCGCGTCGGGAATGGGCAGCGAGGTCGGCACGAGCCGGGCAACCAGCGGCATGCCCACGACGGCGAGGAGGATGCCGCCGAGCCCACCGGCTGCCGCAAGCACGAAGTTCTCCGTCAGCATCTGCCGCGCCAGGCGCTCACGCCCGGCGCCGAGCGCGGCGCGAACGGCCAGCTCGCGATGACGGTCCAGCGCGCGGGACAGGAGGAGGCTGGCGAGGTTGGTACACGCGATGAGCAGCATGCAGATCGATGCGCCCGCCAGGGCCCAGAGCATCAGGCGCGATTGCCGGTTCACCTCGTCGCGCAGCCGAATCACCGTGGCGCCATTGCGCGCATTGGCGTCCGGATACGCCTCGGCCAGCCGGGCGGCGATGGTGGACATCTCGGCCCGCGCCTGGGCCAGCGTGACGTCGTCCTTCAGGCGCGCCACGCCGTGGAGGTACCAGTTCGTCCGATCCTCGAGGTCGTAGTCCGTGAAGCGCTTCGGCGCCCAGAAGGCCGCCTCCCTCGTCGGGAAATTGAAATGCGGTGGCATCACGCCAACGATGGTGTGCGGCTCGTCGTCGAGGCGGACCGTGCGCCCGAGGACGCCGGGGCTGCCGCCGAATCGCGTCGTCCACAGGCGATGGCTGAGCACCATTACCCTGGGCATCTCGCGCGCATCGTCCATGCTGGTCAGCGCGCGACCCAGCGCGGCCGGAACGCCCAGGACGCTGAACAGATCTCCCGTGGCGACGACCCCATCCAGCCGCAGGGGCTCGCCCTCGCCGACGAGGTTCACCGACGCGGTCGTGTAGGCCGCGATGCGCTCGAACGAGCGGGCCTCGCGTTTCCAGTCCAGGAAGTTGGGCGGCGACAGCTCGATCCGGGAGTAACCACGGAACGACTGATCCTGGTAGAGCTTTACCAGGCGGTCGGATCCCGGGAACGGGAGCGGGCGTACGAGCACGTGGTCGATGAGCCCGAAGGCCACGGTGGTCGCACCGATACCGAGAGCGGCGACCAGGATGGTGGCAAGGGCGAATCCAGGGGACTGGCGAAGCGACCGGGCAGAGGTGCGCACGTCCTGCTTCAGCAGGTCCGCGTGCGCGGCTGGGGCCGACCAGATGATGTCGAGCAGCGCCTCGTACCAGAGAGCCGCACGCTCCCGCGGGCCTCTTGCGGCGCGCCATCGCTCGGCGAAGATGGCCGTCATCTCATCGCCGTACTCGATGCGAAACGAGAGCGGGTAGAGCCTCAGCCACGCGCGATACCAGGACATCGTCAGGCCTTTCCGGGAATGACGCCGCTTGCGCGAGCCAGTTGAACGAGGCCGGCCAGGCGCTCGGCCTCGGCGCGTGCCACCTTCCGGCCGAACGGGGTGATCCGGTAGTAGCGCCGACGCTCGTCGTCCGTCCCGGGCGCCAGGCGCGATTCGGTCTCGACGATGAGGTCCTGCTCGAGCATGCGCTGGATGGAGCGGTAGAGTGTGCCGGCGCCGAGCTTGACCTCGCCGCCGGTGCGGGCGGCCACGTCCTGGATGACGGCGTAGCCGTGCCGGTCCTCGTCCGCGAGGGACAGGAGGATGTGGAACACGGCCGGGGAGAGCGGGATGAGCGATTCGGGCGCTGGTGGAGGCGGCATGGCGTCGTGAGTATATCCGATGTGGATATAGTTACGACGGATAGAGCACGGAGGTTCAAAGCACGCAGGTTCGAAGCACGGGGGTTCAAAGCACGGAGGTTCAAAGCACGGAGGTTCAAAGCACGGGGGTTCAAAGCACGGAAGTTCAAAGCACGGGAGTTCGAAGCACAGTCGGCCGGTCAGGTTGGCGACGGTCGGCTCTCAGCAACCGCAGAGCCTGCGTGCCGCCCCCTGTGCCCCGCCTCCGTGCTCACGCGGGTGCACCGCGTCGCCCGGCCCACCGTTGGAGGCCCGCCGACGCACGAGTCCGACACCTGACCGCAGGCTGGGACAGGGCGCTGTCTGAGCCGGGTGATCAGGGCGAGTTCGCCCAAGTGCTTTGTCGGGGCCGGAGGGCAGGTGACCGGCGGGCCGACCGGTGGGCTGGGCGACGCGGAACACCCGCGCGAGCGCGGCGCGCCTCCATACTCACGCGAGTGCGCCGTGTCGCCCGGCCCGCCGTTGGAGGCCCGCCGACGCACGAGTCCGACACCTGACCGCAGGCTGGGACAGGGCGCTGTCTGAGCCGGGTGATCCAGGGCGAGTTCGCCCAAGTGCTTTGTCGGGGCCGGAGGGCAGGTGACCGGCGGGCCGACCGGTGGGCCGGGCGACGCGGTGCACTCGCGTGAGCCCGCGAGCCGGCGACGTGTCGGCTCTCACCAACCGGGTGGGCCGACCGACCGGTCTGGCCGGCGACGGGTCGGCTCTCAGCGACCTCTACGACGGCGTGCGATCCATCTCCTCCAGCGCCTTGACCCCCGTACGCATGCCGAACCAGAACGTGGCGATGCTGATCACGGCTGCCGCCACAAAGCTCGCCGCCATCAGCGCCTGCCTCGTAGCCGAGAGCGGCGTCCGCCTCATCTGCTGCACGAGATACACAGACGAGGGCCAGCCCACGAGGACGATGATGACGATGACGAAGAGGATGGCGAGGACCATGAACGCCACGCCGCCGTAGGAGCCGGCCACCTGGCTGGGATTGTCGGCGGCGAAGCGCGGGTAGCGCGCGCCAAGGCCCGTCGCGAGCCCCACGAGCGCGAACGACATGAAGACGATGGTGATGCCGGCGATGCGCTCGATGACGGGATCCACGCCCAGCAGCGCGTTGCCCGCGATCGTCAGCGCCTCGCTCAGCAGCAGCACCGGGACGAGCCCGGTCCAGAACTTCGACCAGAGGAAGTCGCGGAGCGAGATCGGCGCGGTGCGGATGATCCAGAACGCGGCGCCCTCGGCCGAGACCATCGGGAACACGAAGCGCACGGCGACGGTGGCCATGACGAAGCCGGCCATCCCGAGGTTGAGGAACGCGTAGACGTTCTTCAGGAAGCCGCTCATGGTCGGGATGCGCTCGAGGTCCAGCACCTGGAAGTTGTAGAGGTAGACCAGCATCAGCGCCAGCAGGAGCAGTAGCTGCGACCACTGGCTCACGTCGCGCAGGAAGACCTTGAGGTCCTTCACCAGCAGCTGCCGCCGGACCACGGACAGCGGGAGCAGCGACGCCAGCCGGTCCACCCATTGCCAGCGCGCGAAGCGCACCTTCCGCGCCTCCTGCGCCTTGCTGTACCCGGCGAAGTGCCAGCGCGCGAAGAGGCTGCTGGCCACGACGACCATCGCCAGTGCGGTCGTCCAGAGGGCCGAGAAGTGCAGGAGGTCCGCGCCGCCCTGGAGGCTGGCGAAGAGCGTCTCGCCCGCCCAGAAAGACGGCAGGAGCGGCGTGACGGGGGACTGCAGCGTCGCGAAGAAGTCCGTGACCTCGGGCATCGATTCCACGCGGAGCAGCCGCTCCGGCTGGATGAAGCGAAGCAGCAGAACGATGCTCGTGGCGAAGACGAGCCCCATCAGCATCAGGATGTCGCGGGCGCGCTTCGCGGGGAAGACGTTCACGAGGCCCAGCGTGATCATCGAGCCGAAGGCGACCGGGATCATCACGAAGGGCAGCACCGTGGCCACGGCCACGAGATAGAACGAGAGCGGCGCCGAGCGCGCCAGGCCCACGCCGGCCAGGATGGGCGTCATGAAGACGACCACCATCCACGACGCCTGGCCCATGGTGCGCGCGAAGCGCGCGAAGAACAGGCGCCTCGGCGCGACCGGGGAGGGCATCAGCAGCCGCAGATCATCGGAGAGGAAGAACGTGGAGAGCGAGGTCACCACGCTGCTGAAGGCGAGGAACGAGAGGAACGTGAGGAAGAGCCACGACAGCCCGAGGCGAATCAGGTAGTCGCCGAGCTCGGCGTAGCCTCCCACCTGCACGGTCAGCCAGTAGGCCCCGTAGAAGATGGATGCCGTCACCAGCAGCGCGATGCCGCCGAAGACGACGGCGCGTGCAAGATCGCCGCGCTCGCGGCGGCGCGCGCGGTTGCGCGACGCCCAGAGCGACGGCACCAGGAGATACGGGAACGCCTGCGTGGAGTGTTGCGCGAGGCCGGCCATCAGATGACCTCGTCGATTTCCTGCAGGCCGCTGCCGCCGGTGAGCTTCAGGAAGACCGGGGTCAGCTGCTCGTCCGCCCCGCCGGCCAGCGCCCGGAGGTCGTCCACCGTGCCGCTGGCGATGATGCGCCCCTTGAGGATGATGCTGACCACGTCGCACATCTCCTCGGCCACCTCCAGCGTGTGCGTGCTCATGAGGATGGCGACGCCGTGGTCCGCCATGCGGCGGAAGACGTCCTTGATGAGCCGCGCGCCACGCGGGTCGAGGCCCACCATGGGCTCGTCCACCAGCACGGCCCGCGGGCGGTGAAGGAATGCCGCGCTCATCACCAGCCGCTGCTTCATGCCGTGCGAGAAGCTCTCGACGAGCTCGTCGCGCCAGCGCGCCAGCTCGAAGAGATCCAGCATCTCGCCGATGCGCCCGTCCACGCCGGTGCCGTTGATGCCGTAGAGGCCCGCGTGGAAGCGCAGGAACTCGTCGGCGGTGAGCTTTTCGTAGATGAACGGTCGGTCGGGGATGAAGCCGAGCGAGGCCTTGGCCGCCTCGGGCTCCGCCGCGAGGTCGTGCCCGTTGACGAGGATGCGCCCGGCCGTCGGCTTCAGCAGGCCCGCGATCATCCGGATGGTCGTCGTCTTGCCCGCGCCGTTCGGGCCGAGGAAGCCGTGAATCTGCCCGGGCTTCACTTCCAGGCTCACGCCGTCTACCGCCGTGAAGCTGCCGTACTGCTTCACCAGGTCCGTCACCGCAATCATGGCCGTCCCACCAGCACCTGCGCCGAGCCCGGCGCCAGTTCCAGATCCAGCATCGTCATCTTCACGCGTCCGATCAGGGGAAGGATGGCGGCCTGCTTGTCGAGCCCGCCCCGCGCGAGGCGCAGGTGCGTGGCATCCGCGGGGAACTGGTTGAACGTGGGGTCCACCGGGAGCCAGAGGCCGCGGCCATTGCCCTCATCGATGTACACCTCGGGCCACGCGTGGTAGTAGAAGGCGTTGCGGACCGACACCATGCCCACCGCGATGCGCGACGGGATGCGCGCGGCCCGTGCGAGCGCGACGAAGAGCGCCGTGTGCTCGTTGCAGTCGCCCACCTTCGTGCGCAGCACCTCCACGGCGGAGGGCAGGCTGACGGTGGGCTTCTTGTCCAGCAGGGCGTTCACGTAGCGCGTGAGGCGCTCCACCCGCGCGCGCGGTTCCGTGTAGCCCTCGAGGGCCCGTGCTGACTCGGCCACGATGGCCGGGGCATCGCTCTCGATGAAGGGCTCGGGCTGGAGGTACGGGGCCAGGTCCGGCGTACCGGGCTCGGCCTGGAGATCGCGCGGATCGGTCAACTCGATCACGTCGCCGTCCACCTGCTGGCCCACGCCCTGCAGGTCCGGGCTCGAGAGATCCGCGCCCTCGACGCGCAGGCGCAGGCGCTTCACGTCGCGCGGCTCCTCGATGCGGTACTTGCCGCGCGGGACGACAGCCGAGGCCTCGAGCAGGTCCACCTGCACGTTGCGCGGGACGGCCAGCGCCACGGCACGCTCCTGCGTCTCGGCCACGGTCAGCAGGCCCATCGGGCTCTCCTCCCGGACCACCTCGCCGGTGTCCGTGACCCACGCCGTCGTCTGGAGGCCGGCAAACGCGAGGCTCACGCGGAAGGCCGGGATGGGCCGCTCACCCGAGCGCACGAGCTCCCGTCCACCGACCTCGACCGCCACAGGCGCGTTCCGCATCGTCGCCGGATCGAACATCGTCCACTGGTGCCGCGCGCCTTCCGCGAGGCCCTCGGCCGCGAGGCGGCGAGCCAGGCTGAGCATGAGGGCCGGGGGCTCGGCGAGCGTGCGCACCTCGGTGCGGGTGGTGCCGTTGCTGGTGATGCTGAGCGTCAAGGTGAGGCCGTCGAGCGCGCCGGACACCTGGATGGGCCCCGTGCCCGGGTCGAGCGAGAAGTCGAAGGACCTGAGCGCGAAGGTCCTGTCCACGCGGGCCGTCGTGCGGATGGCCGCAGGCGTGGTGGCGCCGAGCAGCGACATCTGGAGGCGGCCGTCCTCCTGCAGCTCGAACCCGTCTTCGGTCGGCAGGGTCTGGCTGACCGTGAAGCCGATCTTCTCGCCGCGGTAGTAGACGCCGCGCCACTGGGCCGCGGTGCCGTAGCGGGCGAGGTCGGTGGCGAGGTTGGCTGCCGACGCCTGGAGGTACGACCGGTGCACCAGCGTGGCCATGCTGGCCACCCAGGCCGCCAGGACGAGCCAGGAGAGCGGGCGCGTGACGTGCCGGGGCAGGGGACGGAGAAGCCTCACCGTGTCCCTCTTATCGGCCCGGGGCCTCGCACGGTTACCCCCAGAGACCCGACCATTTCCGGTGTCGGGGGCAGGATGTGCCGCGCCCTCGGCGCAACCGCCAGGCCCCTGCCTACTTGCGCACGACGAACTGGTTGATCACCAGCACGTCCAGCCCCGTGCCGTAGAAGACGCGCACCGCGTCCCTCGGGCTGCAGACGATGGGCTCGTGGAAGCCGTTGAAGGAAGTGTTGACGACGAACGGCAGGCCCGTGGTTTCGCCGACCGCCTCGAGCACCCGCCTGAAGCGCGGCAGGCTGCCATCGGCCGCCACCGTCTGCACCCGGATGGCCGCCTCGGGCGACGGCAGGACGTGCTGGAAGGTGGTTGCGTCCTTTGGCCGGTAGTCGCACTCCATGAATGGCGCGCTCGCGGGGCCGTCGAAGTGGACGTCGACCGCTTCCTGCAGCCCGCTGAGCGCGTAGCCTCGCCATGGCTCTCGCCGCTTGAGGAACCGGTTCAGGTTCTCGAGCACGTACGGCGCGGTCGGGCTTGCCAGGATGGAACGCGCCCCGAGCGCGCGCGGGCCCCATTCCATCGGCCCGTCGAACCACCCCACCAGCCGCCCTTCCCGCAGCGACTTGACGACGACCTGGACGGCGCCCTCTTCGCTCTCCCACGAGTAGTGCAGCTTGCAGTTGTCGAGAACCTCCTTCACTTCCTCGAAGGAGTAGGAAGGCCCGAGGAAGGGTGACGTGGGCGTAGGGCCCGCGCCGAGGGCATCGAGCACTGCGCCAACCGCCAGCCCGCTCTCACCAGGTTCCACCGGCACGAACACATCGTCGAAGAGGCCGGCTTCCTTCACGATGGAGTTCAAGCCCGAGAGATGGAAGAGGCTGCCTCCGAGGCAGAGGTGGGCCAGGCCGAGGCGCTGCCGCACTTCGCGGAGCAGCTCCAGCAGGATTTCGCCCACGCGGCCCTGGACGGCCGATGCCAGCTGGATGCGCGACGGCGTGCCCGCGTCGGGATTGTGTCCCGCGCGCTCGGCGAGGTACGGCTCGAACCGGGAATCCACGACGAGATCGCCGTCGTGGAGGGCCAGCATGCTGTCGATGCTGGTGTCGCGGCTGGCGGGCCGGAGCCGGGCCAGCGCCTCGGCCCGTCGCACACCGCCCAGCCCCTGGAGGCCAAGCGCGGATGCGGCAACCAGCAGGGGATGCGTCAACCTGGCGCCTGGCCACGTCCACTCGTGCTTGAGGGTGGCGCCATTACCGCTCCACACGCTCATGCCGGGCCAGACGTGATCGCACACCACGATGGCAGACGAGCTGAAGGGCGATGTGAGAAAGGCCGTGCAGGCGTGGGCGCGAAGCCGATCCAGGCGGCCGGGAGAGGCGCCTGCCTGCTCGCCTCCCTCGACGCTGATGTACTGGCCGATGTCCGCCCGCGTCCGGCCGCGCCGCCGCAGCAGAAGATCGATGGCTTCGTCGGGCACGCCGCTGGCGTTGAGGCCCGCGCCGCGAACGCGCGTGACGCGCTCCTGTGGGCAGGCCCCGACCAGTCGGCCATCCTCCGCCATGGCCGCCATGGCGTCTCTGGCTCCTCCGCTCGTTCCGATGATGATCATGCGCGGACCGATTCTAACAGGCGGCAGCCAGGGCGGTTTCTGATACCCTGCCGCGCGGAGGCGCCCTCGTTGTCCGAGCCAAAGTCACCCTCGTCTTTCAGCTTTCTCAAGCTCGCCGGCCCCGGCCTTGTCGTGGCGGCGACCGGCATCGGGTCGGGAGACGTGGTGTCGGCCACGGTGGGCGGCGCGAAGTACGGCGTGGTCCTGCTCTGGGCCATCGCGATCGGCGCCTTTTTCAAGTTCGTGCTGAGCGAGGGCATCGCGCGCTGGCAGCTGGGCACGGGCAAGACGGTGGTGGAAGGATGGGCGGAGTACCTCCCCGCGTGGGTGAAGGTGTACTTCGCCGTGTACCTGGTGCTGTGGACCGTGGCCGTGAGCGCGGCGCTCACCAACGCCACGGGCCTGGGCCTCGCGAACCTCACCGGCGGCGTCGTGCCGCAGTCGTGGGGCGCGGTGGCGCACAGCCTCGTCGGCTGCGCCTTCGTGTGGCTCGGCGGCTACGGCAAGTTCGAGAAGCTGATGAAGACGCTCGTGGGCGTCATGGGCTTCAGCATCCTCGTCTGCGCGGCGCTGACAATGACCAATCCGGGGCCGGCGTTGCAGGGGCTGCTCGTGCCGACGATCCCCGTGGGGAGCGGCGCGTACGTCCTGTCGCTCATCGGCGGCATCGGCGGATCGATCACGATGCTGTCCTACAACTACTGGATGCGCGAGGAAGGGATGCGCGGCGCGGGGTACCTGGGGTACGTCCGCGGCGACGTCGGCATCGCGTATGTCTTCACCGCCATCTTCGGCCTGTCGATCATGCTGATCGCCAACCGCGCGTTCTTCCTGCCGGGCGTGGCCATCACCGATGCGCAGGCAGTGCCCAAGATGGCCGAGATGCTCGGCAGCATCCTCGGGACGTTCGGCCACTACGCGTACTCCGTCGGGTTCTGGGCGGCAGTGTTCGCGTCGCTGCTCGGCGTGTGGCAGAGCGTGCCGTATCTCTACGCGGATCTCTACGGCATCGCGAAGAAGCTTTCGCCCGAGGCGCGCGAGCAGGTGACGAAGGTGACGAGCCTGCCGTATCGCCTGGGGCTCCTCTTCATCACGCTCGTGCCCATTCCGCTCGCGTTCACGGGCCGGCCCATCCTCGTCATCGTCACGTACACGGTGGTGGGGAGCCTGTTCGTGCCGTTCCTGGCGGCGACGCTGCTGTATCTGAACAACAAGGTGGCGTGGACGGAGCCCGTGCCGCGGAATCACTGGTCCACGAACCTGATGCTGGTGGCGATTCTCGCGCTGTTCGTGGCGGTGGGGGTGCAGGAGGCGATGGGGGCGTTGCGCTGAGCGGCCGCTGAGAGGCGACTCCTCGGCAGCCAGACCGGTCGGTCGGCCGGTCAAACGCGCCTCTGGCGTTCACAAGCACTCGAGCCAACTCGCCCGCATCAGCGTGCTCAAACAGGCCAAGTGGCGGCCGACGGCGCGTTTGTCGGATGGCGAGTCGGCCAACCTCCAACGGTCCGGCCACCGAGGAGTCGCCTCTCAGCGACCGTCTGAGCCACGTCAGCGGCCCGCGCGCACGGCCGTCACGACGCGTCGGCTCCAAGAGCCCAAGACCCAAGGCCCATCGTCTTCGTGAGCTGAAGGGAACACGTCGTGCCAGCCATGCGCACGGGCACGCCCGCTCGGCCGGTCGGACAACGGAACCTCCGGCACGGCTCAGAACCGTACGCGCAAAAGGGCCGCGCGCTGGACTGGCCTGCGGTCCAGTTGTCGGCTGCATGAGTCGCCCGGCCTCGAACGGGCGCGCCCGCGCGCACGGCCGTCACGACGCGTCGGCTCCAAGACCCCAAGACCTCAAGACCTCAAGACCCAAGCCCCACGACCCACGTCCCAAGACGCAGGCCGCTGAGAGGCGACTCCTCGGCAGCCAGACCGGTCGGTCGGCCGGTCAATCGCGCCTCTGGCGTTCACAAGCACTCGAGCCAACTCGCCTGCATCAGCGTGCTCAAACAGGCCAGGTGGCGGCCGACGGCGCGTTTGTCGGATGGCGAGTCGGCCAACCTCCAACGGTCTGGCCACCGAGGAGTCGCCTCTCAGCGCCCCGTCTGAGCCACGTCAGCGGCGCCCGCGCGCACGGCCGTCACGACGCGTCGGCTCCAAGACCCCAAGACCCCAAGACCCCAAGACCCCAAGACCCCAAGACCTCAAGACCTCAAGACCTCAAGACCCCAAGACCCCAAGACCTACGCCCCGTCCAGCGGCTAGAATCCCCCTCGGAGGCCCTGCCATGCGTGTTCTTCTCACCAGAGTTGCTGCCCTTAGCGTGGGCGTTGCCTCGCTCTCGGCCCAGTCCGGCCCGACCGTGCCTCCGCCGACGCAGGTGGCCGACGTCGCGACCCTCATCTCGCGGCTCAGCCACGAGAACTACAAGGCGACCGTGAAAGGGCTCACCCAGTTCGGGGATCGCCGGCAGGGGACGGAGCGGAACCGCAAGGCGGTGGACTGGATCGAGGCGCAGCTCAAGAGCTACGGCTGCCCGACCGAGCGCATCAAGTACGTCTACGATCCGCCCCCGCCGCAGCCGCGAACCGGAGGCGGCGGCCAGCAGCAGCCGCCTCCCGGAGCGGTGCCTCGCATCTCGGGCGGCGGCCGGCCCCGTGGCCAGCGCGCGCCGACCGGCGTGAACAACGACCCGATGCAGCAGCCCGACGAGAAGCTGCGCGCGCTCAACTCCGAGCCTGCGAAGAACGGCCCGCGCGAGCAGGTCTACTGCACGAAGGTCGGCTCGAAGTACCCGAACGAGATGTACATCATCGGCGCCCACATGGACGGCCACGGCTGGGGCGAGGCGGCCAACGACAACGGATCGGGCACGGCGCTGGTGATGGAGCTGGCGCGCATCTTCAGCATGCCGGACGTCGTCACCGAGCGCACCATCCGTTTCGCATTGTGGAACAACGAGGAGACGGGCCTGAACGGCGCGCGCGCGTACGTGGAGCAGCGCCAGGCGCTGCAGGGCAAGGAGGATCCGCCGGGATCCGGCCGCTATCCGGAACCGAAGTGGCTCGGGATGATCCAGCACGACATGATGATGTGGGATCACGGCATGCCGCGCGCCGACGGCACGCTCAACCCCGAGCAGCGCCCCGAGGCGGACGTGAACATCGAGTTCCAGTCCACGGCGAAGCTCGCCGACGAAGCGATGAAGCTGGCGTTCTTCTTCCACCGCGCGAACGAGCTGTACGCCACGGACTACCCCGCGCAGGTCGGCCCGCACATGACCAACACCGACTCCACGCCGTTCATGGACCTGGTGCCCGCCATCAGCCTCCGGGAGAACGAGCGCGGCGTCCACACCGGCAACGGGTGGAACCCGCACTGGCATCAGCCGACCGACGTCTTCGCGACGTACAGCGACAAGGATTTCCGCCTCGGGTTGAACGCCGCGCAGACCACGGGGGGCGCGGTGGCGGAGTTGGTGGGGTTGACGCTCAGGAAGTAACGAAGTCACTTACGGCCGAGACTTTTGGGAGCGGGCCGGTCGAACACGGCTGTAAAGTGAGCTCGCGAACGGTGTGTGCAGAAACGTGCGTGTAACGCGCAAGTGACTGCAGTAGCGGGATCTAGAGCGCAGGGTCAACTCGGCACGGGCATGTGGCGGTGGGTTTGCACCGTCGTCACCGCCGACCGCCGATGGAGAAGGGATTCGCTGCCGCCGAGTTGTACGACTGTGTGCCCGAACCGGACACGCCGTCCGTGCTTCCCCCGCTCATCGGGCACAGCGCCGCCTTCAGCCGCGTGCGGCACGACATCGCGTGCCTGGCGGCGACCGACGCGCCGGCGGTCATCTCCGGCGAGCCGGGGACGGGCAAGTCGCTCCTGGCCAGGGCCGTGCACGCGGCCAGCAGCCGCGCCTCGGGCCCGTTCGTCGCGGTGCCGTGCGCGCGCCTCCCCGAAACCCTCCTCGAAACCGAGCTCTTCGGCTGCGTCAAGGGCAGCGTCGTCGGCGCGTCGAGCGACCGCATGGGCGTGCTGGATGTCGCCCACGGCGGCACCGTGCTGCTCGAGGACGTGGAAGAGATGACGCCGCGGACCCAGGGTCTCCTCCTTCGCTTCCTCGAGAGCGGCGAGGTGCATCGCGTGGGGACGTTCGGCGCCGGCACGCCCTCCGACGTGCGCATCCTGGCGACGACCAGCGCACGCCTCGATGCGCGGGTGGGCGAGGGGCTGTTCCGGGAGGAGCTGCGATCGTGTCTGGGCGCGAGCGAGATGTCCGCACCCTCCCTGAGGGATCGTCACGACGACATCCCGGTCCTGGTGGACTATTTCGCCCGTGTGGCCGTCTCCGGCAATGACCGGCGCGCCATCTCGTTCACGCTCGAGGCGCACAACGCACTGGAGGCGTACTCGTGGCCGGGCAACGTGCGCGAGTTGCGCCAGGTGGTGGAACGCCTGGTGATGTCGGCACGTGCGGAGGTGATAGGAGCCGAGGACCTGCCCGTGGGCATTCGCCCCCGACGTCCCGCAGGATCCAGGGCCGCCCGGGAGCGGCGGCGCACGGTCGGCGAGGATCTCTTCATGCGGCTCGTGCAGAGCGGCGAGAGCTTCTGGTCGGCGGTCTACCCGATGTTCATGCAGCGGGAGATCACGCGGACCGACGTGCGCGACATGGTGCGCCGCGGGCTGGACGCCGCGCGGGGCAACTACGGCACGCTGGTGCGGCTGCTGAACATGCCGGCGTCGGACCAGCGGAAGTTCGTGGCCTTCCTGCGCCGGTACGGTTGCGAGCTCAGGTCGCAGAAATAGCCCTCCACTAACCGCCGAGGCTGCAACACGGGCCTCCGCCCGGACAATAGTCTTCCTGAAGGCAGACTAAGTGTCCAAGCCCGACAAAGGACAATCATGGCTCAAGCTACTGATTCATGGCAGTTTCTCCGCATTCCATGAGCGCTGATTGAGAGGGCACCAAAATTGCGTACTCGGTGCCCCGAGCGGTCACTCCCTCGACCGCGGGGACTTCGCGCAATGTTTCGTTCGGCGTTCGGGATCATTCTGCTGTTGGTGTTGGCCACGGCACTCTTCGTTCAGCTTGGAGTTCGGGCAGAGGTGGCGAGTTCGGCATCGGATCGGGTGGCCGGAACCGGCGAGCTGCTCACGACGGGTGCGGTGATGGCGAACCACCTGGACCAGGCGCAAGCGGCGGCGGGCTCTGGTTCGCCAGCCAGTCGGCGCCGCTTCGGCGGCGAGCCCGTCACGCTCCTGCTGCTCGGCGTCGGGCTCTTTGGCGCGGCTCACTACGCGCGCCGGCCCGGCCGCGCGGATCGTTAACGCTCTCACGATTTGAACCCGGCCGCGTGGCGCCTGTTCCGGCGCCCCGCGGCTTTTGGCTTTTCAGAGGAGACGTCGCCCGTTGCCCGCAACTGCGCGCAACGGCACCAGGGCAGCGAATGCCGAGACGGCTCGCGGAAGTCTCGTTCTCGCAAAGCCAGCCGACGTAAGTCGCTCGGAACTCTGACTTCGCCTCGCCCAGTTTACTGAGCCATTCTCAGCTCATCGGGAAACCGGCGTGAATTCCCGAAACAATCGTTCGGATCGCGAATGGATCGGCGATTGCTGTTGTCCCCACTGCAAGGACTTTCCGTCATGTTTCCCGCGATGCTCGAACCGATTCGTCCGCTGCTCGAGATGGCGTCTCGCGCCTCGGAGCCGCTGGCCCTGCTCGCCCTCGGAGCGGTCCTCATCGCGATCAGCATCCGCCTCCGGTCCCGCCCCGCGCGCCCGGCCGAGCCAGTGGCGCCGCCGGCCACCGCGTCCTCGAAGCCCGGTTCCCGCCTCGCTGCGCGCCCGCCCCTCGCGACGACCGAAGGGCGCGGCTGAGTCATTTCTCCGACCGCCACCGACAAAAGTCCTCGCCGGCGCCACCATTTGAGCGCGTCGGCCGCGGTTCGGCTCAGGCTGCTAGCGCGTAAATATCAGTAAGATAAGCACTTCCATTCATCAGCATTCCCTGGCCTGGGATCACGACGCGGGAAGGGGAATTGCTGAAATGGCCCGTGCCGATATCCAGTCCGTCGGTGCGAGCGCCAGGCCCCTGTCGGGCGTTGGCCGGGGATGATCGTCTCGTCACGCTGTGACTGAGGGGGCGAAGCTCCGCGTGGCTCGTCCCCGTCCTGTTCCCGTCCGTATCTGCGCCATCTGCGTTCATCTGCGGCCCTGCGTTATCTGCGTTATCTGCGGCCCCATCTGAGTCCCATCTGTGTCCAATTCATCGCTTTCCCCATCCGCCCTGACGATCGACGTTGAGAAGACTGCCGAAACCATCGAGCAGGCCATCCGCGTCCAGGTCGGTGTCCTTCGGCGTCGCGGCATCGTCGTCGGGCTTTCCGGTGGCATCGACAGCTCCGTCGTGACGTGCCTGTGCGCGCGGGCGCTTGGCCCGGATCGCGTCCAGGTGCTGCTCATGCCCGAACGCGCCTCGTCGCCCGAGTCCGAGAAGCTGGGCCGGATGCTGACGTCGAAGCTGGGCGTGCCCACGCTGCTCGAGGACATCGCGCCCATCCTCGAGGCGGCGGGCTGCTATCGACGGCAGGACGAGGCCATCCGGATGGTGTTTCCTGACTACGGCGAACACGATCGCCACAAGGTCACGCTGCCGTCCATCCTCGAGAGCGATCGGCTGAACGTGTCGGAGTTGACCGTCGAGAGCCCCGGCGGCGAGCGCCGCACCTCGCGCATGTCGCCGGCGGCCTACCTGCAGATCATCGCTGCCACCAACTTCAAGCAGCGCGTGCGGAAGATGATGGAGTACTACCACGCGGATCGGCTGAACTACGCCGTGGCCGGCACACCGAACCGCCTCGAGTACGACCAGGGCTTCTTCGTGAAGCTGGGCGACGGCGCGGCTGACATCAAGCCGATCGCGCACCTCTACAAGTCGCAGGTCTACGCGCTGGCGGAGTACGTCGGCGTCCCCGAGGAGATCCGCCGCCGTCCGCCGACGACCGACACCTTCTCGCTGCCGCAGACGCAGGAGGAGTTCTACTTCGCGCTGCCGTACGCGCAGATGGACCTGTGCCTCTACGGCCGCAATCACAACGTTCCCGCAGCGGATGTCGCGGCGGCGATTGGCCTGACGGCCGAGCAGGTGGAGCGCGTGTACCGCGACATCGACCAGAAGCGGCGGACGACAGCGTACCTGCACGCGCGGCCGCTGCTTGTGGAACCGGTGCCGGAGATCAAAGGGTAGTGAGTTCGTCGCTCAGGTGCGGTGGGGGCGGTCGCGCTTCCCTTCGAGGCCGGGCGACTCGTGTTGCCGACAAACGGCCCGCCGGCCAGTCGCAAGCGGCTCTTTTGCGCCCAGTGTTCCTGGCGCCGCCAGAGGGACGTTTGACCGACCGGCCGAGGGGAAGCGTGGCCGCCCCCACCGCACCTGAGCGACGCGACTGATATGTGCGGCATCGCCGGCGTGATGAATCGGCGCGCGGATCTCCCGCCGCCTGACCTCGACCAGCTCGGGGTGATGGCGGGCGCGCTGCGCCACCGCGGGCCGGATGAGTTCGGCCTGTATCGCGACCGCCGCGCCGGACTCGCGCACGCGCGCCTTTCGATCATCGACCTGGCCACGGGACAGCAGCCGCTCACGAGCGAGCGCGGTGTCCTGTGGATTGCCTTCAACGGCGAGATCTTCAACTACGTCGAGCTGAGGGACGAGCTCGTCCTTCGCGGGCACGCCTTCAACACCCGCAGCGACACCGAGGTCATCGTCCATGCCTACGAGGAGTGGGGCGCGGACGCCTTCCGCCGGTTCAACGGTCAGTGGGCGGTGGGTCTCTGGGACAGCGGTCGCAACGAGTTGGTGCTGGCGCGGGACCCGTTTGGTGTCCGCCCTCTCTACGTCGCCGAGCACGACGGGCGGGTGCTCTTCGCGAGCGAGGTGAAGGCGCTCTTCGCCGCGGATCCCACGTTGCCGCGCCGCCTGGACCCCGTGGGGCTGGATCAGCTCTTCACCTTCTGGTCGCCCGTGGCCCCACAGACGGTGTTCGAGGGCATCCAGGAGATCGAGCCCGGCACCGTGCGCGTCTACACCTCGACTGGTATACGCCACTACCGTTCCTACGAGCCGGGCTTTCCGATGGGCGAGGTCGGGCGCTTCAGCGGGACGCTGGACGATGCGGTGGACGAGGTGCGGGAGGCGCTGTCGGAAGCGACGAGCCTGCGGATGCTGCGTGCCGACGTGCCGGTGGGAAGCTATCTCTCTGGCGGGCTGGACAGCTCGCTGACGGCAGCGATGGGCCTGCGGGCGAAGGGCTCGAAGTTCTCCACCTTCTCGCTGCGCTTCGAGGACGCGGAATACGACGAGACGTCGTTCCAGCGGACGATGGCGGAGCGGCTCGGGAGCGAGCACCACGAGGTGGTGGTGTCGCGTGGTGATATCGCGCGCGTGTTCCCGGACGTCGTCTGGCACACCGAGCGGCCGGTCCTGCGCACGGCGCCAGCGCCGCTGTTCCTGCTCTCGAAGCTGGTGCACGATAGCGGCATCAAGGTCGTGCTGACGGGCGAGGGCGCGGACGAGATGTTCGCCGGCTACGACCTCTTCCGCGAGGCGAAGATCCGCCGCTTCTGGGGTGCGCAGCCGAAGTCGGAGTGGCGGCCGCGCCTGCTGGATCGGCTCTACCCCTATCTGGAGCGCTCGCCGGTAGCGCAGCGCGCGGTGGCGCGGCAGTTCTTCGGCCGCGGGCTCGAGCGTCGCTTCGCACCGGGCTTCGGTCATGACCCGCGGTGGAACAGCACCGGCGCGCTGAAGCGCCTGTTCTCGCCCGAGCTCCGCGAGCGCGTGGCGAAAGTGGACTCGCGGGGGGCGCTTCTGGCAAGGCTTCCGGCGGAGTTCTCGCGGTGGACGCCGCTGGCGCAGGACCAGTATCTCGAAGTGCACACGCTGCTCTCGGGGTATCTCCTGTCCTCCCAGGGCGACCGCATGTTGATGGCGCACTCGGTGGAGGGACGCTTCCCGTTCCTGGATCGTCGCGTGGCGGCGCTCGCCGAATCGCTCCCCCCGGCCTACAAGCTCCGCGTTCTGGACGAGAAGCACGTCCTGAAGCGCGCGGCGGCGGACCTGCTGCCGGCGTCCATTCTCGAGCGGCCCAAGCAGCCCTACCGCGCGCCGGATGCCTTGTCGTTTGCGACGCCCGAAGCGCAGGAGTGGATGGCAGAGGTGGCCGGCCCGGAGGCGGTGAAAGACGCCGGCTGCTTCGATCCCGGCGCCGTGCAGCAGCTTCTCGCAAAGTGCGCCTCGCGCGCGGCGAGCGGGCAGTTCTCGAACGCGGACAACATGGGCGTGGTGGGGGTGCTGTCCACACAGCTCGTGCACGAGCGGTTCATCAGGCGAAGGCCGGAGGCGATAGCGCCGGCGGCGATTCGGACCGTGGTGGACCGCGTCTCCACCGAGGTGAGCGCGTCCTGACCATGCTGCTGCACCAGTTCCTCGAGGAGTGGGCGGAGCGGACGCCCGATGCGACGGCGCTCGTCGAGCCGGCGCGGCGGACCACCTACGCGGAGCTGGATAGTCTCGCCAATCGTTTTGGCCACCTGTATCAACGGAACGGCCTCGCGCGCGGTGACCGCGTCGTCATTGCCCTGGAGAATGGCGTCGAGATGGTGGCGGCGTACCTCGGCGCTCTGAAGGCGGGTGGTGTGGCCGCGCCGCTGGCGGGCGGCGCCAGGAGTGATCGCCTGCAGCACGCCATTGCCGACTGCACACCGCGCGTGTGCGTGGTCGATGCGGGCGCTGCCCGGAGCCTATCGCTACCGAGCGCCGGGGCTTCCGCCGCCTCACATGCTTCGGCGGACGCGCACACCGTGTTCGTGGCCAGCTCGGCGCCCGCAGCTGGCCCCGACGACCTCCACTGCGCACTCCTCGATTGCCCGACCGATCCGCTGGCCTCGAACGCGGCCGACACGGACCTGGCCGCCATCATCTACACCTCCGGCAGCACCGGCGTCCCTCGCGGCGTGATGCTCTCCCACCGCAACTTCGTCGCCAACGCGCGCTCCATCGTCAGCTATCTGCAGCTGACCGCCGCGGACCGCGTGATGTGCGTGCTGCCCTTCCACTACGTCTACGGCCTGTCGCTCCTCCACACGCACCTCGCCGTCGGCGGGTCGCTCGTCGTCGAGAACCGCGCGGCGTTTCCGAACGTGGTGCTTGAGGGCATGCGCGAGCACGAGGTGACCGGCTTTGCCGGTGTGCCGTCCACCTTTGCGTTGATGCTGCACCGCTCGAACCTCGGCGCGGTGGAGCTGCCGCGCCTGCGCTACGTCACGCAGGCAGGGGGCGGGATGCCGCCCGCGCAGATCACCCAGTGGCTGGAGCGCGGGCCGAAGGCGGACTTCTACGTGATGTACGGCGCCACGGAAGCAGCGGCGCGGCTCACGTATCTTCCGCCGGCAGATCTCCCACGCAAGCTCGGCTCCATCGGTCGCGCCATCCCCGGCGTGGAGATCCAGGTGACGACCGAGGCCGGCCGGCGCGCGGGGCCGGGTGAGACGGGTGAGCTCGTCGCGCGGGGCGAGAACATCTCGTCGGGCTACTGGAACAATCCGGAGGAAACGGCCGAGCGTTTCGGCCCGGGCGGCTATCGCACGGGCGATCTCGGCTACGCGGACGAGGAGGGGTATCTCTACCTCGTCGGGCGGCGGCACGACATGATCAAGGTCGGCGCCAACCGCGTGGGCGCGAAGGAGATCGAGGAGGTGCTGCACCAGCACCCCGCGGTTTTCGAGGCCGCGGTCGTGGCTGCGCCGCATCCGCTTCTTGGCGAGGCGCCGGTGGCGTTCGTGGCGCTCAAGGAGTCGCTGGCCGACGCGGAGAATGCCCTGCGAGCCTTCTGCGCGTCGCGCCTGGCGGCATACAAGGTCCCCGTGCGCGTCATCAAGCAGCCCGAGCTGCCGAAGCTGTCAGCGGCAGCGAAGGTGGACCGGGGCGCGCTGCGGGCGATTGCGGCGGACATGCGGCTGGAAGCGGTGTCGTGACCAGCGTGGCCGAGCCGCCCATGATGGGGAAGCAGCCGCGCTCATTGGCCGAGCGCGCCATCACCTCGCTTCTCACCAACCCGGTGGCCATGGCCGTCAAGCGGCCGCTCCGAGACCTGGCATGGACCGTGAGAGGCGCGTCGCTGAAAAACCCGCCGCTGCCCGCCAGGGTCGAGTCCATCCTGTTCGTGTGCCTCGGTAACATCTGCCGCAGCCCCTTTGCGGCCGTGCTCGCCTCCGAGCGTTTCAAGCAGCACGGCGGCGAGCACATCCGGTGCGCGTCGGCAGGGATCAGGACCACGCAGGCCGCTCGATCCCCAAAGGCCGCGTGCGATGTAGCGGCCACCTACGGGCTGTCGCTCGTCGATCATCGTCCTCAGACCGTCACCCGTGAGCTGATGGCTTCGCACGACCTGATCGTGGTGATGGAGGCTGCGCACCTGCTGGAGCTGCGCGCGTCGTATCCAGATGTCGCGGAGCGTGTCGTGCTGCTTTCGTTATTCGATCGGGAGGCGATGCCCGGCTACGAGCGCTACAACATCGCAGACCCGTTCTCGAGGCCACGCGCGGCCTTCGAGGCCTGCTACGAGCGTATAGACCGGGCCTTGTCGAGCATGGTGTCGAGCCTCGACGCAATCCGTGAGAACCGGAGCTCTTAGCAATGCCGCACGGCGCAGTGGCCATCCCTGCTAGCCTCGCGGGCGATGCCTCGAGAGGTCGTGCGGAAGTCTCGATTGACATCAGCGAAGGCGTTGAGCAGCTGGCGTCACTCCAGAACCGGTGGGATGAGCTGTTCCTGCTGCGACCCAACGAGCCGTCCACGTCGTTCGAGTGGGTCAGTGCGATGGCGCGCCATCATGTGCGTCCGAACGATCGGTGCTTCGTCGTGCGCCTCGAGCAGGACCGGAGCATCGTCGGCATCGTTCCGCTGGTGGCTCGCGCCCTGAAGGTGATGGGGCGGCGCATTACTCTCGTGGGGCCCCTCACGGAAGAGTACAACACCCATAGCGATCTGTTACTCCGTTCGACCGACGATAACGTGGTCAGGGCCTTCGTGCGGGCGCTCGGCTGCCTGCCCGTCAAGTGGGATTGCTTCCGGATGGCGCGTCTCCTGGAGGAGAGTCCGCTCACGAGCATGCTTCAGCAGTGCCTGCATGAAGGCGGCCACCGGGTGGGAGTTCGGGACGGCCTCCCGGCGTATGTGCTCTCGCTCCCCGGTTCCTACGACGACTACCTGGGGGCGAGGAGCGCGAAGTTCAGGAACTACCTGAAGCGCACGGAGCGCAAGATCCTGTCGAGTGGGGCCGTCGACGTGCTCGAGCTGCGACACCCCGATCAGTTCGACGGAGCGTACTCGGCCCTGTTGCGGGTCGAACAGGCCAGCTGGAAGCAGTCGCACGGAACCTCGATCGCCGCGATCGAGAGACAGACGCGCTTCTATCGTGACTTCTGCGCGGCCGCCCTTGGCAGCGGTCGACTGCACCTGCAGTGGCTCACGCTCGACACTCGACCAGTTGCGTACAACCTCGGGTACGTGACGGACGGCGGCTACCACTACCTCAAGACGAGCTACGACCACGCATATCGAGCCGTCAGTCCCGCAACCTTCCTGCGTGCTCGCCTCATAGAGTCGCTCATCAATCGGGGTGTCCAGCAGCTGGATTTCCCTGGTGAGCCCTACGAATGGGAGCGGCAGTGGACGGACGACATCCGGTGGCGCACAGTCCTGACCGTGTACTCAGGGACCCTGAGCGGTCGAATTCTGGGCATTGTCGAACGCCTCAGGCATCGGAAGCCGGCGCAGCGCCGCGTGCAGCACGTCGATCCCCGGGCTGCAGGGCCTCCGCGTCAGACCACATGACTCCCCTTGTCAGCGTCGTCATCCCCACGTTCAATCGGGCGGACCTGGTGGGCCAGGCCATCGACAGCGTTCTGGGTCAGACCCTCGACGATTTCGAGGTCGTCGTTGTCGATGACGGGTCAACGGACGGAACGGAGGAGAAAATTCGGGAGTACGGAGACCGTGTCCGTTTCGTTCGTACTCCTCATCGCGGTATCGCACACGCGAGGAACATTGGAACGAGCCACGCGCGAGGGCGATATCTGACGTTTCTGGACTCGGACGATCTGTTCTACCCCTACGCGCTCGAGCTGCAAACGAACCTGCTGGAGAGGTTCCCGGGCGTCGCGTTTGTCTGCGCCGAGATGAGCGGCTTCGACAACGGTGGATTCTTCGATCGATATCACTTGACGACGTACCACAGTTCGGCGTACCGGGATCCTTCGATCACCTACGAGCGGATCTTCAAGAACCGGATTCCCCTGGATGCGGTCGGTGGCATTCCATCTACCCTGCTCGAAGAGGATTCGAGCGCCATCACCCGCTACGTGTACACCGGCAATGTGTTCGAGACCTATCTGGTAAACCTGGTGCTGTGCCAGAACACGGTCATGTTGCGCCGTGAGGTCGCCGAAGAGGCTGGCGAGAGGAACGAGCGCGTCGCCTACTGGGAAGAGCTGGACTACCTGCTGCGCATCTGCCGCCGCCACGAGGTCTGCTTCGTCGACGTGCCGACCTACAAGCTGCGCTATCACGACGGCCAGGTGTCCACGACCGCGCGAGCGGACGGCAAGTACGTGTGGATGCGCAAGCAGCAGGCGCTTCTGCGAATCGTCAAACGGCATGCATTCGTTGATCCGGGCTACTACGAGCGGCGCCGAACCGGGATCGACACGCACCTTGCACGGCTTCACAGGGCGGTGGCCGTGCCGATGATGCTGGCTGACAGCCAGTGTGTGGGTTGGCGTCACTACGGCCAACGGTCTAGAGCGTATCTCTCCTGGTGCGGGTATTACGGCCAACCGGAGTGGGGCCTGTGGCTGTTGAGCTATTGTCCACCGCCGGTTCGACGGTTCGGAGTCACGATTATCGAGCGCGTGCGTCAGGCAATGAGGAACGGCGCGCAAGCCACAAGGGCCCTGGCGGCCTGAGGATGGTGCGACCCCTCGAGAGCCTGAGAGAAGCCTGGGATACCCTGGCCGCCGGATTTCGCTCTCCGCTTCTCGAGCACGACTGGTTCATGTCGTGTGCCGAGACGCTTCATGCAGAAAGTGACATCAACGTTGTCACCACCTGGCAGGCGGACAAGCTCACCGGCGCTGCACCGCTGGTGTCGGAGGGCGGCCGCCTCGCTATCATTGGAGGTTCGCGGCTGTATGAGCCGGCGGATTGGCTGTACTCCTCGGATGAGGTCGTCTCGGAGCTCACGGACCGTGTCCTGGCGCTCCGTCAGCCGATGATCCTGCAGCGCATTCCGGCCGAATCACCCGTCGCCCGAGCGTTCGACCGCCTGTCGCCCTGGCGTGCCGTGGCCGTGGTCCGCACATCGGCGGATGTCCTGGCGGTGGACACACGGAGCTCCTGGAATGCCTACTACGAAGGGCTCTCATCCAGGATCACCTCGAACCTTCGGCGACTGCGCAGGAAGGCCGAGAAGGCGCTGGGACGCATGACGGTGGCGCAGAGCATTCCCGGTCCGGCTGAAGTCGATGCGCACCTGGAGACCGTGGTCGCCATTGAGGGTTCGGGCTGGAAGGGGCGTCGCGGGTCCTCCCTTGGGGCGAGTGCCGATCTGCGGGAGTTCTTCCGGCGGTATGGCCGACGGGCCTCCGAGAAGGGGCGACTGCGCGTCTCGACGCTGTCGTTTGGCACACACGTCGCCGCCGTGGAGTTGTCGGTCGTGGCCTACAGGCGTTTGTGGCAGCTCAAGATCGGGTATCAGGAATCACTGGCGGCCTACTATCCGGGTCTCCAGCTTACCGAGGTTTCGATTCGGTCGGCCTTCGAGCAGGGCCTCGAGTCCTACGAGTTCCTCGGAAGTGCCGCCGAGTGGGAACGACGGTGGCGTCCGGAAGTACGGCAATACCGGGCCATCGCGGTGTACCCCATGACCGGCACCGGCCTGGCCGGCGCCTGCCGGGACGTTGCCGGCGCGCTGTGGCGACGCCTGGGCCGTCGCCGGATTGACCCGGACTGAGTCCACATGAGCGCAAATCCGGTGACAGGGGCGAGGCACCAGCTTCGAGATCTCATGGCAACGCTTCTGCTGCCCCTCGTCGCGATCTTTGTCATTGTCGAAGGTGTCAGTCTGGCCTTCGGGGGCCTCGTCGACAGGGTTCTGATCTTCCTGCCTGGCATCGACAAGGTGCTGCATGCGGCCGCCTTTCTTGCGATTTGCGTCGCCGCCGATCAGCTGACGAAGAGAGCGCTGCCGTCCCTGCGGGATCGGGCGATCGTCCTTGGTCTGGCACTCCTCGCCCTGGCGGCAGTCGATGAACTGGCGCAGGGGGTCAGGCCCGATCGCGACCTCGACCTGTGGGACTTCGTCGCCAGTGTGTCCGGCCTGGTGATGGGGATCGCCTGGGTGGCGCGGACTCAACTGCCGCGGATCGCCGGGTTTTGCGCACTGACGGCACTGGCCGTCGCCGGTTCCGTGACGGTGGACTCGTACCGCACGCAGAGGCACATGAACGCGGCGGTCAGGTTCGAGCGGGCCGGAGACTTCTCGTCGGCACGAGGCGAATACCGGCGTGCGTACGAGTCCGGCATTCGGAGCGCGAATCTGTTGAATGAACTGGGCTGGGTGGAGATCGAGTCCGGAGAGGGTGATCCCAGGTTGGCCGTCGAGTACGCTGCACAGGCCCTGGCGATGCGCCCCGATGACCCGGACATTCACGACACCTACGGATGGGCGCTTCATCATGCAGGCCGGAGCGCGGAGGCCCTGCCCTATCTCGAACGAGCGTACTCCGCCAAACCGGACATGTTCTGCATTCACTACCACCTGGGCGAGGTGTATCTGGCCGTGGGTCAGGAGGAACGGGCGGCGAGTCATTTCCTCGAGCAGTTGAAGCGTCCCGACACGCGCGAGGCGTCACGTGCCAGGGTCGCGCTGGCGAGAATGGGGCGGGCGGGATGAGCCCTCATGTCATGCTGACCAACGGTTCCCTTTGGGGTGGAGGCGCCGAACACGTGATCGCCACACTCGCCCGGCACCTGCGGGCGGCCGGGCATGGTGTCACCATCGCCGTGATCACCACCGGCGGAGAAGTCCAGGCTGAGCTACGGGCCGAGGGCTTCGAGGTGTTGTCTGGGATCGCCGACGACGCGAAATGGAGCATCCTGGAGGTGTCAAGCCGCATCGGCAGGATCGTGGCAGAGCGTCAGGTCGACGTAGTCCATACCCACGACCTGCGGTCGCTGACTGATGTCAGCGCCACCAGACTGCGCACGCGCAGCTTTCGTCACATCCACACGTTCCACTTCGGCAACTACCCCCATCTGTCGCGAAAGCGACTGTTGCTGGAACGCATCCTCTCCCGCGTGCCAGACCAACTTGTCGCCGTGGGTAATGTCCAACGTGACACCTTGATTGCTGCACATAGACTGGACCCGGAGCGGATTCGAACCATCTGGAACGGCGTGGATGACGCGAACATTGCCGAACCTCCACGCCAGGCGTTTGCACGGACGGATGGCATTCCGACCGTGGGCAGCATCAGCACGTTCATCGAGCAGAAGGGACTGCCTACTCTGCTCGAGGCCGTCGGAATCGTGAAGGCCAAAGGCCTGCGCTTCCGACTCGTCCTGGTGGGCGACGGCCCTCTCCGCCCTGCGCTTGAAGCCGACGTGGCCCGCCGCGGGATTGGCGATGTCGTGGAGTTCGTGGGTTGGGTGCCGGACGCGAGGGCCGTGCTGCCGCAGTTCGACGTCCTCGTGCAGAGCTCCTACTGGGAGGCGATGTCGATCGTCATTCTCGAAGCCATGGCTGCCGGTCGCCCCATCCTCGCCACGACGGTCGGAGAGAACCCGTTCGTGCTCGAGAACGAGCGAACCGCCCTCCTGGTTCCGCCTCGGGACGCGGAGGCGCTGGCAGGTGGGTTGACCCGTCTCATCTGCGACTGCGAGTTACGCGGTCGACTCGGTCGCGGAGCCAGGGACTCGTACGAGACCATGTTCACGGGCCAGGCGATGGCGGCAAGGTACGCCGAGGCATACGCGGAACTCGGTTGAAGAGGGTCACGCGACGATTCTGGCGGGAAGAGTCTCGGGAAAGCCTCGCTAACCAGTGTTTCCAGCGCACGCGACGCAAGCGGACAATTCCGATGAGTGATCAGTACATTCTCGGCATCTCGGCTTTCTACCACGACAGTGCCGCCGCCCTGCTCAAGAACGGCGAGATCATTGCCGCAGGGTCGGAGGAGCGCTTCACCCGCAAGAAAGGCGACGCGACGTTTCCGCATCGTGCCGTGGAGTTCTGCCTCGAGCAGGCCCGCATAGGGGTGGCTGATCTCACGGCCGTGGGCTTCTACGACAAGCCTCTGTTGAAGTTCGAGCGGATCCTCGAAACCTATCTTGGCGTAGTGCCCAAGGGCTTCCGCTCGTTCCTGATGGCAGGACCGCTCTGGATCAAGGACAAGCTCTACATCGACCGGCAGCTGCGCGAAGAGCTCGGCTACGTCGGGCACATCTTCTACTCCGAGCACCACGAGTCGCATGCGGCCAGTGCGTTCTACCCGTCGCCGTTCGAAGATGCGGCGATCCTCACGATGGACGGCGTGGGCGAGTGGGCCACTGCGTCCATCGGTATGGGACGCGGCAACGACATCGAGATCCTGGATGAGCTGCAGTGGCCCGACTCGCTCGGCCTGCTCTACTCGGCGTTCACGTACTACACCGGTTTCAAGGTGAACTCCGGCGAGTACAAGGTGATGGGTCTCGCCCCGTACGGGGAGCCGAAGTACGTCGATCTGATCTACAAGGAGCTGCTGGACCTCAAGGAGGACGGCTCCTTCCGCCTCAATCAGAAGTACTTCAACTACCTCACCGGCCTGACCATGACCAACGGCGCGTTCAACGAGCTGTTCGGAGGGCCGCCGCGAAAGCCGGAGTCGAAGCTGACGCAAAAGGAGATGGATCTTGCACGGTCCGTCCAGGCAGTGTGCGAGGAGGTCATGCTGCGCATGGCACGGACCGCACACAGGCAGACAGGCGCCGAGAACCTGTGCCTGGCTGGTGGCGTGGCACTCAACTGCGTTGGCAATGGCCGGCTGCTGCGTGAAGGTCCGTTCAAGCAGATCTGGATTCAGCCGGCGGCAGGGGACGCCGGCGGGGCGCTGGGCGTGGCGCAGCTCATTCACCATCGTCAGCACAATCACCCGCGCGTGGTCGTGCCTGGCAAGGATGCGATGAAGGGTGCCTACCTGGGCCCGGACTTCACCCCGGAGGAGATTGAGACCTACCTCAAGTCGGTCGGTGCGAAGTACGAGCGGATGGACGAGCCCGCCCAGCTCGATCGCGCGGCGGGCTACCTTGCCGACGAGAAGATCATCGGCTGGTTCGATGGCCGGATGGAGTTTGGTCCGCGAGCCCTTGGTGCACGCAGCATCCTGGGCGATCCGCGCAGCCCGCGGATGCAGGCGGACATGAACATCAAGATCAAGTTCCGCGAGGGCTTCCGGCCCTTCGCGCCCTCGGTGCTGCGCGAGCGGGTCACCGACTACTTCGAGCTCGACGGCGACTCGCCCTATATGCTGCTCGTGGCGCCCGTGAAGAAGGAGCGGTGCATTCCGCTGACGGACGAGCAGCACAAGCTCTGGGGCATCGACAAGCTGAACGTGCCGCGCTCGGACCTGCCCGCGATCACGCACATCGACTACTCAGCGCGTATCCAGACGGTGACGCCGGATACCAACCGCCGCTACTACGCGTTGATCAAGGCGTTCGAGCAAAAGACCGGATGCCCGGTCGTCATCAACACGTCGTTCAACGTCCGCGGCGAGCCGATCGTCTGCACGCCGGAGGACGCTTACCGGTGCTTCATGCGCACCAACATCGACGCGCTGGTCCTCGGCCCGTTCGTTCTCGAGAAATCCGCACAACCGGAGTGGAAGGAGACCAAGGCATGGCAGCAGGAGTTCCAGCTCGACTGACAGCGGCGCAAGGCCGCCGCTTCGGGCTTACGGTCGGGGCCGCTTTTCTGGTGTTCGCTGCCATCGCGTGGTGGCGCGGTCACCCGACGACCACCAGCGTCCTGGGGATCCTTGGTGGAGTCCTCTCGGTGTCTGGCCTGGTCATCCCGACCTATCTCGGCCCGGTGGAACGGGCCTGGATGCAGCTGGCCCACCTCCTCTCGAAGGTGACGACGCCGATCGTGATGGGTGTGATGTACCTGCTGGTGCTCACTCCGGTCGGGTTCTTGCGGCGCATCTTCGGAGGAAATCCGATGGTGCACGCGGCGCACAACTCGAGTTACTGGAAGTCCCGGCCCGAGGGGCGCCGGGCAGGCAATCTTTCCCGGCAGTACTAGGAGGACGTGATGGGCTTGATGGGTGAGCTGTGGGGATTCATGAAGGAGCGAAAGAAGTGGTGGCTGCTTCCGGTGATCCTGGTGATGGTCATCGTGGGCGGTCTGCTGGTCTTTGCGCAGGGGTCGGCGCTCGCACCCTTCATCTACACGATCTTCTGACGTCAACGTGCTCCAGACGGAGACGGCGCACATACCTCGTCCCGTGAACCCGGTAGCGACGAGTCCGGGCGGTGGCGTCCTGGTGATGCTGCACTGCCCGCAGCACACCGGCTACGCCATTGGCACGCTCGAGAAGGTATTTGCCGACGCCGCCGTCGCGGCCGGGTACGACCCAGATCGCATCTTCTACTCGTATCCCAAAGTCGTAGAGACGACCGACCCACGGGTTATCGAGTGCCGATACGACGACACACGCGCCCGGTATCAGCGCCTCGAGGGGTTCGTTCGGCGCAACGAGATCCGCCAGGTCATCGCCTTCGACCTGGGTTTCCCCAGTCAGGTGATCCCGTTCTTGAGGCACGCGGGCGTCAGACAGGTCATCTCGTACTGGGGCGCGAGCATGAGCTCCGTCAACTCAGGCGTGAAGCTCGCCCTCAAGAGACTGGAATGGGCCATGCGTCGCCGGAAGCCGGACGTCTTCGTGTTCGAGTCAGAAGCCATGAGGCGCACGGCCACTCATGGTCGGGGGGTGCCGCATGCCAGGACGCGTGTGGTCTACCTGGGGGTTGATACCCGGAAGTACCGTCCGGCGTCCGCCGGGGACTGGTATGTCCATGACACCTTAGGCATTCCGAGGGAGCGGAAGGTGGTCTTCTACTCGGGCCACATCGAGGAGCGCAAGGGAATCCGCGTGCTCATGCAGGCGGCTGTGCACCTGGTAGAGATACTCCAGGAGCGGCGCTTTCACCTGGTCCTGTGCGGCAACAAGGGTGCGGAGGCGGAACCCTTCAGGCAGCTCGTCGCGGGCTCGGCAACCGCCGATCATGTCACCTTCGGCGGGTATCGTGCAGACGTGCCGGAGTTGATGAGAAGCAGTTACATCGGCGTGATTGCGTCGACCGGCTGGGACTCGTTCACGATGTCGAGCGTGGAGATGATGGCCTCAGGCCTGCCGCTCATCGTCTCGAGGCTACAGGGCCTGGCGGAGACGGCACGCGATGGGGAGAACGGGTTTCACGTCGAGCCCGGCAACCCCGTCGAGCTCGCTGAACGAGTACGGGAGCTCATCGATGACCCTCAAAAGGCGGGGGCGTTCTCGAGGAAGTCAAGACAGCTTGCCGAGTCCAAGTACTCGCGCGAGGCCCAAGTCGGCTCGATTGCCGAGCTCTTGAGAGCCACCGGCCAGTCCTGACACCGGCCCCCTCCCAAGCGCCTCGCGTCCCGAGAGCCACCGTTTGCCGCGTGCCACTCCGAGCCGTTGGGCTCTCAGCGGATGGCTCTCATGAGTGAGAGGCACGCCTTGCCGACGTCGACGTGCATGAGCCAATGTGCGTACCCAACCGCGGGATAGTAGTGGGCGAGGAGGGACAGAAGGTGCCGAACGGAACGCCTGACGAGCTGCTGGCCTGTGACCCCAATGTAATGCGGGGCCACTGTAACCTGCCCGAGTAGCACACGCGCGCGTTCACCGCCCGAAACCGAGGGCAAGGACCCCTTTCCCGAATTACGACCACCATGGAGGTCAATCGTGGCTGACGTAGATCGCGCAACCCTGGACCGCAGGGCGGCCAGTCGCTACCAACAGCTGGAGTCGAGTCGAGTCCGCCAACTCTACCGGATCGTCGCACAGAGACTAAACGTCGATGAGCTCGGAGCCCAACGACTCAAGTCCCTGTACTTTGCCTGTGGCTATTGGCGAATCCTCCTCATAACCCGACTTTCGCTTATCGAACGGCTTCGGCTCATTGCTCGCTTCATGCGGGTTGACTGGAATGTCGTCCATGGACATCGACCTGTCGAGATCGCCCACGTCACGAAAGCGCTGGCGGCAAGACCAGGAGCGCCAAGCGAAGTTGTCGTAGAAGCCGGGTGCTGGCGTGGAGGCAGCACCGCGAAGTTCAGCATCGTTTGCGCAATGTTGGGCCTGCGCCTTCAGGTCTACGATTCGTTTGAAGGCGTCGAGCCTCTTGACGCTGTCTCGACAGGTGAATGGAATTTTGGAGGCCAATACGCTTGCACCGAGGAGACAGTCAGGCAGAATGTAACGCAGTTTGGTTGTATCGACGTTTGCGATTTTCACAAGGGTTGGTTTTCCCAAACACTCGCAAGCAGATCGATTGGCCGTCCCGTCCGCCTGGCATATGTGGACTGTGACTTGGCAAAGGGAACGCTGGAAGCGCTCAGTGGTGTGATGCCGACGCTTGCTCCGGACGGGTGCGTGTTCAGCCAAGACTTCCACATCATGCCGGTTCGAAAAATGTTGTTGGACCCGAGCACGTGGGCAACACTTCGCGTCGCACCCCCCAGAATTAAGCCGTGCAGCGTGTACATGGTACAACTAACCTGGCCAGGGAAGGCCACCTAGGCAAGTGAGAGAGGTCGACGCGAGTTCCCTCGAGCGTCCCTGGCCCCGCTTGGTACATTTGGTACGACGCCGAGATCGGCAGGGCGGCTTCTGAATCCTCTCGAGTGGCATAGGGACACTCGGGAGAGCTTGACGACAGTACCTTCGGACTATGGCGCTCGGAACGTTCATTACTGCAGGGAAACAGCGTTGAAGCGGAAGCTCGCAGGATTCAGGGCTTTGTTCCAGAAACTCTGCTGCTGCCAGATCCCCCTGAGACTTCTGAGGAACGTCATGTACCCACATCCCGTCGGCATCGTCATCGGCGATGGCGTGCGGATCGGACGGCAGGTGCGCGTCTACCAGAACGTCACGATCGGCCGTCGCGAGAACGCCGCGGTTGACGAACCCTATCCTTCAATCGGTGATGACGTGACCATTTACGCCGGTGCGGTCATCGCGGGCTCTGTCACGATCGGCGCGAGGACCGTGGTCGGTGCCAACGCGGTCATCACCCGTGACATCCCCCCGGATTCCGTCGTGTACGGCTACAACCAGTATCATCCTCGCAGGGCGGCTGATTCATCGTAGAGTAGCATCGTAACCAGTCGCCCGGCCCGTCGCACCACTCCCGCCTCACAAGCCGTCCGTCAACCAGCGGTCGGCAGTCGCTTCGGCCCATCCCATACAGTTCGCGCCGTATTCACTCAGAGTGCCCCAGGTGCGGTTGCGATCGATTCATCGCGAGGGGCCGAGCAGTCGAGCCAACTCCCGTGCGATTGTGGCGTGACCAATGGCCCTTGGGTGGTCATCGAGAACATAGAAGGCACCGTCAACCTCGGCCAGGCGGCCAAGATCTGCGAACTGAATGGATCGCACCCAGGGGGTTGGCGACTTGATCGTGAGCTGCCGAACTGCCTCGATGAAGCCCGAATCCAATGACAGCACCGTGACGCCGACGTCGTTGAGCGCAATTGGCGAGCGCTCGAGGACACCGACGAAGACCTCGGCCTGGCGCTTGACACCCGCAACGGTTGCACCGTCGGGCTGCGCGGCTCTCGGCGATCCCCTCAGGCTGCCAGACAGTTGCACCAGGACATTGAAGGTGTACTTCCCTGGAAAGTACGCGAGATCCCGACGGTGGACCTCGACCGTCGATTCGTACTCCTCGAGTGACAGCGTGGAGAACGTGCCTTCGACGAAGCGCAGGTTCTCCGTGATGTCGTTGTCGCTGTACTGAATCACGACATTTGTGATCCTGGATCGGTCCAGCCGCTCCATCAACCTCAGCTCTCGCACCGTGCCGTACGACGATACTCCGGCATTCAAGGTGCGCCTTCCGGTCAGCTTCTCAAACAGGGACGGAAAGGTTTGGTCCTGGTCTACACCCCACCCCATGGTAAGTGAGTCGCCGAGCATGACCGTGTCCGGCTTGATCAGTGAGTCCTCGTCATCCCGCAAGCCAGCGCTGTTGATGACGTACTCGTTTGAGAACTCGCGATTCGAGAAGGTACAGCGTCCAGGTTTCAGGGTGTAGGTGACGGCCTCATCGTACTGCGCGCACTGAGGCATCATCTGGATCACGTGCCTGTCGAAGCGCATGTGCAGATACCTGGTCAGCGAAAGCGGCAGCGGCGACACCGTCGGGTAGCTGAAGGAGAAGGCAACGAGGCCCTCCAGCAGCATCGCCGTGATGGCGGCGATACCGACGAGCTGACCTAGAGCGCCGAGAACCTTCGCGTATGTTCCGTGCACGGGAGGGACAGAGACTGGAGCTAGTCTAACTGCACCCAGCCATTACGGGGCCTGACGAGGTCAGGCAGGGAGTCGGTAGGGCCGAGTATGGGCGATACGCGGGGCGCGAGTGGCCGCTGTCAACATCGCTGTTTGACGGCGGCCACGACCATTGGGCGCTATTGTCCCGGAGTCACGCGAAGATTCCTGGGAGCCGTCGGCAAAGCCGTGTTCAGTCCTGGCAACTGGTGGCCGTGCGTGCCCAGATATCTGGCGTAGTTCGAGGTCAGGTTGCCGTTGATGTCGACGATGTTGTCGGAAGGACTGCCGACCAGATTGTCGAACAGGGCGATTCTCGAAGGATCCGCGACATTGAGGTGATAGATGTGTGAGCCGCTGGGGGTCCCGGGATCGCTGTTGACGATCACGTTGAACTGGAAGTAGAAGGGCCCATCTGCGGAGTCCGTATTGCGAACCTGCGCTCGCCCGACGAAGGTGTTCCGATAGACGTGGATTCGCCCCGCCATTCCATCCTGGTTGATGTCCACCGCGGGATTGCCGGACCTGACGTTGTTATAGAGGATTTCCCCATAAACCCCGACACCCAATCCCCCGTGCATGTTGCCGCCAATGGCGGTGCCCGACACGTTGTAGAACGCGTTGTTTCTGACCGAGAACTGCCTCACATCGCCTTTCAACTCGATGGCAACGGAGCCGTCGTGATGCACGGTGTCCTCGATGAGGATCTTCGATTGGCTGTAGATCTTCAGGCTTACGGAATTGACGGGCCAGTAGGAGAAGTCGCAGTCCTGGATGACCATTCCTGACATGGGTGTCTCACCGCTGTTCAAGGTCATGATGAACGAGGCGTTCGTGCCATCGCCTCCGACGGTGAGGTGATGCATGCGGAGGCGGCGGAATGTGGCAGGGGCTCCGGTCTGAAAGCCGATGATGCGGCTGTTCAGGGTCTCGAAACCGTCTACGTACGGATGCCGGAGCGACCCACCTGCATTGTTCGAGTTCAGTCGAATCAGCGCACCGGGATCCCCTCCCGCACGATACCCGAAATCGATGCGCGGGCTCTCTTCCGGATACGCGATCCATGTCGTGGGACTGTCACTCTGACCGAACTCAACCCTCTCCCACGCAGTACCGACACTCTGCCGAGGTAGAGAGGCCAGAGTGTACGTCCCTGTACGGAAGTACACGATGTCTGTTGGAGCGCCAAGGCTGTAGACATCGGCCAGATTTCGCCAAGGGCTTGCCAGCGTACCGCTTCCGCCGGCAGTCCCATTCGTTGCGCTCACGAACCTGAAACCGTCCGTCGTGACGCGAATAGTCCACGTCACCGACACCTGGGTTCCCTCGGCATCGCGAATTGTGATGGTCGGCGTCGCATCGGCCTGAGGATTGAGCCAGCGGACCACACCACGGGCATCCACCGACATGCCTTCAGGGGCATTGGCCAACGCAAACGTGAACGGATACGCACCGCCCACGACCGCGGCACGGATGTTGTACTCCAGTCCGGGATAGGCGCTGTAGATCCGATGCGATGCGGGCAGGGTCGTGCCGTTCGGCTTGATATTAGTCAGTTCGAGCGGGTAGTTCGCTGCGATGGCGCTCTGGGCGAAGCCCAGGAACAGCAGCGACAAGAGGCAGAACAGACGAAGCTTCGGCGCGATCAGCATTGCTTGAACCTCAACTGGTGCTCACTGCGACGCGTGAGCAATAATGGCACAGCCTACCCGCCACTGTTTCCAGCAAAATTCACGCCAGCCGCCTACAATTCAAATCTGCGCAAAATGTGGCCAAAAAACAACCTCACGGGCTCGCCCAGCTGGCTTGACTGACCGATCCGTGCCCGGAACACGGTGTCGGCAGTGTAATTGTTTCGACATCATTGTCCGCCGCATGAGATGGCGACGTGGCGCCGACCATCGCGGTCCGGACCCACAGTACTCGCATTCCAGCGATCCATCCAGTGGCCCGGGCCCGGAACGGCCATCATGCTCAGATGCCAATTGGCACGCGAGAGGTGACCCACTTGAATTTGCCGCGTGAGGTCTGTTCGAGCTCTTGCACCAACTCCAGGTCGATCTGCATGTCCTCGCCAAGCCTCCCCTTGAGTTCCTTGACCAGGTGTTGGCCCAGGGTGTCGGTATAACCGGTCCCGGGAACGAGTCGCACAATCATCCTGTCCGGTTCGGTCTGCACGATCTGCGAGCCCTCGATGCAATCGAGCGGCTTGAACGGGTGGGTGAGGACCGACGGCGAGATCAACCGGCCATCCTTCAACGTCAGCAGATCCTCCGCCTTGGTCGTGACGTCGTCCATGACCTCGAGCCCCCGGCCACACGGGCAGACCCCTGGTCGAATCGCTGACATGTCGCTGGTCACATAACGAATGAGCGGCATCGCCGCGTTGTGCAGGGTAGTGCCGACGAGTCGGCCCACCGAACCGTCCGGGACGGGTAGGCTGGACGAGTCCACGGTCTCCGCCACGCCATATTCCATGGCGAGGTGATGCCCCTGGTGCCGGTCACACTCACCAGAGAACAGCACGCGCTCAGCAAGGGCGTAGTAGTCGAAGACCCGGCAGGCAAAGCGCTCCTCGATGACCTCGCGCTGGAAGTCGTACAGGGTTTCGGAGGACGTGACCGCCGCCTTCACCGGGAAGGTCATCCCATTGGTCTGGAGGAACCTGGCAAGTACGTACAGGGTCGATGGATACCCGTCGATCACATCGGGTTGGAACCTGGTGAGGGCCTCCACGTACGCGGGCAGATTCCCCTTGGACAGATGGAAGGCGGACAGCAGCAACTGGTTCTGGCTGCGATTGCGGCGCCAGAAGGGTGGCTTCTTCTGACGGAGCGGCACGATCACGTTACCGCGTGCAACCGCGACGCGACTGCCGTTGCGACCGAACCGGCAATCCGCCCATCGATAATGGCGGTCGAACACGGCGTAGGTCATCCACACCGTCTCGCGGTCGTAACCGACCGTCAGGGGCGTTCCAGTCGTGCCACTGGTGTGCCCCTTGCGCATTGCGCGGGCCGGCACCGCAGTTGAGCGGAGCTCATCGAAGTGCCGTCGAATATCGTCACGTGTGAGAACCGGTAACTTCGGCAGGTCGGCCCGACCTCGGACGTCCCCGGGCCTGACCTTCTGCACGTCGAAGCGCCGCCTGTAGTAAGGAACGGTGTCGTAGGCGTGTCGAACGACATCGCGAAGCCGTTCGTCCTGGTATGCCTGGAGGTCGGCTCGCGAATACCACTCCGTGCGCGACAGCATGTCCCGATATTCGCGGAACCGCCCTCCGTAGCGCTCGCGCTCGAGCGCCATCCCAAAACCTGTGAGAAGGAGGTTCTGGCCCCACACGGGTGCCAGTTGATAGAGAGTGCCTGCAAAGCGGTTCATGGCGACAGCCTGTTCGATGCCATGGCCATGCGGTACACGTCAAGGAGTTGTCGCGCCGCGATGGGCCACGCGTACTTTCGCTCGACGAGCTGTCGGGCCGCACATCCAAGGCTTTGCCTGCGCTCCGGGTTCTCGAGCAGTGCCCTCGTCGCTTTGGCGAACGCCTCAGTCGTATCGGCGACCAACAAATGCTCGCCGGGGGTCACCTCGAGGCCTTCGCATCCGATCGACGTCGACACGATGGCCTTGCCCATGGCCATGGCATCCAGCACCTTCAATCGTGTGCCGCCGCCAACACGCAACGGAACGACGTAGACCGCCGACTGACGCACGTAGGGCCGGATATCGTCCACGTAACCCGTGACAACGATCTGCTGGTCAGCCTTCGCCAAGTCACACAGCTCCTTCGGCGGATCCTGACCGACCACGAAGAACCGAAGCCCCGGTACCTCAGTCTTGAGCACCGGCCAGATCTCCCGGAGAAAATGCATCACGGCATCCCGGTTCGCGAACATGTTCAGGCCGCCTGCGTACACCACGGCCTTCGTCTCGCCGTCTGCGGCCGGCGAGAAATAGTCGGTATCCACACCGTTCGGGACGATCGCCGTGCGTATGCCTGGGACCTTGCTGGAAAGCGCCGCCGCATCACTGGCGGACATCATGACGTTGACGTCGTACTGTGCCGAGGTCGCGTACTCAAGAGCTTCGAGCTTGGCCGCCTCACGTCGCAGGAACCGGCGGGCCAGCCACCGCGTTTCTACGTCCGACCGGCGACGCATCAGTATCGATTCGACGTTGTGATGGGTCAGCACCTTGGCGATCCGCGCGCGTGGTTCGACGAACTGGCTGAGCGCGACCGTATCCACATGAATCACGTCCAGCGGCACTGAGCGGCAAATCTCCGCGACAC
Source organism: Acidobacteriota bacterium (assembly GCA_020851565.1). GTDB lineage: Bacteria > Acidobacteriota > Vicinamibacteria > Vicinamibacterales > UBA2999 > VFZN01. The sequence continues at coordinate 35,792 of JADZCN010000156.1, read as the reverse complement.
GCTGCCGAAAGGATGTCGAGCGATGCGCGATGACGCTGAACGGCGTGGCCGAGACACTGCTGAGAGCGACGGCCGCGGCTCTGCTCAGCGGGGAAGCCTTCGCCCAGAGGGGGAAGTACTCGACCGTCTCACAGAATTCCCCCAGAACAGACCGGCTTCGATCGACTGCGTCTTCAGTTGGCAATACGTCAGGATGCACGAAGGCCAGCAGGTGGATCCTGGCGTCGCGGCTGGCCTGCCGCAGGAGATTGAACCCACGCTGAAGGACGCCGCCATGCGGCGGATAGGGCACTATCTGGGAGAGGAAGAGAACATTCACAACGCGTATCGCCTGGAAGGCAGTCGAAAGGGCAGTTCAGAGGGAGCGGCCGCTTCTCTGCATCGAGCCAACGGCGGCCCCTGCCGGGTGCACGGCGATGCCACTGGGTTTGACCAGCCTGGGAGCAGTCCCCGGAAGGCCTGCCACAGCCATCGCTCGCGGCTGGGCCGGCGTGGATTCGAGGCACTCCCGGGCCAATCGCCGAGCCGACGTCATGAGGCCTGCGAGTAGAAACATGTGGGGGTAGTAGGTGGCGCTCAGAAAGGCACCGGCAATGGCGTAGGCGGCCAGGCTGACGCTCAGGCTCGACAGCAGCCGCACGTGAGTACCGTTCAAGTGGCCAGCCGTCGCCTTGAGCCCCTTGCCGAGCCGCCGACTTGCCGTGAAGTTCGAGACAAGGATCCAGAGGAGCACACCGAGTCCAGGGAATCCGAGCTCGCCCAGGGTCAAGAAGTAGATGGAATGTGCGGTCTTCCAGGCTGCGGTGTCGTCGTCGGGAGGTTTGAAGCGCTGGAAGTTCTCCGGAAAGTGCCCCGCGCTCACGCCCAGGAGCGGGTGCGCCAGTGCCATCGCCGCACCCGCTCTCCAGGCATTGATTCGGCCCTGGGCGGACCCATCCGTCTCATAACTCTCAATTGTGTTGAGCCTGGCAAAATACGCCGGCGGCGCCGCAATAAGGACTCCCGCGACGACGATGGCGGCCATGAAACCGGTCACGAGTTTCCTGTCGCTCTTGACCCAGTAGTACAGGCCCACTGCAGAGAGGGCGATGGTGCCTCCCCGCGATTGTGTGACCACGACGCAGGCAACCAGCGCCAACACCAGGAGTAGATACCATCCTCGCGCGACCACGCTCCTGGCTTCGAACATCAAGAACAAGCACATCGGGATTGCGAGATTCACCGACAAGGCATAGTCATTGCCATCCCCAAGGAAGACTCCCGACTTGAGGTAGTGGCGCGTATCAGGGTCGGTGAAGAGCTCTGGTGTCAGGGCGGCCAATAGCAGATGAATGAAGACCAGAGCCTTGAAGACGCCCCGAATCCGGTCCACCGTGTTGACGTGCCGCGCCACCAATAGATAGAGGAGGCAGTACCCCAGGACAGCCGTGAAGACGTTGTACGCCGTCATGGTCACCTCGGCGGTCAACACGGACAGGGCCACCAGCGCCAGGAAGGACAGGATGAGCAGGGTGTTGGATTCAAGGAAGAGTCTGCTGTACGGGACTCGGCTCTTAAAGACGAGGCCGCCGACAACAGTGCCCAGGGGCACAATTGAGTGAAGGAGAGACAACTGAGGTACGTACGAGCCAGGGCGGACGTAGTCCACCACAAGCATCAGAAGGATCGCATAGTGGATCACGATGCCACCCCATCAACCAGTTCTGTGTAGATGCCCTCCAGCTTACTGGTCCGCGTGGCGAAGTTGAAGTCCCGCTGTACCATCTCCTGGCCCTGTCCGGCCATCCGCCTCCACTCCGAGGGATCCTCGAGGAAATCTTCGATGGCTGCCGCCAGCGCTTCGGGGGAGTGTGGCGCGACGAGTCGCCCCGTAATGCCGTCTTTGACAACGTCTGGCGTGCCCCCCACCCTGGTGGCGAGCACCGGTACTTCCATCATCAGGGCCTCAAGGGCCGCATTGGGGAGTCCCTCAGTATGCGAGGGCAGGATCATCAGGTCGCTTTCCTCGAGCACACTCGCTGGAGCGCTGACGTATCCGAGAAAATGGACGTGGTTTGCCAAGCCCAGCGCCTGAACCCGAGCCACGAGTCCGTCGCGTTCCGGGCCATCGCCAGCGAGCATGAGCTCGAACCGGTGACCGCGTGCCGCGAGCAGGCCCAAGGCCTCGATGAGATCGGCATGTCCTTTCTCATGGCTCAGTCGCCCCACGCACGAGAGCACGGCACCGGCGGGTGACCGCCCAATCCGGGAGACAAATATTCCCGTGCGTCCCGTCCGACGATAGCGATCGGCGACGATGGCGTTATGGAGCAGTCGAACTCTTTCTGGAGACACGCCCGCGACGAGCAACTCGTCGCGAATGCGATCCGAAACGGCAATCACGCGATCGAACCGGGGCAGGACCCGCTTGTCAACCTCAACGAGGAAGCGTCCCTTTCGGTTGTTGGCGATCCAGCCGTGGACTGTCGTGAGTGTTCGAACCGGATGCAGGGCGGACGCCAGCCAGGCGATGACATCCGACTTCACTTCGTGTGCATGCACGATGTCGATGTCAAGGGTGCGGACAAGGCGGGCCACCCGCCAGATCATCCGCGGATCGTACTGGTTTGCACCACGAATCTCATGAACGGGCATCCCTACGGCACGCGCTGCAGTAACGAAGGGCGTGTCTCCCGTCTCCCGGTCCGTCAGAAACACGCCGAGGTGCAGGCGAAACCTAGAGCTGTCGATGGCCTGATAGGTTTCGAGGATGGTCTTGCCCGGTCCTCCAATCTCGTAGGTGTCCCTCAGATCGAGGACGTTAATGGCCTTCATGGAGAATCGATTCGTACAGGCGCTCGGTGGCCTTGATGTTGTGCGATAGATGGAAGCGGTCAACGAGACGCGCGTAGCCGCTCTCGCCCATGCGCCGAGCGCGGCCGCGGTCGCGAAGCAGCGTGGTCAACGCGGAAGCCAGCCCTTCGCTATCGCCAGGCGGAAAGAGCAATCCCGTGTCGCCATCCACGACGATCTCGGGCACACCGCCAGCGTTGGAGGCGACGACCGGGCGCCGGCACGCCATCGCCTCCAGCAGCACACGGCCGAAGGGCTCGGGCAGGATCGAGGCGTGCACGACCACGTCACTCAGATCCATGTAATCGGCGACGGTTTCGTGGAAGCCCGCGAAGACGACGTGACGTTCCAGGCCAAGAGAAGTCACCAGCTCCCGAAGCTGCTGTTCGTACGGAAGGTCCGAAGACGATGTCGCACCGACCAGCAGGCACCGCACGTTTGGAATGGACTGCCTGACAAGGCCGATTGCCCGGATCAGGGTGTCCTGCCCCTTCCAGGCCTTGATATTCCCGATCATGACAATGACGGGAGCACCCGGTTCAAGGGCATGGCGTTGGCGGAGGTCGGCGGCCGGGACGCGTCGCCGCATCATCGCCGGATCGAGCCCGTTGGAGATGGTGACGAGGTTACCGAAATCCGCCCCGCACGCCCGCATGGCCTGCCGCACGGCCTCGGAGATGCAGATCACGGCCTTGAGCCTCCGACCGAAGTAGCGCGCCGATGATGGGTACCGGTCGTTGATGCCGCGCTCATGGGTGAGGCATTTTCGGCCTGTCAGAAGGCAGGCCAGCATCCAGTCGTGATTCCAGAGGATGGAGTTGTTCAGATGGACGAGGGCGATGCCACGAACGCGCAGAAAGCGGGCCCGAACCAACGCCGGGAGCAGAAGTCCCCGTCCGAGGTTCAGGCCTTTCTGAAGGGCCAGCACTGGAGCGTGAAGCCATCGCAGGCCCGGCGGGAGGTGGCCCGCAAACGCGAACGCGCCCGGCCTGCGCCAGACCAGCGTCTTCACCCCGGCGTCGCGGAACGCCTGCAGCAGGCTGTGGTCGGTGTAGAAGACAACGGTCGGCTCGAACCGGGTGCGATCCAGTCCCTTTACCAGGTACAGCAGGCTGTAGTACGAGCCACCGATGGTGCCATCGACGTTCTGTTCGCAGTACAGCACCCGAACGGGTCCCGCGGCACTCATGGCGACCCGCCGGCCGCGAGAAGCGACCGAATCTGGCGGCCGTTGAATCCAATCCACACCACGCCACACACGCCGACCAGGCAGACCAATGCCACGCGTGGTTCGGCAGTCAGGACCAGCTTTGTGACGACGAGCGCCGCTGCAAGGACCAGACCTTGTCCGGCAGTGACCACCAGGGGCCCGATGGCAGTGCTGGCGGGGGCACCGATGAAGCGCCCCGACAAGTGGACGCCCAGCGCGAACTGGGCCACCATCGGCAGGGTGACGGCCAAGGCTGCCCCCACCACGCCGTAGGCCGAGGCGAGCGGGAACAGCAGCACGGTCATGGCCATCAGACGTGCGAGGCTGGTGTAGAAGTCAATCTGGGGCCGACCGATCGCATTGTAGAGATAGCCGTTCAGCATCCACAGCGACCGGAAGCACCCGAAGATCGCCAAGACCTGGAGTGGCGCAGCCGCCGATGACCACCGGTTTCCATAGAGCGCCCGGATGATGTCGGGGGCCAGGACCAGCATCGCCACGGACACGGGCACCGCCAACGTCGTGACGAGCCGCACGCCGCGTGCGTACTCCCTGCGCAGAGCCTCCGGGTCGTTCTGGAGCCGGCTGAAGTACGGGAACATCACACGTGCGACCATCTTCGACAGGTACGTCGAAGGGATATTGGCCAGCGAATACGCCACAACATAGAAGCCGAGCTGCTCCATACCCAGAAGCTTGCCAATCACGGCGCTGTCCAGCTCCCGGCTGAAGAACACGACAATCGCCAGGCCGGTGATGAAGCGGCCGTAGTGATAGAGCTCGCGGGCAATAGCGAAGTCGAACCTGAACTTCACTCGCCCTGGTACCATCACGAACGAGAGGACGCTCGTGATGGCGGCCGCGGCGAGTTGGCCCAGTACCAGGGCCCAGATGCTTCGCAGCCAGTAGGCCAGTGCCACCGCCGACACAAATCCCAGGACTGAGCTGGTCAGCTCCATGTAGGTGAGGCGCCTGAAGTCCAGGTCCTTCTGAAGGGCCACGGTATTGATGTTCTGGAAGCCCAGAAGGATGAAGCTGAGGCCCACGAGCGACACCACACCGCGCAGCTCAGGCTGGTTGTAGAACCAGGCGACTGCGGGGGCGATGATCAACGAGAGCAGTGCCAGGCTGAATCCGCGCGCTACCGCCATTGCGAAAGCAGTGTCCTTGGCGTCTTCGAACCCCTCTTGACGATGCACGAGCGCCTGACCAAACCCGGTTTCGGTGAAGATTTCGATCAGCCGCGTCGCCATCAGCGACACGGCCATCAACCCGAAGATCTCGGGGCTCAGCAGTCGGGCGAGGACGATGCCGCGCACGAAGGTCAAGACGGCGACGCCGACGCTCGACAGGGCGACCCACATCCCGGAGCGGAGCGCTCGGCGCTGAAGCGAGCCATCGGTTCGGTGCAGGAAGCCGAGGAGTCCCCTGAGCATCTGCACGGGCCTGGTGAGCATGGTAGCGATCTGCCCTTCGGTCTACCGGTGCGAGGGAGTCCAGATCTCCTGCCTCACCCCGCGCGCGTAGTTGAACCAGGCGGTGAGGGCCGCGACATTCGACGAGACGAAGTACAGGGCTACCTTACCGGGCAGCGTGTCCTGCACACCAGCCCACTCGCCGAACGCGGCAGCGGCGCACAGGTAGAGGGCCACCTGGGCGCCAAAGGCAGCCAGGTACAGGGGCGTGCCCAGGAGGCCGAGTGCTCCCAGGAACGCGCCGAGCATGAATAGCGGCGCCGTCCAGCGCATCAGCTTGTGTGAGAACAAGAGAAACGCGAACCACCCGTACCGGAGAGGGTTCAGTAGATGGACATAGGAAAACAGGGTGGTCAATCCCCTCACCAGGGTTCGGACCTTACGCTGGAACTCGTGCCTCGGGTCCTTCACGCTCGTCATCGAGCCCACAGCGGATGGCTGGGCGACGGCCCGGTAACCCTGCTCCACCGTTCGAAGGACCGACAGGAAGTCAGGGGCGAGTCCTTCGGAAAACGGTTGGCACAACGCACGTCGCTGTGCGTAGAACGACCCACTGGCGCCCACGATGGAATGCACGTCCGACTCGAGCCTACGCAGCAAGAGCTCGTAGCGCCCATACAGGCCTTCCCCACCAGCTTCCGCGATACGGTCCTCGCCGGAGACGCAGCCGATGCCGGGATCCTGAAAGGGGAGAACGATCTTCTCCAGGGCGTCGGGCTCGAGCATGATCGACGCATCAGAGAATACAAGGATGTCGTGCGTCGCGCGCTCGAGCCCGGCGTTGAGCCCGGCGGCCTTTCCACGACGCTCGGGGAGTTCGACGACACGCATCGGCGGGACCAGATGCTCCCGAATGATGTCGACGGTGCGATCCGTCGAGCCGTCCGAGACGAACAGGACCTCCAGTCGATCGGCCGGGTAACGTAGCGCGGCGGTGTTCTGCAGCTTGGCGGCTATTCTCGAGGCCTCGTTGTGGACGGGTACGATCATCGTCACGGTGGGAAGGCCTTGGGAGGGGCCCGCAGCCGAGCGCCTGCCGACGACGCCTCGAACGATTACCAGGATCAGGGGGTACCCGAAGTACGGATAGAGGACACCGAAGACCGACACCCAGAAAATCAGCCGCATGACTCAGAGGCCGCGAGCCGTCGATCGAATCGAGGCGCTCGCCGCGCGTGGAGACGCCAGGGCGGGCACGAAGTGCGATCGCAACCAGGTCGTCGACACCTCCAGCATCTCGCGTTGCCACTCGCGCAACGTGAGGACATGATTGGCCGACGCGATCACGTGAATGTCGTACGTCCGCGGCAGGGCAGCCAGTCGATCACGATATCTGGTCAGCAGCTTCTCCTCGAGCTCCCACTGAAGCCGATCGGTGCCACCGTACACGAGGAGCAACGGACGCCGCTTTGACAGCATCGCAAAGAATGCGTTCGGAACGAGGGGGTTCGCGTTGTCGTTTCCCGGCGGTGCCGCTGCTGGTGTCGTGGAGCGAAGCCCGAGGATCCGGCGAACCCAGAGCGCTGCCAACCGCTGGATCAGGTGAAGGTCGGCCCGGAGCGTGAGGAGTCGAAGCCATGCCTGCGGACTGGCCAGGCGCTTCAGGTACCTGCCCTGTTGCGCCTGCAACTGGCCTGCGGTCATGTGGCGCGACGCTTCCGTCGGCGGCGCGGAGAGGACCGGTGTCATCCCGATGCCCAGCAAACCCTCCACGCGGGAGTCTCGTTCGCCGGTCAGGAGGCCCGTGACCGCGCCGCCACAGAGTCCCGCGACGACGAACCGGCGGAATCCATGCGTGCGTTCGAGCCAGTTCATCGCATCAACCGCATCCTCGACATAGCGGCCGGACTCGATGCGGTTGTACACATCTCGTAGCTGCTCCTCAGGCAGCGCCCCCTCGGAGTCGCCAAGGCCATGGAAGTCGAAGCGGAATACGCTGAGGCCGACTTGGAGGAAGGCGTCGGTCATCTGCCGGTACAGTCCCTGTGGTCCGACGCGCATCTTCACGCCGGGTGACAACAGCAGTACAGCGAGATCTGGCTGACTGCCGTTCGAGGGCGTGTGCAGGATCCCGAACAGGCGCAGGCCTTGTCGGTTCGAAAAGGTGATGGGGGTCTGGGTGGCCATCAAAATCGCCGGTGGTCCGGAGCGCTGAGCGCCATTAGAACAGGCCAATCAGCCTGGCGAGAAACATCGGGTTGCTCCCGGTCACGGCCTCGTGGATGTTGACGCGGCCGATCATCATGGGGTCATCCGAGCAGTCGATCAAAGCTCGCCTGGTTGTGAACGCCAGGCGATAGCCGGCGGACCGGACTCGCTCGACGATCGACGGATTCAGATAGCCGTTCGGGTAGGAGAACGTCGGGACGGCCGTGCCGAGTCGATGGTCCAGGAACTCCCTCGTACCGCACACTTCTCGATCGATCTCCTCGCGCGATGCCTGAGTGAGCAACAGGTGGTCCACCCCGTGTCCCCCGAAGGCAATCCCTCGCTTCGACATGTCATGAAGCTGCTCCCAGTCGATGAACCCATCGGCGTCGGCGAGCTCGTCGGTGGCAGCTCCGAGTTCCAGCGCCAGGTCATGGAGCAATTGCTGCCGCACGTCCTTCGATTCCGGCTTCAGCCGTCCCACCGCGGCAACGGCACCACTTTTCAGTTGGGACTCGGGGAGGTCGAGCATCTGATCGAGACACCATCGGGACAGCAGCATGGTCAGCCTGGACCGGCTTCCCGAATCCTCACGAGCGAGACGAGCGGCGCGCAGCAGCAGATGAACGAGGGCTTCCTGCCAGAACACGCGCCGTGTGCCGATGTATCCGGAAGGCACGAAGACCACGGCCGGAAGCCCGTAACGCTCGAGCACTGGCAGCGCGTTGGTGTAGTTGTCCCGCCAACCGTCGTCGAACGTGACGAGCGCGGCGGAACTGGGGAAGGGTACCCTGCGCTCAAGGTGATCCGCAAACTGCTCGAGTGACAGCACGCGGAACCGCTTCTTGAGGAGCGCCATCTGCCGTTCGAACGTCGTGCTGGTGACCGTGATGGCCGGATGCGACGCCGAGCGATGAAGCTCGTCGTCGGTGAGCACCCGGTGATACATCAGTACCACGGCCTTCCGCCGAAGGGCCCAGCGTTGCCATGCGCCCAGGATGCCGCAGTAGTACAGCACGTGGACGGCCGCCATCTTGAGCACCCGAGAAACCGGCACCGCAGGGATCACCGCGTCCCGGCCTTCATCGCGTCCGTCAGGCGTCGCCTCGATTCCACGATCTGCATGTGGCCCTTGTACCTGTAGACATGCACGCTGACCGTGCGGCGGACGTGATTGGTGAACCGCTTCTTGAACGGCTCATCGCCAAGCGTGAAGTCGAGCTCCAGTTTCTGCCTGTCGACCGCGTACTGGATGAGGTGCTTCACCATCACCGTGCCCGGCGAATGGGCGGCGTAGGCGATGTCGAACGACGGCTTGTACCACAGGATCCGGCTGTCGTAGTCGAAGCCGTAGTGGAGCGCGATAGGGTGACCGTCGATCTCAACAACGGAGAACAGCAACCAGCCGGTGCTGGACAGCGCTGAGGTCAACAACCGGTAGAACGTCCTGTTCCGGGGATCCTCGAATAGGCTGGGCGTCCGGGTCCGACGCCAGCGCGTGATGTGCTGCTGGAAGAAGAGGTCCAGGTAAGGCTCGATCTCCTTGCTGGTCGTCAGGTCGCGGCAGGTCAGCTGTCCGGTACGCGCGAAGTAGTTGAACCGCCGCCGCAGGCTGGCCTTGTTGAGGATGGCGTGAGCCTCTGCTTCTCGTCCCTTGATGATCAACGCCGGGCAGGCGTACTGCGGCTTCACTTGCGCGAAGTAACCGTGATCCTGGGCGATGGCCAGGAGGATGTCGGGGGTGGTGGACTGGGCAGGGATGTTATTGAGCTCCACCACGCTCCATTCCCGTTCGCGCAGAACATCGAAGGCAGCGGCCATTACCTCCGACTTTCGGTTCGGTGCCAGGACGTCGCAATAGTCCGCTCTTCCGTCGCCAAGGAATCGAAGCACGGGTGCCCCGACGCGGCGCTCGTAGGCAGCCAGCGGGACGACTGCCACGATGCGGTTGGCTTCGCGGATGGTGACCAGGTGTGGCTGGCACTCGTCGGCAAACGCCGCCAGCCAGCTTCGGGTCCACTGATGCGTCTGGAACACCGTGTTCGTTTCCGATCCGGAAGCCAGGGTATTCCACGCCGACTCGTCGAGCTCCGTTCGATTGAGCACGCTGTCGATGTTTGCTTCCAACCCAGGCGTTCTAGCCTGCACGGCCGGCGCATGAGGCGGGTCCTGGCCCGATCCCTTGACGACTCCGGCCGGCTCCGGTCCGCGGAACCAGCGGTAGGTTTCGATCAGCCACGGCCGCGGATCGTCAAGCTTCGGGTTGTCGTAGTGGAGGTGTCGTCCGGCGAGCCTGCAGAAATCGCGGAGTGCTCGAAGCCGTCCCGTCGGTGTGCCACTGGGCCAACGGCGCCGTCCGAACAAGGTCAACATCAAGGAGTCCACGTCCCCCCAGAACCAGCGGGTCTGCACACCCACGCGGTATTGGGGGGTCAGGACCTCTTCATTGAGCCCCTTGATGAGGAGTCCCGGAAAGTCGACACCGGCATCAATCGCCAGCTGGAGCGAGCCCCAGAACCGGCCGTTGATCTCCATGAGCTTCGGCAGGTTGTCTCGCAGGTCGCGTTTGAACTCCACCATCGCAACCCCGTGCCAGCCGAGTTCGTCGAGCAGTCGCGTCGCGTACGCGCGCGCTACCGGACACATCTCGACACTTTCGGCCAGTACGCTGACGCCGCCCCATGGCGGTCGTTCGCGGATGCGGCGGTGGCTGAACAGCGCCGCTGCGCGGCCGTTCTGATAGAGGGCAAAGACGCCTGTTCCCGGCCCGACGATCCGCTCCTGCAGCATCACCGGGAACTCGTAGGGAGCGCGAGACCCGAGATCGCGCATCAGTTCGTCCCGGGTGTTTGCATAGGTGACCGCAGTCGAGCGCCAGCCGTCCGCAGTCCTGATGCGGGAGCGCCAGGGCTTGATGACGAGGGGAAACTCGAGACCGGCTGCAGGCACGTCTTCCGGGCTCCGGATGACCACGGACCTCGGGACGGGCACCCCGATACGCTCGGCCGTCTGGACGATGTCCACCTTGTCTGCCGCACGCTCGATGATGTCGGCGTCGGCGAACGGAACGGCGCACGACCGGTCGAAGCGGTCGCGGTGGCGCGTGACCAGGAACGTGGTGATGTCGGACACTGGTACGACCGCCTGGATCCGATGGTCTCGGGTGATGGCCGCCAGCGTGTCGATGAACGCATCGCTCTCGACAATCGGGTCCGGATAGGTAATCGCCGCCGAGCAGTATCGGGACCAGTGGGCCAGGGAGTGCTTCTGCACATCGCCGACGATCACCTCATGGCCCGCGCGTCCGAGCGACCGCGTCACCGCCAGTGCGGCCCGGTTGTGTCCGTCGAGGACGAGGACCTTCACCGAGGGTCCAGCCATTCAGTGGTTCTGGCGAAGAGGTTGGGCGCCCGCTGATAGAAACGCGAAATCTCCTTCCAGAACGGATCTTCCTGGGCGAAGGCAAGGGTGGCGGAACCATAACAGCCCGCCAGTTGCTGCAGCTCCGGCGAGGGTCGCTCCTGCCGGTCGACTTGGACGATGAGGCACGGGCCCTGGTATGCGTGGGGCCCCGCCGCGAGCCTGACCCCGGACACCTCAGAGTACATGGGGTAGGTCATCTCGTAACCGTCCACGTTCACAGCTTCGCCGCGCTCCATGGCGGCAGCCAGCGCATCGCGATCCTGTCGAATCTCCTTGTAGTTGGCCAGCTGTGTCGTGAGGTTGATGCGCAGCAACTCCTGCATGTAACCGGCGCCGTTCACCACCGGGCTCCAGAGGACGAGCCGATCAAGGTCGGCCATCTCATCGGCCACGAGTGCGGCAATCGTGGCGCCGAGACGAAGCCCGACGAGAGAAACCCGTGCCGAGCCCGAGAGACTTCGGAGGTGGTCGACTGCGGAGCGCACGTCGGCGAGAGCCGTGGTCAGCGACGACCGACTGAAATCTCCGCCACTGTCGCCATTGCCCCGGTAGTCAAACCGCAGTACCGCATGACCGAGCTCCGTCAGTTCCCTGGCGTACGACACGAAGACGCGGTGCGACCACAGCTTTTCCTCCCCGAAGGGATGGCAGAACACGACGCCGAGACCGGTTGGGGCACGGCCCGGAGCATGGAAGACTCCAAAGAGTGGTTCTTCCTCTCTCCCGAAGTAGAGCGGCGTCTCGTTCATGCCGGCCGGGTTCCAGCCAGGGCCTCAGCGCGGGCGATGACGGCGGCGGCCAGGTCGGTCTTGTAGCGCTCACTCGCGAACGCCGCGGCCACGTCGACAGGCTGCTTGGAGCCGAGGGCGAGCCGCTGCACGAGCTTGAGGGGCCCCGACAGCCCGCGGAGAACGACGGCAGGGAACCAGAGAGTCCAGAGGTCGGGCCGTCCCGCGAGATAGCGGTCCAGCAGGTCGCGGCGCCGGGGGGGCGGGCTCTCGACGAGGTTGAGCATCGGCGGCGCCTGGTCGAAGTCCTCGAGGTACGAACGGATGACACGCGCGGCCGTCGAGACATCGCACACGCTCAAGGCACCATTCCGTGGGCCGATGGCCACGAATGCCGGTCCGAGCTCACGGCCCAGCCGGCCTGGCGGACTGAAGGCGTCGTAGTCAACGAGTGGGCCCGGGCGGATCACCTTCACCCTGAGGCCGCGTTCAGCTCCCAGCCTCTGCGCGAGAACCTCGGATTCCGCCTTTCCCCAGACGTAGGGCCCGCGGGCCATGGTGCCGGCATCGAGTGGAGCCGTTTCATCCAGGGCCCGCCCAACCTCGCGCGACGTCTTCAGCACGGCGATGCTGCTGATGTGCACGAAGTCCTTCACGCCGGCGCCGGCGGCAGCCTCGATCAAGTTGCGGGTCGCGTCGATCGAGTTCCGCTGATGGTCCTGCTTGCCGCCCGCCGTCTCGGCTGCTGCATGAACGACTGCACCGATGCCCTGCAGCAGCGCCGGGTCCACGCCCCGACCGAGATCTCCCGAGACGTACTGGACGCCGGGCACCCGCCGCGAGAACGGAGGAACGCGTCTGGCGACCACGCGAACTCCAAACCCCGCCCGTCGCAATTCAACGGCAACGCGCCTGCCGAGAAGGCCGCTGCCGCCCGTGAGCAGGACCATGGGTCTTCCGGGGTCCAGGGCCGAGAGCATCGTCTCCTGCTGACGGAGACGATCCTCGGCCATCGCCTCGGATTCTCGTTCGGCGTAGTCCAGGGCACTCCCGATGTGCTCGCAGATGGCCACCGTGTCCAGGATGGACTGCGGCGATAAGGGAACGGCGGTGCCCTCCCTAATGCTTTGGTAGAAGCGCCGGACGAGCATCCGCAGGCCGGGATAGGACCCGCCGGCCAGAAGCCGCGTAACGCCGCGGGTTGTGCCAGTCACTGTGCGGAACGCACGACGATAGGGCGTGAGCAGCACACCGGGTCCGGTGCCTGGCCCGACCAGTTTGGCCATGCCGCCACCGATATAGTCCGGCCGCAGGGAACCGTTGCTGCCGACTATCACCTGGTATTGCTCCACGGGTCGGCCATTCAGGGTGACCATGACCACGGCGGTGACCTTGCCCAGCCTGAGCAGCGCATAGGCCTCGCCGTCTGCGTCGAGCGACATGCCCACGACCTCTATGGGCTGGTCGGTGATGCCACTTCCCGCCCGGATCAGGTCCACGACCGGATACACGGCATGCGGGAGGATGTCCTTCACCTGGTCGGCCGGCGTGATGGTCCGCCGCACCATCTTGAAGGAGAAGTAGCTTTCGATGTGGACCATGCGGCCGATCTCGGGCAGTGCATCCCACACCGCCAGCGCCGGTGCCTCGAAGAGCACCTGGTGCCCGGCGCACACCTTGAGCCCGCGCTCGGCGGCCAGCGACAGCACGGCCTCGGCCTCCGATCGGGTGGGCGTGAACGGCTTCTCGATGTAGACGTGACAACCGGCGCGCAGGGCCTCTTCGGCCAGCTCGGCATGCGAGCCTGGCGGGGTGACGATGTGAACGACATCGGGCCTCGCGCGCTCGAACAGCTCAATGGGGCTGCCGACGACGACAGCGTCGGCCGGGAGCAGTTCCTCGAGGTCCTCTTTGCTCGCGGCGGGATCGGCGATTCCAACGACCGTGGCGACCCCGCTCGCCGCGATGGCTTTCAGGTGGTGGCGGCCCATCTTGCCCGCGCCGATCAACCCGACGCGGAGCAGCGTGTTCCCTCGGCCGTCAGCGACTGCCAAAATGCGCCTCCAGCATTGGCGTGGCGTCCGCGCTCAGGGCCGCGTAGCCAGCGGGCGTGATGTGGCTTCCGTCGTCCGCGGTGAACTCCCGGCGTCGCACGCCGCCTTCTTGTGCCAGTACCGACTGCAAGTCCAGCACCATCAGGCCTTTCTGCCCCGCTGTTGCGATCAGCCAGCCGTTGACGGCCAGCACATGCCGATTGATGCGCGCCTGATAGGACTCCTTTCCCATCAGACCTCCGACCCATCGAGCGAGGGTCTCCGTCCACGAGTCGGCGGGACGGACGGTCACCTCGGTGGCGAGGATGGGTTCGATACCGTTCTTCTCAGCGAGTTCGATCATCGTCGTGAAGTTCTGCCTGACTCGGTCCAGCGTGTCGTCGATCTGTGCCGGATCCGCCCTGAAGATGTCGTTGATGAAGCCCCAGATGATCACCGCGCGCGGTCGTGCGGCGACCACGTCGCGCTCGAACCGCTCGAGCATCTCGGTCGAGACGTGTCCCGCCGCGCCCCGATTGACGACCGTGATACCAGCCACCTCCGCCAGCGGCCAGCCCCTGGCATAGGAGGCGCCCAGCAGCACGATCGGGCCCGCTGGATTGGCCAACCGGCGCTGGGCTTTGGCCGTTGTCGCCACGCCGGCAGTACGGGTGGAGGGGCCCGAAGCGTAGATGTCGCCCAGCCACCCCCTTACACCGTAGTACGCGAGGGCCACGAACTCCCGTGCACCGGCGAGTAACATGTCCACGTTATTGACGTGCCCTTCGTAAATGGGAACCGACGCGCGCTCGACCGTAAGACCCAGGCGCGCAAAGGTTCCGGCAGCCCGGCGCATATGCAGGCGGTCGGTTACGAGCAGCACGCGGGTAGCTCTGAGTTGCTGGAGCAGTGGCAGGGTGAGCGTGCCGTTCTCGTGTGTGCTCTTTGACGCCGTCTCGACGACTGTTGCGCTGTGGGTCACCCCCACCTCGAGGGCGAGTCGCGCCATGGATTCCGCCACCGGGCACGGCCCGTCACCCTTGCCACCTGTGAACACCATGATGGGCGCACGTCCCGCCCTCCAGAGCCGCGCACCGAGCAGTACCCGGCGCACTCCGTTGAGGTTCGGCACGCAGTCACCAACGACGCCCGCGCCGAGCACCACGATCGCGTCGGCGTCTCCCGCGGTGTCCGGCACGAGGAGTGGCGCCACGATCCAGTCGGGAACCGTGCTTTCGACGATGGCCTCGCGCAGGCCGATCAGGCACAGGCAACCGCAGATGAGGCCGACGGGGAATCCCGGCCGCCATCGTCGCCAGCGTTCACCTAGCGTCACGCCACGTTCGTCAGGCCCGGCGCCTGCCGTCGCCTGCACTCGAGAATGAATTGGTAGTCGCCCTGGAACCGCACCCTATCCGCCGGATCCTTGTAGGCCAGGTTCGGCGAATTCGTCTTCTCAGCGATGGTTCCCGACCAGGCGTAGCCCATGCCTGTGAGCGTGCGCCTGATGACGTCGTCCAGCACGCGCGTGGCGTTCGTGCTGCCTGTGTGTGCCAGCGCCCATGATCTGGGCTGGAACCGGCCAGCGTGGTCGAGCACCTCGCGGATCCGGTCGGCCAACTGGTCGTCCTCCGCGAGGACCCCGGTCGCCGGGTTGATCCGTGACCGGGCGCCTCCGATAGTCCTGGCGTAGACGACGGCAGGCACGTCGGCAAACATCGCTTCCACGAGCGCCTTGTTGTCGCCCTCCTTACGGGAGAGGAAAACAAAGGCCCTGCACTGGCTCACGTAGTCGGCTACCTGGGTGGCCGGAATACTCTCAACGATCTCGATCGAAACGCGCGGGTTGCGTATAGCCTTGGCCTCACGGCGTATGTCCTCGGCGGTCCTACCGCCGTAATCGAATCCAATCAGGAGGACCCGGATGTCTCGATCACTGATCTGCGCCAGGGCTCGAAACAGTTGTGAATGACGCTTGTGCCGCGCCCAGTTCGCCACCATCACGAGGTCGAACGTCTTGCGGCCGTCAGTGCGGGGCTTGAATAGGTCTGCGTTCACCCAATCCGCCGGCCCTAGCTTCACAGGAACAAGGGGACTACCGACCTGTTCCACGAACCGATGGTCCTCATTGGTGAAGCACTGGACAAAGACTGGTTGGCCCGGAGCCAGGAACATCAGGAGACTCGGGTCACAGTATCCGGCCCAGCAGGGTTCGAGCACGAACACATACTTCTCCATCAGCCTCGGAACGTCGAACAGGGTGACCATTGCGTCGAATGTTCGGCCGTACTTCAAGAGGACCACCCCTTTCTCGGTGGTGGATGGACTCTTCAGCACGATGACGTCTCGAAACAGGTCGCGGTGCCCCTGGCCTGAGAGTGCATACCCGTTGGCGCACCTGGTAGATGCCGGATCACTCTGATACGAGGTGACAATGGGATTGTGCGCTGACGCTTTGATCGCATTGACACTGTTGAAGATCACGCCTCGGGCAAGACGCCTTAGCGGGCTCACCCCTGACACGCGTTCTACCCAACAGAAGTCCGCGAGAGCACGGTACTGCCGACCCGCCAATTGAGCCACCATGCCGCGGGCCAAGAATGCGGCGGCGGCGAGCCACCGAACGGGGCTCATGCCAAACGCGGCTTCGAGGAGAGGGGACGGCATGCGGTGGGTGACCGGTGGGCTTGCGATCAGCAGCGAAATGTCTCGCGCCAGGTGGCGAGGTTCATCATCGTCCACAGGAGCTCGGAGTGGTCGCGAGCCCCGGAACGGTGCTCATCGACCATGCGACGAAGCCCCTGGCGGTCGCAGATGTCATCGCACCCGGAGGACGCCAGCGCCTGCAGGCGGTCACCAAGGCCCTTTGACGAGCGGAACCAGTCGCGAAGCGGCACGCCGAAGCCGGACTTCCGGCGGTCCACGATCTCTGCCGGCAGCAGCGTGCGCGCGAAGGCCTTTACCGGCGCCTTGCCTGAGCCGCGGACAATCTTGCACGCGGTCGGCATCCGGTTCGCGAGCTCGACGATGCGATAGTCCATGAACGGCACGCGCGACTCGATGCCGGCGGCCATGCTCATCTTGTCCTGGCGGTGCAGGATCGACACCAGGAAGCTTTCCTGATCCAGGAGCGACAGCCGACCCACCGAATCCAGCCCGAGGCCCTCGGTGGCGGCCAACCGTTCGCGGCGATGTGCGAGAGCCGATGACGGTAGCGTGGGGCACAGTTCCGCCACGGCCTCGGGACGCACGTAGCTCGAGTTGTACAGAAGCGTGTCGTCGCACGACATGGCGGCGAAGCGCTCGAGCTTCTTCAGCCGATGGTCGCGGACCAGTGCGCCTGCCATCGATCGAACTGGGCGGGGCACCCGCCGGTAGCTGTGTGCCAGCCCCGGGATGCGGTACCGCGGGTAACCGGCGAACAGCTCGTCGGAGCCTTCGCCGGTGAGCACCACTGTGACGTGCTGCTTCGCCAGTCGGCTCAGTGCGAAAATGTGGACCGAGTTGGCGAAGTCGAGCGGCTCGTCATTGTGCCAGACCATCCTGGGGAACAGCTCGCTGAACTCCTCGTTCCCCACATTGAGCTGATGATGGGTGGTCCGGTATCGCTCGGATACCATCCGCGCGTAGCGACTCTCGTCGTAATCGGTCTCGTCGAAGCCGACCGAGAACGTGTTGACGGCATCGCCCTTCAGGCGCGCGGCCAGCGCGGTAACCAGGCTCGAGTCGATGCCCCCACTGCAGAACGTGCCAACCGGGACGTCGCTCACCAGCCGGAGCCGGACCGAGTCCTCCAGCAGCGAGCCGAGAGTCTCCACCGCTTCGTCGAACCGCATGGGCGGTCGCTCGGGGGGAGGGAGGGGCGACCAGTAGCGAGCGATGCTGGTGCGGCCATCGCGAACCAACATCGTGCATCCGGGAAGCAGGGACTTGACCCCGCGGAACATCGCCTCGTGGCCGGCGACCTGCCTGAAGACGAGGTACTCCGCGAGAGCCTCCTCGCGACAGGCAGGTGACACATGGCCGCTGGCGAACAGCGACTTGATCTCCGATGCGAAGACGAACGCCGCTGGCGTCTCGGCGTAATACAGGGGCTTGACCCCCATCCGGTCCCGAGCCAGAAAGAGCGACCGATTCTGGCGATCCCAGATCGCGAACGCGAACATCCCATTCAAGCGTTCGACCGAGCGGTCCCCAAGTTCCGCGTACAGCTCGAGAATCACCTCGGTGTCGCTTTCGGTGCGGAACTGGTGGCCCCGGTCGATCAGCCACTGGCGGATTTCGCGGTAGTTGTAGATCTCACCGTTGTAGATGATTGAGAGCCTTCCACAGGCGCTCGTCATGGGCTGGTGGCCGCCGCCAAGATCGATGATGCTCAAGCGACGATGACCCAGCCCCACGGGGCCGTCCACATGCGTTCCTGCATCGTCCGGCCCCCTGTACGAGACGAGGTCCCGCATCCTGTTCACGACCTCGAACTCGCAGGGGTGCGCCGGATCGTGGTAGACGAGGCCAGCTATTCCGCACATACCGGTCTTGGCTTTCCGTCACCGCCGGGCATGGCAACGTCCTGAAGAGCTGGCGAGGCGACAACGCGCGTCAGCACCTCGACCATCCGTGAGATGTCTGGCGAACTGACGTAGGGGTGCGTCGGAAGCGTGACGATGCGACCGGCGACATGGCGCCCGCTTTCGGCCTCGCGTCCCTGATGACGGAGAACACCCCTCAACTCGGGGATATCCGCCAGGGACGCGGGGTACGACCCAGATGCTCCGATCCCGCCCTCCTGAAGGGCCCCGATTGCCGCCTGCTGTGTCCGAGGGCTGTCGACCAGGATTGGCAGCCGCAGATAAGTCGGCGTCGCCCGGGCATTCGGCGTGATCGTGGCCACACGAGCCAGACCCTTCAGCGACTGGAGAAGGGCGACGGCGTTCCTGGTCCTCGCCTGGGTGTACTCGTCCAGGTGATCCAGAGCGGTGGAGCCGAGAGCCGCCAGGAAGCGGCTGGGCGTCTCCATCGGGAACTCGGTCGAGTACACGGTCTTGCCCAGCCCCAACTGCGGGATTCGCTGCGGAATCCAGTACAGCCATGGTCGCAGAAGGGTGGCGTACGCCACGGCTTTCACGACGTTCCTCGCGGACTCCGCCAACTGAGGAGACTCGAGGCCTTTCCCCTCGTCGTTCAGTGCGTCCGCCACGGCATCGGAGTTGGTAACGACGACCCCGCCGTCGATGGCCGACACGGGCTTTCCCTTGTCGAAACTGAACAACCCCGCGTCACCCCACGTCCCTGACCATCGTCCGCCGACCTGCGCACCCATCGACTGGGCCGCGTCGTCGATGAGGAAGACGCCGCGATCACGGGCAAGAGTCGAGAGCGAAGGCAGGTCGTTGGGCAGACCATAGAGGTTCGAGGCCACGATGGCCAGGACCCTGGAGAAGTCCGTGCGCTCCAGGCTCTCTGGGGCAAAGTCCAGCGTCCGCGGGGAGATGTCCACGATGCGCGGTCGCAGCCCAGCCTTGATCGCCGATGCGGCCAGCGAGTAACACGTGTAGGAGGGCAGCACGACCTCGTTGCGCTCCGCCGGCGCCAGGCGTTGCAGCGCCCGCAACAGCAGCGTCATGCCTGCACGTCCGGTGACCGTCAGAACCACATGCCGAACGGCGAACTTGTCCTTGATGTGCTGTCGAAGAACCTCGCCGGTGTCCCTGATCGAGGCCGTGGTCACGCCTCCCCGTATGAGGTCCACGAACCGAATGGGCGCTCCGGCTGGGGCCAGGTGGCGCAACATGACCTAAGGAATGCTCCGAGCCAGCAACGGCCCCAGCGCCTGTGTCATTGACAAGGGAAGCTTCTGCCAGGCCTTGATGGCCAGTTGGTACCTGGGGTTTGTCGGATTCAGCTCAGGAATGTCCGTCCGAGTTCGCAGGACGTACTGCCAGTACAACTGCAATGTCTCGGCGTTCCATTTCTTCTTGAACTGTTCTCCCCCCGAATCCTTCGACGACCGTCCGAGGTGAAACGAGCGATAGCCCATCTCGCACGCGTGCTTGATCAGCTCCCAGTACAGCACGTACCCCACAAGCTGCTTTCGGTACTCGCTCCGCATGCCCAGCCACATACCTTCGACGACCCCGTTGTGCAGGCCGTCGAACGCACCGGCGGCTGGCCGACCGGCCGCATCGTAGACGACGCAGACGCGCGTGGCGTCGGGGAAGGCCGCGAGGATGGCCTTCAGGTAGTCGACCTTGTAGATCGGTGTTCCCAGGTCGCGCCAGCTCTCGGAGAGCACCGTGTAGAAGTCGTCGATCAACTCAGGGCCGAACCTGGCAACGAAACCGTTCTTGTAGGCACGACGAATCTCGGCGCGCTGCTCCCGCTTCATGCGGTCCAGGACGACATCCGGGTCGGACTCGAGTGCGATCGCCATGCTTACCTTGTGATCCGAGCACGGGTAGCGCTCGCCCAGGTGGCGCTGGCTCCGAATCTCGAGGTAATCCACGCGCCATTCGTCGGCGACACCAGCAGCCGCTTCCAGCAGCAGCTGCTCGATCTCGTCGGACTCGCCGCACGGGCCTCCGTAGTTCACGAAGGGCATTGAGCAGGCCACGTTGCCGAACAACAGGCTCTTGACGCGGACGATCGGGAACACCCCGGCGATGCGCCCGCCTTTCATGGCCGCGACGTATGCGGTCTTGTGTCCGAAACAGCGCTCGTTTATGGCCCGCCACTCCCAGCGGTGGTAGAAGGAGGCGCGAGGAGACTCCCGCACGAATGCAGCCCAGGCGGCCTCGTACGCCGCGTCGCAACGGATGATGTTCATCCTGAGATCGGGTGCTCCAGCCGAGCAGCGAGGGACGAGTGTTCCAAGGGAGGACTCTGCTAACCCTTCGCCCCGACGGCGTCGAGCTTGCGGGCAACGAATTGGCTGATGTTCTTCAGGGAGTCGAGGTTCTCGGGTACGAGTTCGCGGTCCGCAATGGAAACGCCATATCGCTGCTCGACGAAGGAAACCAGCTCCAGGAGGCCGGTCGAGTCGATGATGCCGCTTTCCAGAAACGACTGATCGTCGGCAAAGCTCGCCGCCTCCTGTCCGAAAAGGAAATTGCTGATGATAAAGGCCTTGATCTCAGACGCAAACGTTTCAACCATAGCGAGCTCTTTCTCCCAGTACACAGCTTCGCCCTCTGACTTACACCCCAGTCGGATGACTTACACCCCAGTCGGAGTGCAGGCTGGACCCCAGGCCGACTGGGAATCCCCGGTTGCGCGCCCTCATCTGCTGAAGGGACTGCACAGCCCAGCTCCAAAGCAAACGGCTGGCCATCGGACAAGCGGGGCTTGGTAGCCCTAAGCATCTGGGCCTGCAGGACTTCTCGGCACGAAACCCGGGGAGGTTAGCCGTGGCGCAGCCGAAGAAAGTCAGCCTATAGAGGTAAATGTATTCGCACGTGCGTGGTCGAGCACCTGGGTCACAGTCCCGAACCTGAACTCTTTCAACAGCCGGCGAAGCCGAGACTCGGTTTCGCCCAGGTTGTAGTAGTGGCGAAACCGCGAAAGCGCACCAGCGTTCAGTCGAGGCTGTTCCGGGTCGACCTCCCAGGGATGCAGGTAGAAGATCGCCGCCTTTCCCTCAACCTGGTTGACGGTCTGTATGCCCCGCCTCGTCCACCAATAGGGCAAAAGCCTGAAATACCCGCCTCCGCCTATAGGGAGGTTCATACCGAAGTGCCGAACCGTGGAACCCGGCAGCTCCCAAAAGGCACGCCCACCTCGCTCCACTCTGTGTATGTGCCTCTCCCAACTAGGGATACCGTATCGATCGTGTCGAATCGGGTAAATGCTCGAATCGTAGGTGTACCCTTCGCTGGCGAGCACGTCCAGCGCCCATAGTGACTGGCTTGTGATGGAGTAGCTCGGGGCTCGATAGCCGCGGACGGTCACCCCCGCGGCGTCTTCAATGGCGGCCCGGGCACGGCACAAGTCGGCCCGGAACGTCTCCGGGGTCTTGCTGTAGACCAGCCCGTGGTCGTAGCTGTGCGATGCCAGTTCGTGGCCGGCCAGGTGAATCCGGCGGACGAGTTCGGGGAACCGTTCGGCCACCCAGCCCAAGACAAAGAACGTGGCTTGGACGCCCGCCTTGTCGAGGATGGCGAGGATTCGATCCGTGTTGGCCGATACCCGGCTTTCGTAGGAGGGCCAGTCGGACGGCGAGACCACGTCCGCGAACGCCGACACGTGGAAGTAGTCCTCCACGTCCACGGTCATCGCGTTGATGATGGCAGCCACGACCTACGATCCGCCGCGGACCAGCACGGTCTTGATGGTGTCCACGACGATGTAGATGTCGAATGCGATCGACATGTGCTTGATGTAGAAGAGGTCGTACTGCAACTTCTCCTGCGCGTCTTCGACAGTCGATCCGTAGCGGTGGCGCACCTGGGCCCAGCCCGTGAGACCGGGGCGGACGACATGACGCTGCCCGTAGAACGGGATCTGCCGCGTCAGATCGGCGACGAACTCGGGCCGCTCGGGGCGCGGCCCCACGAAGCTCATGTCGCCCTTCAGCACGTTCCAGAGCTGCGGCAGCTCGTCCAGGCGCGTCCGTCGCAGAAATCGACCGACGGGCGTGACCCTGGGGTCGTCCCCCCTGGACCAGACAGCCCCGGTGGTGGCCTCCGCATCGACGCGCATCGACCGGAACTTGTAGATCGTGAAGGGTACGCCATCCCTGCCGACGCGGCGCTGACTGTAGAGGAGGGGACCTGGTGACCCGACCTTGAGCGCGAGCGCGGTCATCAACATGAGCGGGGCCGACAGAAGCAGGCCGACGAGAGCAAACGCGACGTCCGACAGCCGCTTCACGGCCTCGAGCGTGGCACTCTTGCGGAACCCGTCGGAGAAGATCATCCAGCTGGGGCGGAGGTTCTCGACGGCGATCTTGCCGGTGTATTGCTCGTAGACCGACGCCAGGTGATCGAAGCGCACGCCATCGTTCAGTTTCATGGCGAGCAGCTCGTCCATGTTGAGCTTTCCACGCGCGTCGGCCAGGCTGACGACCACGCGGTCCACGCCTTGCCCGCGAACGATGCCGGGGATGTCGGCAACGGTGCCAATGACTCCCGGATTGATCACCGTCGCTCCCACCCTTGCGGGGTCGTTGTCCACGAAACCGACCAGATCCACGCCGAGCTCGCTGCGGCGTTCGAAGAGCTCGCGTGCCAGAGTCACCGCCGCCGGACCAGTCCCGACGATGAGGAGACGTTCGGTGGGCCCTCCGCGCAGAGACAGCCACTCGAACGCGATGCGCCATCCCGCGACGAGGGCGACAATGAGCATGGTCGCCAGCGCGAACACGCCGCGCCCGATGATGAGCTGGGGCAGCAGGTAGTAGAGAATCGCGAGAATGACGGAGGCGGCGCCGAGGGCGCGCACGAGCCCAATGAGCAGGTCCCGCCGGTCGGCCAGCGTCCGCAGATCGTACAGGTCACCGTAGTGCAGGCACACCTGCAGCACGACGGCCACCACCACGGCTCGTCCCAGCCAATCGGACAGGGCCGTTATCGGCTGATCCGGGAGCCCGATCCGGATCGCGGCGGCAACCACGACCGATAACACGATCACCACGTGCTCGACGAGAACCAGAGCCGTTCTACGGACGCCGAGGTTGCCAGTGAGAACCCGATACATGCCGTTCAGCTCTTGTTCTCGCTGCTGCGAGGCGCCCCGTAGTAGTAGTAGTAGTCGCTTGAAGGCGTCTGCTCGACGCCGTTCAAGACGACACCCAGAATCTGTTCTCGCCCAATGCCATCGATGGCCATCTGCACATCGGGGTACTGCGTCTGGCCTGCGTGGATCACGAACAGGGTGCCATTCACCATCTGCGTGAGAATCCGGGCATCGGTGGTGGGGCCGACGGGGGGGGCATCCAGGATGACCCAGTCGAACCGCGTGGAGGCCTCCTGCAGGATCTGTCGCATCCGCGGCGACGTGAGCGCTTCGATCGAGTTAGCGATGGGCTGACCAGCCGGCAGCAGGGTCAATCGTTCCGTGACTGGAACGAGCGCCAGCTTCTGTTCAGTCGGAGCGCGCAGAACTTCGCTGAGGCCACTGCCTTGCGAGAGATCGAGCACGCTCGGGATGGAAGGGCGCCTCAGGTCCGCATCGACGAGCAAGACGTTGTAGCGATACGACTCCGCGAGCACAAGGGCGAGATTGACGGCGGTCAGGGTCTTTCCGTCCCCCGGGGACGCGCTCGTGATCATGACGCTGCTAAGCCCGCTTGCTTGATGTGCATGGTGCAGCGTGGCAGCCAGGCGTCGAAATTGCTCCACCAATGACGGATCCGCCGCGGAGCCACCGGCTAACCGCTCGCGCCACTCGGACGAAAAACGTACCGAGGCGGATCCTGAGACCGCAGCCGTCGTCCTGAGCCGACTTGCCGTGGGCACATCAGAGGGGACATCGAGACACTCGGAGGCTTCTGCGCTGCCCGCCACCTTCCAGGCCGGCGCGAACACCTCGTCCCTGTCGCCCGCAGTCGGCTCTGCTTGCTGTGGCTGGTGTGCCCGGCGGAGCGCTTCGTTGATTCGATTCACACTGCTACCTTCAGAGGAGGCTCTTCCAGAGCTTCAACGACCATGTGAGATACCCTGCCCCAGCCACGCACAGAGCGGAAGCCAGCGACACCACGATCCGGCGGCGTCGTTGCCTGAGTCGTTCGACCGATGTGACGATGTGAGGCACGGTGGCTAGAACCGGCAACCCCAATACCTCGAGCACATCGGTATCAGACCTGAAGCTCGCATCCCGGAACTCCAGGAATGCCGCGAATCCGAAACCGAGAAGCAGCCCCAGTGCCAGACCACCGGCGTTGATCTGGGCGCGCACGGACGTCACGGGGTGGACGGGAATGCCTGCAGGATCGACGATTCGAAACTGTTC
The DNA here is from genome assembly GCA_020851565.1 of Acidobacteriota bacterium. Taxonomy (GTDB): domain Bacteria; phylum Acidobacteriota; class Vicinamibacteria; order Vicinamibacterales; family UBA2999; genus VFZN01. The sequence goes on along the minus strand of JADZCN010000156.1, from coordinate 10,999 downwards.
GCCAATCTGGCGCTCTTCCAAGTTCACGGAGACCTTGGCCGCCTCAGACTTAGCCAGGAGATCTGTGTACGCTGCCTGATTGGTCTGGTAGTCCCGGGTCAGCGCGACCCACTCGGATTCGAGTCCGGGGACTGCCTCAATGCGACGTTGATACTCAGCGATTTCGGCGCGGAGCCGATTCTCCTCCGATTCCTTGAACGTCGTCTGGCGATCCAGGCTTTCGATTTCAGCGAGCATCTGCCTCAGGCTCTCACGCCGGGCCGCATCCGCCGGGCTCACCGGTGCGATCGGCGCCTGGTCTGTCGATCGCGAGGCCTCCAGTCTGGCCTCCGCATCGGCCCTTGGTTCAAGCTCCGCCACCAACCGGCGTGCCCGCACCACGTCCGGGTGTTCGGGCTTGTAGCGCAACTCCAGACTGGCCAGGTTCGCCCGCGCAGCGGCCAGCTGCTGCCGGGCCGTCGCGTTTGCCGGCACGGCGGTCCCGGACGCACCAGGTGGCGATGTCGCGGTTGCGGCGAGCGCTGGCGGCTCGGCGGCGGCTTCTCGATAGAGCCGTTCGAGCATCTGCTTTCGATCGCGATCCCTGGCCAACGATTCCACCAGGGCCTGCACCTGGAGTTGCTTCGACTGAATCGCCTGCATGTTCGTCTGCAGCTGTGTGGGCAACTCCTGGCCATGGCGTTCCCGAAATGCCTCCAGCCGACGCTCTTGCTCCTCGAGCCGCTTCCGGGCGTCGGCGAGCTGGGACTCGAGGAACTGGTTTGTCGCCACGGCAAGGGCACCGCGATCGCGGGCATTCTGCTCCACGAAGAGCGTTCCGACCTTCTGTGTCACCTGTGCTGCCGTGGGTCCGTCGAAATAGGTGAACCTGACGTGAAACGCATGCGGTGGCTCTGGTCCACGCGGGCCTCGGCGCACCGGCTCCAGTCCGACCACGAGGTCTCCACGCATCTTGTCGACGACATCTTCCATGGGCAACGCGGCGCGCTCTTCTGGATAGAGTCCAAACTCCAGGATGAGCTGCTCGAGGTTCGACCGGCTGAGCACCTCAATGGTCAGGGCGTCGAGGCGCTGCTCGGTGCGGAGTGTCACCGTGGAGCGCACGAACTCATCCGGCACGCGTTGCGGAACGATTGCGATAATCATGTCCGACTCGTACATGTCCGGCAGACGTGACGAATACAGCAGCGCCGCGAACAATGTCACCAGGGGGGGAACCAGGAGAAGCCCGAGATGGCGACGGGCCATGGCAATGCCGTCGGCTGGCGTCAACTTCTTTCCGGGTAGCATGTTGGTCTCGCAGGCTAGTAACGAGTGAACACGGGCAACCACACGCTGAGACCAAGCAGGGCCGAGTTCCGGCGGTATCGATCGGGGAATTCGGGCTGGGTCAGGCCAACGAAGGCCAGGCGGTGGTTGTAGAAGCGATAGCTCGAGAACAACGCGCAATAGCGCGTCAGGGCCAGTTGCACGTCCACCGTGACTCCGGTGGTCTCCACGGAACCGATGTCGGTGACCAGCGACGATCCACGCGTGTGAGAGGCCACCAGCCCCAACCTTACCCGCCGTCCCGCTAGTCCTTCCAGCTGACCCGAAACGACGTTCGAGGCAAAGGGTTCAGGAGAGAGTCCCTCTAGAACCGAGACGTCTCGTCTGACGATCGCCGACGCTACCCAACCCGGGCCCAGATCGACGCGGATCGAGCCCGACGCGACCGGCGTTGTGCCGAGCGAACGAGACTCCCCATCGACTTCGAAAGTGGACGCCGTTGCCCCCCCCGCGAGTTGAACGACCAGACCACGCGCAGCAGACGTCCGACGCCTCAATTCGATCTGGGCCTGGAGCGCATGGGAACGCAATGGCAGCACGATCGGGCCTTGATCGTTCCGACGTTCTTGAAGGACGTAGGTGAAATCCAGGCCGACATTGGGCCTTACTGCCCAGTTATGCCGAGCCGAGACCGCCTGCGAGAAGCTCATCCAGCCGGGACCAGACACAGGCTCCCGCTTGGACGCGTTGTAAGTGACCTCGACTTGTTGTCGCGGCGTCCATCTGCGCGAGAAACCCGCTGCGCCATGAACGAGCAGCCACCGCTGGTCCGTGATTCCGACAATCGGACCAGGGGGCGTTGCGCCGGCGGGCTCGGTGTCGGTCATGGAAGGGCCCGACACATTGAACAGAAACGTAGGTTCGTAGGCAGTGCCGATCACCGTCCGCAGGCCGTTTCGACGGCTGAGAGGGATCGATCCCTCGAGGGTTCCTTCCCCGCCCAGCATCGAATACGTGGCGGTGGGACCGAGCGGCTGGCGATTCACGAACGCTGTACCAGTGCCGCGGAAGAATCGGTCTTCTCGTCCCGCCCGGTACACCAACCGGGTGGCAGCGCGACTGATGTAGCCGGACTGCGGAACGGAACCGTCAGGATCAACCGGGCCAGCCTGGAACAGGTAATTGTCGTCGTACCCTCCAAAGGCATCAAAAGTGATGGTCAGCTCCCGGCCAGGGATGGCCTGGGCCTCTGCACGCCTCGTCCCGAACAGGCCTCCTGCTACAGGGGCCTGAGGCTGCAAGCCCTGGGCCACGGCCGGAGGCGAGACTCCGGTCAGGGCCAACGCAAAGCACATGAGCAGACGGTTGCGCACCTTGCACCATTCTCGCTACGGGACGACCACGGTGTCGCCCGGGAGCAGCTGGATGTTCTGGCTCAGGTTCCTGCCTTTGGACACATCCTTGTAGTTGAACTTGAGGCTTCGCACTTCACCGTTCTCGTTGCGGAGGATGGTGATGTTCTTCGAGTCCGCGTACTCCGTGAGGCCTCCGGCAAGCGCGATCGCCTGCAGGACCGTCAGTGGAGCGACCAGCAGGTGAGCTCCGGGGGTGGTGACGCGACCTGTGATGAAGACCTTGCGGCTGTTGATCGTGCGAATGACAATCGCGACGTTCGGATCGGTCATGAACTTCGAGGCAGCCGCCAGGATCTGGTCCTTCAGGGCCTCCGGCCGCAGGCCGGCCGCCTGGATCTCGCCGATTACCGGCAGCGTGATGCGACCATCCGGACGGACAGTCACGTCTCCGCTCATTTCGGCCTCACGCCAGAATTGGACGCCCAGCACGTCACCCGGCCCGATGACGTAGTCTTCCGGCGTGGCTGGCTCGTTCGAGAGTTGCTGCGCTTGTGCTGTTGTCGGCAACGGGCGGACTGCGGTGGCCCTAACCGGCTCTACCGCCGAGACAGTCAATGACAGCAGCAGGGCCGACACGGAGCAGAGGGGCTTGACCATGGCTCGTTAGAAGAAGGAGAACCGCCGCTTTCGCGGTGGAGGATTGATCGAGCCGAACATCGGCCTGTCGATTGGTGTCGCTGACTTTGCGGGTGCCGTGGGCGGCCCAGCGTCGCCGACTGCCTTCGGTGGCAACGCCGATGACATCGGCGGCGCCGGAGCAGGCTCCTTGGCGCCGGTCTCGGTCCCGAGATCGAAGTCGCGACAGACATCTTCGACGATCTCGACCGGAATCGGGCGCACCTGTGCGGCGAATCCACCGATGAGCGCGTTATCGCACAGCACGTTGATGGTTCGCGGGATACCAGTCGAGATCTCGTGAATGGCGATCACCGTCTCGCGCGTGAAGATCTCGCCCGGCAAGCCGCCGGCAATCCGCAGGCGGCCCGAGATGTAGGCCGCGGTTTCGTCGAGCGTCAGCGGCCTGAGCTCGCACCGCAGGGCAACTCGCTGCTTCAGCTGGCGCAGGGAGGAATCGTTCAGCCGGTCCGCCAGCTCGGGCTGCCCGCTGAGGACGATATTCAGCAGCTTGGTCGTGGTCGTCTCGATGTTGCCGAGCAGGCGAATCTCCTCCAGCAGCTCGTGCGGCAGGCTCTGGGCTTCGTCGATGATGAGTCCGGTGAGTCCGCCTGCGGCGAAACGCGCCTCGACCTCCTGCTGCAGGTCCGTCAGGAACCGCGTCTTCGAGTAGCGGGCCTCCTCGCTCAGCTCGAACTCCCGCGCGAGATAGTCGTAGAACTCCCCGCGACTCAGGGTCGGGTTGCTGACCAGGACGTATCGGCTGGGCGTGTCCCCCAATTCCGACAACGCCGTGCGTACCAGCGTTGTCTTGCCTGTGCCAGCCTCGCCCAGAATCAGCGTGAAGCCTTTCGACGTGGCGAGTGCATAGCGCAGATTGCTCAACGCTTCGCGCTGCCGCGGAGACAGGAAGAGGAAGCGGGGATTCGGCGTCAGGTCGAACGGCGGCTCAGCAAGGCCGTAGAACGCGCCGTACAGCGGGCGTCGCCGCCAGGCCTCCAATTCACCGGAGACTGGCGCCTTCATTTCCGTTCTTGCCTTTGCTGACTCCTGCAGGTCACGACCGGACCGCCCTTCGGCGTCGGACGCGCGAATAGCCGGAGCGCCGTTCGGGTCGCTCATCGTCATCATCACAAAGGTGCACGAACGCTGGTGCAAGCCGGGCACCGGAAGGGAGCCAGACTGTCCTTATGACACATAAGCCCTGTATTTTCCAGTAGATAGCTTGGGCAAGCGGATGGGATGTCGCGGCGCCTTTGGCCCGCCGTTCAAGCTTGGACAGTGGCTACCGACAACAAAAGTCGTCCATTCGGTGGACTTTGGCATACCCCACCGGCCTCGAGGACTCCGAGTGTCGTATCGGACCTACACCATGCGGGTATCCCTGTTCCCTTCATTGCACACCAAGGGGGGCGGACGGCCCCTTTCCCAGCCTCGCACCGGACCGTGAACCGGTGAGGTCGGATGGGCTAGTCTTGCTCTGTCATGCACCGACGGACGGAAGACCTCCGCATCACTGGCGTCCGCCCGCTGATTCCCCCGGCGATTCTGATCGAAGAGATCCCCATGAGCGAGGGTGCCTCGAACCTCGTGGCGGACACACGCCTCGCGGTGGCAAGGGCTTTGGAGGGTCGCGATTCGCGCCTCGTGATCGTCGTCGGGCCGTGTTCCATTCACGACCCAGTCGCGGCTGTCGATTACGCGAGACGGCTGAAGGCGCTTGCCGAGCGCTATGCCAACGAGCTGATCGTAGTCCTGCGCTGCTACTTCGAGAAGCCGCGCACCACGATTGGGTGGAAGGGCCTCATCAACGACCCTGACCTCGATGGCAGCTTCCACGTCAACAGAGGCTTGCGCCTTGCGAGAAAACTGCTGCTGGAGGTGAACGACCTGGGACTGCCGACGGGGTCCGAGTTTCTGGATACCCAGATTCCGCAGTATATCGACGACCTGACCTCATGGGCGGCCATCGGCGCACGAACGACCGAGAGCCAGGTTCATAGGGAGCTGGCGTCGGGATTGTCGATGCCGGTCGGCTTCAAGAACAGTACCGACGGAAATGTCCAACCAGCCATTGATGCAGTTGGGGTTGCAGCTTCCGAGCATTGGTTCCCGGGCGTGACCAAGCAAGGCGTCTCGGCCATCTTTCACACGTCGGGCAACCAGACGTGTCATGTGATTCTGCGCGGGGGGTCGAAGACGGGGCCCAACTACGACGCCGCTCACGTGAACGACGTCTGCGCGCGCCTGGCGGAGAAAAGGCGACGACCGGCGGTGATGATCGACTGCTCGCACGGCAACAGCCTGAAGAATCACAGGCGGCAGGCCGATGTAGCTGCGTCAATCTGCGAGCAGGTGGCCTCGGGCTCGTGGCAGATCTTCGGCGCCATGATCGAAAGTCACCTCTGCGAAGGACGCCAGGATCTGTTGCCGGGAACACCTGCCCGTTACGGGCAGAGCATTACGGACGCGTGCCTGTCGCTCGACCAGACCGAGCCCCTCCTGGAGCAACTGGCCCGGGCCCAGCAGCGCCGCGGAGCAGGGCCTTGACGGATTGATGAGATGGCGCATGGCGGCCCAATGCATGGCATTGCCCGGGACCGGATGCGCGCCTGACCCCAAGTCGTTCCGTGTCATAATCGCCGCTTCCAAATCAGCGCCTCCACCCGGAGTAGCCGGCGGCGACCCCCCTCGCGCCTCGCGCACCTGAAGGAAGGCCGGGAGCCAACGCCGTGAACAACCTTGGACTGCGTCATGCAGGGGTCGCGCCGTTACTATTCGCGATCGCGATAGGCCTCGCGGTGGTGTCCGCCCGACAGGCAGAGCCCGAGCGCGCCGTTGACATGCCGCTCTGGGGGCATGCGCCGGCGACCTCCGGCGCGGGAGCACCCGGCATACTCGGCGGGGACCAGATACCCGATGTGGTGATCAGCCCCGGCACGGGCGGTCTCGCGACCCGCGTCCTCGATGGCGTCTCGCTCACCGAACTCGGCAACGGATTCCCTTTCGGCCCTAGCCTCGGCGCCGGCGTGCGGACGGCGCTGGGCGACGTGAGCGGTGACGGCGTGGACGACATCGTCACGGCGATGGGCCCCGGGGGGAGCCTCGTGAGATTGTTCAACGGCCTCAACATCGCGGAGATCGCAAGCGGCCATCCGTTCGGCCCTGGCTTCAGTGGCGGCGTCTCGGTGGCCGTGGGCGACGTGAACGGCGACGGGCGAGAGGACATCATCGTCGGACAGGCGAGCGGAGGCGGGACGGTGCGCGCGTTCAGCGGCGCGGACATCTCGCTGATCCTGTCGCAGGCGCCCTTCGGTGCGGGCTACAGCGGCGGCGTCAACGTGGCCGCCGGCGACGTGGACGGCGACAACCGGGCCGACATCATCATCGGGCAGGCATCTGGAGGCACGGTCTCCATCATCAGCGGCGCCAGCCACGCGGTGACTGTGAGCGGAGCACCCTACGGGCCACTGCACGGTGGCGTCTCCGTGGCGGCCGGCGACGTGAACGGCGACGGGCGGGCGGACGTCATCGCGGCTCCGGGCTCGGGCCCGGGCCCTGTCCTCGTGTACGACGTGGGCTCGGTGAGCCTGCTGGGAAGTTTCGTTCCGTACAGCGGCTTTGGCGGCGGCGTGCGCGTGGCGGCGGCGGATCTCACGTCGGACGGACGCGTGGAGATCCTGACCGTCCCTGGTCCCGGAACCGCTCCCGACTTGCGCGTCTTCGACGGCGCGACGTTCGCACTGCTCAACAGCCTGCTCGTTTACCCCTCGTCGTACACGAGCGGCGTGTTCGTGGCCTCTCGAGCCAGCACACCGCCCCGATTCACAAGTGCAGTCGCTACGACGTTCACGGCTGGCGTGTCCGGCACGTTTGCGGTCACCGCTGTCGGATCGCCGGGCGTCACCTCGATCACGCAGTCGGGGTCGCTGCCAACAGGGGTCACCTTCACGCACGATGGCGCTGGCAGCGGCACGCTGGCCGGCACGCCGGAACCGGGTACGGGCGGGACCTATGCGTTGACGTTGTCGGCCACGAACGGCGTGGGCGCCCCTGTCATTCAGGACTTCACGCTGACGGTCAACGAAGCGCCCGCAATCACGAGCGCAAGCACGACAACGTTCAGCGCCGGCGCGGCTGGGAGCTTCACGATCACGACAACCGGATTCCCCGGCCCCTCCCTGTCGAGCAGCGGGGCACTGCCCGCCGGGGTGACATTTACTTCCCATGCAGACGGCACGGCCACGCTCGCTGGCACGACGGTCGCCGGTGGCACCTATCCGCTCACGATCACAGCCGACAACGGTATCGGCCCTGCGGCGGCTCAGGCGTTCGTCCTGACCGTAGACGCTTCACTCGTCTTCACCAGCGCGAGTGCCACGTCGTTCGTGGTGGGAACGGCGGGCTCGTTTACGGTGACCACGGCGGGCTCGCCCGTGGCCACTACGATCTCTGCCACCGGCGCCCTCCCGTCCGGCGTGACCTTCACCAACAACGCTGATGGCACCGCCACCCTCGCCGGCACGCCGGCGTCGGGGTCGGCCGGCGTCTACCCACTGGTGCTGAACGCCAGCAACGGCGTGGGCACTCCGGCGATGCAGAACTTCACGTTGACCGTCAACCAGCCAGCGGCCATCACCAGCCCGGCTTCCACGGCGTTCACGGTCGGCAGCGCGGGCGGTTTCACCCTCACTTCGACCGGGTTTCCCGTTCCGGCCCTTAGCGCCTCGGGTGCGCTTCCGGGAGGGGTCACGTTCACGGACAACGGCGATGGCACTGCCACGCTGGGTGGTACACCTGCGCCGGGTACCGCCGCGGTCTATCCGCTGACGATGACCGCCACCAACGGTGTGGGCACGCCCGCCACGCAGAACTTCACGCTGACGGTGCAACCGTGCACGGGCGTTACCTTGTCGCCACCGGGCGGAGCCCTTACTGCGGGCACCTTCGAGGTGGTGTACGGGCTCACGTTCACGGCCGCCGGCGGGACGGGGCACACGTTTGCGGTTACGGGTGGCGCCCTGCCAACCGGTCTGACGCTTGCCAGCGGCGGCGCCCTGTCGGGGACGCCCACCAACACGGGGACATTCGTGTTCACGGTAACGGCGACGAACTCGATTGGATGCACTGGCTCGAATGCCTATAGCATCTCGGTCGCGCCCGACGCGCAGGACGAAACCTTCTCGAACGGTGTCGGCAACACGCAGTACAGCGTGGGAGCGGGCACGCCGACGACACCCGCCGTGGTGGTCAGTGGGACAGTGCTCTCGAATGACGTCGGGCCCGGCACTCTGACGGCGGGACCGGCCAGCATCGCCACTGCCCAGGGTGGCCAGGTGGCCATGTCCACGACGGGCACGTTCCTCTACACGCCGCCCACCGGGTTCGCGGGCCCGTCCGACACGTTCACGTACACATTGACCGATGGCAACGGGCTCACGGACACGGCGGTAGTCACCATCAACTCGAGCGGGGTGATCTGGTACGTTGACGCCTCGGCCAGTGCGGGCGACGGCCGATCGCACAACCCGTTCAATGCCATGCCGGCGGCGTCGGCTGCTGCGCTGGAGGGCCACGTCATCTACGTGCACCAGGGTTCGCCGTCGGGGACAACGAACCTGAAGGACGGCCAGACGCTGTGGGGCGCCGGCGCGACGTTCACGTTGAACGGCCTCGTGATCGCGGCGACGATGCCTCCCACGCTTCAGGGGACGATAGCGCTGGCCGATAACGTGCTGGTCAATTCCCTGTCGGTGGACGGGGGCAGTGAGCCGGCGATACACGCGAGCGGGTTGACGGGGACCGAGGTCGTGAACGCCGTTTCGGTGGTTGGTGCCACCAAGGGGCTTGACCTGTCCGATCTTGGAGGGACGCTCACGGTCACGAGCGGATCCATTTCAGGGACGTCTGACGCCGGCGCGATGATCTCTGGCGGAACGGGCACGGTGACGATCGGTGCGTCCATCGTCAACACAGTTGGTCGCTCGGTGGAAGTACAGAACCGCACGGCCGGGTCCCTGACGTTCTCGGGACCCATCAGCGACACGGGGGCGGGAATTCTGCTCGACTCGAACGGGGGTTCGACGATCGCATTTACCGGTGGGCTGGCGCTGTTGACGGGTTCGCATGATGCATTCACCGCCACCGGCGGGGGGACCCTCACGGTTACCCAGGACAACATCACCATTGTGAACACGATTGCCACGACGACGGGCACGGCGTTGAACGTGACGGACACCGAGATTAGTTCGGCTGGCATGACGTTTCGCAGCATCTCGGCCGGAACGGCTGCGTTCAGCCCCGGCGCAGGAATCATCCTGGACAACACGGGTACGGCGGCGCAGAACGGTGGCCTCACCGTGACAGGAAACGGTGTCGCGCAATCCGGTGGATTGATCCGCCGCAAGTCGGGCGCCGACGGAATCGTGACAGAGGGCGTCGGGATTTACCTGAACAACACCAAGGACGCATCGTTCAACTGGGTGGAGCTGAACAACTTCGACAACTCGGCCATCGTCGGCCGAAACGTCGTCGGATTCCTGCTCTCGGACAGCGTCATCAACATCGCCGGGACAACGGCCGGCATCCTCGAAGGTCCGCTTATCTTTGGGCTGCCCAACCCGGGAGGCGTCAACGGCCTACTGGGAACGGGCGTCATCCGCAACACGTCGATCACTGCCGGATTCGAGGACAACGTCGTGTTCTTCAACCAGTCGGGAAGCATGACGCTCGTCGTCGAGCGGACGAACGCGACGCCGGGGAGCTGCCAGATCGGGTCGAACTCCGCAACGACCGGCGGGCGCGGGCTGACGCTACAAGTGGAGGGTACGGCAGTCGCGACGGCCACGATCGACCGCTGTCGGTTCCGGAACAACCGGGCGATTGGATTGCTGGCGACCGCGTCGGACGATGCGAGTCTGACCTTGCTGGTGACGGGATCGGCGACGGACTCATTGGCGAAGTCGGAGTTCGTGCGCAGCCCGACGGGCCAGGGCGAGCAAGGCATCGTCGTGTCCAACGCGGGCAATGCGGATGTGACGGCCACCATCGAGAATGCCATCATCTCGAACTTCGGAGGGGCGGGCATCTGGGTGGGCCAGGCGCCAGGGAATGCGTCGGCGCTATCGACCTTGCGCGCCACGATTACCGGCAACGCGATTGATTCGCCGGCGAACGCCACCGATGGGAGCGTGGTGGCGCGGTTGAGCAGCACGGTGGGGGAGGTCTCGGAGGCCCGGCTCCTGATTGCGGACAACACGGGCGCGGGCGGGATCCACCAGTATGGGCTGCCGCCCGGCATTCTCATTACGACGCCGGACGCCGGGACCACGCCGCGTGTGGATCTCACGATTGCGAACAACCACGTGGACATGACGGAGAGCGCGCCGGGGTCGGGCATTCGCGGTCCGGTGGGCGTGGCCGTGGAGGCCACTCACGGGAGCGTGTGCGGCAACATCACCGCCAACACGTCCCATTGGTACCCGCTGGTGGAGCCGCAAGGTGGCGGGATTCGAGTGGAACAAGCCGACAGCGGGACGTTGGTGCTCGAACGGGGCACGGCGTTGGGGACCGCTGATGCGGCGACGGTGCTCGCGGCCAACAATCCGGCGCCGGTGTTCACGACCATGGTCACCGAGGTGTTCGGCACGGTGGCCGTCGTTGAAAACAATACCTGTCAGCTGCCTTCGGCGCCGTAGGTT
>JADZCN010000155.1 GCA_020851565.1 Acidobacteriota bacterium | reverse complement strand
GCCGCATTGTTGTCGAGCGGAATGCACGGATTGTCGAGAAACCGCGTCAGGCCGGTCCAGCGTTCGAGCATGTAGCGGACGGCCTTGCCCAGCTCGCTCCGCGGTAAGCGCACCTGTGCGAGGGCCCACGCCTTGATGCGATCGAGGATCGGCTGCGACCGCGTCCGGCGCAGCTCCTGCCGCAGCGCTTGCGCCGCGGCGTCGCCGGGAAAGCGGCCGGGGACGAGGCGTTCGACGGCGTAGAGGTCGCCAATCAGCGCGTCGATCTCGCCACACGCCGTCGGCCAATCCGTCGCGTTCGCCTCGTACTTGCGTTTCGTGTGTGCCCAGCAGTGCGCCAGGGCAAAACCGGGCCCGTCCCGGGCCAGGACTTCGTACACGGCGTAGCCGTCCACGACGACGGTCCCGCGGTAGCCACCGAGAATCTGGCGGCCCTCGTCCGCGGACTTGCCGGGCAAGATGCGATAGAAGGCGGTGGTCGGTGTGGCCACGCCCCACACCGTGCCCGCCGCCGGGGCGTCCGAGCCGAGCCGGGGCCAGCGCGTCTCGTCGACATGGATCACAGGGGCCGCCAGCGCGTGCTCGCCCAGTGCCTCGTAGGTGGGCTCGAGCCACCGCGCCAGCGCCTGGAGTTGATCCCAGAGGGTCTGGGACTCGACGATCAGCCCCTCGCGCGCCATCATCCGCACCTGGCGCTCCAGCGGCAGATGATCGGTGTACTTTGCGACGGCCACGCCGACCGCAAACGCCGGCGTATACCGCCCGCCCGGGATCAGGGTGGGCGGGGCGGGCGCGGTGACTACCGCCCCATTACACGCACATCGGTACTTCTGCCGGGCATGACGCTCGACGTGATACGTGGCCTTCACCGTCGTGATGCGCTCGGCCGTCTCGCACTGCCCGACGAGCTCGGTGAGCGTCCCGCCGCAGGCCGGACACCCACGCTGATCCGCGGGCAGCTCGTGCCGTACCTCGACGACCGGCAAGGTCGGCTGCTCGCGCGGGCCGTGTCCCGGCCGTGGGGACCGGGGCGTGGCCGGCGTGGGGGTGGCGGTTGCCCCGTCGAGGATCGCCGCCCGCGTCTGCTGCAGCGACTGCTCGACGGCGAAGGTGAACTGGGCGATCTCCGGCAGGCCGCGCAGGCGGGCCAGCTCCGCGGTCAGCTGGAGATTCTTGGTGATGAGCCGCTGATTCTCGCGCTCGAGGAGGAGACTGATCTGCCGGAGCGTCTCGACGTCGCGTTCTTCCGTGAGCGGCACCACGCTGCCGCGCATTTGATCATCGTGGGCGATCCGATGCAAGCGAAAAGTGCGTGAGGGCGGGCGGCGTGAGCGTGACACGGCCGACCAAGGCACTGCCGTCGAGAAACAGATCGAGCTCACTCACCGTGAGCATCAGCGGGCCCTCGGCCTCGTCCCGCCACAGCGCCGCGAAGCGCCCGCGCTCCAGGCGCTTCACATACAGACACAGGCCGGTCCCATCGAAGTGCAGCACCTTCGCGCGGATCCGATCGCGGCTGACGAACAGAAAGACGTCACCGCTCAGCGGATTCCTCGCCAACTGCTCGGTGACCATCCCGCAGAGACTGTCGAAGCCCTTCCGCATGTCCGTCGGAGCTCCGTGCGCGTACACCGCGACGCGCCGCCCGGCCCATCTCATCGCAGCCGGGCGATCAGGTACGCCGCCGTCTCGACGTCCACACCCTCGACGCGCAGGCCCGTCGCCTCGATCACCACCACCAGGCGCGGCGCCACAGGCGCCGCGTCGGCGAGCACGCGCACCGGACGGAACCGGGCATCCTGGGCCCAGCGACGCAGGGTCACCGGCGCAATCCCGAGCGTCGCCGCCACCGTCCGCAGGCCCTCGCCCCCGGTCTCACGCGCCTGCCAGTACGCGACCGCCTGCCGGCGCAGTCCGTCGGAATAGCGGCGCTCGGCTCCCGCCCGTCCTCCGAGCTCTCGCCTCACCTGTCTCCGAAATCGTTGCACCGCCTCATTCCTCATCCGTCTCCTCCTCACGCGGAGACTGTGAACCATTCTGAGGCGCTTGCCCAGACGGGCCAGGGCGAGGACTTACGCCCAACACGCCGTGGCAAGGGTACCAAGGTCATGGCGATCTGCGACCGCCATGGCCTTCCTGTCGCCGTGCACGTGGCCAGCGCTTCACCATATGAGCCGCACCTCGTCCCCGCCACCCTCGAGGCGCGCTTCCTCGAAGACCTCCCGGCCCGCCTGATCGGCGACCGCGGCTACGACAGTGACGCCCTCGATGTCCGCCGATGGGCGAGTACGGCATCGAGATGATCGCGGCCAACCGCCGCGGCCGGACACCCACCCAGGATGGGCGTCCCCTCCGGCGCGCCCGCCGTCGGTGGAAGATCGAACGCCTCTTCGCCTAGCTCCACAACTGCCGCCGCGTCGTCACGCGCTGGGAGCGGCATGTCGAGAACTATCTCGGCATGGTCCAACTCGCGTGCGCCCGGATTCTCCTCCGCGCATTTATGAGATAGCTTCTAGACTCCCCGCGCATCAGGCCCGAGTTGTCCACCGCAAGCCCGTCCGATAAACTCCGTCGCGATGGGAGACGGCCAGCCCCCGAGCAACCAACACAGCAAGGAATGGGGCGAGCTTGAGGCGGAGCTTCGCGCGCCGGCAGACACGCTCGCTAGGCTGCTCAGGTCCGACGACTGGGCCTTCATCATCGGGATCCATGCCCTTATTGAAGGCGCCGTCTCTCAGATGCTGACGGCGGCCGTCGACCCGAGGCTGGAACCCATCTTCGTGAAGATGGGCATGAACCAGCGCTTCGGAAAGCTCGATTTCGCCAGGCGCCTGGAACTGCTCGGCCCGACGATGCTCGCCTTCATCGACCTTGTATCGGGTATCCGGAACGCCCTCGCACACGGCCTGCACTATCTCGACTTCACCATCGATGGGTACGTGGGGAGCCTGGATGCGAAGGGAAAGGAGCGCTTCTTCGGTGTGCTGGAAGCGATGCCGCCAACCCTCGAAGCCGCGGTTTGGTCCGCGGAGTGCCGGACTAGGACGAAGGAGGCGTTCATGGCGTGCACCGTCGCCCTGATCCGTGAGGCTTTGCAGGCGGGCTCCTTCCACCAGATCACCCGGGAAGAGGCGCACCTGGCGCTCAAGGACATGATGGAGGGACGGACGGTGCCGTTCGAGTCCTGGATGGACCCTGACAGCCGCTAGACCGCTGCCTTCAGACCACCAACTCTGGACTGTCACTAGGAACGCAGAACGGCCCCATGACAGCCTCGGCCGGGTGCCGCCACAGGCGTTTTTGCCGAGGCCCCCAACGTGGCGCCAGCCTCCTTGGCCACTGTCTACTTGACGGGGAAGCTTACGCCTCCGCTACCAAGTCGGTCGGCGACCGGATGTCTAAGTACTGTGCGGAGCAGCGCCAAGCCAAGTCGTCTCACAAGGGCTGGTCGCAGTTCCAGCCAACCGTACGACGAAGGGCATCGACGTCCGCCATTCGGCTGAGAGCTTCAACGGCTGCTCAACAGACGCGTGTGGATCCTTGCCGCGACCGATTCCGGCACGGAGTAGACCGTATTCGTCCGCTTTCGGCCGAGTTTGACTTTCATGACCCCTATTTCGTCCTTCACGAGCAAGCGCACGGTCTCCCTCCCGAGTTTCCACATCTCCGCCAATTCGCCGATCCGGTAGTGCCGCTCGAACGCTGGCCCGGCGCCCGGTGCGGCACCCGTCGGCCCGAACACGTCAGCGTAGCCCTGTGGCATAGCTCCATCTCCTCAGGTCCGAACGCCTCGTCAGCGTCCGGACACTGTTGATGTCCGTCTACTCTGACTTCCGGGCCGATTCGGCGTGTTCGCAGTAGGCCCGCCTCACGAGCTCCGCCACTCGGTCTTGCGCTCCTCGCGTAGACACCCAACGAAGCAGGGCGAAACTCCGGCGCTCTCCGTTGGATACGAACTGCCGCGATGGAAACGTGACGTCTTCGCCATGCCCGTCGCGGCTGCGCCAGACGGCAAAGCCCACTAGCTTCAGTCCGTCGAGTTCACCGCCGACGAAGTGGATCTCCGCGTCGGCGAGCTTGCCTGGCGCAGCGTGGCCGTTCGCCTTCTTGATGTGGATGCTGATCGTCGTCATGGGCAGATCTCCTGAGCACGTTGCAGCGCCTCCCTCAGGCGTGCGCGAGTTGCGTCATCTGCAGCCGCTGCCAGAGCCACTGCTGCAAGGTGGCGAAGCCGACCAGGACGGGATCGGTCGGCAACAGGCGATGTGACTTGGCGCGGCAGCGGGCGCGCTGCCAACCGAGTTCGGTGGTGTCGATGAGCACGAGGCGCGACGGCGTGCCGGCCTTCTCGGCGTCGAGCGCGAGGTCGTCAGCCGCCAGGCCGGCGATGTCTTTGAGCGGCCCCGCGTAGAGCGTCACCGTGGAGGGGGCGTCGAGGACGGCAGGCGCGGTGGTGATGAACGCGTGGTAGAGGCGCGTCTGCCGACCGATCGTCACTTCGATGCTGGGCGTGGTCGATCTGTCAGTCATGGTGGTTCTCCCTGGAACGAGTTGCGAACGCTTCTCCGGGCGGACTCCGCCGGGCATCACGTAAGTGTCGGGTCCGAGGCTCGCTCGAACCGATCGTCAAGGCCGCAGCCCGCGTAGCGGGTCGGAGCGCAGCGGAGAGCCTTGACGACGGTGAGGCGAGCCCGACAATCACGACCGTGATGCCCGGACGCGATCAGCGGCTGCTCGTGCTGTGCCCCGATGCCCGCCGCCCACGGAGCGAGTCCGTGAGCGGCGCGTCGGGAGCCTGGCGCTATGGGCGCTTCGGCGTCTTGCGCGGCCGTTCCGTCGGCGCACTGGGCGGCTGCGGATCGGGTGTGGGTGATGCCTGCGGGTCGACGAGGTCCTTGGGCGTCACCTTCACGCCGAGTCGCTTGGCGAACATGAGAAGGTCGTCACGCTGCCAGCCGTGGCGCAGGGCCAGCGCGATGGCGAGGGCCTGCGGGTAGTGCTTGACCGCGATCCGATCCGGCTTGCCGAGCACCTCGCGGAAGAGTTCGTCTGGTCGGATCTGCTCCAGCAGGAGTCGCAGGAGCATCGGCGACCATGTGAGCTTCGCCGTGCGCTCCGCGATGAGCCGCACGGCGCGCGGACGGAGGTCCTTCCGCCACCGCTCCTGTTCGGCTCGCTGCTTGGCCCACGCCTCTTCCTGCTGACGTCGGGCTTCGGCTTGCGCGGCCTCGTCCTCGCCCTGCCGCGGTGTGATGTCCTTCGGACGGCCCCAGTGCTTCTCGCACTGCTTCTTGGCGATGCAGACCTGGAGGAACGTGCCCTGTCCTTCCCCGAGCACGATGACGCCCGGGCGCGCGTGCGCACACCGCTGCTTCCCTTCGGCCGGCTTCCAGCTCTTGGCCAGAATCGGCTTCGGGTCGGCCTTGTCGGTGTGGAGGTGCAGGGTCGAGAGCGCGAGCACCGAGGCATCGCGCTCCTGTTCGGCCGAGACCACCTGCTCCGCGAGGGCGGGCAGCAGGACCTGCGTATCTTCACTGCGCGGGTTCAGGCGTACGGTCTTCTCGATCCACGTCGTGAGCTGCGCCAGCGGTTCGAGCTGGTCCCGCCGCGCTTCTTCATCGCAAAAGAGCGGGCGGAAGCACTGAGCTAACGCCTCCTCTTGCTGCTCGGCGGGGACGACGGCGATCTTCAGCGCGTAGACCAGCGGGAGAACGTCCCGTGCCAGGAGATCCTGCACCTTGGGCACGAGACGCGTGAGGCTGATGCGCTGATAGACGTAGCCCTTGGACTTGCCGAGGGCCGCCGCGATGTCCTCGATCGTCCGCCCCGCCGAGACGAGGCGCTGGTAGCACACGCCTTCGTCGAGCGGGTGAACGTTCTCCCGGTGGAGGTTCTCGATGATCGTGGCCTCGTCTGCCGCGGCGTCATCGAGGTCAAGGACACGCGCGGGCACCGTCGCGCAGCCCGCGAGCTTTGCGGCACGCAACCGTCGGGCGCCCGCGATGAGGACGAACCCGTCGCCGTTCGGGCGGACGAGAATCGGCTGCAGGACGCCGTGCCGACGGACACTCGCCGTCAGCTCGTCGAGACTGGTTTCCGAGAACGACCGTCGTGGGTTGGTCGGCGATTCGTGGATCACGTTCGTCTCCAGTTGTCTGAACTCACGCATAGCGACACCTCCGGTTGAATGGCGCCGGGGCCGCTGGGGCGCCGGCGTCGGACGCGCGACCAGCCACTCGCGCTGTGGGATGGGTGGACCTGGGTCGGCCCGTCAGGAGTTGGAATGGGAGGAAGGAGCCGTGCGGACGCTGGGTCCGCACGGCTTCAGACCACGGCTAGTGCACCGTGGCGAGGAGACGGCTGGCGGTGCGGTCGAGGGCGAAGCGGCCGTCCTGCCAGGGCGTGTGCTGACTGAGTCGCGTCAGTCCCTGCACGTAGCCCCACACCGAACGGGGATTCGACTCGTGCTGCTCCGCGAGGCCGTACGCCTCCGACGCGTGCTTCCGCGGCAGCTCGAGCCGGGAGGTCACCGCGTCAATCACCCCGTCGCGGGTCTGCGCGATCTCCTGGGCGCTGGCGCGCAGGATCATCGTGCGATCGGCCGACGGGTCGGCGTCGAGGGCGGCGCGGACGCTCGCGAGCGAGTCCGACCATGCCTCCTGAATCGACGTCCCCACGTGCCGGCGTCTGAAACCGGCGACGTGCTGGAATCCCCAGATGATGTGGTTGCCGCAGACGACACGGAACAAGAACACATCCAGGGTGAGGGCGGCGGCTCCCACATCGCTGTTCCGGAGGATGAACCCGCGGAACAGGCCAGACCGGGAGCGATCCGTGGGGTCGTCGAGGTCACGGTTCCCATCCACGAGGAAGAGGAACATGTCCCGATCGCCCAGATAGGCGCCGGACGGAACCCGTTCAGCGCCCCAGACGCCGTCCTCGTAGCCGAGCGGCAGTTGCCATGCGGGGTGCAGGGCCGTGAGGTCGAGCACCCGGCTGGCCAGCTCGTCGTGATGGACGCGTGCGTAGCGCGGCGATGTGATCGCGCGCACGGTCCACGGTGCGGCCTGATCGGCGAACAGCTGGTGCTGTTCCCGTCGCTGCCGCCGCAACCCGTGATTGATGGCCGCTGAGGCGATCGATGC
>JADZCN010000154.1 GCA_020851565.1 Acidobacteriota bacterium | reverse complement strand
CTTCTTGAACTCGCCCTTGCGCCCGCGGACGAGGGGCGCCATCACGGTGATGCGCGTGTCCTGCGGATACGTCATCACCAGGTCCACGATGCGCTCGATGGACTGCGACGTGATCTCGCGCCCGCAGTTCGGGCAGTGCGGCACGCCGATGTTGGCGAAGAGCAGCCGCAGGTAGTCGTAGATCTCGGTCACCGTGCCCACGGTCGACCTGGGGTTGGAGCCGGTGGTCTTCTGCTCGATGGAGATGGCCGGCGACAGGCCCTCGATGAGGTCCACGTCCGGTTTCTCCATCTGCTCGAGGAACTGCCGCGCGTAGGCGGACAGCGACTCGACGTAACGGCGCTGCCCCTCGGCGTACAACGTATCGAAGGCCAGCGACGACTTGCCCGAGCCGGACAGGCCGGTGATGACCACGAGCTTGTCCCGCGGGATATCGACGTCGATGTCCTTGAGGTTGTGGACGCGGGCGCCCCGGACGGAAATCCAGTCGTGCGGCATGGGGTACTGCGGGTGTCCGCGGTGAACACCCCAAACGATCATTCTAGTTCAAAGTCGCGAGCTCGGAGCTCAAAAGGGGGGCCCAGGAAAGGCCTTCGTGCCTGCCTTCGGTCCTTCGAGTCTTCGTGGTTTCTTACTACGCCGCGTCGAAGCCGTACAGCGTGTCGTTCGACGAGACGACGAGCGCGCCGTCGGGGGCGAAGGCGAGGCCCACCAGTCCCGGCCCCGAGACGACGAGCTCGCGCGGGCGCCCGGCCCGCAGCGCGTAGACGCCGCTGCCCCCGGCCAGCGCTTCCACCACGTGGAGCACGCCGGCTGCGTCGAAGGCCAGCCCCTGCGGGCGGCCGAACGACCACTCGAGCGGCTCGACGCGACCGTCCGGGTGTACCCGTCGCAGCGTGTCGTAGGTGGAGAGCGTGGGTGCCGTCACGTACAACCACCCGTCGGGCCCCCACGCCAGGTGGAATGCCGCCATGCTGCCGGTGAGCGTGGCCACCGTCTCCGTGCGGCCCAGGGGATCGATGCGGAAGATCGTCCCCGAGCGATCGCCCACGTACAGGCTGCCGTCCGGCCCGAACGCCAGGCCAGTGGCAATACCCAGATCGGAGCCAACCACTTCGTAGGTGCCGTCCTGGTGCACGCGGTACACGCGGCCCTCGAAGCGACTCGACACATACAGCTTGCTGTCCGGCCCGATCGCCAGCGACGTCGCATTGACCAGCCCGTGGACGAACGGCTCGCGCGCACCATCCGGCGTCACGCGGAACACCGAGACGGTGGCCTGCTGTCCCCGTGAGCCCGAGTAGGTGACGAAGATGTTGCCGTGGGCATCCACGACGGGGTTGTCCACCTGGTGAAGGCCGCGCGCGAGGACGCGGCCCACGCGCGCGTAGAGCGTGGCGCCCGGGGCCCACGACACCTTGACCGGGGTTTCGCCGCCGTCGACACCCTCAGGCACGACCACCGCGATGCGGTCGGGCGCGGCGAACGAGATGCGGGCCGGTACGCCGCCAATGGTCACATCGTCTGCGGAGGCCGCCGGGGTGGGGAAGCCATCGCCATGCACCCAGAGCCGGCCGCCATGCACCACGCGGATCGGCTCGAGGCTTCGAAGGGCGGGCACGGGATCAGGTCTCGTCGAGCTCGAGGTTCCAGTAGAGGTAGTCGCGCCAGCTCTCGGGCGCCTGGCGCAGCCCGATCGTAATGCGAATCGCCGGCGCCGCGTTGGGGCGGCGCGGCGCGCGCACCAGCGTCATCCCCGCCTCGTGCGGCGTCCGCCCACCCTTCCGCCGGTTGCAGCTGACACAACAGGTGACGATGTTCTCCCAGTCCTTCCGGCCACCCTGCGAGACCGGGACGACGTGGTCGAACGTGAGCTCCGGCGTCGGGTGGACCCGGGCACAATACTGGCAGGTGAACTCGTCCCGGGCGTAGATGTTGGCGCGCGAGAACGGCACGTAGTCGAAGCGCTGCTTGATGCGGACGTATCGCAGGAGCCGGATGACCGACGGCAGCTTGAACGAAAAAGACACAGCGCGGACTTCGCGGTCGTGATGCGCGATGATCTCGACCTTGCCCTGGCACCAGAGCGTGACCGCCTTCTGCCAGTGAACCACCTTGAGCGGTTCGAACGTCGCGTTGAGCAGAAGCGTCTGCTCCATAAGTCGTCTTACCGGGGTATTTTGCCCGGAATGGCGCGTGTCTGTCAAGCGCCCGAACCGCGTAAAGTAATGGTAAATAGGTAGTTACGCCCATGGAACGCCGATGCATCTGGAGCCGGGCACTGCTCGCCGCGGCGCTTGCGGCGACCGTCTCGGCGTGTGCCTCGACGGGGGCCGTGCCTCAGCCCTTTCCGGGGGCTGGAACCACTTCCGGGGGCCGCCCGGCCGAGTTGCCGCCAGGGGAGGCGGCGCCCGCGCCCGGGGAACCTGGGCCGACCGCAAGACCGGCGCCATCCGGCGAGGTGGATGGCTACGCCCTGAGCAGCACGGCCCTGTCCCTGCGAGGCGCGCCATACCGGGACGGCGGCACGACTCCATCCGGGTTCGATTGCAGCGGCTTCGTCCAGTACGTCTTCGGACAACATGGCGTGGCCATGCCGCGCGAAACCCGGGAGCAGTTCCGCGTGGGCGGCCGCGTGGACCGGGATCGGCTGCAACCCGGCGACCTGGTGTTCTTCACCACCATCGCCCCCGGCGCCTCGCACGTCGGCATCGTGATCGGCGGGGACCAGTTCGTCCATGCGCCGAGCGAGCGGGGGGTGGTGAGGGTGGAAAGCCTGTCAGCCGCTTATTGGAGCCGGCGCTATGTGGGCGCCCGGCGCCCCCGGTAGGCGGGGTCCTGCCGTCCTCCCTGCGCTTTCATACGCCCAGGTGTGTAAAAACGTCGCCATTCTGGGGAGGTGAGGGTCAGGTGAGTGGTCATTTGGCCCAAACGAGCCCTGCCACGGGCAGTTGAGTCTGGCACCCCGATTGCTCAAACTGGAGAGAACAAACGAGATAGCGCGGTACACAGCCATGCCCTCCCCCTTGACTCGCTCGAATTACTCCTTCTGGGCCATTGCCGCGGTGGGGGCCCTCCTCCAGATGGGCGCGACCTTCGCGCCCCAGTGGGTCCTCTACTCCGTCCTCGCCGGCGTCCCGTCGCGTGTCGAGCTGGGACGACTGGGCGAGATGGCCCAGGCGACGGTCCTCTACGACGCGGCCGATCAGCCGGCGTTCTCGATTTTCGCAGAGCAACGGCGAGAGGTGCCGCTCAGCCAGATCTCGCCCCACCTCGTGTCGGCCATCGTCGCCGTGGAGGATCAGCGCTTCTTCGACCACAACGGCGTGGACCTCGTGCGGATTGTCGGCGCGGGCCTCGCCAACCTTCGGGAAGGACGCCGGGCCCAGGGCGGCAGCACGCTCACGCAGCAGCTGGCGCGCCAGAGCTTCCTCACGCTCGAGAAGACGTACACGCGCAAGATCCAGGAGGCGCTCGTGGCGGCGCGCATCGAGCGCGAGTACACGAAGGAGCAGATTCTCGAGCTGTACCTGAACAAGATGTATTTTGGCGCCGGCCTCTACGGCGCCGAGGCTGCCTCGCTTGGATACTTCGGCAAGCCGGCGCGCGCCCTGACGGTGGACGAGGCTGCTCTCATCGCAGGCCTCGTGAAGTCGCCGTCCACGATGGCGCCGACGGTGAACATGGATCGGGCCGTGGCGCGCCGGAACGTGGTGCTGAGCGCCATGCGCGAGACGGGCGCCATCGACCAGCCGACCTACGAGCGCGCCAGGGCGGCCAAGGTGTTCCTGCGCGACGCCCTTCGCAAGGATGAGCCGTTCGGCCAGTACTTCAAGGAGCTCGTCCGCGTCGAGCTCGTCGAGCGCTTCGGCCGCGAGCGCGTGTACGAGGGCGGCCTCAGGGTCTACACGACGATTGACCTCGAGGCGCAGAAGGCCGCCGACGCAGCCGTCGCCGCTTCGCTGAAGGATCTGGACGCGCGCCGAGCCGCGGCGCTCGAGGCCCGGCGCCGGAAGCCGGCGGACCCCCAGATTCCCCTGCAGGCGGCGCTGGTCGCCATCGACCCGGCCAGCGGCCACGTGCGCGCGCTGGTGGGCGGCCGCAGCTTCGCCGAGAGCCACTTCAACCGCGCGACGCAGGCGAAGCGACAGCCCGGCTCCGCGTTCAAGCCGTTCGTCTACTCCGCCGCCCTCGAGGCCGGCTACACGCCGGCCAGCCTCATCACCGGCCTGGACGAGCCGATCGATCTGCCGTCCGGCGCGTGGGTCCCCGAAGACGGCCACTCCACCGAACCGGAGCTGACGATGCGTACGGCGCTCCGGACGTCGAGCAACCGCGCGGCCGTGAAGATGATCGAGACCATCGGCATCCCCGCGGCCGTGTCGTACGCGCAGAAGCTGGGCATCGGATCGCTGCCGGAAGTACCCTCCCTGGCGCTGGGCTCCGGCGAGGTCACGTTGATGGAGCTGACGGCGGCCTATGGCGCGTTCGCCAGCGCCGGCGTGCTGCACCACCCCGTGCTGATCCGCCGCGTGGAAGACGCCGCCGGCCAGGTGCTCTACTCGGCGGAGCCGCACGCGGAGCAGGCGGTCTCGCCACAGACCGCGTTCCTGATGGCGACGATGCTGGCCGATGTCATCAACTCGGGGACGGCGTGGAAGGCCCGGCAGCTCGGCTTCCGCCTGCCGGCCGGCGGCAAGACCGGGACGACCAACGACTACCACGACGCGTGGTTCGTCGGCTTCACGCCGACCCTGGTGAGCGGCGTATGGGTGGGATACGACACGCCGCAGCCCATCCTGCCCGGAAGCGCCTACGCGGGAGACGTCGCCGTGCCGATGTGGGCCGGCTTCATGAAGGCCGCGACATCCGGTGCGAAGCCCGCCTGGATTGAGAAGCCCAGGGACATCGTCGCGGTGAGCGTGTGCCGGCTCTCGGGCAAGCGTCCCGCCAGTGGCTGCGACTCCGCGCACGTGGTGCTGGAGGACGGCTCGACGGAAGAGCGCTCGATGCTGATGACGGAGTATTTCGTGCGTGGGACCGAGCCGACGGACACGTGCCACCTGCACGTCGGTCGGTCGCTCTTCGCGCGCATGGGCGACTGGTTCCGCGGCCAGCCGGCGGCGGCGGCCAGCAACGCACCGGGCCGCGTGGCCGAACCCGAGGCGCCAGCGCCCGCCGTAGCCCGGCGCGAGGAGCCCGAAGCCCCAGCGGTGGAGCGCGAGGAGCCGAAGAAGAAGCGCGGCTTCTGGTCACGCATCTTCGGGCGGCGCGACAAGGACGAGGACAAGAACAAGAGGGAGCCCATGCGCGAACGCAGATGACGCAGAGGCCGCAAATGACGTAGGGGCCGCAGATGGCGCAGATCAGGAGGGCGTTGCAGGGTCGGTCAGCGTGCGGATCGTCATCCAGCCGATGTGCGCCACCTGTGTAGACATCTCATCTGTGCCATCTGCGTCATCTGCGGCCCCTACGTCACCTGCGGCCTCTGCGCCATCTGCGTTCAATCGACGTCGCCCATCCGCCGCAGCACGATCTGCTGCCGCCGCAGCAGGCGGCGATTGGGGCGGTCCACTCGGAGTTCCCGCGGGTTGATGATGGCACCCGCCATCAGCGCCGCCTCCTCGCGCGAGAGATCCGCGGCGCTCTTCCCGAAATAGGCGCGCGCGGCCGCCTCGCAGCCGAAGATCCCGTCGCCCCACTCGATGACGTTGAGATAGATCTCGAGGATGCGGCGCTTGGTGAGGGCCGCCTCGAGGCGGCGCGTGATGAAGAGCTCCCGGAGCTTGCGCACGGGATTGCGCGTCGGCGACAGGTACAGATTCTTCGCCAGCTGCTGCGTGATGGTGCTGGCGCCGCGCGCGAACCGCCCTTCCTCCCAGTTGCGCTCGAGCGACGCCTTGATCTCGTCGAGGTCGATCCCCTCGTGGTCGAAAAAGGCCGCGTCCTCGGTTACTACGACCGCCCGCTTGAGGTTCTGCGAGATGCGGCCGTAGGGAATCCAGCGATGGCGGATCGTGAACTTCCGATCCGCGTCCTCGGCCTCCTCGACCCGCAACTGCATGAACGCGGTGGTCTTCGGGTTCTCCTTCGCCAGCACGCGGACGTCCGGCAGCGTCAGGTAGACGTAGGAGAGGTACAGGAAGACGAGTGCCGCGGCGGCCGCCAGGCCGCGCCCCAGGCGACGCACCCCGTCATTATGGACTAGCCCCGGACGACGATCTTCACGCGGTCTCCGGGCTGCGGCTGATCGGCGACCTCCCTGCCGTTCATGATGGCAAGCGTCGCGGCGTTGGTGATCCCCTGGCCCGCCCGCTGGGCGATGGACTGCCAGCTGTCGCCTTGCTGCACGGTGTAGAACTCCAGGCGGTTCGGCCGCACGTCAGCGGCTTCGCGCGCGCTCAGCTCCCGGAACGTGCGCAGCGACGGGGCCAGCACCCGGTCCACCTGCTCGAACTCCGCTTCCGGCGCGAAGCCGGCCAGGACGTACACCTGCCGACCCACGGCCACGTGTGCGGCGCGCATCCGCACGCGGCCCACACCGCTGATCGACCCGCGGTAGAGGCCGATGTAGGCATCCAGGCCCGACACGGTCTCGGGCCCGCCCTCGATGCGCGAGTAGCCGGCGCGGCGCATCGCGTCGGTGGCCACCTCCTGGATGGTGCGGCCGCGCGGCTGCTCCACCTGTTGCAGCAGCATGTAGTGCTGGGTCCCCGGCTCGCGCGCCGTCACCTGCTCGGGGCTGTTGAACACCTCCCAGCCCTCGGGGAATTCGAGGCCGACGCGGAGCATGGGATGCAGGAACGTGTTCGCGCGGACGATGCCCTGCTCGATGCTGTCGCCCACGACGACGCCGTCGATGGCCCGCCCGTAGTCGTCGCGATTGCGGGCGGTCGCGGTCTCCGAGGCGTACTTCGCCACGAGCGGCTCGTTCTCGACCACCCGCGCGGCGGGCTCCGGGTGGGTGGAGAGCCAGTTCGGCACGCCCCGCTCGCTGGTGGCACTCACGCGCGCCAAGGTCGAGAGAAACCGCGGCACCCCCGAGGGGTCCCAGCCGGCCGCCGCCGCGTATTCCATGCCCAGGCGATCCGACTCGAGCTCGTCGTCGCGCGAATACTTCAGGAACAGCACGCCGAGGCCCAGGGACGACAGGTCCTGAAAGGGCGCGGTCTGCGGGACGAAGATGCCGAGGAGGATGAGGCCGAGGCTCCCGCCCATCTGACGCGAGTATTGCTGGGCCGCGTGGCGCGCGGTGACGTGCCCGATCTCGTGCCCGAGCACGCCCGCCAGCTCCGACTCATCGTCCAGGTACGGCAGGATGCCTCGCGTGAGGTAGACGTATCCGCCCGGCACGGCAAAGGCATTGATGGCCGCGCTGTCCACGACGGTGAAGGTCCAGGGCAGGTTGGGCCGATGCGACTGGCGCGCGAGGCGCATGCCGATGTCGGAGACGTAGCGCTGCACCTCCTGGTCGTTGTAGACGCCCATCTCTCGACGGATCTCGGCGTCGGCCTGCTGGCCGATCGCCAGCTCCTCCGCCTCGCTCATCAGGTTGAACTCGCGCTTGCCGGTGACGGGGTTGGTGGCGCAGGCCACCGCGACGGACAGGACGAGGGCGGGGAGGATCAGGCGCATCGCTGGCACCTCTGCACGACATCCCTCGGTGCAACGGCCATGCCACCGTGGCGTGGCCGTTCCGGGTGACACTCGGGCCTGGTCAGGCCCGCGGCCCGCGGCCGAGCGCGTCGCCAAGCGCGGCCAGGCACAGCGCCACGTGGGCGGGCGTGGATCCGTGGCCCATCAGGCCGATGCGGAAGATCTGTCCGGCCAGCGGCCCGAGCCCGGCGCCGATCTCGATGTTGAAGCGCTGCAGCAGGTGCCGGCGGACGGCAGCCTCGTCCACGCCTGTGGGCACCTTGACGGTGTTCAGCGTCCACAGGCGCGCCGCCTCGGGCACCAGCATCGAGAGCCCGAGCGACGACACGCCCTCCACGAATGCTCGGTGATTCCGTTCGTGCCGCCCCCACCGCGCTTCGAGTCCCTCTTCTTCGACCATGGCCACGGCCTCGGCCAGGGCATAGACGAGCGACGAGGACATGGTGTGGTGGTACTTGCGGCGCACCCAGTAGTCCTCGAGCAGCGACAGATCGAAGTAGAAGCTGCGGCAGGTGACGCGCTTCTCGAGCGCACGCGGCGCGAAGACCACCGGCGCGAGCCCCGAGGGCGCACCGAGGCCCTTCTGGCTGCAGCTGTAGACGGCGTCCAGGTCCCACGCCGCCACGTCGAGCGGCATGCCGCCCAGGGACGTGACCGCGTCCACGATGATCAGCGCGCCGGCCTCGTGCGCGATCCGCGCCACGGCCTCGACCGGGTTCAGCACGCCGGTGGAGGTCTCGGCGTGGACGATGCACACGATGTCCGCGCGCGAGGTGTCCAGCGCCTTCCGGACGTCGTCCGGATCCACGGCGCGGCCCCATTCGACATCGAGCCGCCGCACTTCGGCGCCATAGCGCGAGCACATCTCGGCCAGCCGGTCCCCGAAGTACCCGGACACGACGGCCAGCACGCGCGTGCCGCGCTGCACGAGATTCGCGACGGCCGTCTCCATGCCCGACGTGCCGGTGCCTGATATCGCCAGCGCCAGCGAGCCCGCCGGCGCCCGGAACGCGCGTGACAGGCCCGCGCGGAGTTCGTCCATCAGTTCCAGGAACTGCGGGTCGAGGTGGCTGAGCACGGGTGACGCCATGGCGCGCATCACGCGCGGTGACATCACGGAGGGCCCGGGGCCGAGGAGGATGCGTTCGGTGGAGGGTAGTGTCATCGTCGGGAGTCGGGAGTCGGGAGTCGACAATCAGACACGCGTCAGAGCGGCGCGGGCTCTTCCGCCAGCAGGCCAAGCGCGGTCAACTGGGACCTCAAGGTGTTGAGCACGGCCGGAGGAGCCGGCCGGAGGGGCGGCCGCGGATCGCCCGTCTCGAATCCGATCATGGCCAGTGCCGCCTTGAGCGCCGGCACGCCGTGCTGCACTCCGATGGCACGCGCCAGGGGCAGGAGAGACGTCTGCAGCGCGCGGGCCTCCGGGTAGCGCCCCTCGCTCACCAGTCGTCTCAGCTCCACGCACTTGTCCGGCACGATGCCCGAGAGCGCGAGCACGGCGCCGTGCACGCCGAGCGCCAGCGCCGAAAAGAGCGACGTCGCGGACCCGCACAGTACCACGAAGTCCTCGCCCGCCGACGCCGAGAGGTAGTCGGCCAGCAGCTGCATGTCGTTGCCGCTCTCCTTTACCCCGACGATGTTCGGGTGCCGGCTGAGGAGTCCGACGGCCTCGGCCTGGAGCGTGACGCCGGTGTAGACGGTCACGTTGTACAGGAGCACGGGCACGGGCGAGGCGTCCGCCACCTCGGTGTAGTGCCGCACGAACGCGTCGGTCGTCATCATGTTCTTGTAGAACGACGGCGTGCGCACCATGACCGCGCTCACGCCCAGGGCGGCCGCCCGCCTGCACGCGGCGATGGTGGCGCGCGTGGACTCGCGCGCCGCGCCCGCCAGCAGAGGCCGGTCGGCCGGCACCACGTCTCGCACCGCTGCGATCACGCGGTCCGATTCGTCCTCATCCAACTGCGGCGACTCGCCGTTCGAGCCCAGGACGACCAGGCCCGCGAGGGGCGTGGACAGCAGGCGCGTGGCGTTCCGGGCGATGGCGCCGGCATCCACCTCGCCGGAGGCGGCGAAGGGGGTGACAAGGGGATGGAATACTCCGGAGAATCTCATGATGTGGTGACCTCTTGCTCTGGGCATCTTATCCGGTGATCCACCCGGGCCTGCAGGGCGGCGTTGGTGGCGAAGGTGACGGCGAAAATGGCGCCGGCCGGCGCGAGGGTCCAGGGGAAGCGCGCCAGGTTGTTCACGTTGCCCGCGTCGGCCAGCATGCGGCCCCAGCTGGGCAACGGATCCGGGAAGCCCAGCCCGACGTAGGAAAGCGTGGCCTCGGCCAGGATGAAGGCCGGCAGCAGCAGGCTGGCCTGCACTGCGACGTGTCCCGCACACGCGGGCAGGAGGTGGCGCCACAGGATGCGCCCCGGGCCGGCGCCGAGCGACCGGGCAGCGAGGACGTACTCCTGTTCGCGCTCCCGTGCCACCACCGCGTGAACGCCGCGGGCGACGAACGGCCAGCCCACCGCGGTGAAGATGACCGCCATCAGCGCGAACACGGTGGACGGGGCCAGCACCAGCGGCAACATCGCCCGCAGGACCAGGACGACGTAGATGATCGGCAGCAGGAGCAGGAAGTCTGCCGACCTCATCACGGCCTCGTCCATCCAGCCGCCGCGTGAGGCGGCCCAGGCCCCCAGGAGCGAGCCCAGGAGGGTCGCGCCGAGCACCGAGACCAGGCCGAGGCCAATAGACAGCCGGGCGCCGCTCAGCATCCGGGAGAAAACGTCGCGGCCGTCGCGATCGGCCCCGAGCAGGAAGACCGGCTCGCTCTCTCCGCGCCAGGGCAGGCCCAGGGTGCGGGTCCGGTCCTCGACGAAGCGTTGCTCGACACGATCCACGAGCACGAGCGGATAGACGCCCAGCCCCTCCGACAGGCGCGGGAACATCGGCGGCGCGTGCACGAAGCCGCGGAAGGCGCGGCCGGCGTCGTAGGGAGCCACCCACGGGCCCGCCAGCGCGAGTGCCGCGAGCACGACGAGGAGAACCGCCGCCCGGCGCGTCACGGCCGGTGGCGCTCCCGCACGCGCGGATCGAGGCGCGCGTGCACGACGTCGGCCGCGAGCGTCCCGGCCGCAAGGCAGGCCGCGCCCGCGGCAGCGGTGCCGGCGACGAGGTACAGGTCCCGCGCGCGAAGCGCGTCGAACATCAGGCGTCCCAGCCCCGGCCAGGCCGTGATGACTTCCACCACGAACGACCCGCTGAACAGCGACCCGATCATCAGGCCGTACACCGCCAGCACCGGGCCGAGCGAGGCCGGCCAGGCATGTCGCGCCAGCACCTGCCGTGGCGGCACGCCGCGTGCCCGTGAGGCATCGACGAACGGCTCGCGCGCGGCCTCGGCCAGCGCCTGCGACTGGAGGCGCTCGAGCGTGGCGGCCAGGGGCAGCGACAGGGACAGCGCGGGCACCGGCAGGTGGGACAGCACGTCGGCCACCCACGCCGCCCAGGTGGCCGATCCTCCCACCGACGTCATGCCTCCGGCCGGGAACCAGCCCGTGCGCGCGGCGACGAGCACCAGCACCAGGGCTCCCACGAGCGGTGGGATCGACAGCAACAGCGTCGAGGCGCCTCGAGCCAGGGCGGCCCCAATGCCCGACGCGTGCGTGCCCGTGTAGACCCCGAGCGGAATGCCGAGGAGCGTGGCCAGGGCCAGGGCGGCCACGGCCAGGATCGCGGTGTTCACCGCGCGCTCCCCCACCATGTGGGTCACCGGCCGCGAGTAGAGAACCGACTCGCCGAAGTCCAGCCGGACCGCCCCGGCCAGCCACGCGACGTACTGCTCGGCCAGCGGCCGATCCAGCCCCAGCCGGGCGCGTTCCGCGGCACGCGCCACGGGATCCAACAGATGGCCCTCTTCGATCCCGTCGCCGGGCGCCAGCCGCGTGAGCACGAGCGCACCGGATGCCACGGCCAGCACCAGCAGCGCGGCCATCAGGATTCGGCGGAGGCAGAAAGTCAGCACCTCGCCAGCATCCTACCCTCACCGCTCACTCGGGTGAACCGAGGGCCTGACCTCGTCACGGTTTCACGGCAATGGTGTCGGCGGCCCACAGCAGCTGCGGCCGCAGGATGGCCGGCGTGAGGTTGACGACGCGCGCGCTCGCCGCCGCGTAGAGTCGGGGGGCCACGAAGTAGAGCGCGGGGACGTTCTCGCCAAACACGCGCTGCATTTCCGCGAACAGGCGCCGCCGCTCCGCCGGGTCCAGCGCGGCCGCCTGCTGCCGCGTCAGCTCGTCGATCTTCGCCTCCCACGGCGTGCCGGGCGTGTCCTGCGACATGTTCCAGATGTGGGCGGGGCCGGAGCTGAGCCAGAAATCCTTCGAGAGCGCCGGATCGAGGTCCGATGTCAGGTACTGGAAGAAGATGGCCTCGAAGTCACCGCGCACCAGGCGGTCCACGAGCGCGTTGGCCTCGAGTGCCACCACGTCCACGGCAATCCCCACCTTGTTGAGCTCGTCCCTCAGGAACGCGGCTTCGCGCTCGAGCACCAGGTTTCCGCGATAGGTGAGCATGGTGAAACGGGCCTCGGTCCCGGACATGTCCTCCAGCCACTCGTCAGCGTCGCGGTTCTCGAGGCCAATGCTGGCAAGCAGCTTCGCCGCGGTCTCGAGCGAGTAGGGGTACCGCGGGACGTTGGGGGAGAACCACTCGCGGTTGCCCGGCGACACGGGCCCCCAGACAGGAACCGCGGTCCCCAGGTAGACCGACTCGGCGAGCGCCTCCCGATCCACGGCATGCGAGATGGCCTGCCGCCACTGGCGAGTCGTGACCCAGCCCCGGCGCGGATCCTTCGCCCAGTAGGGCGCGCGAAGGTTGAAGAAGAACACGTCGGGGTCGGCGCTGACCCCGAGCTCCAGCAGTTGGAGCTTCCCCTGGCTTTCAAGCGGCCGGATGGACGCCAGGTCCTCGGCGCGCACGGTCGACTGCATCACGTCCGCGTCGCCGGACTGGAGACGCAGGAGCTCGGCGTTCTGGTCTGGCACGATCTCGAGCACCAGCTCGTCGAGGTACGGCAGCCGCGTGCCATCGGGTGCCGAGCGCCAGTAGTGCGGGTTGCGCGTGAACACCAGCCGCTGGCCGGGCTCGTACCGGGCGAGTTGGAACGGCCCCATCCCGACGAGGTCGGACGGCGGCGTCGCCGCGTTCCATGCCTGGGCGAAGGTGCCCGCCGCAAGCGCCCCTTCGAGCTTGTGCCTGGGCAGAATCGGCAGGTTATCGAGCAGCCGCAGCCCCGGGCCGAAGGAGGCGGGAAACTCCACCCGGACGGTGCGCCCGTCGATCACCGTCGCCGCCAGGGGATGCCCGTCGACCTGCAGCGTCGGGCCGAGAACGATGCCGGCCTTCGGGTCGTACGCCGCGCGGAACGTGAAGGCCACGTCCTCGGCACTGAAGGGCGTGCCATCCGACCACGTGAGCCCGTCGCGCAGCGTGAGGGTGAACGCGCGGCCATCGGCCGAGGTCTCCCACTTCTCCGCCAGCCAGGGCTCGAGTTCCTGAGTCGCCCGGTTGATCCGCACGAGCTTGGCCTGGGCCAGCAGCGAGTACAGCTCGGTGACCGCGTTGGCCGACGCCAGGCGGTTGAACGAGCGCGGCTCGCTCCTGAGCGTGGAGACCAGGCGCCCCCCCCGCGACGGGGCAACGTCGGTCGTGCGGGACGAATGCGGGGCGCCGGGCAGCGGGGCCCGCAGATCGCGCCAGATGAAATAGCCGGTCCCAACGATGGCCCCAATGAGGAGCAGCGTCAGCAGTGTGCGCGGTTGTCGGTTCACTTCTTGACCGGGTGGCCAATTTCTTGGCCGGTTGAGGAATTGCACACGATCGTCAATTCCTTCGGAATGCGTGCAACTTCTGCCAGGTGTGGCGCCATAGACACATCTGAGGCAACGTGCTGGCCAGCCTCCCCCCTCGGGCCGCCGTGCGAGCCACCGGCATCGTAAACCACCAAATCTCTACCGTGCAATGAGTTAGGGCGGCCCGGCCCGTGCGAGCACACGAATGGCACTGCCTTCGCCACTGTATCGGCCGGAGGTTAGAGGTTCATGCAGACGGTGCCTTTCGCAACGAGCTTCATGCCGACGCCGGTGTTCCAGCCGCAGCTGGGACGCAGCGTCACCATCGACCAGGCCGCCAGTCTTCTCGGCGTCTCGCGCCGGACGATTTACTACCGGATTCGCGAGGGGCGGCTGCTGACCGTTCGGACCATCGGCGGTTCGCAGCGCGTGCTGGTGTCGTCGCTCGACGCGGCTCGCGCCTGACATGCCTCCGTTTCCGTTCGTCTCAGCAACCGTTGGTTTCGCCAAGGACATCACCATGACCCTGCAGCCGACTGACACGAGGCACACCACCCCCCCGGGCGTGTTTCGGTCGACTTGCCAGTGCTTCACTGTGTTCACGCTCGCCCTTGTCCTGATCGCGGCCGCCACGCCGGCCGAGGCACAGCGGCGTGCACGACTGTCCTCCGACCTGCGGGCGCATCTCGATGCGGGCGCGACCCAGGCGGTGGACATCATCCTCAGCGGCACGCCTGACCGCATTTCGCGGCTGGCGGCCCGGCACGGGCTCTCAGTGAAGAAGGCGCTGCGCTCGGGCGCGGTGCTGACGGCGTCGCCGGCGGCGCTCGAGGCGCTGGCGGCGGACGCCGAGGTGGGCGCGGTGTCCGGCGACGCGCTCGTGCGGTCGCAGATGGCGGTGACGACGGAGACGACGGGCGCCGAGGCGGCGTGGTCGGGCCTCATCGACACGCTGGGCGCGACCAGGGGCCGTGGCATCGGCGTGGCCATTATCGACTCGGGCATCGCGGCGCACCCGGCGCTTGCGGGCCGCGTGGTGGCCAACATCGATTTCACGAGCGAACGCGGGCGGGGCGTGGATCGCTACGGCCACGGCACGCACATCGCGGGGATTGTCGCCGCCCGCGGATTGCGCCAGGGGGTGGGCGGCGCGGAGAGCGGCATGGCGCCGGGCGCGCACCTGCTGAACCTCAAGGTGCTGGGCGCGGACGGGTCGGGGCAGGCGAGCGACGTGATCGAGGCGATCGACTGGGCCATCGAGAACCGGCAGCGCTACGCGATCCGGGTCCTGAACCTGTCGCTGGGCGCGGCGCCGACGCAGAGCTACCGTGACGATCCGCTGTGCCAGGCGGTGGAGCGGGCGGCGCGCGCGGGCCTGGTGGTGGTGGCGTCGGCGGGCAATTTCGGGCAGACCGCGGACGGCCGGACCGTGCTCGGCAGCGTGACCTCCCCCGGCATCTCCCCGTTCGCCATCACGGTCGGCGCACTTCGGACGCAGGGCACTGCGGACCCGAGTGACGACGTGGTGGCGCCGTGGAGTTCGCGAGGGCCGACGATGGTGGATCACATCGTGAAGCCGGACCTGGTGGCGCCGGGGAGCGCGATTGTGTCGACGGCGGCGGCGGGCGGGTCGCTGATGCAGGAGTACCCGGATCGGCTGATCGATGGTCCCGGGCGGCTGGACTACTTCCGGATGAGCGGGACGAGCATGTCGGCGGCGGTGGTGAGCGGGGCGGTGGCGCTGCTGCTGGAGGCGAAGCCGACGCTGAGCCCGTTGCTGGTGAAGCTGGCGCTGCAGGGGAGCGCGGAGTTCCTGCCGAATGACGGGCTGGTGGCGGGGGGTGCGGGTCGGCTGCGGTTGGAGGGGATTCTCACGGGTCAGGTTGCTCCCAGAGCGTACACGCACAGCGAGTTCTGGGGAGAAGCCTACGCCCAACTGGCACCTCAAACGATCATCTGGGCCGAAGGCCGTGCACTTCCGAGCACCATCATCTGGGCCGACACGATTATTTGGGCCGACACGATTATTTGGGCCGACACGATCATTTGGGCCGACACCATCATTTGGGCCGACACCATCATCTGGGCCGACACCATCATCTGGGCCGACACCATCATCTGGGCCGACACGATTATTTGGGCAGACACCATTATTTGGGCCGATTAGGCCTATCCAACTGCGACTAAAGGAGTTACGATCATGAACCGACTCATTATCTGGGGCGAGTAGCCTCGAAATCGGTTGGCGGCGAGGGAGCCCTTGGAAAATGGGTTCCAAGGGCCCTCGAAGTCTCAATCAATGAACCTGCCGGTTCGCGGTCAGATATACGTCGTCGGCGTAGCCGCACTTGGGCTGATTGCAATCGGGATCTGCATCAGCACGCTATACACGAACCCAGTCAGTACTGAATGGGTGTTTCTTGCCCTGCTGACTCTGCTCAGCGGCTCCTTCACGGTGAAGGTGCCGGGGCTTCAGGCAAGGATCTCAGTCTCGGAGACGTTCGTTTTCACGTCCGTACTGCTCTTTGGAACGTCCGCTGGAACGCTGACGGTTGCATTGGATACTCTGGTCGCAACACTGGCGGCCAGGCGAAAGGCTCCTCAGGCTCCTCTCAGGATCCTCTTCAACCTCGCGTCCGCCGCCCTTTCCATTTGGATCGCTGGTGGGCTCTTCTACACGATTTCCGGTCTTGAGCCACTCTCAGTAAACACTGCGCCACTCCCGCTCATTCTCGGCCCGCTAGTCGCGATGACAGCGGCCTATTTCATCCTAAACAGCGCTCTGGTCGCCGTGGCCCTCTCATTTGAGAAGGGACAACCTGCCTTCTCGATATGGCGACGCAATTTCCTGTGGCTATCGGTCAACTACTTTGGGGGAGCTTCGGTTGCAGCGCTGCTTGTCTCATACACGAAGACTGTTGACATCACCGCATTCAGTATCATCGTTCCGTTGGTCGTGATCTCATACCTGACCTACAAGACATCGCTCGGGCGTGTGGAGGACGCGAACAAACACGTCGACGAGATGAAGCGGCTGCATTTGTCTACTATCGAGACGCTGGCAACCGCCATTGACGCGAAGGACCAGGTCACTCATGGCCACATCCGACGAGTCCAACAGCACACTCTAGGACTCGCCAGGGCAATTGGCGTCACGGACCCAAACCAACTGAGTGCAATTGAAGCGGCTGCCCTACTTCACGACCTTGGCAAGCTAGTCGTACCTGAGCACATTCTGAACAAGCCAGGGAAGCTGACCGCTGGCGAGTTCGAGCGAATGAAGCTACATGCCGGAGTTGGAGCGGACATCCTATCGTCGATTCGGTTCCCGTATCCGGTCGTGCCAATCGTCCGGCACCATCATGAGAATTGGGACGGCACCGGCTACCCGGACGGCCTGAAGGGCACTCAGATTCCGCTAGGAGCACGCGTCTTGTCAGTTGTGGATTGCTTTGATGCGCTCACTTCTGACCGGCCTTATCGCGCTCGTCTGTCCGACGAAGAAGCGATAGCGATCCTGATGGCACGGCGCGGCACCATGTACGATCCACTCGTCGTCGACACCTTCGTCGAGGTGAAGGACGAACTCACCGAATCGTACATGCGCAGCTTGTCCACAGAGAGCGATCAGGTGTTGCACACTCAAGACAGAAGCATCGACTCAACTGAAGCTATCGCAGTCATCAATCCAGACTTGGCTAGCGCACTTCGGACAATCTTGACGTCAATACAGGAGGAGCTCGGTGCGTCCTTGGTCATCGCCTTTCTGAAAGATCCGGCAAAGGACGACATCTTCGCAGCGGACATCGTGGGCCCAGACGCAGCACGAGTCCGCCCGTTCCGCATGGCCATCGGTGCGCGAGTCACGGGCTGGGTGGTGGCAAATGCCAGACGCATCGCCAATGCGGACAGTCAACTGGAACTGGAGAACGTGTTCAGAGATGCTCGAGTGTGTCTCTCAGTTCCAGTGCAAACGCACTCCAGTGTCATTGGGGCCATCACTGTCTTCTCCAGTCCGAGCAGAACTTTCGATGATGCCTCCGTCCACTTCGTCGAACGCGTTGCGATGAGCTTCAATGATCCTCCTCTGCAGGGTCTAATCACGCGGCAGCAATCCAGTCGACCACAAGCTAGCATCGCGAAGCATTCAACGGTTCACTGAGTATGCCCGCACCTTGGGTCGCGTTAATGGATTCCGGACGAATCGGTGACGCGCTTGAGGATTTGGTGCGCTTGAGGAAGGCCAAGGCTTCTGGCCTAGACGAAGCAGTAGCAGAGTGCGAACTGCTCGACATCGCGTCATCTAGTGACCATAGCCTAGACAGAGCAGAAGACCTGCTACGACGTGCGGACTTAAGAAGAGACTTAGCTGCTAGGTGTCTGGCGGTCGTGGGCTCCCAGCATCTTAGAATGTTGCGCATCGAGCCCGGGCGAGTAGCTCTTGAGCGCGCAAAGAAGCTCGCAGCGGGCGTGAACAACAAGGAACTCCAGGCGAAAGTCTACCTGACGTCCCTCGGTACTCTCGCCGCCTGGATTGGTCCTGACGCAGCGTCTCCAGAGGTTCCAGCCGTCCGAGATCTCGTCATGGCCGCTGGGCGCTCCGACTTGGTCATTAGGTATCGGCTGATACTGGCGGAGCTAGAGACAAAGCGCGGAGCCCTACAGCGAGCCCAAGCACACCTCGACATCGCCGCAGGTCTCTTGTCCCGGTTTGACAACATCGCTCTCCGTGCGGACCACACGATACGAGCAGCCGTTGTAGCGCTGCTCTCATCTGACCTCACTGAAGCTCTGAGACTTTCAAGGGATGCGGTGAAGATGAGTCGGGAGTGCGGCTCGGTATCGCTTGAAGTTGTCGCTCGTTCGAATCTCGCACACATCCTCCTAGATCTTGGCGACAAGCGAGAGTCAAAGGCAGAACTCACAGCCGCGTCGCGACTCTGTCGCAGTGGCGGAGGCGCTGAGCTCGGCATTCGGGACGGCGTCGCCCTTCACAGCCTTGCCTTCGACTCGCAGGCCATGACAGATGCATCGATGCAGGAGGCACTCAATCTGTCAGAGATGCTCGAAGGCGGCTACTCCTACTACGGCCTCTGGCACCTCCACACCCGCGCCCGCTGGCTGCTCCGCACCCACCGGGCCGACGAGGCCGTCACCCTCACCCAGGACGCCATCCCCCGCATCGAGAAGATCGCCGACCGCAATCTCCTCGAGCGCATGCAGCTCCTCGCCGCCGAAGCCCTCGGCGCCGCAGGACGCCCCCTCGACGGCGCCGCCCTCCTCGCCGCCACCGTCCGCGCCAATCCCGACCCCTCGCTCGAGATCGTCGCCGAGGCCGCCCGCGTTGCCGGCTGCCTCGCCACCGACGACCCCGCCGCCGCCCGCGCCCACTTCGAGCGGGCCATCCGCGTCTTCTCCGCCATCGGCCAGCACACCGCCGCCGCCGACGCCCGTCGACAGGCCGGCCTCGGCGACAGCAGCGCCCTGCCCACCGTCACGGCTACCACCACCCGGCCCGGCGCCGCGCTTGCCGCCCTCGCCCCCCCACCGGCGCCACGCACCGTGCCCCCGGCGCGCGTCATCGAGGCCACCGCCGCCGTCACCACCCTCGCCACGCACCCGCCCCTGCTGGGCATCGAGGTCCTGGCGCTGCTCGGCGACGCCCGCGCCTGCAGCCGCGCTGCCCTGATCGAAGAGGACCAGACCGGCGTCCGCCGCGCCCTCGTCACCCGCACCGACGGATCGGCCGCCGGAGACGGCGGCACGCCGATCCCGCTCGGCGTACTCGGCACGCGGCGCTACGAGCTGCTCGTCGAGCCGCGGCCCAGCCCCTCGGCCCGCACCACGGTGATGGCCGTCGAGCGGCTGGCCCACACTTCCGTGACGCTCTCGCGGATGCGGCGCGACGAACGCGAGCGCGCCTCCCTGTGGCCCGAGCAGTCACCGGAAGAACAGCTCGGCCTCGTCTACACCTCCGAGGCCATGGTCGAACTCGTGAAGACGACCAGGCGCATCGCGCCGAGCAACGTGACGGTGCTCATCACGGGCGAGACCGGAGCCGGCAAGGAGGTGATTGCCCGCGCCCTGCACCAGGCGAGCGGCCGGCACGACGGCACGTTCCTCCCGTTCAACTGCACCACCGTGCCGCGCGAGATGCTCGACAGCCAGCTGTTCGGCTACCGGCGCGGCGCGTTCACCGGCGCGGTCGACGAGTACCCGGGGCTCATCCGGTCCGCCGCCGGCGGCACGCTCTTCCTGGACGAGATCGGCGAGATGCCGCTGGATCTCCAGCCGAAGCTGCTCCGCTTCCTCGAGTCGGGCGAGGTGCTCCCGCTCGGCGAGACCCGCCCCGTCACCGTGGACGTGCGCATCGTCGCGGCCACCAATGCGGATCTCGAGCAGCTCGTGAACGAGGGCCGCTTTCGCGAGGATCTGTACTACCGCCTGAACGTCGTCCGCCTGCGCGTGCCGCCGCTGCGCGAGCGGCGCGAGGAGGTGCCGCTCCTGGTGCAGGCCATGCTCGAGCGCTTCGCGCGCGAGGCACAGCGGGATCCGATCCGCGTGTCGGAGGCGGCGATGGAGTACTTGACGCTGTACCACTGGCCGGGGAACGCGCGGCAGCTGGCCAACGAGCTGCGCCGCCTGTCGGCACTCTCCGAGCCGGGCGCCGTGGTGATGCCCGAGCACCTCTCGCCCGAGATTGCCGCGAACCGCCCGCCGGCAGCCGCCGCGCGCGCCATCACCGACGCGGAACTGCTGGTGCGGACCGATCAGCCCCTGGCCGCCGCCACCGAGCACGTGGAGCGCGTGCTCATCGCGCAGGCGCTGGACCAGCACGGCGGCAACGTCGAGAAGGCCGCGCAGGCGCTCGGCCTGTCGCGCAAGGGCCTCTTCCTGAAACGGCAGCGTCTGGGGATGCTCTAGCCCACGAGGAACTCGCGCGCCCACTGCGCGTTGTCCTCGCGGCCGCTCGCCAGGCGCGTCCGGCGCTCGTCGGCCGTGGGCTGCACGGCGCCGTTGGCATCGATGGCGCGCGACACCACGGTGTGGGTGCCCGGCGCCAGGTCCTTCACCGACAGCGACCACAGCAGCCACGCATACTGGCCGCGCCGATCGTCGATGCGAGCTGGCTGCCACGGGCCACCGTCGATCTGGACCTCGATGCGCTGGATCGGCACCTGCCCGCCCCACGCGGGACCGGAGATACGGTAGTCCCAGCCGGGGCCCGCGCGCTTCCGCGTGACACGCGCGACCAGCGACTTCATGTTCGTCTTGCTGATGGACTGGTCCAGCCAGAGCGGGCCTTCGGAGGTCTCCACCGCGCGCAGGCTGAGGTAGTTGCGCACCTGGTGCTGGCCCTCGTAGCGGCGGTCGATCACCTCGATGCGCGACAGCCACTTGATCTGCGTCATGCCGTACCAGCCGGGCAGGATGAGCCGCAGCGGGAAGCCGTTCTTCGCGGGGAGCGGCTGGCCGTTCAGGTGGAACGCCAGCAGCGCGGCGGGGTTGAGCGCGTCCTGCACGTAGACGCTGCGCCCGTGCGGCGCCTCGAACTCGCGGTTGCCGGCCTGCCACTTCTTCTCGCGCTCGAGGTCCGCGCCGAGGAAGACCACCTCGCGCGCCTCGGCCTTCACGCCGCATTCCTTCAGCAGCGCCGCCAGGGGCACGCCCGTCCACACGCCGTTGCTCAGCAGCCCGGCCATCCGCGTCGGCCGGTTCGAGTTGCCCGAACACTCCAGCGTCACCGCCTCGTCGCGCCGGTCGGGGCGGGCCACGATCTCCGGCAGCGTCAGCTCACGCGGGCGCTCCACGAGGCCGCCGATCCTCAGGCGAAACGTCGCCGGATCCACCACCGGCGTCACCGTCTGGTGGAACGCGTAGAAATCCTGGTTCGGCGTCGTCCACGACGTGAGCGTCCGCAGGTCGTAGCACTGCACCGTCGGGTTGGCGGCGTTCGCCACGATCTTGAAGTCGTCCGTGTAGTCGGTCAGCGGAACCAGTTCCTCGCCGTCCTGGAGCGCCCAGGCGTGGGCGGGAAGGCCAAGGGCGGCGAGGGCGACGGCGGTGGAAGAGAGGAAGTCGCGACGAGTGGTCATCCGGCGTAGCTCACAATCGGCATGTCGATCATCGTGCGCAGGCCCGGGGCCACGCGCAACACCTGCGGGACGGCATTCACGGCGATGGACGCCGTCGCGATGTCACCGTGCAGCCCGCCCTCGATCCGCTGGACGATGCGCGGCAGGCCCTCGATGGTGACGGTGTCGTAGCTCTCCGGGGCGCCGAGGTAGGCCTCCATGTGCAGCGTGATCACCGGCTGGCCCTTCCGGTAGCCGACCCCGTCCTGCACGATGCCGCAGACGTAGCCGGGATCCACCGCCAGCAGGTCGCTCTCGACCGGCACCTTCGCCACCTTCGGCTGGATCTCGTCGGTGATCTCGTTGAGCCTCCAGCCCAACGCGCGCGCGATCATCGTGATGGACTCGGCGAGACCGACGTGCCGCACCGAGCCGTCCTTCACCTTCGCGGCGAATTGATCCACCGTGAGGCCCGCGCCGATCTTCTGCTGGAACGGCAGGCGCCGGATGCGCGCGTCCTGCACGCGGTCCACGCGCACGCTCTCTACCCGCTCGCAGGCCCCGCTCAGCATCACCGGCAGCGCGTCCATCGCGAACCCGGGGTTCACGCCGGTGCCGAGCACAGCCACCTTCGACTTCTTCGCCATCTGATCGATGGCGCGGGCCAGCGTCCGGTTGCGCCCGACCGGATACGAGAGCTCCTCGGTCGTGGAGACGATGGGCGTGCGCAGCTTGAGGACGGTCTCGATGCAGGGCAGCGCCTTCCGGAGCGACGAGCTGGTGCACATCACCACCACGTCCGGCTTCGCCTGCCGTATGCCGCCCACGGCGTCGTTGGTGACGCGCACCTTCAGGCGCCGCTCGTGGCCGATCACCTGCGCCACGTCCAGGCCCACCTTCTCGTGATCGGTGTCCACCGCGCCCACCAGCGCGAAACCCTTGCGGGCCACGAGCTGCCGGGCCACCGACGCGCCAATGGGTCCGAGGCCGTAGACGAGCACACGTATGGGCATGGCAAGAGTCTCCGATTATACGCGCGCGGTTCCTCCGCGCGGTCGGTGTAGGATGAGCAGCGGAACAGACAGGATGCGACTTCGACGGAAGGTGTGGCTGGCCGCGGTGGCCACCGTGTGGCTTGCCGGCGCCCAGGCACCCGCTCCCCTTCGCGCGCAGGACACGAGCCTGGCGCCGCGAACCGTGAGCTACCGCATCGACGCCACGCTGGACGCCGCCGGCAGGACGATCAACGGCACCGAGGTGATCACCTGGCGCAACCCGGGCGCGGTGCCCGCCTATTCGATCCGCCTGCACCTCTACTGGAACGCCTGGCGCAACACCGACTCCACGTGGCTGTCACAGCGGAAGCTGGCCGGCCTGACCGCCGGCCTCGAGGATCGGCGCGCGGCGGACTTCGGCTGGCAGCAGGTCTCCGAGCTCACCCTGGTGAACCCCGACGGCACCACGGGCCTGGACCTGATGCCCTCGTTCCGCTACATCCAGCCGGACGATCAGAACCCCGCCGATCGATCGCTCGCGGCGGCGGACCTGCCGATGGCCGTGGCGCCGGGCCAGTCGGTTCAGCTGCGCGTCGCCTGGACGGCGCAGGTGCCGCGCACCTTCTCGCGCACGGGCGCCATCGGGGACTACTTCTTCATCGCGCACTGGTTCCCCAAGCTGGGCGTCTTCGAGGCCGGCGGCTGGAATGCGCGCCAGTTCTTCGCCAACACCGAGTTCTACGCCGACTTCGGCCGCTACGATGTGCAGCTCCGCGTGCCGCGGGGCTGGGTGGTGGGCGCCACGGGCCGCGAGGTCTCGCGCACCGACACGGACGCCGGCCTGACCATCCACCGCTATGCGCAGGACGACGTCCACGACTTCGCCTGGACCACGAGCCCGGACTACGAGGAATACACCGAGCGCTTCGAGCACGAGCGGCTGCCGCCGGTGACGATGCGGCTGCTGCTGCAGCCGGAGCACCGCGGCCAGCAGGACCGGCACTTCGCGGCCACTGCAGCCGCCCTGAAGTACTACGGCGAGTGGTACGGCGCGTATCCGTACCCGCAAATCACCATCATCGACCCGGCGTGGCAGAGCGGCGCGGGCGGCATGGAGTACCCGACGCTCTTCACCGCGGGCACGCGCTGGCTGGCGCCACGCCAGTCGAACCAGCCCGAGTCGGTCACCGTGCACGAAGCGGGGCATCAGTTCTGGTACGGCATGGTGGCCAACAACGAGGTGACGTGGGCGTGGATGGACGAAGGGTTCAACACCTTCTCCGAGGAGCGCGTGCAGTCGCTCGCCTTCCAGCCGAACTACCGTGTGGAGCGCTTCTTCGGCGGGTTCGTCCCGTGGCAGTTCCGCGACATCCCGCTCTCGCGCGCGACGGACGGCAACGGGCTGAACGGGTATCGCCGCGCCGCGGAGCGTGACGTCCCGGCGACGCCCAGCTACCTCTACTGGCCGGGGACGCACGCCGATATCACCTACAGCAAGACGGCGCTCTGGCTGCACACGCTGGAGCGCTACCTGGGCTGGGACCGCATGCAACCGGTGATGGCCGCCTACTTCGAGCGCTTCCGCTTCACGCACCCCGTGCCGCACGACTTCTTCGCCCTGGTCAACGAGAAGACGGGAGACGACCTCACCTGGTTCTTCGACCAGGTGTATCGCAGCTCGAACGAGTTCGACTACGCGGCCGAGCGGCTGGAGAGCGTTCCCGTCGGCACGCGCGGGTTCGAAGAGCCTTCCCCTCGTGCGCCACTCGTGTTCGGGGAGCAGGCTGACGGCACGCGTTTCCGCACGACGGTGGTGGTCCGACGGCTCGGCGAGGCCATCTTCCCCGTGGACGTGCTGGTGACGTTCGAGAACGGGGAGCAGGTCCGCGAGCAGTGGGACGGCCGGGCACGCTGGCAACCGTTCATGTACGAGAGGCCATCGAAGGCGGTCTCGGTGCAGGTGGACCCGGATCGCGTGCTCCTGCTGGACGTGAACTACACGAACAACAGCATCACGACGAAGCCCCAGGCCGAGCGCGCTGCCAACCACTGGACGCTGCAGTGGATGGTGTGGCTGCAGGACCTGCTGATGGACTATGCGTTCTTCGTCTGAACCCCCACCGGGAGCCGGGAGCCGGGAACCGGGAACCGAAGCGATCGCCGCGTTCAGGGACGGCCTCGGCCGCGTGCGGCGCGCGTCGTGGGTGGTCGTGGGACTGTGGCTGTCCACGCTGCTCGTGGCGCTGCCGCCGGCGCTCGTGCTTCACGGGATGATCGCCGGCCACCTGGGTGCGAGCCTGATGGCCGACCAGGCCGCGCGCGGCGTGAACTTCGACTGGTGGAACGAGTTCCTCGCGCAGGCCGCGGGTGTGGGCCAGACCTTCGTGCCGGCCATCATCGGGTTCGCGGCGGTCCTGGACAACACGAGCCGGATAGCCGATGGGCAGGGACTGGTGCCCGTGCTGGCCGCCGTCGTCGGCGTGCAGATCCTGCTGTCGGTGTTCCTGGCCGGCGGCGTGCTCGACCGCCTCGCGCGGGATCGCCGGGTGGGCGCTCACGCGTTCTTCCCGGCCTGCGGTGTCTGGTTCTTCCGTTTCCTGCGGCTGGCGGTCGTGGCGGGCGCCATCTACTGGGCGCTCTTCGCCTGGCTGCACCCGTGGCTGCTCGACACGCTCTACGCGCGGTGGACGCACGACATCACGGTCGAGCGCACCGCGTTCTTCATCCGGTTCGGCCTCTACGCCCTGTTCACCGCCGTTCTGTGCACGGCGAACCTGCTCTTCGACTACGCGAAGATCCGCGCCGTCGTGGAAGACCGCCGCAGCATGATCGGCGCGTTCCTCGCCGGCGCGCGGTTCGTGGTGCGGCATCCCGCGAAGGCGCTCGCGCTGTACCTGCTGAACGCCCTCGTGTACCTGCTGGTGGTCGGCGTCTACTACCTCGCCGCGCCGGGCGCGTCGACGCCGCTGGCCGCCTTCGCCGTGGGCCAGCTCTTCATCGT
Organism: Acidobacteriota bacterium; assembly: GCA_020851565.1. Lineage (GTDB taxonomy): Bacteria > Acidobacteriota > Vicinamibacteria > Vicinamibacterales > UBA2999 > VFZN01. The sequence continues at coordinate 411 of JADZCN010000154.1, read as the reverse complement.
CTTGCGCGTGCTGGTGCGGCTGCAGTTCGCCGCGTCGCAGACGGCGCTCTTCCAGGGCAAGCTGGCGCACGCTGGCTACGTCGCGCGTCCCGTGCCGACGTGGCCCGACTCGCCGGCGGCGGAGGCGATTGGACGGTAGGTTCAAAGCACGGGGGTTCAAAGCACGGGGGTTCAAAGCACAGAGGTTCAAAGCACAGAGGTTCAAAGCACAGAGGTTCAAAGCACGGAGGTTCAAGTGTGTGCCGCGCCACGCTGTGCGGCGTCATCACGTGATGGCGAACGCGACCGACAGCAAGACGATCGACCGACACGCTCGCGGGAACTCCTCGTGCCTTGAACCGCCGTGCTTTGAACCCCTGTGCTTTGAACCCCTGTGCTTTGAACCCCTGTGCTTTGAACCCCCGTGCGTTG
>JADZCN010000153.1 GCA_020851565.1 Acidobacteriota bacterium | reverse complement strand
GTCGGTCGCGTTGAGCGACCCAGTCCACACGTGGGCCTCGGCGCCGAACTCCGTCACATACAGCTTGGCGTGCAGGTCCTGCTGCGCGATGGCGTCAGCCATGGAATCGGACACGGCTGCCTCGACATCCTCGCTTTCGGCTACCGCCCGCTCGTTCAGCACGTAGAACTTCGACACGCCTTCGGGACGACGTGAGAGGGCGCCGAGCTCGGGGACCGTGGACACCACGGTGCACTCGGTTACGCCCGCCGCGAGCGTTTCCAGAGTCGTGAGCCCGACGAATGGGGAAACCACCAGCAGGCGCTTACCCAACCGTCGGAAGGGGTTCGGCCGGCTCGTTGAATGGCCGAATGGCCAGAACCGTATGTCGTCTACGCCGTCAGGGAGCTCGAACTGCACGGCCCGCAGTTCGCCGGCCAGCAGCGCGGCACGAGCAACGACGTCGGCTGCCGCGGCTCGATCGGCCATGCCCGGCAGGGCCCGGACGAAGTCCGCGAGCGGGTGATTGGCCGCCACGGTCCGCCCTCCGACCTGGCCGTCCAGAACCAGCATGGTGTCCCAGGCGCGGCTGAACATCAGGTTCCGGGACATGCACAGCAGCCGGTATCGGGTTGGTCCGTCCCCGAGGAACCGCAGCACCCACACCTTGGGATGAAAGGAGCCGCGGTCCGGCGGGCGGCACTGGACCACGGCTGTTTCGATGAAGGCCAGCTGCGGATACTTGCCTCTCGGCACCGCTATCCGACCCGCTTCGCAGAAGAGCGTCAGCCGGTCCGCGTGCCGCCGGAGCGACTCAAGTACTTCCAGCGAAGATGTCGCGGGACCGTCTTCCCCCTGGTGCAAGTCGAAGAACGTGAACGCCACCGGCGCCATCATCAGGGCGAGAAGGTCCGCGGAGTACGTGGTCCCGATCCCTTGATCGAAGGTGTAGCCCACGGGCGGCCGCAGAGCGTCGAACATCAGCTTTCGGTCCCGGGGCTCAAGCATGCGCTCTGCCCCCCTCGGCTCTTTCGATGTCGTTCATGAACGTCTGCGCACTACTCCAGCGATAGCTGAGCTGTCCCAGCCCGGCCTCTCCCTGCCACATCTCGCGAACCCTGCGGTTGTCGCATCGAGCCATCGGCCCTTTGACCTGCCGCTCGCGCCCCAGAATCATGGCCTTCGCCTGCTGGCTGCGGTTCAGTCCGACGCGGCCTGCTGGTTGCGCGACCGACGTGTGCCAACTGTCCACGAAGATCCTCGTCGGGACCGACGGTGTCGCGCCGAACTCACGCACCATTCGCCAGAATTCGTCAGAATCGAAACGCTCGAGGTCATGCTGGCGCGCGTCGAGTTTCTCCTTCCAGTCCTCGAGCATCGCCTCGCAGTTCTCGATCACGTCTGGGCGGCGAGGCTCCAGTTCCGCCAGGGCCAGGTTGTAGAGGATCGGTGCGCCGTGCATTACCTCGGAGAACACGCGGCACAGCTCCACGTACCTGCGAAGGCGCCCGGATGTTCGCTCGATGACCGGGTGATCCCAGGCAAAGGCCACGTCGCTGTCGTCAATGCCCTCGCGGAGGAAGAAGGCAAACAGAGAGTCCGGATGACTAACCAAGACCCGCTCCCGGAGGTAATCGGCCTCGTCCGGGGTCAGGGCAAAGGTGGCCCCGTCAGGAAAGGATGCCGGCGCGGGCGGGAGTTTCGCATGCCAGAGCCGGCGGCGCCCGGGCACCGGCTCGTCCTCGCCTTCGACCAGCGCGGCCGCTCCCTGAGTCCTGGCGCGCTCCGCGTACCGGTAGTAGTCACCAAGCGACCCCTCGGCCTGGTAGATGCGCAGCATTTTGAGGCCGTTCCAGTAGATGCTGGAAGGGAACCGCTGCAGGGCCTTGCGGGTCTGGATACCGATGGTGCCAGCCCGATCGTCGGTCTCCGCCAGGATGTCGATCAGGCGTATCTCGAATTCGCGTGCCCTGCGGGACAGCTCGCTGGCCGGAACGCGTTTCGCCTCGAACTGCTGGAACATCCACGGCACGAACAGGAAGTACCGAGCGCGGGTCTGGAGTGCGCCGGTGCCGGGGAACAGTGCGTCAGAAATGGCGTCGCGGATGCTGGCGATGCCGAGCTCGTCCCGGGTGTCCTTCTCGCGAAACTGGTCGATGGCCTCCAGGACCTGGCGGCGCTTCTTTTCGGAGTGGTCGATCCAGACGAAGGCTGACAATGCTATCTCCCGGTCGGGTACCCGCGCGCTCTACCGCTCGGTCTCCTCGCCCCCGTCGGCCTCGTCGTCGGCCGCCTCTGCGAGAATCAGCGTTTTGAGACGTGGTCCGAACACTCGCTGAATCAGCTCGAGCTTTTGGACCAACCAGGATTGCAGTTCGGGCCAAGTCGTGATGTCCCCGGGTGTCGCGGACCGACGAAGCTCGATGCGGCTCTGCACCTTCTCGGGCTGCTCCCGCCACGTGAAAGCCTCCCCTGCCTCCGCTTCGATGGCAGCCTTCATGGCCTGAAGCTGACGGAAATCTGCCTTCGGATTGTCGGTGTTAATGACAAGCTGCGCGCTGACCTCCTGTTCCTGCAAGCTGACCGTGGCCCACATGGAGAAGCCAGCTCGACCCACGCCCAGGATGGTCCAATGCTGCGGCAACGGCTTCTGGAAGCGCAGCGGACTCCCCTTCGCCTCGGCGTATTCGCGCAGGGCCGTCCAGAATTCCAGCTGCCGTTGCTTGGTCGGTGTGATGTTGCCGCTCTCGATGCCTTTCGCGGCCTTCGAAACCGTCTTCGACCAATCGTTTGGCTTCGACACTACATTGAAGTGAGGCGCCACCGGGGAATCGTTGATTCGAAACAGCTCGACCTCGACGCCGAAGAAGTTGAACTTGTCGTCGGTGATCTGGTTCAGCCAGTCCAACGTGGCCCTGTGCTCCTCCGTGAACCGCTGCGCGACCCAGATGATCGTCACGGCTTCCAGGCCCGCCGCGTACGTCAGCAACTGGCCCAAGTGTCCGTGGTCGGTACGTTCAAGCTGGTTCTCGACCAGGACCCAGGAGTCGTCTGCGGTGTTCTTGCAGAGGATGTCTGCCCGAAACGGCCCTACGTTGCGCTCCTGGGCCTCGACCTGGAGATCGAGGCCAATGGCCTCGGCGAGCACGGTGATGTTGTCTGGCTGCGCAAGCCACGGCGTGAAGTCGCCGGCTTCCGACTCCCACGCTTCCCGCAGCTGCACTCTCTTGAGTCTTCCAACAGGTGGCTTCACGATGCGAACGCTTCCTCCGAATGCCCGGCCCGCAACCGATGGCGGGGGCTAGACCAGGTCATGAGTGGAGACGGACCCGTAATCCGAAGTTCCCTGAGTGACGGCATTGTGAGCAAAGCCCGCGCCGCCGCTTCGCCCGCGGAGATCTCACGGCAATTTCTGTCTTGACCTCACGGATTCTGTCAGGAGGGTGTGTCAGGACAGGTCACAGCCTCACAATTCTGCCGATGAGCAGGTGCTCCGAACACCATCGACAGGTGACGGATCAGGCCTTCCGGGTCGCCTTTGCGGATGCGCGAGGATGTAGACAGTGGATGAGAGATCTCGAACCTGCGCAGGATTTCAGTCGCTGGAATGGCGCGAGTCAGCTTCGGCGCTACGGCCTGCCACCGTACGGTGAGTCGGTGTCGATTGTGCCCACTCAGCAGGTCTTGTTCGTGGCCAAGGGGTAGTAGCCGGTAGCTGCCAGGTCCATCCAGTTCGGCCCAGCCCACCGCGCCATGCCCCGTGGCGTAGGCGATAACGTGGTCCCCCGCAATGTAGCTCTTCAAGATCTGCTCGCCCTCGTCACCTGGACTCTCGTCGAAACCGGTGGCTATCTGGCTTTGGGCGACGAGGAACGCCCACCAGGTCTCGTCTGCTTCCGCGATGTTGTGCCAGAACGTTGCGGGCGGTCTGCTCACACGATCCTGCAGTTCGCGTCTCGCCATGCCGCGAGTCTTATCGGCAGGAGTTCGCACCTCGTAAACTGGGCCGTCGATCCAGGGAAGGGTCATAGTGCGCATCGGGTGAGCCAGCTATGCCGATTCAGATAGTGATTCCCTAGCCTGAGGTGGAAGGCAGTGCGTCACTGTGGCCGCTCGGTGTCCGCACGCTGCCGCATCTCCGCCACCGCCTGCTCGATCTGCCAGTGCAGGTACAGGAGCGTTGCCGCGTCGCCGTCCTTCGCAAGCCCTCGAACCAGGTGCGGAACTTCACGCCGAACTCCGGGCCAATCTTCCGCGCCAGCCGGCCGCGCACCCGCTCGTCGGCGTCCGGGAGCAGCTTCGCCAGCCACTTCTCGACGCTGAGCTTGTGCGCAAAGAATGCCGATACGTCGAAGCGGAACACCGCCCGCTGACCGCAGCTCGCGCAGACGACGTCCCATTCGTCCACCGGGCCGTCGTCGCCAGTCACCAGTCTCTGCGCGCCCTTCTCCCATCTGCCTCCGCACCCGCAGGGGACGGCGGCCATGGTCCAGTGCTCGTGGTTGATGTCGAGCGCCTTGAATTCGAATACCCGTCTGTCGTCGGTCATGGTGTGGGATGAGGGCTACCTGTCCAGCGCCCCCGCAAAATCCTTCCGCAGCTGCTGAATCAGCTTGTGCGACTCCGGCAGGCTCACGCTCTTGTGCACCTTCCCCGGTTCGCGCGCGTCGAAGACATCCACGCGGTAGGTCTTCCCCGTCATGAACACCTCCGGGGCGTACTGATACATGCCGCTGTATGCCTCGTCCACGAAGCTCATGAAGGGGCCGCTGATGGACTCCTCCGTAATCATCCGCCCCGGCGTGATGGGAGTCACCAGCTCCCCATCCCGATAGAGCCGCAGCTCCTGGAACTCCGCCTTGAACTCCATGGTCTGGTGCGTGGGCCGCATGGGCGTGCCGCTCAGGCCGGCCGAGGCCGCCGTCAGGACCGAGGCCCACATGCTGCCTTTCGTCTGCCCGAAGTCCGGCTTCACCTCGAACGTGACGACCGGGTCGAGGAAGTTCGCGGCGTTGCGGTGCCACTCGTAGAACGGCTCGTCCACGGGGTTGAACTTCGGGTCCTTGATCTTCTTCGCGCGCCGCTTGTAGCGATTGGCCGCCTGCTGCAGGTCCGCCTGCACGTGGAGCTTGCCGATCAGCACCGGCGTGATGGCCGTCACGGTGAACTTGCCACCGTCCAGGGTGTAGTTGTCGATCTCGAGCGCGTCGGCGACGATCTTCTCCTTCAACACCTCCGTGGGATAGCGCTCCCGTGGCGCCGTCGGCAGCTCCGCGGCGTCCGGCTCCGGGCCCCCGAAGTCCGTCACGCTCGGGTGCGCCAATGCGTCGCGCAGGCGGTTGACTCGCACGGCGCCCGAGATCCCGCCGTTGGCAAAGGTGTTGATGCCAATCACCTCGCCCTGCAGGTTCACCAGCGGGCCGCCGGAGTTCCCCGGCTGGATAAGGAAGTCCCCAAGCAGCACGCCGGGCTCCACCTTCGAGACGATGCCCTGCGTCATCATGAAGGTCTGGCTGAGCGGCGATCCGAAGGCGACGACGGGGATGCCCGCGCGGACCGTGCCATCCTTCTCCGCCGGCAGCAAAGGCACGGCCTTCAGGTCCTTCAGCGTCGAGGGGTGCACCTTCAGGATCGCCAGGTCGTTCCGCGCGTCCAGCAGGACGATGTCGGCCGTCACCTTCCGGCCATCCGCATATTCCACCGCCACGTAGCGGGCGTTGGTGACAACGTGGTGGTTCGTGGCGAAGAAGCCGCGGGCATCCACCAGCACGCCCGAGCCATGCCCTGAATCCGCGTGCACCTTGACGATGCTCGGATTGAGAGCGTCGTACATGGAGGTGTAGTCGTAGACGACGCGCTCGGCGGCGACCTGCGCCCACGCCGGGGCACTGTGAAGAGCGACGGCGAGCACGGTCACGACAGACAGGCGCTTCATGGATGTCCTCCCGGAAGATGTGACGGACGCAGTTCGGCGGTTTCCGCGGCGGCGAGCGTGCAGCGCCGCCCATTGTCTGGGCGGGGTGTGTCAGGGGAGGTCGCGGAGATTCCACGACCGGGCCTGTCTTTGAGGGAAACGGCGGCTCGTGTCCGTCGTTAGCGGCATGCACACGACAACCAGTGTCCTCACGGTCATCACCGTCCTGCTGTTAGCACCGTCCACGTCTCTCCACGCATTCGCGCAGCCCGCGACCGGGCAGAAGACCGAAGGCGCGCAGGAGCCGCAACCGATCGACCTCACGCTGCCAATCCGTGAAGGGGATGTGAAGGTCGCCGGGCGTGGGGGCTCGGCGAAGAGCGTCATGGTCCGCGTCTACAGCGGTTGGACGACGATGGAGCCGACGCCGGCCACCCTCCGCAACGCCAAGGCGATGATTGAGAAGGAGCAGGATCCTCGCCAGCAGCGCACCATCGCCTGCCAGGTGGACCAGCCCGTCGCCACCGTTGGTCCCACCGCGGTGTCGAACGGTGTGTTCGAAGTCACGATGTCCCGACGCCTGTCGGCTGGAGAATGCGTCGTCGTCGAAGACGCGGAGGGGGAAAAGAACAAGGTCGAGCCCGTGTCCGCCGTTGTCCAGAGCGTGATCCTCGACCTGGGTCGACTCCGCGGCTACTTCTCCATCGGCGGCGCCATCAGCCAGAGCCGCAGCGCCTTCTCACAGGTCGATACCTTCGTCGGGTTCACCGTGGATTCTCGCGTGGCGGGGTGGACCATCCACAAGCCGTGCCGCGACAGCTACAGTGACACCAATCCCGCCCCGCCAGAGTGCGTGCAAGTAGAGGGTGGGTACCGACCGGTCGCCCGGGCGCTTGCGCTGAAGAAGTTCCGCATCCAGCTCAATACGCTGGCCGAGGCCCGTGTCGGATTCCGCCTGGCCACGACCGGCAGCAGCACCGGCACCGGCGCCACCACTGCCACGGGAGGCCAGCCAGTGCAGCCGGCATTCCAGCGGCCAGACCAGCTCGTGTTCAATTCCGATCAGCCCGGGTTCTTCCAGGCGGGCGTGCACATCCCGATCTCCGCCGCGGGCATGGATTGGCGCAACGATGGCAAGCTCTACTCCTTCTACGTCGGCCCTGTCGCGAAATTTGGCGCGCTCAGCTTCGACAACCCGGTCATCGTGTCGCGCACAGTGGCGATCGACCTGGCAAAGCCGGCAACCGACACATCGCGCTATTCAATCAAGGCCGAGGAGGCGCGCCGCGGCGCGCAACCGTTCCACGGTTACGGCGTCCGGATGGGCATCTTCGGGTATGACCTGCTCGGCCAGGAACTTCTGCACCGGCAAATCGCCAACGATCCGGTTGGCTACCTGGACGTGACCTGGGGACGCGGCAAGGGCTTCCGGTCCTACACCTTCACCAGGTCGGTCAATACGGAAGGGACGGTGGAGACGGTGACCATTGAGAGCGACGACCGGCCCCGACTGATGGTCGAGGGGCGGCTCAAGATCCCGTACCTGCCGGCTCTCATAGGCGTGGACCTGAACATCCGCCGCGGGGATGACGGCGACGAAGAGCCGAACGACTTCCGCTTCATCCTGGCGTTCCGCGTGGACGCGCAGAAGGCCCTGGGGCGGATCTTCGGAAATGACGCCTTGAGGCAGGACCGGTAGCGCAGGGCAACGTCGGCAGGGGGGCACGCCCCATTGAGCGGCTCCAGCAGCTCAGGAGCCACAGGGGCCGCTCGGTGGTGGCGTGCTGCAATGTTTCCGCCCAGGCTGCCTGTCCCCGTGGCACCATTTCCCCGCATGACGTCACGGCTTGCCCGCCTGGCAGTAGCGCTGATCCTGCTACTGCCCGGTGCCGCTACGATCGCGCAGTCCACGGTCCCCCTCCGCCCGCTGGTCGGCACCACCGCCACCGGCCTCGTCACCGCCGTCCTCGACGGCGACACCTTCGACATCGTCCTCGACGGCCGTGCCGGCACGGTCCGCGTCCGCACCTTCGGCATCGATGCCCCCGAGCGCGGCGAGCCCTACAGCAACGTCGCGCTCCGCCAGGCGCGCGTGCTGCTCTTCAACCAGCGCGTCACCATCACCGGACGGGACATCGACCGCTACGACCGGCTCGTCGCCAGCGTCCGCGCCGGCGGCCAGGATGTCGGCGCGGCCCTCATCGAGGCGGGCCTCGCCTGCCACTTCACGCGCTACTCGAACGAGGCCAGCCTCGCCGAGGCCGAGGCGCGCGCCCGGGCCAACGGCGCCGGCTTCTGGGCGCCGGGCGCCCCCAAGCCCCGCTGCGTAACGACGGGAGCGACGCCCGGCGGCCCGACGACCACGCCGCGCGGCCTGGTGGCCGCGGGCCCCTTCCACGGCAACGTCAACAGCCGCGTCTACCACGCGCCGCACTGTCGCAACTACCGCTGCAAGAACTGCACGCAGATCTTCGGCACGGAGGACGACGCCCAAGGGGCCGGCTATAGGCCGGCGCAGGACTGCCTGAGGAGATGACGGGCTGACGGGAGTCGGGAGGGGCTTCGCTGTCGGGAGGGGCTTCGTTGTAGGGAGGGGCCTCGTTGTCGGGAGTCGGCCCGCCTTCGCTCGAGGGTCCACGGGCGAGCTACGGCGCGGTCGCACCGAAGCGGCCTGCGGCCGCGGAGGCGGAGAGCCGGGGCCGCGTCGACGGGTCGGCAGCAGCGTCGCGAGATCGCCGGCGTTCCCCGGACGGATGTAGCCGGGCACTATCCGTACGCCAGCGCGCAGGATCAGCCATCATCTCAGCGCCTGCGCAACGCAACATTTGCGAGCTGCCGCGCGGGCGGCACGGGAATCCCGCCCAATCGGCGACTCCCAGTCTGGCCCGCCAGATGCACTTCGGAAGGGCGTGCACGAGGCTGCAGACATAACCTTTGACGCATTATGCGTTTCATGGCATATTCCAGATGTCCTGGGACGTTGAAGGCACAGACGAGTTCGCGGACTGGTTCCTGAAGCTGACCGACGATGAACAAGTCGATGTCGGCCGAGTGGTGGATCTGCTGGTCGAACACGGGCCGGCACTGCCTTTCCCTTACTCGTCCGGCGTCGAGCAGTCGCGGCACGCGCACATGCGCGAGCTCCGGATTCAGCACAGGGGCCGCCCATACCGCGTCCTTTATGCCTTCGACCCCCGACGCGCTGCGATCTTGTTGCTCGGTGGTGACAAGACGGGCAACGACCGCTGGTATCAGGAACAGGTGCCGGTGGCGGATCGGCTCTACGACGAGCATTTGAAGCAGTTGGAGCGGGAAGGCCTGGTATGAAGCGTCAGAAGTGGGCGGACATCAAGTCCCGGATGAAACCCGCCACGCGTGCGCGGCTCGAGGCGGGGGCACGGGAGCTCGCGGAAGAGATGCACCTCTCCCAGCTGCGAAAAGCCCGCGGCCTGACACAGGAAGCCGTCGCTGCCCTGCTTGGCGTCAGCCAGGCCGAGGTTTCCAAGATGGAGCGCCGGAGTGAGCTCTACATCGGCACGCTCAAGAAGTTCATCGAGGCGATGGATGGCGAGCTCGTCCTGGCCGCGCGCTTCGCGGATGGCGTGGAAGTGCCCATCAGGCTGGTCGAAGCCGAGGAGTGACGGAAGGCCGTGCAATCGTGTCGGGAGTCGGGAAGGGCTTCGTTGTCGGGAGTCGGGAGTCGGGAGTCGGGAACCGGGAACCGGGAACCAACTGTAGAATCGCCCTGTGGACTGGCACGCTCGCATCACCGTGAATCCGGCGGTTCGCAGCGGCAAGCCCTGCGTGAAGGGCACGCGCATCACCGTCTACGACGTGCTCGAGTACCTTGCCGGCGGCATGACCGAGGACCAGATCCTGGCGGACTTCCCGGACCTGCAACGGGACGACATCCGCGCCTGTCTCGCGTTTGCGGCCGCGCGTGAGCGGCGGCTCGCCAACTCGGTCGCGTGACGCTCTTCTTCGACGAGAATCTCAGTCCCACTGGTCGGGCGAGCGACGCTTCGCTTCTCATTCTCTCGTTGGACTCGCCAGCCATCTAGGCCCAACGCCTGGGCCGCCCGCGGACCTCGGCCGACTGCCGGCCAGTCACCCCGGGCGAACGGCGCACCTATGAGCACCAAGAGCCGAGCTGAATCCGAGGAGCGGGACCCGGCGGACTTCGAGTACGACTTCCGCGGCGGCGTGCGCGGCCAGTACTACGGGCGCACCACCGCCTCCGGCATCACCGTCCGCATCGACCCCGACGTCGCGCAGGTGTTTCCCAACGCCGACGCCGTGAACGCGGCCTTGCGCAGGCTCATCCAGCAGCCGAGGGAGCGGGCCAGGGAGAAGCCGCGGTAGGGCGGCGGCTGCTGTCGGGAACCGGGAGTCGGGAACCGGGAACCGGACTGCGGCCCGGCGGCGCGGCCCCGGCCGCTGGCCGCCTTGGGAGCGATGCGAGTGGCGTCAGTACGAAACCGGGCCGGCACGAGGGAGGAGTGCACGCGCCAGCTCCGCTTGTTGCGGAGTGGCGCGTTCGGCGTCAGCCCCGCAATCCGAGCGAGTCGCTGGCCCGGTTTCGAGCATCGGCTCCCGGCGGCCAGCGGCCGGGGGCGCGTCGACGGGCCGACGTCGCGATCGTGTCGGGAGTCGGGAGTCGGCTTCGCTGTCGGGAGTCGGGAGGCGGCTTCGCTGTCGGGAGGGGCTGCGTTGTCGGGACGCGGGTCCGGAGAACCACCTCACGGCGCGCAGCACGGGCCCCTACCGCGCCCCGGCCAGGCGCCTCACCGCCTCCCAGTTGAGCCGCACGAACCGCTGGAACTCGGCCTCGAGCAGCCGCTCCTGGTCGCTGTGCATCCCGAAGC
>JADZCN010000152.1 GCA_020851565.1 Acidobacteriota bacterium | reverse complement strand
CCGTGGCACAAGAAGACCAAGGAGAACCGCGACCTCAAGAACGCCGAGGTGGTGCTCAACGAGGACCACTACGGGCTGGAGAAGATCAAGGACCGCATCCTCGAGTTCCTCGCCGTGCGCGCCCTGGTCAAGAAGCCCAAGGCCACCATCCTCACCTTCGTCGGCCCGCCGGGCGTGGGCAAGACCTCGCTGGCCAAGTCCATTGCGCGCGCCATGAACCGCAAGTTCGTCCGCCTGTCGCTGGGAGGCGTGCGCGACGAGGCCGAGATCCGCGGCCACCGCCGCACCTACATCGGGGCGTTCCCCGGCCAGATCATCCAGATGATGAAGAAGGCCGGCTCGCTCAACCCGGTCTTCCTGCTCGACGAAGTGGACAAGATGTCCATGGACTTCCGCGGCGACCCGTCGGCCGCCCTGCTGGAAGTGCTGGACCCCGAGCAGAACAACGCCTTCCTGGATCACTACCTGGACGTCGAGTACGACCTCTCGCACGTGATGTTCCTGTGCACGGCCAACGTGCTCCACACCATCCCGCAGGCCCTGCGCGACCGCATGGAGGTCCTGCAGCTGGCCGGCTACACCGAGCAGGAGAAGGTGGAGATCGCGCGGCGCTTCCTGGTCCCGAAGGCCATCGAGGGCAACGGCCTCACCGACAAGAACATCCAGTTCGAGGAGGGCGCCATCCAGGCCATCATCCAGCGCTACACGCGCGAGGCCGGCGTCCGCAACCTCGAGCGCGAGGTGAACTCCATCTGCCGCAAGGTGGCGCGCAAGGTGGTGGTCGAAGGCCTGTCCACGTCCGAGTCCATCACGCCGGACAAGGTCACCGAGTACCTCGGCGTCCCGCGCTACCGCCCGACGGTGGCCGAGGAGCAGAACGAGATCGGCATCGCCACGGGCCTGGCCTGGACGGAGGTGGGCGGCGAGATCCTCATCACCGAGGCCACGCTCATGCCCGGCCGCGGCCGCCTCACGCTCACTGGCAAGCTCGGCGACGTGATGCAGGAATCGGCGCAGGCCGCCATGAGCTTCGTGCGCTCGCGCGCCGAGGACTTCGGCATCCCGAAGGCCTTCAACCGCAAGCTCGACGTGCACGTCCACATCCCGGAGGGCGCCATTCCCAAGGACGGCCCCTCCGCCGGCATCACCCTGGCCACGTCGCTCATCTCGGCGCTGGCGCGCGTGCCCGTCCGCCGCGACGTCGCCATGACCGGCGAGATCACGCTGCGCGGCAAGGTGCTGCCCATCGGCGGCGTGAAGGAGAAGCTGCTCGCCGCCCACCGGGCCGGCATCAAGACCATCCTCGTGCCCAAGGACAACGAGAAGGACCTGGCAGACATCCCCAAGAACGTGCTGGATGCCCTGGATGTGCACCTGATGAGCACGATGGACGAGGTGCTGAAGATCGCGCTCGAGCGGCCGCTGACACCATTGCCTCCGTCGCCCGACTCCGGTGACCTCGGCGACTCGGCCGAGGCGATCACGCATTAGGGCTGGGGTTCTGAGGTTCTCGGGTTCTGGGGTTCTGGGGTTCTGAGGTTCCGGGCTTCTGGGTTCCGTGTTCTGCGGTCCTGAGCCCTTGAATTTCCCTGATCTGGAGTCTGGTCTGCGCCATCTGTGCCATCTGCGCCATCTGCGGCCCTGTGCGGATCACATCTGAGTTCGTTACCAGCGCAGCCGACGCATCGGGGTTCCCGAGGGACCGACTATCTGAGTTGGCCATGGTGGGCCGCTCGAACGTCGGCAAGTCGAGCCTGATCAACGCCCTGGTCCGCCAGCCGCTGGCCAGGACCAGCGCGGCGCCGGGCAAGACACGGCTGGCCAACTTCTATCGCGTGCAGCGTGCCGGGCATCCGCCGTTCTACCTGGTGGACCTGCCGGGCTACGGGTACGCACGGGGGGGCGAGGCGGCGCGCGCCACGTTCGATCAGCTCGCCGCGGAGTACTTCGCCTCCCATCGCGGCGCGACGCTGCTGCTGGTGGACAGCCGGCACCCGGCGCTGGACGCGGATGCGCGGGCGTGGGCCTGGCTGGTGGATCACGGCGTGACCTGCCACGTGGTCGCGACCAAGGTCGACAAGCTGACGCAGGCCGAGCGCCGGCGTCACCTGGGGGAGATGGAGCGTCGGTATTCAGGACCGGTGTCGGCCGTGTCGGCCCACACGGGTGAAGGACTGGAAGCACTGTGGACACAGATCGCAAGGCTGCTGGAGCAGCCCCCGCCAACGGCACCACCGCCACCGCCGAGCCGGTCACGCTCGATCTCTCCGCCCTCAAAGAGCTGAGCGTCGCGGATCTCACGAAGATCGCGCGCGACCTCGACATCCCGCACGCGACGGGCCTGCGCAAGCAGGAGCTCATCTTCGAGATCCTTCGCGCGAGGGCCGCCAAGGCGGGGCACATCTTCTCGGAGGGCGTCCTCGAGGTGCTGCCCGACGGGTTCGGGTTCCTGCGCGCCCCCGACTACAACTACCTGGCCGGGCCGGACGACATCTACGTGTCGCCGTCGCAGATCCGGCGCTTCGACCTCCACACGGGCGACACCATCGCCGGGCAGATCCGCTCGCCCAAGGAAGGCGAGCGCTACTTCGCGCTCATCAAGGTGGAGGCAGTGAACTTCGAGCCGCCGGCGCGCGGCCGCGAACGCGTGTTCTTCGAGAACCTCACGCCGCTCTACCCGAAGGATCACATCCGCCTCGAGGCCGACCCCGACAACATGTCCACCCGCGTCATGGACATGATGACGCCGCTCGGCAAGGGCCAGCGCGGCCTCATCGTCGCACCGCCCCGCACCGGCAAGACGATGCTGATGCAGTCGATCGCGAACGCCATCACGATCAACCACCCGGAGGTCTATCTCATCGTCCTGCTCATCGACGAGCGGCCCGAGGAGGTGACCGACATGCAGCGGTCGGTGAGAGGCGAGGTCATCGCCTCCACGTTCGACGAGCCGGCGCAGCGTCACGTGCAGGTGGCCGAGATGGTCATCGAGAAGGCGAAGCGGCTGGTCGAATGCCGGAAGGACGTGGTGATCCTGCTCGACTCGATCACGCGCCTGGCGCGCGCCTACAACACCGTGGCGCCCACCTCGGGCAAGATCCTCTCCGGCGGCGTGGACAGCAACGCCCTGCAGCGGCCCAAGCGCTTCTTCGGCGCCGCGCGCAACATCGAGCAGGGCGGCTCGCTCACCATCGTGGCGACGGCGCTCGTCGACACCGGGTCGCGCATGGACGAGGTGATCTTCGAGGAGTTCAAGGGCACCGGCAACATGGAGGTGCACCTGGACCGCAAGCTGGCCGACCGGCGCGTGTTCCCCGCCATCGACATCATCAAGAGCGGCACGCGCAAGGAGGAGATGCTGCTGTCGAAGGAGGACCTGCAGCGCGTCTACGTGCTGCGGCGCGTGCTCACGCCGCTCTCCCCCGTGGAGGCGATGGAGCTGCTGCTCTCGAAGATGGGCAAGACGAAGACCAACGCGGAGTTCATGGCCGCGATGCAGGGACGCTGACGGGCCGCAGATGACGCGGATGGGACGCCGGCCGCAGATGGCGCAGACGGCGCAACTCCCCAGGAGGGAGAGCCGACGGACCGCCGGCTCTCGACTCCGGACATTGCTCGCCTCGCCTGCGCCTTCTGCCTCTTGCCTCTAGCTGCCGGGAATCATGATGTGCGCGCTCGAGGTGCCCGCATTCATGATCCAGGCGCCGCCCTGCTTGTTGTGGTCCGGCAGGCCCGTGGACGCGGCAGTGGCGCCGGGCACCGCAATCGTGATGTGGAGCCGCGCGCTCGACTGGTCCTTCCCGCTCATCGAATACCAGACCGAGCCGTATTCGGGCTTGACGCGGGAGCCGTCCTTCTCCGCCGCCTCGAGGGCCGCCTGGCGCACGTTGCGGTCCGGTTCCTTCTCGAACTTCTTGTTCTGCGCCACGCGCTCCAGGTTGCCGACGCTGGTGCACTGGATCGCAAACGGCTGCTCGCTCGGCTCGCCGGACTGGTCGTAGCAGACAATCCGGTTCGTGCCGGGCCTGAGCGTGTCGTACGTGCCATCCGCCTTCCACTTGATGACCATCGCGCCGTCGCGGGCCTGGCGCGGCGCGGCCAGCAGCGCCCGCTCGATGGCCTCGGCGGGCGGCGCCTGGCCAAACGTGGTCGCCGATGCCGAAATCGCCAGCACACCCATCGCCAACAAGACCTTACGTGTCATGGGGACCTCCAATGGCAGAGCATACCCCAACGCCGTCGATGGGAACACGAAGGACGCGCAACACGGACGAGGCACGCAGTGGGACCGTGAGCCTTCCGCCCGTCCCCGGGTCCGTCCCAGGTCCCATGCCCCTCGAGCCAATCCGTGCGTGCGTCGTGTCCGTCGTGTCTTCCTTTCCCGTGGTCAGGCGCCGCGCGCCAGGCGCGCGGTGTACTGCTGGGAGGCCAGCGAGAAGAGGCAGTAGGCGGTGAACCAGTAGAATCCCGGGCCGAACTGCGCCACGAACGCGACGAGCGGCGGCGACCCGCCGGGCGAGGCGGCCTGCGTCGCGATGGCCGCCAGGTAGGTGATGAAGAGCGCCACCACGAACACGTCGGCCATCGACCACTTTGCGATGGCCTCGACGACGTCCAGCGTCCGCTGTCGCATCGCACTGTCCTTCATGAACACCGCCCAGGTCACGAGGGCACTTTTCGTCAGCGGCACGATCACGCTGAACAGCAGGATGAGCGTCGCGGGCAGGGGGCTCCCCACCTCGTAGAGGTTTCGGACGGCGCCCAGGATGCTCCGGGTCTGCGTGTAGACCTCCACGTCGCCGACGCCGTTCCGGAGCGCTTCGGTGAGGCGCGGGCCCAGCCGGTCGATCAGCATCTTGCGCAGGTCGCCGCCGGTGGCCTGCAGCAGCGCCACCATCGTCGGGTTCATCATCGACTTCAGCGTCGCCACCGAGTCGTCGTCGAGGCCCTTCTCCAGCATCAAGGGGGCGACATGGGTAACCCCGTCCTTCGTGAGCACCCCGCGGATGGTGAGCACCGGCTGCAGGATGCCCGGCAGCAGGAGCAGGATGGACCCAAGGACGAGAGCAAGGACGGCCGCGCGCTTTGATGGGGCGTTCATGTGGGTGTCATCTGCGTCCGACGTAGCCGACGCCGTCGCGGACAGTGATGGTCGTCCCGAAGGGCCTGGAGAGCCGCTCGACGTCCGACAGGATCTTCCCCGCAAGCTCCCCTTCCGCCAGCATGGGCCGGCCCCGGACCGTCCGTCCCTGGCCGAAGCCAAGCGTGATGGGGTGCAGGGCCAGCTCGCCCAGGGCACGCCCCTCGAACCGGGGCACGGCGACGACGGCTTCCCAGATGAGCCGATCCGACGGGAACCCCGTGGTGTCGTTGCGGTAGCGGCGGTCGTTGAAATCCGCCACGTGGGCATCGGCGTCGAGGCCGTAGGGCTCGTAGTTCTCGCTCGGCAGCCGGAGGAGCGTCTCGTTCTGGAAGATGAAGTCGCCCAGGCTGTACATGATCGGCTTGCCCTTGTAGATCTCGATACCGCGCAGCACGTGCGGCCCGTGGCCGACGAACAGATCGGCGCCGGCATCCACCATGGCCCGCGCGAACGCAATCAGGAACTGCGCCGGGACCAGGCGGTCGGCCGTCGTCCCCTCGTGCGCGTGGATGGTCACCATCGTCAAGTCGGCGAGCCGGGAGGCGTTCCTCACCACGCTTGCGATCTCCTCGACGTCCTCCTCGAGCGGCTCGGTCCGGATGCCGGATGCGTCGCCCACGACGAACCGGCGGCCGAAGAAGTTCAGGGTATCGCCCGCCGCCGGGGTCCGCCCGTTGATCTCGGCCATCGTCTGGCGCAGCTGATCCAACCGGGCGCGAGGCACCACATAGGTGGTGTTGAAGCGCAGCGGGTTGAGGCCCGGCCGTGCCGGCATGTCGCCGCGGGTTCGCCCGGCCCTGGAATGGTCCGGGAAGGTGGAGGCTACCGAGATGAGCGCGATCCGGCCTTTCGGCGTCTCGAGGAACGTCGCCTCGCGCGCCTCGGCGAGGCTCTGCCCCACGCCCGCCTGCACGAGCCCGGCCTCCGCGACGTACTTCGTCGTCAGCGCCATCCCCAGCGCGCCGTAATCGCCGGTGTGGTTGTTCGCGCGCGAGACCATGTCGAACCCGGCCCACACCAGCTCCTTCACGAGCGCCGGCTCGGCGCGCATGTAGGTGCCGCCGCTCTCGTTCATGGCGTAGGGCTCGTAGTCGTGGAAGAGCATCTCCAGGTTCGTGAAGGCGGCATCAGCGCCCCGGACGAGATCGATCAGGCGCGTGAAGGCCGGCTCCTTGAAGACGGAGATGGGCCTGGTGATGATCGAATCACCCGTCAGGGCCAGCGAGATGGAGGCGGCCGGCGCCTGCGCATGCGGGGTGGCCCATCCGACGGCGGCAGCCACGAGGGCGGGAACAAGCAGGCGGGCAGCTCGCGTCATGGAAGCCTCTCGCGATCGGTGACGCCCGCATCCTCATCCGGCGTGGTCCGCGACGTCAAGGGCAAGCCGCGGCCATAATAGGCGCATGCACAGATCAGGACTCGTGGTCACGGGGCTGGCCGTGGCAGCCCTCGGGATGGCGGTGGTGGCGCAAGGGCCGGGGATGCGCGGCGGAACACGCGTGGCGCCCGGGCAGCCGTGTCCGCCCGGCACGACGGAGACACGTCCCGGCAACTGCCAGGCTCCCGAGCTCCCCGCCCCGAGCATCCTGGACTATCGGCCGAAGTCGACGCTGGTCACCCCCGAGCACCTGGTCCCGAAGGCGAAGTTCCCCGTCATCGACGTCCACGGGCATCCCGGCAACCTGACCACGCCGGAGGCCATCAACCGCGTCGTCGCGGAAATGGACAGGCTGAACCTGGGCGTGATGGTGGTCGCGGAGAACGTCTCGGGCGACCGGCTCACCCGCACACTCCAGGCGCTCTCCGCCAGCCCGCACAAGGATCGCTTCCGCGTCATGTCCGGCGTGGACTTCCGCAACGTCGGTCCCGGGTGGGCCGAGCGCGCGGTGGCCCAGCTCGACGCCGACGTGAAAGCAGGCGCCGTCGGCGTGGGCGAGATCTCGAAGGCCTTCGGCCTGAACATCCGCAAGCCAGACGGCAGCCGCCTGAAGGTGGACGACCCGGCGCTCGATCCGCTGTGGCAGGCCTTCGCGAGGCTCGACGTGCCGGTGTTCGTGCACACCGCCGAGCCGCAGGAGTTCTTCCAGCCGCTCGACTACACGAACGAGCGGTGGCTCGAGCTGGCGCTCTTCCCCAGCCGCCGCAACAACCAGCCCGGGCAGGTGACGTTCGAGGAGCTGATGACGGAGCGCAACAACGTGTTCCGCAGGCACCCGAAGACGCGCTTCATCGCCGCGCACTTCGGGTGGCACGCCAACGATCTGGGGCGCGCCGCGAAGATGCTGGACGAGTTCCCGAACGTCACGGTCGAAGTCGGCGCGATTCTCTACGACCTCGGCCGCCAGCCCCGCGCTGCGCACGACTTCTTCGTGAAGTACCAGGACCGCATCATGTTCGGGAAGGACTCGTTCCAGCCCGACGAATATCCGTATTACTGGCGCGTGTTCGAGACCACCGACGAGTACTTCGACTACTACCGCGACTACCACGCCTTCTGGAAGCTGTACGGCATGGGCCTGCCGGACACGGTGCTCAAGAAGGTCTACGCCGACAACGCGCGGCGGGTGATCAAGGGATTGCCACGGGGGTAGACTGCAGGCTCCAGGAAAGGGGCCCGGTCATGGCCCGATCCCTCGGTTTCGTGACAGCACTGTTCGCGGGCCTCGTCGCTGCTGCACCCGCGGCATCACAGACGATCACCCTCAGCAAGGCCGGGGCTGGCCTTCTCGGCTGTCGTGGGCGGCCCGAATCCGCCCCCCAGTCCGTCTCGCTCACCAACCCCGCCTCGGGCACCCTGACCTGGCAGATCACGAGCACGCAGCCCGGATGGCTGCAGGTCGGCCCAGCCGGCGGCGCGGCGCCGGCCAGCCTGACCGCATCGGTCAACATCGCCGGATTGCCCGCCAGCACCTACCGCGCCGAGGTGTCCATCGCGTCGAACGACCGGGTCACACCCACGAAGGTCCTGCCCGTGACGCTGGCCCGCGTGACGGCTGTGGACATCTGCTCGGACCGCGGCCGCCGCGGCCCGAACGACGACGAGCGCGTGATGTGCGCCGCCACGCTCGTCGGGACGGCGACGATGAAGGTGGATCTGACGATCTACAACGAAGAGGACCGCGGTGGACACCTCGAGGCCAGCCATGATGGCGGGCCGTTCACGAGCACGGTGACCGGCTCGTGCGAGGCCCGGGAACAGGCGCAGTGGCGGGCGGACTACCCTGGGGGCAACGAGGGCGGCGGCGGTTCGCCGAACGGCCAGCCGATCGACGAGGCCACCAGCGGATCTGCCCGGCTCTTCACCAACGGGTGGGGCCGGCTCGTCGTGGGAACGTTTCCCCCCACCAGTCCGGACGGTCAAGGCTGGACGCTGAGGGTGATCGCGAAGCTCAGATAGGGCGTCGGCGCGCACCGGCGCGCGAAAGAAGGACGAGCCGGACCCGCGCCACGCGCGGAGCCCGGCTCCATCTCAGTCGGACCGGGGAACCTCAGAACCCGAGAACCCCAGAACCCGAGAACCCCAGAACCCGAGAACCCCCTACGCGCCCGGCTTCTTCATCATCTGCTGCTGGCGCTCGGTGGACGGCGGCACCAGGCCCTTGGCGCGCATGTAGGCAGCGCCAGTGCCGTACATCTCGTTGTTGTGCGAGGTGATACCGGCGACGATGGAGCCGCGCGCGACCTCGTTCTGACCCTGCTTCACCATCTCCGCCACGTTCCCGTCGGTGAGGCCCTTCACGGCGTCGTCGCAGAAAGCGTACGCGTCGGCGAGCGCCTTCACGAACTCGGCCTTCGTCTTGAGCAGCTGTTCCAGGTTCTTGCCCTGGTTGGGGTTCGCCACGCCCTTCAGCGCCGCGCAGGAGCCATACATGCTGTTGGCCGCGTGCGCGAAGAGCTGGCCGAACGTCCGCGAATCCGGGTGCGGCTTGTAGCCGTAGTCGGCGTCCGGCATCTTCTCGGACATCTCGGTGATGTTGCGCTTCACGCCGTCGTAGGCGCGGGTGATGCCCTGCGCGAGGGTGATCTTCTGGGGCGGCCCCCCCATCTGGGCAAACGCGGGAGTGGCTGCCATCAGGGCGACCGAGGCAAAGGCGATCAAACGTCTCATGGGTGTTTCGGCTCCTTGAACCGTGGGCTGGCCCGATTCGGCGGGACAGCTCAAGGACTGTAGCCGACCCCTCGAGGGTTTTCAAGGCGGCCGCCCGCCAACCGGCCGACGCTTGAGCGCGGCGTGGCAACCCGGTATCCTCGCAGGACCTATGCGCCGTGACTATCACCGCTGGCACTCCTCGCGCGTCGGCCGCGAGATGGGCATCGTCTCGTACGGGCACTTCGGGATGCCCCTCCTCGCCTTTCCCACCAGCGGCGGCGACGAGCGGGAGCAGGAGGGCCAGGGCATGATCCGGACGCTCGCCTCGTACGTGGAGGCGGGCCGCATCCGGATCTTCTGCGTCAACAGCGTGACGGGCGAGTCGTTCTACAACAAGTCCGCGCACCCCTTCCACCGGAGCTGGATGCAGGCGCAATACGACGCCTACATCACGCAGGAGGTCTTCCCGTTCATCGACAGCCAGTGCCGGACGCCGGGCATCGCGATTGCCACCTTTGGCGCCTCGCTCGGCGCGTACCACGCGGCCAACACGCTCTTCAAGCACCCGGACCGCGTGAAGCGCTGCTACGCCCTGTCGGGCGTGTACGACATGCGCAACTTCATGGACGGGATGTACGACGACAACTTCTACTTCAACAACCCCGTGGACTACATGGCGAACCAGCACGACCCCTGGTTCCTCGATCAGTACCGGAGCTGCGACATCCACCTGGCCACGGGCTCTGGGCCGTGGGAGAACAGCGGGCCCACGTACCGGATGTCCGCCGTGCTCGCCAGCCGCGGCATCGCGCATCGCCTGGACGACTGGGGACCGCAGGGCGGGCACGACTGGCCGTACTGGCACCACCAGATGTGGGAGTACGTGGGCGCGCACTTCTGAACGACGTCGGCGTGCTATAAGTGGGGATTCGATGCCCACTCGACGCCGCTCCGCTTCCTCGTCTCGCACCGTTCGCGTCGGCCTCAGCCAGATGGCGTGCGGGCCAGACCCTGCCGTGAATCTCGAGCGACAGCTCGCGCTGGCCGGGCGCGCCATGAAGGGCGGCGCCCGCATCTTCTGCACGCAGGAGCTGTTCCGCTCCCAGTACTTCTGCCAGGTGGAGGACCACCGGTTCTTCGCGCTCGCGGAGTCCATCCCGGGCCCCTCCACCGACGCCTTCGCGAAGCTCGCCCGGAAGCACAACGCCGTGGTCGTCGCCTCCCTGTTCGAGAAGCGTGCGTCCGGCCTCTACCACAACACCGCGGTCGTCATCGAGGCCGATGGCTCGATCATGGGCATCTACCGCAAGATGCACATCCCGGACGACCCGCTCTTCTACGAGAAGTTCTATTTCACGCCGGGCGACACGGGGTTCCGTGCCTGGAAGACGTCCCAGGGGACCATCGGCGTGCTCGTCTGCTGGGATCAGTGGTTCCCGGAGGGCGCCCGCCTCACGGCGCTGCAGGGCGCGGAGTTCCTCTTCTACCCCACGGCCATCGGCTGGCACCCGAGGGAGCGGAAGCAGTACGGCAAGGCGCAGCACGACTCGTGGGAGCTCATCCAGCGGAGCCACGCCGTCGCAAATGGCTGCTACGTCTGCGTCGCGAACCGCACGGGTCATGAGCGCATCCTGGATGCGAAGGGAAAGCCCGTGAACAAGGACGGGCTGCAGTTCTGGGGCCAGTCGTTCGTCGCCTCGCCGGACGGGCAGATCGTCAAGCGCGCCGCGATCGATCGCGAGCAGATGATGCTGGTGGACTGCGACCTCGACCAGGTGGAGTTCAGCCGCACGCACTGGCCGTTCCTGCGCGACCGCCGCATCGACGCCTACGGCGACCTGACGCGCCGCTTCACGGACTAGGGCGCACCCGTTCGCACCGGCCCGCACCCGATGACACCTGCCCGCACCCGTTCGCACCAGCCCGCACCTGGTCGCACCCCACGCACCCTCGGCTACACGTTCCCTCCCGAGTGGGCACGCCACCAGGGCACCTGGATTTCCTGGCCGCGCCCGGAGGGCATCTCGTTTCCGGATCGGTACCACGAATCCATCGAGGACGTGATCCGCGTCATCGCCGCGATCGCCCGATTCGAAGAGGTGCACCTCAACGTACCCAACTCGAACTACCGCCGCATCGTCCGCGACGTGCTGGACGTGCGCCGCCTGCCGCTCCGGCGCGTGAAGTTCCACGAGATCCCGACCAACGAGTGCTGGACGCGGGATCACGGGCCGGCGTTCCTGCTGCGCGAGCGCCGCGGCCGCGCCGAGGCCGCCGTCGTGGACTGGGGCTACAACGCCTGGGGCGGCAAGTACCCGCCCTGGGATGCCGACGATGCGGTGCCGACGAGGGTGGCGAAGGAACTCGGGCTGCCGGTGTTCCATCCGGGCATCGTGATGGAGGGAGGCGCCGTGGATTTCAACGGCGCGGGCACGGTGCTCACGACCACCTCGTGCCTCCTGAACAAGAATCGGAACCCGCACATTACCAGGGCAGAGGTCGAGCAGTACCTCAAGGACTACTATGGGCAGCAGCACGTCGTCTGGCTGGGCGACGGGATCGAAGGCGACGATACTGACGGCCACATCGACGATCTCGCGCGTTTCGTGGACGAACGTACCGTCGTCATCGGAATAGAGGACGACCCGCGCGACGCGAACTTCAAGGTGCTGCAGGACGCGCGGCGCCGCCTCGCTCGCGCACGTGACCAGCAGGGCCGGGCCTTCGAGGTTGTCGAACTCCCGATGCCACGCCCTGTGGTCTACAAGGGCCAGCGCCTGCCCGCCACCTATATGAACTTCCTGTTCGTGAACGGCGCGCTGCTGGCGCCAACGTTCGGGCAGCCCGCGCGAGACCGCCGCGCGCTCGCAATCCTCCAGCGACTGCTGCCGAAGCGGCAGGTGGTGGGCGTGGATTGCCGCGCGCTCATCTGGGGCCTGGGCGCCATTCACTGCCTGACGCAGCAGCAGCCGCACTGGTAGGGCCCGCGTTCGCGCGGTGGGCGCCTTCGCTTCGCTCGGCGTCGGCCGGCCTTCGGCCGGTGGGACGGGTCGCACCTGCCCGCACCCGTTCGCACCCGCCCGCACCCTTGGAGTAGGATGTGAGTGGCCGATCGCGCCGTAACCTCCGATCCGCGCCTCCCAAAGCATGTCCGCCCCGAATACCCGCGCCGGCCACGCGTCCGCCCCTGAGTACGACCTCGTCGTCATCGGCAGCGGCTTCGGCGGCTCGATGGCGGCGGCGCCAGCCGTGTTCGCCGGCAAGCGTGTGCTGATGATCGAGTCGGGCGACTGGGTGACGCGCGGGCCCCACAATTGGGGCCCCAGCGGCATGAGCGAGAGGACGCCGTATTACAGCAAGGAAGCGGCGTACGAGGTGGCCGCCGGCGGTTACGGCCGGGAACTGGGCGCCTACACCTGCGTCGGCGGCGCCTCCATCTTCTACGGCGGCGTCGCCCTGCGCCTCCGCGAGCGGGACTTCGAGCCGTACCCGGAGCTCGACGGCGACTCGGGCGCGTGCTGGCCGTACCGCTACGCCGACCTCGAGCCCTACTACGCCGAGGCCGAGTCGCTGCTGCAGATCGCAGGAACAACCGGCGAGGACCCGACGGAACCGCCGCGCACAGCCGGCTACCCGCAGGCGCCGGGGCCCCTCGCGCCCATCTCTGCGCGGATCGTCGACGCCGCGCGCGCGCTCGGTCTGAGGCCGTTCCGCCTGCCGCTCGCCATCAACTACGCCGCCGCGGATGGCCGCACGCCCTGCCCGGCGTGCAGCACCTGCGACGGCTTCGCCTGTGCGGTTCAGGCCAAGAACGATCTGTCCGTCGTGATGGTGCCGCGCCTGCGACGCGCCGGCATGCACCTGGCCGTGAACACCACCGCGCTCAGGCTGGAGCACCAGGACGGGCGCGTGACCGGCGTCGTCTGCACCGAACGTGGCTCGGGCACGACGGTCACCTACCGCGGCAAGACGGTCGTGGTCGCCGGGGGCGCGCTGGCCACGCCGCGGCTGCTGCTCGCGTCGGGCCTCGAGCAGGTAAACCCCGCGGGCCACGCCATCGGCCGCTATCTCATGCGACACTGCAACGCGGTGGTGATGGGCGGGTTCCTGTCGCGCCCGGCGCCGCACCGCGAGTTCCACAAGCAGATTGGCATCCACGACTACTACTTCGGCCACCCCGGCGTCTCGCATCCCACCGGCCGGCTCGGCTGCCTGCAGCAGTTCGGCACGCCAGAGCCGGCGATCGTCAAGGACTACCTGCCGCTCGGCCTCGGCCGGCTGGTGGCGCTCATCGTCTCGCACACCACGGGGTTCATCGTGATGGCGGAGGATCGGCCCAAGGCGGACAATCGCGTCGAGCTGACAGGGCCCGCGCCCGCTGCGGACACGCTGCCGCCCGCCCGTATCACGCATCGGTACGATCCGCGCGACCTCGCCGCGCGGGCGGTCCTCGTGCGGGCTGCGCGCCGCATCCTCAGGAAGGCCGGCGCGCTCAAGACCTACTCGCATCCCATTCGCACGTTCTCGCACGCGCTCGGCACGGTGCGCATGGGTGAGGATCCGGCTCAGGCGCCGCTCGATGGCTGGGGTGCCTTCCGCGGCCTGGAGAACCTCTACGTGACCGACGCCAGCGCCCTGCCCCGCTCGGGCGGCGTGAACCCCTCGCTCACCATCGCGGCCAACGCCCTGCGCACCGGCCGGCGGCTGCTGGAGGTGCTCTAGCGTGAAGCTCGCCTTTCTCGGCACCGGCCTCGCCACGACGCTGCACTCGAAGACCATGAAGGCCGTGGCGCCGACGGTGGAGCGCTGGTACGCCAGCCGCGACCAGTCGAGAGCCGAATCCGCGCGGGCCCGCTTCGGCGGCGCCGGTGCGATTACCGGCTACGAGGCCGCCCTCGCGCGTCCCGACATCGACGTCGTCCTCATCGCCCTGCCGCCCTCGCTTCACCTCGACTGGACGCTGCGCGCGCTCGAGGCCGGCAAGCACGTGATCCTCGAGAAGCCGCCGCTGCTCCAGTCTGCGGACTTCGCCACGGTCGGCGATGCCGCGCGGCGCCTGAACCGCCAGGTCATGGTCGCGGAGAACTACTTCTACAAGCCGCTGACCCGTCTGCTCCGTGACACCATTGCCCGCGGCGACCTCGGGGACCTCCGCTTCATCCAGCTGAACGCGCTCAAGCGGCAGGCCACCGGCGACTGGCGTGACGATCCCGCCATGACCGGCCACGGCGCGCTGTTCGAAGGCGGCATCCACTGGGTGAGCCTCCTGGCCAGCCTCGGCCTCACCGTCGCCCGGGTGCAGGCCGCGCAGGCAGGCGACCGGGCCGGCCTCGATCGCAGCGTGCAGGTGACCCTCGAGTACGCGGAGGGGCCCGTGGCCACGCTGTCCTACTCCTGGGAACTCGGGGGCCTGATCAACGGCGTCCGGTGGTCGGCCTGTCATGGCACGACCGGGACCCTGCGGTTCGAGACCAACGGTATCCTCGCGTTCCAGACCGGGCGACGGCGCCGAGCCGTCGTGCCCGGGGTGAGGGACCTGGCCGGCTACCGGGCGATGCTGGCTGACTTTTTCGAGGCAATCCGGCAGAATCGATCTCCGGCCTATGGCCTGGCGCTCGCGGAACGCGACCTGCGCCTCGTCGAACTCGCCTATTCGTCACTTCATACGCGCTGAGGCACATGAATTTATCCGCACTCCTGACCGCCGCGGGCATCGGCACGCTCGCCGGCCTGCACACCGCCACCTGGGGCATGTACAAGGACTCCATCCACGAAGGGTTCTTCTGGCCCCGCTACTTCCGGAGCCCCATCGTCGGGATCGTGATGGCCCTCATCGCGTATGTCATCGCGAGGCCGTCGCTCGACTCCGCGGGGTCGATGGCGGCGTTCTTCGGGGTGGTGTACGTCCTCGAGCGGGGCGCCATCGAGCTGTGGAAGACGTTCCTGCGCAACGAGGACCAGGGCAAGTACTTCATCCCGATGCAGTTCGCCGTGTTCGGCAAGGTGGTGCACAGCCAGGCCCGCCGCCTGGCCATAGGTGCCGTCATCACGACCGCGGTCTGCGGCACGTTCCTGCTGGTGCACTACGCGGCCCCGCAGCTTCCGCTCCAGGGGTCCGTGCTCCTGGTCTTCGCCATCGCCAGCATCAGCGGGTGGATATCGGCGTTCCTCGGCGCATGGAAGGACGCGCCGGTCGAGGGCTTCGAGACGCTGAAGTTCTTCCGGAGCCCGCTCTGGGCGGGGTTCTGGGGCCTGCTCGTCGCGCACTTCTCCACGAGCATCCTGGTCGTGATGATGGCCGCGCTGGGCTACACCATCTTCACGCTCGAGACGTACAAGACGTTCTTCTTCCCCTCGAAGCCGCGCGGCAAGTTCGCGGGCAAGCCCATCCTCTACCCCGACATGCTGAGACGCCGGCAGCCGTTCGTGATTCTCTACGCGGCGATCTGGATCCTCGTGCTGGCGGGCTTCTACCTGGCGCTCACCGGCCCGAAGCAGGGCCTCATCGCCATCATCTGAGACGCGTCGCGATGGACGCCGCGCCCACACGCGGGAGGTATCGAAGGCTCGCGACGACGGTGACCATCGCGGCACTCGCGGCCGCGGGCCTGCTGGCCGTCCTGCAGCCCGCGTGGCGGGCGCTCCTTGGGTACTTCCTCTACGCCATCCCGGCCCACCTGCTCATCTCGGTCCTGGCGAACGAGCCGGCACTGCTGGCGGCGGCCAAGCTCTATTCCCCCACGGCGGTCGCACTCGCCGGCACGGCCGGCTGCATCGTCGCCATCGTCCTTGACTACGCGCTCATCGGCTGGCTGACGAACCTGCGGCTCGTGAAGACCGAGCTGGACGATTCGCGCGGCTTCCGCACGGCGCAGCGCTATTTCGGCAAGGCACCCTTCGCGCTCATCCTGCTCTCGGCGCTCTTGCCCGTGCCGTTCTACCCGGTGAAGATCCTGGCCATCACGCGTGGCTACCCGCTGGCGCGATTCATCGGCGCGCTCGTGCTCGGCCGCTTCCCGCGCTTCTACCTCCTGGCGCTCGGTGGCCAGAAGGCGCAGGCACCCGACTCGGCCCTCTTCTCGGCCGGCGCGGCGCTGGCGCTCATCGCCGCCTGGGGCCTCTGGCGCACGGTCCGGCGAAACAGAAGTGAGAAGTGAGAAGTGGGAAGTCCCACTTTCCTAGCCTGCTGAACGAAGGGCCGGGTGAGCGTGCAGCTCACCCGGCCCTGGTACTTCGCCGTGGCACGGGAACCGGCGGTTCCCGCGTCTGTTACTGCGAGACGGTCTCGGTCGAGGACTTCTTCCCCAGCCCCTGGATCTGGATGATGCTGGCGTCCGGCTTCGGCTCCTTGAGCACGACCTGGCGGTAGAGCTCGGCCATCCGCTGGTGCTCGATCTGGGCCTTGCGCGCGCGCAACTTCTCCTCCCGAGCGTTCTTGGCGATGCCGGCCTCGTCCAGGTCGGTCTGCTTGCCCTTGTTGACGTCCTCGGCGTGCAGCAGGAGGCTGTGGGCCGCCGTGTCGAGGTTCACCTTCTTGCCGCCGGCGAAGATCTCGTGGCGGCCGTGCTCCTCGTACCACTTGGTCAGCGTGGCGGTCATGTGCATCTTCTCGATGATGTTCCGCCAGCCGATGCCGGTGTTGTAGGCGCAGAAGCTGATCTCGCCCTCCTGCGTCGCGTAGGGGATGATGCAGCGCTCGGTGCGCCGGAAGTCGTAGTTGAACAGGTCCTGGAACCACATGCCCGCGATGAACATGTAGTTGAACCGGTCCGACCGGCGCTTCTCGATGTCCCGAATCGTGCGGTCCGCGGAGACCTTGCCGTAGTCACGGCCCGTGGCGCCGAAGGCCTTGTCGAACCGGCGCATCAGGTCGTAGAGGCTGAAGTGCGTCGGCGTCTTGAACGGGTCGTAGTTCTTCATCAGCGCCAGCGCCATGCCGACCACGGACATGAACCTGCCGCGCGCCGCGTCGTTCACCTTCTGGATGTCCCGCGCGAACTGCGGGCCGTTCATGAAGGCGGTGATGGGCACCGCCTCATGAGTTTCCTTGTCGATGATGACGGCCATGCCCACGCCGCAGTTCGGGTGGCAGCCGCAGGAGAGCGATCCCCAGTCGGCCGCCGGCCCGTGCACGAGGTCGGCCCAGTCGCTGAAGGTGCCCATGAACGAGATGGGGAACCAGTCGCGCGCCGGCTCGCCGATGCCCGTCTGGTTCCTGACGTCGTGCGCCAGGTGCGACAGCGTGTAGCGCTGCGCGGCCCGGCGCTCGTCGGTGATCTCCTCGTCGCGGCCCGTGAACGACACGGGCTGGAACGAGAGGAACGAAATCTTCTTCGGGTTGTCGAGCGCGAACTTGATGATG
>JADZCN010000151.1 GCA_020851565.1 Acidobacteriota bacterium | reverse complement strand
GGAAGATCGACTACCTGCGCGGGCTGAAGGAGAACGTGACCATGGGCCGGCTCATCCCGGCGGGCACGGGCTTCTGGTGGTACCGGCACGTCCAGATCCCGCCGGACGAGCCGCCGCCGCCGCCGCCCATCCAGCAGCCGAGCGACGAGGACGTCGACTTCGACCGCGAGATGGAATACCTGGTCGAGCCCGAAGAGGCGCTCGGGCCTGGGATTGGCGAGGCGGAATAGCACGAGGTTCGAAGCACGCCGTTCAAGGCGCGGCGGGTTCGACGCGGACGTTCGAAGCACAGGGGTTCAAGGCACGGTCGTGCTTTGAACCCCTTCGTGCTTTGAATGACCGTGCCTTGAACCTACCGTGCGAGCCCCAGGGCCACCAGTGCGGGCACATCGCGCGGCGTGTCACCCTGAACGGTCAGCGCGATGTATTGCCGTCCCTCCACCAGGTAGGTCATCGGCGTCCCGATGGCGATGCCGGGCAGATCGGCCGAGGCGAGCTCGCGTCCCGTGGCCTTGTCCAGCGCGACCAGGCGCGGCCCGCCTGAGCTCCCACCCGTCGTGAGCGCGTAGACGAGCATGGTCTTCGTGGCCAGCGGGCCGCTGTAGGTGCTGTCGCCGCCAAGGGGCGGCAGGTCCAGGCCTTTCAGCTGTGGCAGGTTGCGGACGCGCCGGCCTTCGCCGGCCGGGAGCATCCACCGGTGCTCGCCGGTGTTCATGTCGATCGCGGTCACGCGGGAGTAGGGCGGCTTCAGGAGTGGCAGGCCCTGCGGCATCTGCGGGCTGCGCCCGGGCACCTGCATGTAGAGCAGGTTGCTGTTGAGCGCGGGGTCGGGTTTCGACAAGGTGAAGGCCGCGAAGCCGTTGCGCGAGGGCACGTAGAGCATCCCCGTGTCCGGGTCCACTGCTGCGCCCGACCAGTTGGCCCCACCCACCGATCCCGGGCGCGCCAGCGTTCCCTCGAGCGACGGCGGCGTGAAGAGCGGCCCCATCCGGAAGCCCTTCACCGCTTCCTGCGCCATCCGGCGCAGCTCCGGCGTCAGGTCCACCAGGTCGTCCATCGTCACGCCCTGGTACTCGAACGGGGCGGGCTTCGACGGGAACGGCTGCGTCGGCGACGCGCGCTCGCCCGGCACGTCGGACGGCGGCACCGGCTTCTCGACGATCGGCCACACCGGCTCGCCGGTCACTCGATCGAACGTGTAGACGAAGCCCTGCTTGGTGACTTGCGCCACCGCCTTGATGCGCTTCCCGTTCACCGTGATGTCGAGCAGGTTCGGCGCGGCCGGGTTGTCGTAGTCCCAGAGGCCGTGGTGGACGGTCTGGAAATGCCAGACGCGACGGCCGGTTTCCACGTCCAGGCAGAGCAGGCTCTCGGCGAAGAGGTTGTCGCCGGGACGGTGGCCGCCGTAGAAGTCCGGCGCTGTGGTGTTGGTCGGGAGGTAGACGTAGCCCAGCGCCTCGTCCGCGCTCATCATCGTCCACACGGTGACCTTGCCCGCGTGCTCCCACGAGCCGTCCAGCCAGGTGTCGTTGCCGGGCTCGCCCGGGCGCGGCACGGTGTGGAACGTCCAGCGCACCTGGCCCGTGCGCGCGTCATAGCCCCTGATGAATCCGGGGATCTGCTCCTTCTGCGAGACGAGCGACGAGATGGACGCGGGCACGATGACGACATCGCGCACGACGATCGGCGGCGACTGGACCGAGTAGGTGAGCGCGTTGAGGTAGTCGCGCGTGCCCCGCCTGGCCCGCGGCAGTCCCTCCATCAGGTCGACGCGACCGTTCACGCCAAACCCGGGCACGGGGCGGCCCGATTTCGCGTCCACGGCGATCAGGTAGCCGTCGCCGGTGCCCCAGTAGACGCGCTCGTCGGCGCCGGCCGCGTCACGCCAGTAGGCGACGCCGCGCTGGTTCCAGCGGAGGCTCATCGTCGTCGTGCCGGCCTCGTAGCTGCGCGGGTTGTAGATCCACTTCGTGCGTCCCGTGCGGGCGTCCACGGCGACGCCGATGGAGAGCGGTGTATTGAAGTAGAGCGTGCCGCCGACCATCAGTGGCGTGGCCTTGAAGTTGCCGATGATGGGCGGCTGGTCGTCGCGCCAGCGCTTCGGGTCCAGCCGGCTGAGCTCGGCGAGCACCGCGCGGGCGTCGGAGGTCCACTCGCCTCCGCCGGGCACGGTCATCGTGAGCATGCCGTCCGGAGACGGCGCGCGCCAGGCCACCTCGAGAGTCGAGAAGTTCAGCGGGGTGATCTGCTCCAGCGGCGAGTACTTGGTGCTGGCGAGGTCGCCACCGTACGTGGGCCACTCGCCGGTGGCGGTGCTGGGACGCGGAGGCGACGGCTGGAGGGCGGCGCCGAAGAGGACGAGACTTGCGAGCCACCCGAGCAGCTTCACGCGCGCATGGTAGCACCGGGAAGGCGGCGCTTCGCGCCGTGGGCCGCGCTTCGCCGGGGCGGCTGCGCGCCGTAGGCCGCGGCTTCGCCCGGCGAGGGCTGCGGTGGGCGCGGCGTCGCCGCGTGGGAATGGGATGATTGCTGAGGGCCGCCCACGGAACGCCCACGGCGCGACCGCGCCGCCTCCTACGCTCCCGCCAGGCCCTACGCCCTCGCGGCGGCCGCCGCGGCCCTCTCGATGGCCGCCGAACGCAGCATCCTGATGGCGGTGTAGAGCACCACGACCAGCACCAGCACCCGGAGCCAGAAGAGCGGAATCCTGTCGACCAGCGGAGCGGCAATCAGCACCGCGATGGGGCCGGCCACCAGGAAGGCGAGGGCCGTCCGGAGGTCGTACGATCCCTTGCGGATGAACTGGATGCTTCCCGAGGGCATGAGGAACGCGCAGGCGCCCATCATGATCGGGTACGACACTCTCGGGTCCATCCCGAGCAGGCTGATCATGATCAGGCACGGCGCGTAGTAGCCGATGCCGAGCATCATGAGGGAGCCGAGCACGAACGAGATCCCGACCGCGAGGCCGAGCTTGGCGCCGGACAGCCCGAGCGCGACGCCCGGCGCGGGCCCCTGTCCCGACATGGACAGCACCATCAGGCCGGACGCGACCAGGAGGGCCGAGCCCATGCCGATCTGCACCTGGCGCCTAGAGAACCCGGACACGATCCCGGCCCCGAAGAACGCGCCGAGGACGGCGGCGGCGATGATGCTGACGAGCGTCAGGAACTCGACCTCGACGATCGTCATGAAGATGACCGCCTGGAACACCGTCGACATCACGTAGCCGACGTTCAGCGTGCCGGGGATCTTCTCGTCCGGCATGATGTTCCAGAGCTTCGACATCGACGTCGTCGTCGCGTAGGACCCGATCCCCAGGGTGTCGAAGAAATTGGCGATGAACGCCGCGACGAGGGCCAGCCCCCTCGGCTTGAGGTCGCCGGGATGATGGTGCCGGCGCGGCTTCTCGCTCATGTACCAGAACGCGTGATACGCGATGGCGAACACGATCAGCAGGGCAATCAGGATGGTCTTGGGGTCCATGTGTGCTGCGCGATTCTATCCGACGAACTTGTACCCCGACCCGTGAATCGTCAGGATGTGCTCCGGCGCGTGGGGCGCCCGCTCGATCTTCTGCCGGAGCTTGGCGACGAAGTTGTCGATGGTGCGCGTCGTGGGGAACTCCTCGTAGCCCCACACCTCGTTGAGGATCTGCTCGCGCGTCACCACCTGGCCCGTGTGCTGCACGAAATAGCGCAGCAGCTCGAACTCGCGGGCGGTGAACTCGACGCGCGCCTTGCCGCGGCGCGCCTGGTGCAGCTTGAAGTCCACCTCGAGGTCGCCGATCTTCACCGAGTCGGCGGCCGGCTTCTGCTGGCCGGTGCGGCGCAGCACCGCGCGCACGCGCGCGAGCAGCTCCGTGATGGAGAACGGCTTGGTGACGTAGTCGTCGGCCCCGAGCTCGAGGCCCAGGACCTTGTCGGTCTCGGCGGACCGTGCCGTGAGCATCACGATGGGGGTGCCGTTGGCTCGTGCCCGGAGCTCCCGGCAGACGTCGAAGCCGCTCTTTCGCGGCAGCATGACGTCGAGGATGACCAGGTCGGGCGCGGTGGCCGCCGCCTTGGCGAGGCCCTCCTCGCCGTCGGTGGCCGTCACGACTTCATAGCCTTCGAGCTCGAGGTTGTCACGCAGGCCGAGCAGCATCTGCGGCTCGTCCTCGATCACCAGAATGCGCTTCATCAACGACTCCCTGAGAGGCCTGGATGGGGACGGGGAAGTGCAGGGTGAAGGTGGATCCCCGGCCGGGCTCGCTCTCCACGCCGACATACCCGCCGTGCCCACGCATGGTGTGGTCCACGATCGCCAGCCCGAGGCCCGTCCCCTGCGGGCCGCCGCCCAGCTCGTGGTGCACGCGGTAGAACTTGCGGAAGATCTTGCGCTGCTCGCGCCGCGCGATGCCGATGCCGTAGTCCCTGACCCGGACCACGACCTCGCCGTGGGCGGGGGGCACCGTGACGTCGATGCGCCGCGAATCGCCGGAGTACTTCATCGCGTTCGCCAGCAGATTCTCGACCGCCCGCTCGACCGCGACGCCGTCGGCCATGATCGCCGGCAGGCCCGGCGCGACCGTCGTCGTGACCTCGAACTGGCCCTGCGCGAACTGGCGCTCCATCACGCTCAGCACGCGCTGCACCAGCGCACCGATGTCGGTCGGCTCGAGCGTGTAGGGGCGCAGCCCCGCTTCCATCCGCGAGAAATCGAGCAGGTTCTCGATGAGGCGGGTGAGCTTCCTCGCCTCGCCGTTGATGATCCGGTAGTACTCCTGCGCCCGATCGGTGCTGCGCACACGGCCGAGCTCCAGGGTCTCGGCAAACAGCTGGATGAGCGCGAGCGGCGTCTTCAGGTCGTGTGACACCGAGGCCACGAAGTTCGACTTGAGCTCGGCCAGCCGCACCTCGCGCGCCGCGGCGCCGGCAATGAGGAACACGCCGATGCCCAGCACACCGGCCACGAGCAGCATCAGCGCGAACTGCGGCCGGGTGCTCGCGCTGACAATGTCCGGAATCGTGGCATCGCCATAGCTGGTCCGGAGCCGCCAGATCTCGCGGTGCGCCTCGTACGGCGCCGCGAACTCCAGCAGCTCCTTGTCGAAGAAGACCAGCGGGAACGTCCGCTCGTCCACGACGGCTTCTGCGGCGCCGCCTTCGGTGGGCACCACCAGGTTGCCGTTGTCGTCGACCAGCGTGACGCGCAGCGGCGGGAAGCCGGCCGGCTGCTGCAGCCCCTTCAGGTGCGCGCCCACGAAGGCGGGGAAGTATTCACGGCGCAGGCGCTCGGCGTCCACCGCGAAGGCGACGAAGCTGGTCAACTGCTCGCGCGATTGTGACGACCAGCGCAGCTGCGCCTGGATGTAATGCTTGCGCCCGTGCAGCTCCTTCGTGAAGGCCACGATGGCCCGCTTCATCGAGGCCATGCCCTGCAGGTCGGCCAGCAGGGTGCCGCCGCCGTCGGGAGCCTCGCGGAAGCGCTGCGCCGACGCACCAGAGGCACCGAGGCTCGCGTGATCGAAGACCAGCCAGCGCCCGGTCGGTGAGCCAGGCTTGTCGGCCGTCCAGATGAAGAACTCGTCGATGAACGGGCTCTCCGCGAGGCCCTGGGTGAACACTGGATCGATGAACTCCAGGTCCAGCGGCTCCACGCGGGCCCCGGGGATGCCCAGCAGGACGCTGATGTGCGGGCGCTTGAGCGCGTTCTCGATCGACTTGGCCAGGCCGTCCACCGCATCGCTGCTCAGCTGCCGCAGGACGACGGCCGAGGTCTGCTCGAGGTCCTTCAGCGAGCGGGACTGGAAGTAGAACAACACGGCGACCGGGATCGCGACAACGACCGCCAGGCCCAGGGCCAGGCGGATGCCGCGATCGTGGAGCATCTGGCTCCCTGCGCTGGGACGCGTGCCGCTCATGCGCCTCCTTCAAGCTAGCTTCGACAACTCAGCCTTCAGCCAGTCGTGCACCTTCTGCCACCCCGCCAGCTCCGGCTTGTGGGTGACCAGGGCCCACAGGATGGCACTGGTGTCGGCCAGCAGCTGTCGGCGGTACTCACGAGGCATGGCACCCGCGGCGCGCTGCAACTCCGCCAGCGCTCCCGCGGCGTCGCCGGTGGCCAGGCGGCACATCGCCAGCCGTGACCCCTGCACCGGATTCCGCTCCGGATCCCGTGCCTGGCCCTGCCCGTACGCCGCGGCCGCCGCCTGATAGCGGCCCTGCAGGAACAGGGTGTGTCCCAGATTGTAATGGCCAAACGCCAGATTCGGTTCGAGCTCGATCACGCGGCGGAACGCCGCCTCCGATTCGGGCAGGCGTCCCAGCTCGCGGGTCACCACGCCGACGTTGTTCATGGCCTGCGGGCTGTCGGGATCGAGCGCGAGCAGCCGCTCGAAGGCCTCCAGCGCCTCGGCGGGACGGTCCAGTTCGCCCAGCGTCGCGCCGAGATTGCCCCACGCCCCGCCGAAGGACGGCAGGCGCTCGGCCGCCGCCCGGAATGCGGCCGCGGCCTGTTCCATGTCGTCGAGCCGCAGCCACGTCTTGCCGCGTTCGAAGCGCGGCGCAGCCCAGGCGGGGGCCAGCGCGATGGCTTCGTCCAGATCGCGCGCGGCGCCGGCGAGGTCGTTGACCTCCTGGCAGACACTGGCCGTTGCCATGAGCGCCGGAGCCGTGCGTCCATGGCCGAGCGCCTCGACGCACCGGCGCAGGCGTACCGCGGGATCGGCGTCGCGGAAGGCGGTGGCCAGCAGATCCCTCGTCGCGTCGCCGCTGGCGTCTTCCTCGTGCGCCGCGATGGCGGCGACTGGCTGCGTGGATCCCGACACGCCGCTCGTCGACTCCTCGACGCGGGCCCCGGCGAAGATTCCCCGCCGCCGCAGGATCTCCTCGGCATGCTGCGCTGCCGGCCCGCGCATCACCGTCGCCACGAGCCAGGCGTCGCCGTGGGCGGCCAGCGCGGCGTCCCACTCCGCCATCAGGTACGACGCCTGCGTCGTGACGAGGCGCGTGTTCGAGGTCTGGTGATTCTCGAACGCGCGATGCGCGCCGTCCGCCCGGATGATGACGGGCCCCGCGGGCAGGGGCGGGCACACGGGATACAGGAACGGCCAGTGCGCGGGCGGCGGCGCCGTGATGACGCGAGCCTCCGGACGTGTCGCCTGCAGGGCGAGCATCCGCGCGCGACCCGCCTCACGAAGCTGATGCTCGTCGTCTCCGACGAGGAGGAAGAGGCGCGGCTGAGCGGGCTCGGCGGTCACGCGTTCACGGGCGGGCACTCCTCCACTATAGGGGACGGGCGAGCCGCGTTGCTCGGCCGGGCAAGACACCGATGGACGGATCGTGACAACAAATGACGCCGCTTCCGGTGCTGCGCTGCGTATACTGCGGCGCAACAACAACGTGAGCGTCCCGTCGCGCCGGCGGATCCGCTCCTGCTTCATCGGGGGTTTCAGTGATCGAACAGCCGGCGCGCATTTCCCCTTCATCCCTGCCCGAGAACCCACGGCGCACGTTCCTCGTGCGGGTGATTCAGGGGGTTCACACCACGATCGGGGCCACGCTGGCCTTCGTGCTCGGCGGCGCGGCGCTGGCGCCGGGGCTCACCCGGCGGGAGCGCCTGTGGCTGAGTGCGGGCGATCTGTCCGCACTCCGCGATGGTGAGCCCCGCGCGGTGACGCTCCGCGTCGCGCGCCAGGACGGCGCGACCGAGGCCGTCGACCGCCGCGTGGTGTTCCTCGTTCGATCCGGGGACGGAGGCGTCCGCGCGCTCGATTCCACCTGCACGCACCTGGGCTGCCGCACGCGCGTCAACGCCGACGCCCTCCAGATCGAGTGCCCCTGCCACGGAGGCGTCTACGACCTCGAGGGGCGGGTCGTCGCCGGCCCGCCGCCGCGACCGCTGGACGAGTTGCCGACCCGGGTCGAAGGCACCCGCATCCTGGTGCAGGTCTAGCCATGCTGGCGCGATTCCTCGACTGGTGCGACGCGCGGACTGGTTACCGCGCCGCCCTGCACCATCTTCTCGACGAGCGCCTGCCCGGCGGCACCGGGTGGGCCTTCACCCTCGGCAGCGTGATCTTGCTGCTGCTCGGCGTCCAGTTCCTTTCGGGTTTCGTGCTCGCGATGTACTACGTGCCGTCGCCGCTGCTGGCGTACGACAGCGTGCGCTACGTGATGCGCGACCTGCCGATGGGCTCCGTCGTGCGCGGCCTGCATGTGTGGGGCGCCAGCTTCCTGGTCGTGGCGGCCGTCGCCCACATGCTGCGCGCGTTCCTCCACGGCGCCTACAAGGCGCCGCGCGAGCTCACCTGGCTGAGCGGCCTCGCCGCGCTCCTGGTCATCCTCGGCTTCGCCCTGAGCGGCTACCTGCTGCCGTGGGACCAGAAGGCGTACTGGGCGACCACGGTGACCATCAACGTGGCACGTGGCGCGCCGCTGGTGGGCGAGTGGCTGGCCAGCGGCCTCAGGGGCGGCCCCGAGCTCGGGGCGTTGACCCTCGGCCGCTGGTACGCGGCACACGTCTTCCTGCTGCCGGCCGTGCTGCTGGCCTTCGCCGTCGCCCACCTCTTCCTCATGCGGCGTCACGGCATCTCGGGCCCGCTGCGCCCGAAACCCGGGCCGGCCACGCCGTTCTTCCCCTGGCACGTGATGAAGGACACCGTGGTCATGGCGGTGGTCTTCGCGTCGCTGCTGACGCTGGCGTACTTCGTGAGGGCGCCCCTCGACGAGATGGCCAATCCCGCCGACGCGAGCTACGTGCCCCGTCCCGAGTGGTACTTCCTGTCGCTGTTCCAGCTGCTGAAGTACTTTCCGGGACCGGCCGAGCCCGTGGCCACGCAGCTGATACCGGGCCTGGCCGTCGGATTCCTCGCGCTGCTGCCGTTCCTCGATCGACACCCGGAGCGCCGTCCCTGGGCCAGGGCGCGACTGCCCTACAGCGTGGGCATGGCGGTGCTGGCGGCGGGGGTGGCCGGGCTGACGGGCCTCGGCCTTCGCGATCGGCCCGAGGGGAAGGCAGCGAATGACTGGGGCCTGCTGCCGGTGGCCGGGCTGGAGCTGGCCACCGGCGAGAACAGCGTGTGCGCTCGCTGCCACGTTGCGGGCGGGCCGGCGGCGCCGATGGAGCGGACCAGCCTGAGGCGGGACGAGGAGTGGCTCCTCAACCACATGACCGACCCGGTCGCGATCGCGCCAGGCGTGCGCACCGCGGAGGACCGGGCCCCTCGGAGCGCCATGGGCCGCTTCGGGGCGCAGGCGGTCGTCGCCTATCTGCGGCGGCGGCACGCGGGCATCGAGCCGCCACCCCTCGAGCCGGGGGTGCGGCTCGCGGCGATGACCTACGCCAGTACCTGCGTCGTCTGCCACCGCGTGTCGGGGGAAGGGGGGACGCTCGGCCCCGACCTCACGGCGGTGGGGCAACGACGGGACGCTGCCGAGATCCAGGCCATCATCGAGGACGCGTCGCTGGTCTACGGCGAGTCGTCCATGCCCCGGTTCAAGGACAAGCTCACCGGCGCGCAGATCGAGGCGCTGGCCGGTTATTTCGCCGGGCGGAAGTAGACCCAGTGGACGCTCACGGCGCCGGTGGCGCGGTCAGCGGCGCCGTCATGCCCCGGTGGCAGGTGAAACAGGTCACGCGGCCCAGCACCGACTCGCCCTCCTTGACCCCGTAATCGGGAAAGTGTCGGGCGTTGAGGGCCCGGGTCATTTCGAGCATGCGCCGTGCGGCCCGC
The DNA here is from genome assembly GCA_020851565.1 of Acidobacteriota bacterium. Classification (GTDB taxonomy): domain Bacteria; phylum Acidobacteriota; class Vicinamibacteria; order Vicinamibacterales; family UBA2999; genus VFZN01. The sequence continues at coordinate 1,079 of JADZCN010000151.1, read as the reverse complement.
TTGGGCGACTTCTCGTCGCTGGCGAAGTTGCCCTGGACGTGGCAGTGGTCGCATTTCACACCCAGGGCGGCTGCGATGCGCTGCATCTCCGCCCGCAGTGGCTGGCCGTCGAGCTCGGTGAGCACCTGGACGTTCTCCGGGGGCCTGGGCGGACGCGGCTGGGGCGCGGCCGAGGCTGCCGGGGGGATGGCAAGGCAGAGCAGGAGCGTGCAACGGACGAGCCGGATCATGGCGGAACGCCTTTCTGGCCTGGCTCCCGTGAGGGCGCACGCTCTGGTCCAAGCCCGGGCAAATCTTAGCGGAGTTGCACGCCGCACGCGGGGCGTGCTATTCTCGTCAGGTTCTCGTGAGCCTAGGACACCCTATCTAGGCTCAGTTGCATCGTGACGCCATGAGACGTGGAGCGTCCGCCGATGCCGACAACACGAAAAAGTAGGGTTTCCTGCCCGAGGCGCCAAGTCCCACCGGACTTTCAGGCCTGGGGCGCCACAGCCGCCGTTACGGTGGCCGTGGGTGTTTTTGTCGCTTGGAGTGGAGCGAAGCGTGCCGACGATCAGTCAGCTCGTCCGCAAGGGACGCGAACAGATTCGGTGGAAGACCAAGAGCCCGGCGCTGCAGGAGAGCCCGCAGAAGCGCGGCGTGTGTGTGCGTGTGTTCACGCAGACGCCGAAGAAGCCGAACTCGGCCCTCCGGAAGGTGGCCCGCGTCCGCCTCACGAACCAGATCGAGGTGACCACTTACATCCCGGGCGTCGGCCACAACCTGCAGGAGCACTCGCTGGTGCTCGTGCGCGGCGGCCGTGTGAAGGACCTGCCCGGCGTGCGCTATCACGTCGTGCGCGGCACGCTCGACGCCGTGGGCGTTCAGGGCCGCAAGCAGGGCCGCTCGAAGTACGGCGCGAAGCGCCCGAAGCAGTAGGCGGGGCCTCAAGACCCCGGGACTTCAAGACCTCAGGACCTCAGGACCTTTTCCATGCCGCGTAGACGAGAAATCGCGAAGCGTGAACTGCCGCCGGACGCCCTCTACGGGAGCCCGCTGGTGACGAAGTTCATCAACACCATCATGCTGGAGGGGCGCCG